>CAKSCV010000012.1 GCA_934444645.1 uncultured Eubacteriales bacterium | reverse complement strand
ACGCCGGCGAAAAGGCTTTGAATCGGTGCGAAAGGGTTACCGTAGTGCAGACGCAAGACTGATGTTTTTCGAAAATGAGAAGGTGTACTGCAAGCTCACAGAAGGTTGTCGCGGATAAAATTTGTAGTTGCACGCTAGCTTTGGTGCGGTGGGAAGTTGGTGTCGTTGTGTGCTGAAAAAAGCTTTTCTTTATCGGATAGCTTTGTATGAGTTAAAAAAGTGTGCCTTTTTCGCAAACAAAAAGCTTTCTTTTGCACAAACTTTCCTTATTCCCACCCAAAATAACTCTTTTCCACCCTCCATCTCCCATTCGCACCGCCCTTAACCTACTGTTTGCAAAGAATGCAGCTGTTCTTTTAATCTCTGCTCTAACTCCTTACGCTGTAAAGCCGGAGCGTCGCACCGATTCAAATCATTGC
Organism: uncultured Eubacteriales bacterium; assembly: GCA_934444645.1. Taxonomy (GTDB): domain Bacteria; phylum Bacillota; class Clostridia; order Oscillospirales; family CAG-382; genus UMGS882. Next base: position 75,669 of record CAKSCV010000012.1, on the reverse strand, counting down.
CGGCGATACCCGGCGAAGTTGCAGCTTTTCGCAAAACCGGTTACCTGATGAACACCGGTCATTTCAGAAAAAATCACGTATCGACCGGCGATTTGAATCGAGGTCGCAGGACGGAGTCCCGCGTGCTTTTTGGTTACTTTTTGCACGATGCAAAAAGTGACAACCCGTACTCCTTCGTAGGAAGCTCCGAGGTTCTGCAAACCTCGATTCAGCTCGCCGCAATGGCGGCTTCGCACAATCCAATTAAATCCTTCCGCCGCCCCCAGCGGCATCCTTTCGGCGGTCTCGGACGCACAAAAACTTGCCACCGGCAACTTTTTGCACATCCGAGCATACTTTTTGTTGGCACAAAAAGTATTACAAAAAACCTCCCTGCCGGGAGTTTGCCGCCCTTGGCGGCATTGTTCTGCCGCTTTGCGGCTTATTTTTCGCCTGCGGCGGCAACCATCTCGACAAACTCCGCAAAAATTTTCGCCGGAACTGCGTGGTTGTCACCGTTTCCGTCACATAAAATCACCAAAACATACTGCGGCTCATCCGCCGGAAAAAATCCGGCAAAAAACCGATTCAATACCTCTTTGCCGTCCTTATATTGTCCGGTCTGCGCAGTGGCTGTTTTGCCGCCGACAGAAAGCGGCGCGGCGCTTGCCTGCCAACCCGTTCCGATACGCACACAGGCGCACATCATGTCCCGTAACCGCCTGACCGTTGCGTCGCTCAATACTTTTACCGGAATCGTGTCGCAAAAACGGAGCAATTTTCCTTCCGGCGCAGAGCCCTCCGACAGAGACGTGCTGTCCGATTCCTCCCATAACCCTTTGACCAGCGACAGATCCCGGCGGAATCCCGTTACACATGCTGCATAAACGCTTGCCAAATCCACCGGGGACACCATGACATCGCCCTGCCCGATACAGGCATTGGCCACATAGGCAGGAATGCGCGCGTTTGCCGTATCCGGAAGCTTTGCCGCCGGGATATACAGACCGCCAAGCGAATGCGCTTCGCCGAGTCCGAGCTTTTGCGCCATGGCGCAGATGGCATCAAGCCCTGTTTTTTCGGCAAGTGCCAGAAAATACACATTGCAGGAGTTGGCAAAGCCTTCTTTCATGTTCTGCACGCCGTGTCCGCTGTGTTTATGACAATGGAACACCTTGCCCGCAACCGTGACACTGCCGGTGCATTCGCAGGTGAAATCATAGAGCGATGGGTCTTCTTCGAGAGCCGCCGCCGCAACCACGGTTTTGAACACCGAGCCGGGTGTGTAAAGCGAAAATGCCCGATTGATAAGCTCACCGCGTGCCGAATCGAGAACGGACGCCACATCATCCGCTGCATAGAGCGGCCGCGACGCGAGAGCCGCAACGCTGTTGTCGGACAGATCGCACAGCACCGCCGCACCCATGTCGATATAGTTGTCACAGACTGCGTCAAGCAGCTCCTGCAAATGTTTATCGACGGTCAAGACCACACCGCTTTTGTCGGTATAGCCGTTGTTGATGACGCTGAAAACCTCGGACGTCATCTGTTGTCCCTTGGCGTTGGCCATATAGCGGTACGAAAGCGTTCCGACACCCGAAAGAAAGCTGTCGTACCGCCGATAGATGCCGTCCTTGCCGCTGCCGTCCGAACCGCGATAACCGAGCAAATGTCGGCAAAGCGTGCCGGTGTTTTCCTCATAGCGCGGATAAACATACACGCCGCTCGGTGCGTGTTCGCCGGGAGAGGTGCTTAAAGTGACCGAAAACGGGACGGTTCCGTTGATTTTTGCAAGAATCTCATCGGGCGTGAGCCTGGAATTGTGTAATAAAAATTCTGCCGCCGCATCCTTGTCACAGCGGCCGCAGGGATTGACTAAAGCCACGGCTCCGGCCTCGGCATGGGACAAAAGCACACCGGCTTTATCGTAGACAAAGCCGGTGTGCCGGGCGGCGGAGGCACTTCGCGTGTATTGACCGGACAGCACGGTTTTGGCTGTGTTGTCATACATGGCAAGCTCCCATAAACGCACGATGAAAAACGCACTTGCGGCAAGAAGCAGCACAAACACGACGCCTGTGCGGCGGAGACTCTTTTTGTCGGGATACGGGTACAGACAAACCGTCTCACAGACGGTTTTCTCGGTTTTTTCGGGATTGTTGATGCTGGGATGCAAGGCAGAGAATAAGGACATATGGATCTTCCTTTCGCGTCGGTTTTCTGTTATAGACAGTGTTGCCGATTTGAAGGGAAAATAATCCGTTTTTTGACGGAACGGTTACAGATTTTCGCTGTAGCGGCGGCGATAATCGCTTGCCGAAAGACCGGTGTGCTTTTTGAAAAAGCGCGAGAAATAGTTGAGCTCCGCAAAACCGGTAAGCGCGGCGATATCCGTCAAAGAAGCGGAATTTTCGCGTAACAGCCGTTTGATGCGTTCGGTTTTGGCTTCGGCATAAAAGGAAAACGGAGAAATGCCGACGGAAGCCTTAAAAACACGCCGAAACCGGTCGGTGCTTATGCCGAACCGACCGGCAAGCGCGTCAAAATCGATAAAAGCGTCACAGGCGTGCGCCGTCAAAAACGCTTTGGCTTCGCAAACGAGCGCCGACGGCTTTTCCGGTGCGGCAAGCGTGTCATTTACAAGAGCCAACAGTTCAAAAAAAGAGGCGTAAAGCAAAAAATCATCGTTTTTTCTGCTTTTCCACAGCGCAAGCAGGCGGCAGAACAACTCGCCGACCGCTTTGGATTGCGGATAAACGGCAAAGGCGCTTGTGTATAACGGCACGGGTGCGTCGAAAAACAGGCAAATGCTGCTGCCGTGCGTAACAATCGTTTTTCGGTAGTCAATCTCGGAATGTGCTTCCTTGGGCAGATAGACGACGCTGCCCGGCGAAAAATCGATCGGCTTGCCATTGTAGACAATGGCTGTTTGACCGCGCTCCTTGAAGGCAAGCTGGGAAAATTCCGTATGGCCGCCGGCGGCATATTTGGTGCCGGGCACGCCGCTGTCCACACGAAAAATATCGAGAAAACGAACGGTTTGCCAATCGGCAACCTTCAAAACCGAAGTCATGCGATCCCTCCTTTGCTTCAGTATACCGAACGCGGTGCGATTTGTCAAGAAGAAACACCTGTTTTGTGCTAATATACAGAATTTTCCTATTGAAAAAAATAGCGTTTTCCGTATAATGAAAGAGAATAAATCCACGAAAAGGAGCGATTTTATGAATTTGCATCAAACAGAAGCTTATATGAAGACCGGCCTTTCCGACAAGCGTTTCGACGCCTATTTCGTGACAGTCGGCATGGGCGAAAAAACGGCGTTTCTTGCCTCGCCGCATGCGGATAAGGACACCTTTTTTGACGCAGCCAGCATGGGAAAGGTGCTTGTCACCTCCACGCTGATTTTGCAGGCGTGCGGCGAAGGCAAGCTTTCGACAGACGATACGCTGGAGAAATTCTTTTCCGCTGTGCCGGAGGAAAAAAAGAACATTACGGTCAAGCAGCTGCTCACGCATACGTCCGGCATTGTGCGCAAGGAATTTTCAAGAGAGATTGCCGACCGCGGATGCGATGCCATGGCAGCCTTTATTCTTTCCGTGCCGCTTGCCTTTGCGCCGGGCAGTTCGTATCAATATTCCTGTTCCGGCTATATTTTGCTCGGCTTTATCCTCGAAAAGCTATACAAAATGCCGCTCGATGAACTCTTCTATACGCGTTTGAAGCCGCAGCTCGGTTTAACACGCACACGCTTCAATATTGCCGTCGATGAGCCGAATGCGGTCGATTGCTTTAAGCGTGAACACGTCGGCGAATACCGGGTGGATGATGAAATTGTGTATGCCATGCGCGGTATCGGCGGAAACGGCGCGTCGTTCTGGACGGCGGCGGATATTGAGCGGTTTGTGAAAGCGGTGCTTGAAAAGAGTCCTGCACTCTATCCGGAAAAGTATTTTGCACTTGCGGAGCATGATTACACACCGAATTACGAAGAAGGACGCGGACTCGGCTATCAAATGGTGGACGCGCGGTATGAACAGACCGGAAAGCTGTTCCCGGACGGCAGCTTCGGGCATTGCGGACACACGGGAACGTCGTTCTTTATCAATCGCGAAAAGAATTTGTATGTCATTATCCTTACCAACGCCACACGCTGCTTAAACCGCAAGGGCGGTTTTCACGGCTACGATTACAGCGTGGTCATGAAGATGCGTGAGGATATCCACAACGCGATCGCGCAAGATCTTGCGGCGCAGGGATTGCTGTAATTGAGAATTGACAGTTGAAAAGCAGGAAAGACGGGTTTTAATCGAAGCTTTGCGCGCTGATAGGGACGACAGCACTTCGCCGTTCCTGTGTAAGGGAAGACGCACGGAGTGCGTCGAAAAGACTGTTGGCAACAGACTTCTGCAACAAAAAGAAAACGTTCGGAGATGAAAATGTTTCCGAACGTTTTTTGTATGACTACGGAACTTCAAAATAACAAAAACGCAATACGAAGTATTACAATTTTGTGCTTTTTTCCAAAAACAATTGACTTTCCCTTGCGGCGGTACTATAATACTTATAGCATTTAACCCATTTTATTACACAATTAAAGGAGAATTTGTTATGCGTATTTTAGCCAATCTTTTTCCGGACGGCAAGAAAACCGCTTTAACCATGAGCTACGACGACGGCTGTGATTTTGACAAGCGCCTTGTCGAAATCTTCAACAAAAACGGAATCAAAGGCACCTTCCACCTCAATTCCATGAATTTGGCAAATAACAAAGCCGGATGCGTCCATTTTGACGAGATCGCAGACGTATACAAGGGACACGAAATTTCCTGCCACACCTTTACACATCCGCATCCGACGTGCGTGCCGGATACCGTGCTTGTCAGCGAAATCTTGGAGGACAGACGTGTGCTTGAAAAGGCTTGCGGCTATACCGTGCGCGGCATGAGCTATCCGTACGGCGATTACAACGACCATACCATCGGCATTTTCCGTGCCGGCGGTATGCAATACAGCCGCACCACCGTTGCGACCGGCAATTTCAATCTGCCCGAGGATTTCATGAAGTGGCACCCGACCTGTCATCACCGCCCCGAAATGGAGAAGCTGTTTGACACCATGCGTGCGCAAGCAAACCGTTGGACACATCACGCGGTCATGTATGTCTGGGGACACAGCTATGAATTCAACAACGACAACAACTGGGAGTTAATGGAAAATTTCTGTGCCTATGCCGCCGGCAAGGAGGATGTCTGGTACGCTACCAACATCGAAATTTACGATTATATCATGGCATCGCGTGCCTTAATGGTCGGCATGGACGGCAAAACCGTCTACAATCCGAGCTGTCTGCCGGTTTGGGTATCAGCCGACGGCGCACCGCTCAAAATTTTGCCGGGTGAGAATATTCTGTAAAACTGTAAAAAGCCGATATGACTTATCGGAAAGGAGCTTTTATGAGAAAAATCTGTATTGAAACCGATGCGTATTTTCCGTCGAATACGTTAGACGGTGAGATCGTTGCCGCAGGTTTTCGGGCAATGAAAGCGCATGGCTATGAAGCGGCGGACTATGAGCATTTGGTGGTCACCACCAATCCGCTTTTTTCGCTTAGCGACGACGATTTCGAACGTGTGATGAAAGAACACCGTGCGGCGGCGGAGGCAGCCGGTGTGGAAATCTATCAAACGCACGGCCCGTGGCGGCATCCGCCGAAGGACGCCACCGAAGAGGACCGAGCCGAGCGGCTCGAAAAGATGACCAAATCGCTGTATGCAACCAAGCTTCTCGGCTCACGGCACATGGTCATCCACCCGATCATGCCGTTCGGCACGGGTGCTGAGCCGGATCACGCGGCGTTTCACGACCTCAACTTTGCGTTTTATTCCAAGCTGTTGGAGGAAGCCAAAAAGTTGGATGTGGTCATCTGCCTTGAAAATATGCCGTTTACGGCGCATTCGATCGCGTCGCCGTCGTCGGTGTATCAGTTTGTCAGGGAGTTTAATGACGAGCATCTGCGGATGTGCTTAGATACGGGACACGGACTTATTTTCGGTGTGCAGCCGGCGGATGCCGTTGCCGAAGCGGGAGCTGTCATCGAAGCGCTTCACGTGCATGATAACGACGGACGAAGCGACCAACACCGTCTTCCGTTCTTCGGGCACGGCGGCATATGCGATTGGGACGCTTTTGCCGAAGCGGTCAAGGAAAAGCTGCCCGAAAGCGTGCCGATGTCATTGGAGGTAAGCTTCCCCGGGAAAATGCCGCCGGAGGCTTGCGAATGCTTCAAATGCGGCGCGGTAAAGCTTGCCGGATATCTTTGCCGGTGAGGCTTGAGGTTCACAGAACCTCAAAGCTCCCGGCAGGGAGTTTGTTGCACGCAGGGCGTGCTGCCTCGACAGGTCTGCCGCCGAAGGCGGCGTAAAAAGCCGCGAAGCGGCAAAGGATTTTATTGGATTTGTGCGGATTTGTTGTTTTAGTGTGCTGAATCGAGGTTTGCAGAACCTCGATTCTTTCAAAAGGATTTAATTGGGTTGTACAGATTTGTTGTTTTAGTGCGCTGCTTCGAGGTTTGCGAAACCTCGAAGCTTCCTGAAAAAGGTTTTAATTGTTGCGGTGCGAAGCTGCAGCTGCGGTGCGCTGCTTCAAGGTTTGCGAAACCTCGAAGCTTCCCGGAAAGGGAAACGGGTTGTCACTTTTTGCATCGTGCAAAAAGTAACCAAAAAGCACGCGGGACTCCGTCCTGCGACCTCGATTCAAATCGCCGGTCGATACATGATTGTAGTTAAAGTGACCGGCATTCATCAGGTAACCGGTTTTGCGAAAACCGTAAGTTTTCCGGGTATCGCCGGCAATGATTTGAATCGGTGCGACGCTCCAGCTTTACAGCACAAAATTAGAGCGAACAGCAAAAGAATAGCCGTATTCTTTGCAAACAGTAGGTTAAGGGGCGTTGAAATAGGAGGCGGAGGGCAGAAAAGAAAAATTTTTTCACCTTATACAAGGCAAACCGATAAAGAAAAACTTTTTCTCAGCGCACCGCGGCAACAATTAAAACCTTTTTCATGAAGCTTCGAGGTTATGCAAACCTCAAAACAGCCCACAAAAACCCTAATTTTGCACAAAACTTCCATTCTTTTTCAAAAATTCCCCAAAAACTATTGACAAACCGTTCATAAAGTTGTATAATGAGATGACAAAAACACAAACGGAGGTTTTATATATGACGCAATCGATACCAACCGGTAAAATTGACAAAAGTAAAAAGCTGTTTATCGCGAGTGGTGTTTTGGCTGTGCTTTATGCGATTTTGCCACTCATTATGTATGGCTCAAACTACCTTGATGCTATTTTTAATACTTATACTGACATTAATACCAAAGTTTATGCTTTCTCATCTTTTTTAAATTACATATCTTTTCTCATTTTTGGTATACTTTGTATTGTTCGCCGAAACAACGATACAATCACCACTGTTTTAGCCGTTTTGCCGTTCTTGTTCCTACTAATATCTCAAGTTTCTTACATTTCTGAAATGCAAGATTGGCCCTATTCCGATTTATTCGTCGAATTGTTAATATTAGTCGAATTCTTGCTTTTACCTCTTATTTCTTTGACTTCCCGAAAAAATCCAAATACGGCAAAGGCACTTTGGATTGTCACGCTTGTGCTCTCGATTATTTCTCTTTTGCTCGACTTGCCTCTTATTGCCACAATATTACGAGATTTGCCATATTATTTGCAAAATTATTGGCAACATATTTTGGTAAATCTGCAGTATTTTATCTCTCCCGCCTTTGTCGCCTGCTTTGGCAAAGCCTGCATCGACTCTTCACCTGTTACTGAAGAGTCCAAGCCCCTCACTCTCTTTGACGGCTACTGCGACATGACCAAGCACGTACTTTTGCTCCTTTTCACCTTCGGCATTTGGCAATACATTTGGATTTACCGCACAACCGAATACCTAAATGCTGCTTTCGACGGCCAAAAGCGCAATCCGGCAACCAAATTGCTGCTCTGTATGTTCGTTCCGTTCTACTACATTTATTGGGCCTATCAATCGGCAAAACGCATTGATGCGCTTGCCCGTCAAAACGGCGTGGCTTCCGATATTTCCACCGTTTCTACGGTGCTTGCCGTCTTTATCGACTTTGTGCCGCCGATTCTCATGCAGAGTAAGCTCAATCAAATCTGCGCCGGCAAAGGTTATCCGGCTTATGCCGCTTCGCCCGCGCCGCAGCCGGCCTACCAAGCTGCGCCGCAGCCGTCGTATCAGCCGCAGCCGAGCTATCAGACATCTGCCGCACCGGCACAGCCGACTGCCGGCGGCGATACCGCCGATGAGCTTCGCAAGCTGAAATCGCTGCTCGATGACGGCATTATCACGCCCGAAGAATTTGACGCCAAAAAGAAACAAATTTTGGGATTATAAGAAACATCGAAAAACGTCCGCCGAAAGGTGGACGTTTTCGTTTGCCGCAAAACTGTATGTAGTGTAAGAACAACCCTTCCGACACGCTTCGCGTGCCACCTTCCCTTACACAGGGAAGGCGAGTGCTGCTGCTGTGGTTGCTGTCAGCGCACAAAGCTTCAATTGAAAACCGTTCCCCTAATTTTCAACTTTCAATTTTCAATTGTTTCCTCGCAAGTATATTCCCCGTCTGCCCGGAAATACTATGAAAAAAGTTAACAGGAGCGGTGCATATGAACACAACCGGCAGACATTTACCCGAAAATCCCTACACAAACGACGCCGACACCGAACAGCCGGACGACAGCGGCGGCAAAAAGGAAACCGAGACGGAAGACGAAAACGAAGAAATCCGCCAAGCTAAAAAGCAGGAGCTGCAATTCGGCAACATTTCCGACAGCGGCAGCATTACCACCAAAAAAGACGATGTCACCATCCATTCTTTGGTGATCGCCGGGCAGATCGAAGGGCATTATCTGCTTTCGGGACAAACCAAAACCACCAAATACGAGCATGTGCTTCCGCAGCTTGTCGGTGTGGAGGAAAGCGCGGATATTGACGGCCTTTTGGTGCTCATCAACACGGTCGGCGGCGATGTGGAGGCCGGGCTTGCCATTGCCGAGCTGATATCCGGCATGAAAAAGCCGACGGTATCGCTTGTGCTCGGCGGCGGTCATTCGATCGGCGTGCCGCTTGCCGTATGTGCCAAAAAATCGTTTATCGTGCCGTCGGCGACCATGACCATTCATCCGGTTCGCATGAACGGGCTTGTCATCGGTGTACCGCAGACCTTCACGTATTTTATGCGGATGCAGGAGCGTATCATCGATTTTATTGTGAAAAACTCGCACGTTTCCGAGCAGGTTTTGCGCAGTCTGATGCTGGAGACGGATGAGCTTGCCGCCGATATCGGCACGGTCATCGACGGACTTCGCGCGGTGGATATCGGGCTTATCGATGCGGTCGGCAGCCTGTCCGAAGCGATGGATGCGCTCAAAGAGATGTGCCGTGCGGCTCACAGAAACAAAGAGAACAAATAAAAACACGTCCTGCCGTAAAATGGTTGCGGCAGGACGTATATGTTTTGCGGTAAAGCTTAAATCAAAGCCTCCATGGCTTTTTCATCCTCTTTTGTGATCTCGCGGATCACGCGGCAGGGCACGCCATAGGCAAGCACCCCGGCCGGAATGTCGTGCGTCACGACACTGCCGGCACCAATGACTGCGCCGTCGCCGATGGTGACACCGGCACAGACCACCACACCGGCACACAGCCACACGTCGTTGCCGATGGTGATGGGCTTTGCATAGCACGGGATAAAGGTCTCGCCCTTTTCATTGACCATACCGGCACGCTGTCTGCCCGAAAGCGGATGCAGCGGCGTGGAGAGCGTGACATTCGGACCTGCCATAAAGTTGTCGCCGATGGTGACGCCGCCGTCATCCTGGACGATGAAGTTATAATTGGCGAAGAAATTCGAGCCGACTTTGGTATGCATTCCGTAGTTGAACTGCACCGGCCCTTGAAAACTCACGTTTTCGCCGTGTGCGCCGAGCATTTCATGGATGATTTCCGTGCGGCGCGGATTGTCCTCTGTGAGCATATTGTATTCCACGCACAGATTGTGCGCTTTATGCTTGACGGCTTTTAATTCCGCGCCGCGCGCATTGAACATTTTTCCGGCAAAGATTTTTTCGTGTTCTGTCATGGTAAAGTGTCCTCCAAAGTGATTTTTTCAGAAATTGTCAAAATTCGAAAGGTTAGCAGAATTACCGGATATCATTTCAAAAGCAGCATGGCTGCGCTGTATGAATAGGCGCCGTGCGGTTTATAGACCATGCCGATGCCGGCGTACAGCTTGTCGGAAAGCATCAGCGTGCGGTGCTGACGGGAATTGCGCCAGCCGTTCATACAGGTGAAGATGTTTTTGGCGCCGGCACAGATATTTTCGCCCCAGGCTTTCCACCGGAAAGAAGGATTATACGCCTGATACCGCTCGATGGCGTTTTCGCCGCCGGGACCGGTGTGCGTCAGCTCGCCGATATCCGCCATATAGGCGGCGTGGTCGGTGGAGCAGTTGGCGGCGGCTTCGTCCCAGGTGAGCGCGGACAGGTGGTTGGCGGCGCGGAAGGCGTTGAGAACGTCAAGCCCGATACGCGCCTGTCCGGCGAGCGAAATGTTGATGTCGTGCAGATTGTAATAGCCGTCGGCGGCGACATACACGGCGCACAGCTTCTTTTCGATCGTGTCGTAATACTTATGAATGTTGATGTTTCCCATGTGCGCATACTCATATTGCCGTCCGTCGTCCGGCGCGGCAGAGCCGTATTGCAGGCCCTCCGAGGTGGAAAAGCCGGGTGTGTTGGTGTAGTAGGCGCACACAATGCCGCCGTCCGAGGCGACCGTCAAAAATGCCGACGGATTGGCATACACGTGCCACATAAGGCCGTTTTCGCCCGAAACCGAATAGGTCGGCAGACCGTGTGAAAAGGTGAACGAATCGAGTGTTTGCCCGATGGTGACCTTGCTTATGCCAAGCGAGAGGGAATGTGTCTTTTCGTTTGTATAAATGCCGACCGTCTGTGTGCTGCCGTCCCAGCCGACCACGGCACCGAGCGATTCGGAAACGGCACGCAACGGCACATACGTCACATCGCCTATAAGAAGCACTTTGGCAGGCAGTGTCTTTTTGACGCCGTTCACGGTCATTTCGTCCGAATTGACTGTCATGGAGATGGTCTTCCCGGCAGAGGTGATGACAATGCTCTGGGTGCTTTCGATCCATTCGACCGCAGCGCCGAGGTGTTCCATGACCGCACGAAGCGGAATGAAGGTATAGTCGCCCGAAATGAACGGCGCATAGGCAAAGGACGGCGAGATTCCGTTGATTTTCACGCGGACGGACTGCACGGCGGGAGCCGCATAAGAGGCCGCATTCGGCACAAACGGCAAGGAGGTGTCTGCCGCACCGGCAGACACACAAAACATTGTCAAGCCGGCCGAAACAGCCGAAGCTGCCAAAAACAGTGCCGCGGCAGCTCCGCGGAGAGCTGATGAAAAACGCCTTTTTTGCAGGTGCGATAAAGCTTTCATGGATCGTATATCCTTTCCCGAGAATCCTCCGGCAAAAGAAGCGGAACTTTGCCGGGATTTTTACGTCTTTTATTATACAGGATTTTTTCGGATTTGTACAGCCTTTTTGCAAACATTTTTTGCTTTTCGATAACGGTATTTTTTGCCGGTGTTCCAAAAACGGAAAACACGGCGAAAATGCAGAAAAAAGATTTGACAGAACAAACACTTTGTGGTATACTGAAACTGTTATATTATCGACAGAATTCTGATTTTTCCTTATCGGAGGTTACTCGTGCTATGAAAGCCATACATAAGCCGTTTCGTCTTGTTTTGCTTGCGGTACTTCTCATCGGCGTTTTTGCTGCGGGCTGTGCCGCGGCGGATGAGTCTCCCTTGCCGGAGCTGTTCCCGGACAGCGTTACCGGTGCCTATAACTACACCTATGCGGAGGGCGAACCGCACGCCTCCTATCTTGTGTTCATGCTTGCCGGAACGTATACCGACAAAGATACGCCCGTGCTTTCCGCTGCGGACGGCAATGTGTTGTACTATAATCATGTGCGTGCCGACGAAAACGGTAAAGTCCCGCTTTCCTTTGTGCCGATGAGCTACAAGGACGGCACGGTGTTCCTTTCCTCCGCCGCAGGCAAAAAGCCGCTTTCCCTGTTTTACGCCAAGGCCGGAGACGCCAAGGATTTGGCTGATTTTTCGCTCGCGTTCGATGCCGAAGAATATACCTTAAAGGGCGGCGAACCGACCTACGTGCGCTATTCGGTAAAGGCGGTCGATTCGTTCGGCTTTGCGGCAAAGCTGCCTTCCTTTGCAAAACGCACGATTGTCGGATATGAGGGCGATGCCATCGAAATTCTCGCTTCCGGCAATGCCATTGCGCTTAGCCCGTCGCTTGAGGAAGGTGTTTACACCTTCTCGATCGCCTGCGGCGACATTGTCCGCACGGCCGATATCAAGGTCAAGCACGCTTCGTCGGTTCCGACCTCCATGGAGGTCACGGTGGACGGAACTGCCTACAGCTCGTATTACATTGTTGCCAAAACCGATACGGATACCACGGTCTTCGATCCGGAAAGCTTGCGTATCCAAGCAAAAACGTTCGATCAATACGGCGATGTTATCGAGGATTCGTATACGTATAGCTATGTGCAGCTCTACGGCGGCATTGTCGGCAAGCCGCAGCAATTGGTCGGGAATGCGTCCGTCATGGATTTTTCTCCGCCGGATGTTCCGGGGCTTTCTGAGGATCTGCAGTATACCTTGACCGTTACAAGCTCCTATACCGACCCGAAATCTGACCGCAAGCAGCCCTTTTCGAAATCGTTTGACATCACGGTAAAGGGCGGCTCGGCGTATACGGGTACGGCCGAAAAGCTGTTTGCCACCTATTTGAAGGCAAAAGCCGATATCGATAAATTGGATAACGGCGACATTCTGATCGCTGACAGCTCGGTGAACGTTCCGCAGGGAAAAATGTGGTGTACACAAGCCACGGCGGACAAGTTCCGTGCGGCTTTTAACGAGGCGGAAGCACTGCTCATCAAGCACAAGACCGAACCGCAGTCGGATGACCGCCTGTCCGCACAGGACACCGCTCTGACAAGAGCCATCACACAGTTCAAAACCTATAACGGCTCTTATGCCGTGATCCAAAACATCACCTTCAAAAATCCCACCCAAGTCCTTCCGCTCGGCGACAGCCAAGCCTTCACGGCCACCTGCACACCGGCAAGACCCTCCGAAAAAGTGCTTTATACCAGCGATAACGAAGAAGTCGCCACGGTGGACGCTTCCGGCACGGTCAAGGCTTTGGGCGTCGGCACGGCTGTTATTACGGCTTCAAACACCGACGGCTCCATCACCGCGTCGTATGAATTAACGGTCTATCGGCCGATTACATCGATTTCCTTTGAACAATCCAAGTTAACGCTGGTGTCCGGTGAAAAAACGACGCTTGCCTGCAAGGTTGTGCCTGCCGACCACGGCGACACATTAACCTTTACCAGCGACAATCCCAAGGTTGCCCGTGTGGATGCCGAAAGCGGCACGCTCTTGGCACTTTCCGAAGGCTCGGCCACCATTTATGTGACCACAAGCGGCAGACCCAAGGCGGATATGACGGTGAACGTGGTTGTCCCGAGCTTTTCGGGCACGTCCGGCATTCGTCTCAAGCGGCAGTCCGAATTTGCACTCACCTATACGCTCGGCAATGCCTGCCATTTCAGCGAAATGCGTATGACGGTCACCTATGACCCGGCTGTGTTCACCTTGAAAAACGCCGCCTGTACGGCTTATGAAGACAGCTTCCTCGGAACGGATACGCAGACGGCCGGCAAAGCGGTGTCCTCTTGGAAATTCGAAACGCCCCTGCAGGCATCGTCTTTGTCTGAGCTTCTTGTCTGTACCTTTACGGTCGCAGAAGATGCCGCTTTCGGGAAATACCCGATCACGGCGGTTTTGGAAGCACAAACCGAAAACGGTTCATCGATTTTGATTGACAATTTCGAATGGAAGACCGAAACGACCGTCGGTGAAACAAGCACCTATACGGTCAAGACAGAAGTCTCCGGCAGCGGAACGGTTTCTGAGGGCGGTGCATATGAATACGGCGAATCGGTGACGCTTGTCGCAACGCCGAATTCCAATTATACGCTGTCCGGCTGGTATGTCGGAAACCGATTGGTCTATACCGGTTTGCAGTACACCTTCACGGTCACGGAGGACGTGACACTAGTCGCAAAATTCGCCAAAAAAACGCCGAGCGGAGGCGGAGGCGGTGGCGGAGGAGGCGGCGGCAGCACCGGAGGCGGCAGCACCGGAGGCGGCGTCACCAAACTCGAACAGGTCAAGCCGGTCTTCTGCGATACGCCGAGCGGCGAGATCAAGCCGGGCACTAAGGTGACGCTTCGCTGCAGCACAGTCGGCGCAGTCATCTATTACACGCTCGACGGCACAACGCCGACCGGTGCCTCGCTTCGCTACGAAGCTCCCATCGAAATTACGCAGAACGGCACACAGATCCGCGCCGTTGCCATCCGAAACGGCATGACCAACAGCGAAATTTCTGCCTTTAACTTCCGTTTCCCGACCGAAGAAACAAAAGATCCCGAACCGACGCCGGATAAGGATCCCGAGCCGACACCCGTTAAAGACCCGGATCCGAACGCCGTCATTGCCATGAAGGCAAATGCGGCGCAAATCAAATATCTGATTCCGACTTCGTCGTATATCCGTCCGAACGACCCGGCAAGCCGCTATGAAGTGGTGGATATGCTTGACAAGCTGTTTGATATTACAGGCACAACCGCCGGCAACCGTTTTGCCGATGTTTCCGAAAACCACAAGCAAGCCGTAGAGCTGTTTGCGGCGGCAGGCGTTATCAACGGCTATGAGGACGGCACGTTCGGCGGCTCGCGTGAGATCACCCGTGCAGAGATGGTTAAGCTTCTGTCCGTGTTATTGGGACTGGACAAAACAGCCGTCGAGGGCGAAACGAACGTAACTCTTTCGGATATTTCCGGACATTGGGCGGAAAGCTTTATCCGCAAATTTGTGGCCAAGGGCTATATTCTCGGCTATCCCGAAGGCGATTTCCGCCCGGATAAGGCGGTAAGCCGTGCCGAAGCCGTGACCATCATCAACCGTGTGACCGGCCTTGCCAAAGCAAGCGGTCTTCCGCAGCGTTTCCGGGATCTGCCGGGCGATTTCTGGGCATACGATGAGATCATGAACGCCGTCACGGATGAAGCGTCCCCTAACGCATGAACGATCCGGGAAAACAAGCCTGTGCCGCGGAATTTATATGGAATCCGTGGCACGGCTGCAAAAAGTATTCGGACGGCTGCCGGAACTGCTATGTTTACCGGCGCGATGAGCGCGTCGGCAGAGATGCGTCGCTTGTGACCAAAAACAAAGCGTTTGCCCTGCCGCTTGCCGTCGACCGACAAGGTTCGTATAAAATCCCCGCCGGTTCTACGGTCTATGTCTGTATGACCGGCGATTTTTTTATGGATCATCCGCTTGTTTCTGTGTGGCGTGACGAGGTGTGGGCGATTATCCGTCAGCGCACGGACGTGTCGTTCACCATCATCACCAAGCGCATTGTTCGGTTTTATGACTGTCTGCCCGACGATTGGGGCAACGGCTATGACAATGTTTCGATATGCTGTACCATGGAGAATCAAAAAGCGTGCGATGAGCGGCTGCCATTCTTTTTAACCTTGCCGATCAAGCATAAATACATTATCTGCGAGCCGTTGCTTTCCGACATCGATTTTCGCGGCAGGCTTTCCGGCATTGTCAAGGTCGTGGCCGGCGGCGAAAGCGGCGAACAGGCACGCGTGTGCCGGTACGATTGGGTATTACACATCCGTTCGCAGTGCCTTGCGGCGGATACCGCGTTTTATTTTAAGCAAACCGGTGCCGTTTTCGAAAAGGACGGCAAACGGTATCGCGTGCCGCGTCGGCTGCAGCACGTGCAGGCGCGCAAGGCAAACATCAATATCGCCTCCCGTTTCGGAACGGCAGAACGCGCGGATACCGTCGGCGAGATGGACGGCGAAGCGGCACATGCAGGCGAAACGGACATTTGAATGACGCATTTCAAGGAGGGACTTGCCGTATGAAAGACAATCGCAAAACCTTTATTTTTCTCGGCGTGACCGCGTTTATTCTGTTTTTGGTGACTCGGTATTGGAAGATCGCCGAAGCGGCACTCGGTGCGCTTGCCTATGCCGTTATGCCGCTCATCGGCGGCTTTGTGGTGGCCTATGCGGTCAACATTCCGATGAGCTTTTTGGAAAAAAAGCTGTTCGGAAAATGCCAAAAGAAGCTTGTGGCAAAAATCAAGCGTCCGGTCAGCATGACCATGGCGTTTGCACTGCTTGCCGCACTTGTTTTTTTGGTGATAACACTCATTGTGCCGGAGCTTGTATCCTGCGTTAAAGTGCTGGTCGATGAACTGCCGCCGGTATTTGCCAAGTGGTATGACAGCATTGAGAGTGAATATGGAGTAACCGGTATTTTGCAGGAAAAACTGCAGGAACAGTTCGGACAAAACGCCGATTGGAAGGATATGGTGGAAAAAGCCGTCGATTTTGTGGTCAACGGACTTGGCGGCGTGATGGGGTCGCTCATGACATTTGTGTCGGCGGTGTTCTCAACCGTGTTTTCCGTATTTGCAAGCCTTGTGTTTGCCGTTTATCTGCTAAGCGGCAAGGAAACGCTGACGAGTGGCTTAAACCGTGTGGTGAATGCATATCTTAAGCCGCAGAAGCTGCGCGACGGACTGAAGCGTATTGTCTCGGTGCTTGACGATTGCTTCCATCGGTTTATCGTGGGACAGTGCACCGAAGCGGTGATCCTTGGCGTCTTGTGCATCGTCGGCATGACGATTTTCCGTTTTCCGTATGCCACCATGATCGGAACGCTTGTCGGCTTTACGGCACTCATTCCGATTGCCGGCGCCTATATCGGTGCGGCGGTCGGTGCGTTTATGGTGTTTACGGCGGATTCGCTTATCGGCGCGGCATTGTTTATCGTGTTTATCGTGGTTTTGCAGCAATTGGAGGGCAACCTCATTTATCCGCGTGTGGTGGGCGCGTCCATCGGTCTTCCGGGTATTTGGGTACTGACGGCAGTGACCATCGGCGGCGCAGTCGGCGGTATTCCCGGAATGCTCATCGGCGTTCCGCTTTGCGCGGCGGTGTATAAGCTTGTCAAGAGCGACGTCAAGAGCCGTGAGGAAAAGACCGCGCCGGAGCAGCTGACGCAGACGGCGATGCAAGCTCCGGCAGAGACAGCGGAAAGCTCTGCCGATGCGGAGAAAAAATAGCTTTTCAGAAGCCGCAGGACATACCGTTTCGTATATGATACAAAGCTTTTGCAGTTTTGGTGTCTTTCGCGGTGTTTTTCTTCTGCAATGACACAAAATACTCACCGTTAACACTGTTTCTTTTCAATTCTCTGCTGATCGCGAAAGGGCTTCTTCCCGGAATTTGTGCTGTTTCTTTGAGTTCTCGTCAAACCCACTATACTGGATTTTTCTTTATTGTGTCCATTTTTTGTGGGTTGCACTTACATTGTAAATTCAAGGTCACAAAAAAGCCGGCGCATTTACTTGCGTCGGCTTTTGTTGGTTTCCGGCGATATTTCGCCGGATAAAGACAAAACGAAGCGGTCAAACGAACGGATGGTTAGCCGTTGGTCTTCATTGCGTTTTCAGCGTTCATGATCATCTTCTTGACCATCTGACCGCCGACAGAACCGGCCTGCTTTGCGGTGAGGTCTCCGTTGTAGCCCTGCTTGAGGGTTACACCGACTTCGCTGGCCGCTTCCATCTTAAACTTATCCATAGCTTCTTTTGCTTCGGGAACTAACTTCTTGTTATTCATGATAAATATCTCCTTGAATTTTTAACCGGTAATCGGTTTGTGATTGAAAGCGCGCGAAAAACGTTTGTTTTGCGGCTTTACGCTCATAGTATTTGCACCGCTTCGGTTGATATACTGTAAAGTTTTGGCAGCATTGCAAAACGGAAATTCATCATAACGATGTACTTATTGGTGCTATACTAAAAAAGCAGACAGAAAAATGCAAAATATGCTATAATAAAACAAACACAAAAACAGGAGGAAAACACGTGGCTAAAAACAATTATACCAATGCCCCTCTGCGTGTATTAAAGGAAACTGCAATTGTCTGTTTTTTGAATATATTGAAGAATACTATCACATTCCGCATTTATCCCCAAGAAATGCCAAAATTCAAAATCTTTTATTGCACTGCTTTTTGAAATATGCTATAATAGAATATACTTTAGAATTTCGGGTGTATTCCATGAAACGTTATTTAGAAATCTATGTTTGTGACGATCAGGCGCCTTTTGTTGACAAAATCTGCCAAGAGATCAAGAGAGTTTTAGAGAACGTATCCGATTGCCAAATTCAATGCTTTGACAATGGAGATGATTTGTTGGAACAATGCAGAAGGACAGTGCCGGATATCGTTTTTTTAGACATTGATATGCCAGGGGTGGATGGCTTTTCGGTCGCAAACGTACTTCAGAATGAAGCTTGCCGCCCTCGTTTTGCTTTTGTTACGAGCCATGACGAAGACGTGTTTCAGGCATTACATTATCAGCCGTTTTGGTTTGTCCGAAAAAGCCATTTGGAAGATTTGGAAATTGTCCTTTCAAGGCTGCTCGATCAGATCGAGTACGATAACCGCAACGGTCACTGTATTTGCAGGCTGAGAAGTGAGAAACGCGTTTTGAAAATCGACCTGCAAAATCTGACACTTGTCGAATCTTCTGGACATGACATTGTGCTGAGATATAAAAACGGCAGCAGTATCACTTTAAGAGGTAAAATGGCAGACGCGGAAAAACAGTTGGAGCCGTATTTTGTTGTTCGGGTGCAAAATGGCATTTTGGTAAATTGCCGGTATATTGCACGGGTAACAAGCCGGGATATTACCTTGTTGGACGGACAGCAGATCGCTATCGGAAGAAAACGGGTAGATGCCGTCAAAAATCAGTTTCAAACCTATATGAGGAGCTTTTGACCATGCAGGCAATATTTGAATTATGTATCAACCTTCTTGAGATCTTTGTCATGGTT
This sequence comes from uncultured Eubacteriales bacterium, assembly GCA_934444645.1. Lineage (GTDB taxonomy): Bacteria > Bacillota > Clostridia > Oscillospirales > CAG-382 > UMGS882. Next base: position 56,514 of record CAKSCV010000012.1, on the reverse strand, counting down.
GGCTTTTTAACGCTCTATTTGGAGCCAAAATATACCGGAATCAAAGCCTTTGCTTGTTTTTTTGTATGCTGGATGTTGAGCTTTGCGGAGATTTGTATTGTCAATCATATCACTGCGTTTGAAAGTGTTGGCTCATATATCCCCATTGTTTTATATTTTGTATATGCGCTGCTGTGCTTGCAGGGGGATATTCTGTTAAAACTGTGGATGAGTGTGATCACGCAAATTGTCGTGACAATGGTTGCCGTGGTATCGAACATCACAATCTGCACACTTATTCACTATTCGCCGCTTGAAATGATAACAGTATTTAACTCGACCCGTGTCGTCAGTGTCATAATTTCCAAAGTGGTGTTGGTGATTGCATACACCGTCATTTATAAAAACCGTTATCGGAGTTTGAGCAAAACAAAACTGTGGTATGCGCTAATCGTCATCCCGCTCATTTCCGTTGTTTCGATTACAGGGCTTATGAAAATCGCCCTTGTGCACACGGATGTTATGAGTTACGTGTTGTCGGGAATGCTCTGTATCGTTGCGGCAAACGGTTTAACATATTACTTTTATGCGGTTATCAGCCGTGAATACGCCAACAAAATGAGGATTCGCCTTTTGGAACAACAAGCAGAAAATAATAAGCGAAGCTTGGCAAATTCGGAAGTTTTTGTGAATCAAATGCGCATGGTAAAACATGACCTGAAAAACCAATTGTTAATTCTTCAAAGCTATGTTGACCGCGGCGACATGGCAGAAGCATCTGATTACATAAAAAATCTTTCGGAATCCTATTTGCCGAGTATGCGTAATATGGTTCAAACCGGCTATGCTGTATTCGATGCAGTTGTCAATGCTAAACTTGCCTTTTGCGACAGCAAAGGAATCTCTTTTCATGTTTGGGTTCAGGAGGACAGTTTGGAAAATCTGAAAATGGATGATTTCGACATGGGAGCCATGCTTGGCAACCTGTTAGATAATGCCGCCGAGGCAGCGGAAAAGAGTGAAGCAAAACAAATTCATTTCGAAGTTCGGAAAGCCGGCGAATATATCTCTTTCACTTTCAGAAACAGCATTGATCAGTCTGTCATGCAAAACAATCATGCCTTAAAAACGACGAAAGCGAATTCGGAGCTTCACGGTGTCGGGCTGAAAAGCGTGCGGTCGATCGTAAAAAAATATGACGGAATGCTGCAGTTTTACGAAGAAAACAATGAGTTTTGCTGCAATATCCTGTTAGCCACGTGCAAATAACAAAATGAAAGCAAGCCGAACAGATCCCCTTTTAGGGATGTATTTCGGCTTGCTTGTTTTAAGATGAACCCTGCTCTTCCTTATGATTCAGCTGCCGCCTGTTGTTTTTCGAGAGCTAATCTATATTCTTTTTCATAATCATCGGAAAGCTTATCATATTCCGGTGACATATACACCGTAAACTCAAACACAGGCTCTTCGATCGTTTTATATCGAACCTTATAAATATAAGGTTCAAATCCTATCCAGACATCTACCAACTCAACCTTTTCATTCAAATTAGTTTTAACATATTCATTGGCAACCGCAGTAGCTTTCTGTTTAACTTCTTTTGAAGGAATACGCGATCCATAAAATATTCCTTCTATCAGAAGCAGACCCGAGCCAAGGATAATGACAGTCGGCACAAAAAACGTTGTCAATAACCCTAAAATATATTTCATTTTTCTCCTCCGTTATAGATCATCCCCAAAATGCCTCCGTTGTCAATGAAATCGCGCAGATCATCGACCCATTTGAAATCATAGATCGTCATATATCGACGGCAAAATTTCTGACGAAGCGAATTTCGGCTGCTAAGCTCGCCTAAAATATCCCAATCCGTACAATGCATTATATACTCTCTCATATATACCATATATTCTGTGTCAAGCGTTTCCCGCACTTCACAATCGCCCCATAAGATAAAATAGGTGGGTTCATAGGCAACATACAGATCGGAACAAACAATATCTTCGATTTGCAAGCCTTCAATGGTAACGGGATAATCCGGCGCGGTATCCCAATCCAACCTTCTGTTTTTATCTCCTAAGAAAATCCACCAGTTTTTGGTGTCATCCAAACGAACGACAACAAAGTCTTTTTTCGTATTTGACGACGGATAAGTCATCCGGCAGAACTTAATGGGAATCAGAAACCCTAAAAGACATACAAAAAACAAAATCAGGATGCTTCGCATAACATACGTTAATAATCTCATACCGTTATTCCTTTCTGTAAGTTCTGTGAGCAAATAGACATGAGCGGAGAATGGCTGCAAGGGAAAATGGGTTGAGGCTAACTCAGGCCTGTTTGCACAATGGATGGTAATCTTTATAAGGGCGTGTTACGGTCAGCTGGATATACTGTCGCATTTTTTGAAGTTAAGGCGTCGGATTGTTTTGCAGCAACTCTGTGATATACCGTAAAAGTTTTTCCCTCTTGCTTTTTCCATTACACAAAAAACGGTCAGCAAAACACATAGCCGCCAGAAAGGTACCGTATGTAGCGGCGAATAGCAACCCAAGAAGCAACAGGAGTTCAAGCAAATGCTTGTGTACGTGCCGAACAACATCGGTCGCCACGAACAAGTACCCAAGCAGCAGCCAACCTGCTAACAGTGCTTTTTGGAAAAAGGGAATTTTGTAAGACAAGTCGATCTTTATGCCTTTCTCGCAAGAACGGATTTTTCCCTCCATAATTTTCAACGTGCTGTTTATAATTTGGTTGGGAAAAGCGTAGCTGATCCAAAAGCCGTCTGTTCCGAAGTTTCCAAAGTACCTTTCATATTGAGAACCGGAAGATAATAGGAATAGCTTTAACTGCGGGTGTTTTGAATGCGGCTGTATCGACACGTTTTTTTCGAAAACTTCCTTGAGTTTTTCGGAATCCATGTCGGTGTATAAAGAACCCATTTTCATTTACTTTTTTTCCTCCACAATGAAAACAGAGGGTGAGCCGGAAATGTTTTTGTGGCAGGGTTCACCTGCTTGTAAGACAGATGAACCCTTTGGCGTCAGTTATTGTTCTTCTTCGCAGCGTTCTACCAAATACATCAGCCCACCATCTTCTTCCATGTACATGGAATTCGCATCAATAATGAAAAATGCATGGCAATCACTTATATTGACATACCTCTCGTACGGATTATCCGGATTTGTGTCCCGTACATAATCTTCGCGCCTTATATCAGTATTTTCCGGCAAATAAAATGCAACATAGGTAAGATAGCTGCCTGGAAAATTCAGAGAAGACCGTTCATACAAACCGCTGTATGGCAGACAGGGTACTTGCGATAGAGGGGCAACAAAGGTAATCGGTTTTAAGGCGTAAGGATGGAACACACCATCATATTCGATTCCTTTTTCGCTAACGGTAAACACTTTTCCTTCCATTTTTCTAACACCATTAAGAGTTACTTCTGTACCATCCTCTAACATTCGCCAATACATAGAGGGAAGTTTTTCCGGAGGAATCAAGTCAGTAATCTTCCATGTCCCGTGATAGAGCTTCTCGGAGTACCGCTCGTTTTGAAACCAATAATATTTTTCTTCACAACTTTGAACCGTTTCATCATTCGGCAGAGATGTTTCATCATCCGGCAAAGTGATTTCATCGATTTCCTTGTTTTCTCTTGTTTCTTCTTTATCCGGAAGAACAGTCTCTGGCTTTTTGGTAGTTAATTGAATAATAACTACCAGTTCCGCAAGTGCAGCAAGTGCCAACATTGCCACAAACAGGCGTTTCAGTAGTGTAGATAGTGATTTCATGATTCAACCTCCTGTTCGTTTTGTCAATCGGTAAGTGCGGTTAAATTCATACTTGTAATATCCAAGGAAATGTGCATATAAGCTAACATACCCATGCTTTTGGGAGAAATATGCAAATTCTGTTGATAGGTTTCCGGATACAGATTTACCCATACGGTCATGGATTCTGCTTGTTCGGACAGGTTCCGAAGAAACTCTTTCTTTTGGTATAATTGTTCGATTAAGCGTTCCAATTGTTTTTCCGTGTCTTTGAAATCGCACTCAATCATAGATATAAAACCGTCGAAATCATATTCCTTTTCTTCCGCAGGAATAGCACCAATCGGTCTTGTTCGATACCGTTCGCCCTTATGATAGAGTTTTTCCGGTTTGATACCGATATTTTCTATCATTGAAGGCAAATCCAGATGTTCTCCGGTAATCCGAAAATATATGTAGTCCATAAAGCTCCTTTCATTTTGAGGTATTTTTTGTGGCAGGGTTCACCTGCTTATAAGACAGATGAACCCTGTTTTGGTACATACAGAAAAATACGCTTTTTCAAATTTGAATTTGTAAAATCAAAAAGCTTTCATGACCTTTTGATTGGTGTAAGTCGTATAAATCATCCTTTCTCCTTCAAAATTATCCATATACCTTTCATTATAGTCCTTAACGATGTAAAAGCTATTCTTTTCGGTTTTCACCCAGAAAAGGATAGGCAGCCCGTATTTCGAAAAACTTATCATTTTAACCGAATAAATCTGCCCGCTTTTCACATGGTGTGTTTTCAGAAAATCTTGCAGTCCGCTTTCCGTCATCAGTGCCGATAATTCGTTATAATCGAAAAAGAACGGTCCGTTTTGGTACTCTTTATCCGGAACTACAAATTTCTCTTTAATCCATTTATCGTTATGATAACAATCCACGGCAATCATATTAATATCGGCGCGCAAGGACAGTTCTTTTTTCCATTCCGAATTCTTTTTCAGATATTCTAACGACGGCGCGGCAACAAACTCGGCAAAAGCTTCATCATCCTGCAGGGTATAGTGTTCTAACTTTCCAAATTCATCATAGCTTGAAAAATCGTAATTCACTTGAGAATTTCCGCAGGATAACAATAAGGAAGCGGTTCCGAACATCAGTAAACAAAGAGCTAATGCTGCTTTTTTGAATTTCATATTCCTCATCCTCCCACATAAATTGATATCTTTACAGCTTTTCTCCGGCTTGCCAAATCACGGTTCCGTCCTTTAATGTAATACGTGAAATCGGGTCGTTTTTGCATATTTCCGTTAAATCTCCGGGCATAAGAAATCGTCCATGCGTATCTTTGCACGCGGCAGACACCTGAATAACGCAAGAATAGTATTCTTCATATCCCGGATCTTCTTCCGGCAAATCGTTGTCTGATTCATATATTGTATCGATATGTCCGATAATCGTATCGCCGGTTACCGGTTCTACAATAATGTCTGTTCCATTGGGATACTGATCGATCGCTTTCAACATAGAGTCCATTTCCATTTCGAATGTACCTCCGTTCTGTTTTTCGGGTGGTGTTGAGTAATTTTGCCTTCAAGGATCAATTTCGATCTGCGATATATAGAATGTTTCGTTGATATTTTGAATTTCTATATCATACTTCCAATCATCCGGCCATTTTAACTGCACTTCAATTGCATATTCATCCTCTGAAATTCGTTTCAGTGATTTCATAAAGGAAGAATCGATTATCACAAAAGGGCTTCGTGGTGTCTGCTCCCTTGCGTCTTGTGCGTATTCTGCCAAATACGCAGATGTGTAAATATCCTGTTGATTTACTGCGAAAATGTCAGAATGGCTATCTTTCATAGCCTCTAAAACGACTCTTTTAATTGCATAGTTCGTGCTTTTATCAAAGCTGCGATTGTTACTGTAGCATGGCTGCCATAATAAGCATAATTTTAGAAATACAAAGAACAATAGAGATATAATAACGACTACACCAAAAAGTTTCGGCAATTGTTTTTTGTGAACCATACAGCCTCTCCCTTCATTATGGCTTCAATGCTTTTTTGCGGAAATAATCCAAAATTTTCTGTTTATCAAGCAAAGAAAACATATTATTCAAAAAATATAGTGTTTTCCGGTAATATTATAGCATGGTGGTCATTGACTGTCAAGAATGAAGCGACTTTTACTGCTGCGTTGGTTGAAATAATACGATTTCGCTCATATTCAATATACCATAAAAATATGTGTTATGGAAGAGGATGGCATATTTTACACAAATAGCGGCACAATTTACACACCCCGTCAGCGGCATTGAAAGAAAATATGTTGAATGCCTAAACAGCTTGATTGTAACATGAGCTGTGTGGACTTTTTCATCATTTTTCATCAATCATAAAGCGGAGAGGTTTTGCGGCTGCCGGAAGATTCATCAATTTTTTCATCTGAAATCACAAGGACAAATCGAAATTGTGTAAATTGTGCCGCTATTTGTGTAAATTATGCCAAAAGTGAGACGATCGTCATTTTTTGATGTAAAATATTTAATAAGGAGTGATTTGTATAGTTATGGATAATCTGTCAACGGCACTTACAAATTATTTTGTTTCAAAGAAGCTGATACCGTACGAAAAAATGGAAATCTATCATTACGGCTTCAAACTGATTTTATCGGATATCATAAATTTTTCGATCATTATGCTGTTAAGCGTCCTATTAAACAGAGTGCTTGACGGGCTGGTTTATCTGGTCGTTCTTTGCAGCATACGGCGATTCTCGGGCGGATTCCATGCAAAAACTTTTTGGCTGTGCCGACTTTCCATGATCATTACCTTTTTGTTGCTGCTGCTTTTTGCGGATTTCTTATCTTCCATAACGATATTGCCGCTTACAAGTGTTTTCATCAATATCGTTCTGTTGCTTTTTGTAGCAGTATTTTCTCCGGTAAAGCATCCCAATAAAAAACTGAATTCCAAACAAATCAAGAAGAATAAGTATAATGCCATTCTTGTAACGATAATCTGGGCAATCCTCTCTGTGTTTTTGATTTATTTAAACATTACACAAGGCATTACAATCATGACAACCATTTTAGCCGTTGTTATTTTTATGGCTTTAGGTATGATAAAAAAGGAAGGAGGGAAAAGCAATGTTTGATTGGTTGAGCAATCTTTTGGTAGATACTGCTTATGATGCTGCCATCAATTCTGTTGGCCTTGCATCCAACAATGGTATGTATCAGATGGAAGAACCTGAAATTTTACTGAATCTTGTCAACGAAGAAAAGTAATCTATTGCTTTTCTAAACACGAACAACCGCATATCCTAAGATTGATTCTGCTAATCGAAGCACACACAGATTGACTTAGGATATGCGGTTGTTTGTTTCGACCGACAGCAATCAGCATCATGTCTCTTTTCCACGCGGCACTCACGCACCACTTTTGGTGCATTCCTTTTTGTATACTGTTTCTGCTGGCAAAAGGAGAGTGAAACAATGGCGGACGGGAATCGAACGGCAGCGGAACAGGAAAAAATCTCTATGCTGATGGAAGCATTGGATCACATTGCCGACGCGGATGCAGGTTGCACCGTCGAAGAACTTGCCGCTATGATCGAAAAGCTGACAAAAGCACGGGACAAAGTCCGAATTTTGGAAGAAGAAAAACAAGAGCGGCAAAAAAAGGAATCCGAAAAGCAAGCCGAGCATGTTCGCAAGGTGACTTGCATGGATCTGCCGACCGATTGGGAAAACGCTTTTTGTGCCGATGAACGGGCAGCCGGTGTTCACGCAGAAAGTATTTCCGACGGTCTGATTCGAAGTCTTGTCACACTCGGCAAGGTAGATATTGAATATATTTCGGAAATAAGCGGTCATGACTGCAAAAGCGTTATCGGGGCATTAAAAGGGTCTGTTTATCAAAATCCTCTGACATGGAACGAATGCTTTTATAAAGGATGGGAAACCGCAGAGGAATACTTATCGGGCAACCTGTACCAAAAGCGACAGTACGCTTTGTGGGCAAATACCAAGTACAACGATTATTTTGCCGAAAATATAAAGGCGATCGATGCGGTTCTTCCTTGTCCGGCAGCTTCCGGAGATATTTTTATTACGCTCGGTTCTCCGTGGATACCGCCGGCTATCATCGACGATTTTATTTTTCATCTGTTCGGCTGTCCGCCCGGCTATCCGCGTAATCGAAACGGTGCTTTTCAAACGCCCGGAATCTATCAGACAGTTCATGATGAATTGACCGGTTCTTGGGATATTCCTCACAAAAACCGCTATCGACACAGTCTGCAAGTGAGTAAGATCTATGGAACCGCTTATATGGGAGCTTTACATATTCTGGAAAAAACGCTGAACGGGCAGATCGTAACGGTAAAAACGACCGAATATCTTGGTACTCCTTGCGGAAAAAGGGTCATAAATCAAAAAGAAACGCTTGCCGCACAAGAAAAACAGCAAAAAAATGATAAATGCGTTTCGTTCTTGGGTATGGAACGACAAGGATCGTCAAACACGGTTAACCGAAATATTTGAAAACAATTACGGTTATGTAAGCCGACGGCACTATGACGGCTCTTTTTTGAAATTTCCGAATTTATCTCCGGAAATCAAGCTGTATCCCTATCAGAAAGACGCTGTCGCACGGATTTTATTTTCGCCCAATACGCTCCTTGCGCACAACGTCGGTTCCGGAAAAACGTATACCATGATTGCCGCCGGAGAAGAGCTTTTGCGCATGGGACTTTCCCAAAAGAATATGTATGTCGTTCCCAACAATATTCTCGGTTGGTGGGAACGTGTATACCGGAAAATGTATCCGCAAGCCAACCTCCTTTGCGTTGAGCCGAAGAATTTTACGCCGGATAAGCGCGATAAAGTCTTACACGATATCCGTGACGGCGGTTTTACGTCAATTTTGATTCCGTACAGCTGCTTTGAAAAGATCCCGTTATCCACCGAATATCAGATCGAAGCCTTGACCGAAACCGAAATACAGATGATTGAATTGCTTCGGGAGAGAAATTCAGCCACTTCTACATTGAAACGCCAGCATAAAGTGCTTGAAGATTCAATCGGCGAGCTTCTTGCCTGTTTGCGAAAAGAAGAACAAGAAGCTTCCGTTTGCTTTGATAAGCTCGGCATCACGCGCCTGTTTGTGGATGAAGCACATAATTTCAAAAATGTACCGATTGAAACCAAGTTTTCGGCGATTAGCGGAATTAATGCCGCCGGTTCGCAAAAATGCCGGGACATGATGGACAAGGTTCACATGATTCAACGGCAGAATGAAGGCAAAGGCGTGGTATTTGCCACCGGAACGCCTTTTACCAATTCGTTAACGGACGCCTATATCATGCAGCTGTATTTGCAAAGCGGCGAGCTTGCCTTAGCCGGTTTGCAGAGCTTTGACGCATGGGTGAATATGTTTGCGGAACGCGTGAGTGAGTTCGAAATTGATGTCGATACAAGCACGTTTCGTCTGCGTGAACGCTTTTCGGAATTTCACAATTTACCGGAATTTGTCGCAATGTTCTCCTCAATCGCGGATTTTCATGAAGTAAACGACGCTGACGGAATCCCGCATCACGACGGTTATATCGATGTTACAATTCCTAAAAGCAGCGAATTCTCAGTCTTTTTGCAGGATATTTCCCACAGAGCCGATGACGTTCGACAAGGACTTGTTTTGCCGCAGCAAGACAATCTTCTTAAAATTACGACGGACGGACGAAAAGCGGCTCTTGATATGCGGCTTGTTGACCGAGCGGCTTCGTTTTCACCGGAGTCCAAAGTGGCAAAATGCGCGGAAAACGCAGCGGAGATTTTTTATAAAACCCTTTCCGAACAAAGCACCCAGTTGGTTTTCTGCGACACGTCCATCCCAAAGGCCGGCTTTAATCTGTATACGGAATTAAAAGATCGGCTTGTGTTATGCGGCGTTCCCGAAAAGCAAATCGCTTTTGTCCATGAGGCAACCACGGAACAAAAACGCGAAAAGCTGTTTGAAGCGGTTCGAAACGGAGATGTGCGGATATTGATCGGGTCAACTTTCAAGTTGGGACTTGGTGTAAACGTGCAAGACCGGCTGATTGCCCTGCATCATTTGGATGTTCCTTGGCGCCCGGCTGACATGACGCAGCGAGAGGGACGCATATTCCTGGCAGCTGTTGGAAACCAAACAGAATTTTATCACACAGCTTCTTTCGGGACTGGTGTCTGAAAGAAACGCCTCCGACATTGAAGGAACGGTGTTAAATTATGCCGAGGTCAAGGCGCTTGCCGTGGGAAACCCTCTCTTAAAAGAACGTGTAGAAACAGCTAATACACTTATGCGATGCCGTCTGCTATTGCAAAGTTATTTGGATAACCGCCTGAAATTGGAGCAGGAATCGCTTGCTTTACCGGCTAAAATCAAAAATTTGGAACAGTGCTTGAAAAACTGCAAAAGCGATACGGCATTTGTTAAAGGAAGTCCGGTATGTGAACCCCCCGAAACCCGTAAAACGGTTCGAACACAGCTGCATACGGCGCTTGCCGATCATATTTTGCAGACAACCGAGAGCACTGTCACCCAATACCGCGGTTTTTCGCTTGTCCTTCCGGCAAACATGACGCGCGAAAAGCCGTGGCTATGGCTTTGCCGCCAAGGGAAATACGCGCTTGATCTCGGCGGTACGGAAACAGGCGATCTTGTGCGAATCGACCATTTTATCGATTCGCTTGATAACTATGAAAAAAACATGCAGGAGGAGTTTGACCGGGAGAAAGAACGCTTGAAAAGCGTTTTGCACGAACTCTCGGACGAAGAGAAAAGACAGGAACTTCGCAGTCAGATTCATTTTTATGAACAGGAGCTCAAACAAATTGATAAAGAGATAGGAGTATAAAATGGCAGATATCCATACAGCGGGAATTCCAACAATGAGCATCGGCGAAGCTGTCCGGGTGTTATCAAAAACATATAGCAAACTCATCCAAAACAAAGTGCCGCTTCAAAAGATGCCGTCTGTCATGCTCTGGGGAGCGCCGGGTGTCGGCAAATCGCAGGGTGTGCGGCAGATTGCGCGTGAGATCGGACAAACGACCGGAAAACGGGTGGTTGTGACGGATGTCCGGCTGCTGCTCTTCAACCCGATCGATTTGCGCGGTATCCCGACGGCGAACGCCGACAAGACGCTCGCCATATGGTTAAGACCGCAAATTTTCCAAATGGATCCGTCAGAAGAGGTTATCAACATTCTGTTTTTAGATGAAATTTCCGCAGCACCCCAGTCGGTACAGGCCGCAGCCTATCAAATAACGCTCGACCGCACGGTCGGGGAACATAAACTGCCGGACAATTGCATCATTTTTGCCGCCGGAAACCGTGTGACCGACCGTTCCGTTGCCGTAAAAATGCCCAAAGCGCTTGCTAACCGCTTGCTTCATATCGAAATGGAGGTGGAATTTGAGTCCTGGCTCCAATGGGCGCTGCAAAACGGCATTCATGAGAAAGTGATTGGATTTTTATCGTTTCAAAGGCAAAGGCTTATGCAGTTTGAGCCGTCGAATGACGATGCAGCTTTTCCGACGCCGCGTTCCTGGGAAATGGTAAGCAATATTCTGAATTATGTTGAAGAAAGCCTTCCAAAAGCATATCCGTTAATCGCCGGGCTTATCGGAACCGGCGCGGCGGCAGAATTCCGCACCTGGGACCGCGTGTATGCGACGCTTCCGTCCATAGAAGATATTTTCGATGGAAAAATGCCGGCTTTGCCGAAAGAAACGGACGCGCTGTATGCGCTCACGTCAAGCATGACCGCATACGCCGCAAGTCATTCGGATAGCATGGAACGTTTATCCAATTCCGTGCGGTATGCTCTGCGTATGCCGGCAGACTTTTCATCGGTGCTGTTCAATAACTACTTAAATATCAGCAAGGAGTTTACACAGACAATGTTTCATATTCCGGAATTTGTCAAATGGCTGAACGATAAGGGAAGATGGCTCAATGGAAGTGTCTAGTCACCAAATAAACGAATATGCAAAGCGTTTGGGTTATGCACGCATACGGATTCTTGTCCGCAACGGCTTTTACGGATTGCTTCTTATGCACATGCTGTTTTCCCTTGACGAAACCTGTGAAACCGTGGCGACCGACGGCAAACGGATCTGCTTTTCGCCGGCCTTTTTGGATACGTTAAAGGATTCCGAGCTTGATTTTGTGCTTTGTCACGAAATACTACACGTTGCTTTGCGGCATTGTTTCCGAGCGCGCGGCAAAGACAAAAACGTTTTCGACCGTGCGTGCGATATCGTGGTCAACTCCAACATTCTTTATTCTGAAAACGGCAATCTGTCAGCGATTACCACACGGCGTTACGGCGTTGCCGCGCATACCGCGCCGGATGGGAAAGAGGGAGCTTGCTATACGGCAGAACAAGTCTATGCCATGCTGCAAGCATCCTCTTTTCCCAAAGGGAGAGAACCTCTGTCCGTGGGAAACCATGCCGGCAAAGAATCGAAATCGGTAAATGAAAAATCCGGAAAAGCAAAAAACGGGAATAAGCCAGACGGCTCTTTGTCCCCAAACAGCTCTTTCCCCGGAAAAAGAGGAGAAAGCCGGACTCCGGCCTCGTTTGGATTTTTTCGGGACAGCTTTGACGACCATTCCCGTTGGGACACGAGGGAGGACAGCAAGTATCTTGACGATTTATGGCAAAAACACGTGATCGATGCGTGTCAGGCGATAACCGTTCGAAACGGGAATCACAGCCGGGGAACATTGCCGCAGTTTGCCGAACGGTTGTGGAAACAGTTAAAGAGGCCGCAGACCGACTGGCGGACGCTGTTGCATCATTTTATCTGTGAAGAAATAACCGATTATTCGTTTATGCCGCCCGACAGACGCTTTGACGACAGTCCGTTTTTCTTGCCGGATTTCAACGAAAAAGAAGAAACGGTGAGAAATATCCTGTTTATGGTGGATACCTCCGGTTCGATGTCGGATACGGAAGTGTCCGAAGCATTTGACGAGATAAACGGCGCAATTGAGCAGTTTAACGGCCGTCTGAAAGGGTTTTTAGGCTTTTTCGATGCCGAAGTTGTGCCGCCGAAGCCGTTTGAAAATTTTGAAGAATTCAAAGGGATTCGGCCGATTGGCGGCGGAGGAACGGATTTTGCTGTCATATTCGACTATATTTATAAAAAAATGAGTCCGGAAATGCCGTCGTGCGTCATTATTCTTACCGATGGGTATGCCCCTTTTCCGCCGGAAAGCAAAGCCAGGGGACTTCCTGTTTTCTGGCTTATCAACAACGAAGAAATTACGCCGCCTTGGGGAATAACGGCAAGAATACTTTCCGACGTATAGATGTATGTGACGAAAACGGTACATGAAGCCTGCTATACTGATAACACAAAAAAACGTAGGAGGAACAACCTTATGCAAAAATTTGAAGTAATGTATTTTCCGCTTCCCGGATGCAGCGGCAGTTTGCACAAAATTGTCGTTGAATCGACCGATTTATACACGGCCGGCGAGATCGTCATGGCTATGTTTAACATCCCGAGAAGCAACATTTTGGCGACCGATTTTTATCACGGATGAAAGCGCGTTAAAATGTGATTTTGAACAAGGAAAAACCGATTTTTGGCTGAAAAGGAGTGAATCCGTTGAAAGAAAACCATACGCGTATGCTCTGTTTTTCTTCTCTTTTGCCCGAGCTTTATCCCGAGGATGCCCAAAACATTTTCAAGGCACTCGAACAAAATCATGTGGATTACGGCTTTATTTCCGGCACAAAAGATGTTTGGGTCAGAGATTTTATGCCGGTACGAACAAGAAATTCGCGATTATGCACGTTTCTATATGACCCGTCTTATTTGAAAGACCGCCCGGATTTACGGACGGATTTAAGAACCGATAAACTGACCTTTACGCCGCTCCGCTCACGAGACCCGATTTGCGAAAGTGATGAGTGGGTTGACATTCGTTTGGACGGCGGCAATGTTGTATACGATTCGGTTACCGATACCTGTATCGTCAGCGACCGCGTTTTTTCCGAAAATCCGCAAATATCCCGTTATGATTTGGTGAGACAATTAAAAAGAGCGCTTCGGTCAGACCATTTGATTCTGATTCCGTCTCTAAAAAGCGATATGACCGGTCACGCGGACGGCATGGTGCGTTTTGCGGGGCAAGACACGGTTATCTGCAACGAACCGCAGAGCAAGACCGGGTTTGACCGAAAACTGCGGACTGTATTGGAAAATCACGGCTTGCGCGTCATGGATTTTCCGTATGAACCGGCAAAAGGGATCAGTGCAGTCGGTTGTTACTTGAATTTTCTTGAAGCAGCGAATCGGATTTTTCTGCCGGTTTTCGGTATTCCGAAAGATGAACAGGCCGTCAAAGCAGCTGAAAAGATTTTTGAGAACAAAAAGATTGTGCTGGTACTCATTCCCGAAATCGCCAAAGCCGGCGGCGGCTTGCACTGCGTCAGCTGGGATACCGACAGAGCAGTTGTGTAATCGAAAAGTGGCTTATATGAAAAAAAGCAGCTTTAGGATTCAGGATTGGTACATAGGAAACCATATTGCGGTCAGCCGAGAAGAACGCAAAACCTGGTGAAGGAAGTCAAGCAAACCGTTCTTGAATGCGAAAAAAAACGTACCGATGGATGTCATCGACAGAGACCGTGACTTGAGAGACTTTGCGGCAGACGGCGGCGACGGAATCAAGCTGATCGATTGGTTTGCCGAATGCGAGAGCTATTATCCGATAAGGCTTCACACCATAAATCCGCTTGGACGCGAGAATATGCGGCGTGAAATGGATCGGTACCGAAAGCAGGAGGTTATTATGAAACCGGAGTTAACAGAATTTTCCACAGCTGAGTTGGTAAAGGAATTATCCGAGCGAGAGGGCGTTGCCAAAACGGCTGTGGAGCCATACCAAAGGTATCGGTTTACGGCAGCCGGAAAGGAAGTCACCGGTGCTGGGCCGGTGGTCGTGCTTTGGGTATGGGATTAAAAATTATCAGAACATTGACATTTTATGTCTGTTGTGTTATAATAAAGTCGGCAAGGCCTTTGGAAAGATTGCTAAATCGAATTTTGGAGGATTTTTGAAATGGAAGAGTTGGAACAACTGTTAAGTGGTCTTAAAACGAGTGACGAAAATCAAGCGGTTGGAGCTTTACAAAAAATCGGAAGTGCGTTAATCCAAAATTATAAAATCGAAGTGCGTGGTACGGTAATTGAGCCGCTTTGGGTGGAAGCCTACTATTACAGTAAAGAAAAATTTCCTGATTGTAATACGCATTTAAGTGAAAAGCAAAAGAATCGCTTTGGTCAGCTATATTTTCACGAAACAGGGCGCGGTGGATTTGACATTTGTCTTTCGAACGACAATGAATACTATCTCTCTTTTTTAATTAAAGCATATCTTTTGAATGGGAGCTTTAATAAACAAAAGGATTTCAGCAACGGCTTAACCAAAGAAATGAAAGACAAATACGAAAACGAAACGGACATTCTTCGAAAAAAGAATGTTGAAACTCTGCCTGTTGTTGAATTTTCGGAACGTATCAATTTGGTTAAACCATGTTATACACATGCAAAACTCGCGATTTTTTCATTAGATGCAATTAGCAAATATGATTTTGGTTTTGCACGAAAGAGCTTATCTCAAAATGCAGAGCAATACATAAAAGGTTTTATTGAAAGCAGTAATAAACAGTATACCAAGCAAGTGTATCGTGAAAAGTGTAAAGAAGTTTTCGGATGGATTCCGGACTCCGTTACAAACTTGTTGAAACAAATATAAAGGAAACCTCATGTCCGCTTTACTGACTATGCGACCGGTTCATACCGCATTGTCCGCTGTCCGGTATGCGGCGAAGAAACCGAAAAAGTGCGATAAACCGGTGCTCCGTTTTGATTACAGCAAGCACTGTCGGTGTTATTTGGATACGGATTAACGATATACTATAAAAAGCAGCAGAATCGCAAAAAAACCGGCGATTCTGCTGCTTTTGTTATTCAGTATTTCTTGATAGCCTCATTTAAGCTTTTTTGGATGCTTTTTCGCAGGGATTCGGGATACGTGATCTCCACATGGTCGATATACTGCATGGCCCAGTGTTTCATGGCTTTGGGACTGGCCTTGACGCGCACACGAACCTTTTTCGGGTTTTCCGCGTCCTTGGTCATAACGATGTCATGACCGAACCAATCCACAATTTGATCAGTAATACTCATGTCCGAGATAAATTCGATCCGTTCCGGCTTATCGGTGTACATATACGGCAAAGCGGAAGAAATCTCTTTGTAGTCGATTCCGTTTTCATATCCTTTTAAGCCGTTTATGGGCGTGGCGGGGCGGTCGGTGATCTCCATGTCGGTCATGCGGTCAATGCGGTGAAAAACAATGTTTTTCCAAAAACTGCTGTATGCCATGAGGTAGTAAGTCTGATTGTGTAAAATCATCTGATACGGACTGACATACTGTGTCGAGGACCGGTGAAGCTTTTTATCGATGCCGTATTTATTGTATGTATAGCGAAGTTGGCGGTGATTTTCAATGGCTTCGTTGATGAGGTCGATGTTTAGGAACAACGCGCGGTTATCCGTTTTGTTCCATTGGTCAACGGTATAGATGTGTTTGACGTTAGCCTTGAAATATTGATTGGAAAGGGTGCAAAGGCGGTCAATCAGATCCTTGGAATAGCCTGCCGGAATGGATTTGCTGCACAGAACGCTGTCTATCAGCATACGCAGTTCTGCGTTTTCAAACGTCCGGTGCAACAGATAACAGCCGTCTTTGCCAAAGCAGATTTCAAATTCCGTGTCATTCAACAATTTCAAGTTGCGGCTGATGGCTTTGCGTTCCAGCGTGATTCCGTAATCGACATCCAGATAACGGGCAATGGTTTCCTGCTTTAACGGGTGATCGCTGTCGCTGTATTGGTGAAGGATCTGCAAAATCCGCAAAAGAGCTAACTTTTTCGGTTCAAGGCTGTCCATGGCGTTTTCCTCCGATTCTTGATGATACATCTATTGTACCATAGTTTTCCGCAAAAGTCCATACATTTGTTTGCAAGATACTGACAGGTGCCTTATTTGGCACATGCTTCTTGGTATACTGTTCCTGCAAAGCAGTGGAACGGTATAAAGTGCGGCTTTATCAAGTGAAAAAACATAATATGTACGTATTCCCGTTAAAACGCACAGCTTGCCGAGGCAATCTGAAGATTTTATCAACTTTTTTCGATTTCGTTTCCGAGGCTGACCTCCCAACCTTCGATTTTGAAGCTGCTTCTGGGACGGTTCAATCCGAGCCGCTTTATCGCCCTTAAAAGCGTCAGCAAACAGCCTTTACGCATTGATGTTCTGTACTCGTTTGGCAAATTCAGTTGGTGTAACGCCGGTCTTCTTTTTAAACAGACGCGAAAAATAAAGCGAATTTTCAATGCCGACCGACAGCGCCACAGATTTTATGCTCTCATCCTTGTTCTTTAACAGCTCTTTGGCTCGGTCGATACGCGCCGAAAGCAGGTATTCCTGCGGCGACACGCCGTAACGTTCATGAAAAAGCGAAATCAAGTGACTTTGCGAAATAAAATTTTTCTCGGCAAGCTCGCTGATCTTGACGGTATGCGTATAGTTTTCGCGGATAAACCGTGCGACGTTTTCCGTTATGTCCGATTTGGAAGAAGTGAGATTCCGTGTGTTGGTTTCCATATGTAACGCTAAGATTTCATAAAAGGCGGCATACATTTTTGCGTTTTCCGCAAACGGATTTTCCGATGTATCCGCTAAGTTTTTCTGTATAATACGAATGCATTCTGCGCTGTTTTCAAAATGAAACACACTGTTATGCGTCGGCAGTCCGCATTCCTTTAACAGCAAATGTGCGTCCGCGCCGCGGAACATGATCCAATAACTCTCATACGGATCTTCTTTGTCGGCAACGATAACTTCTTTTTCGTTCGGCACGACGATATAGCCGTCGCCTGCACCGAACGGTTCATGCATAAATAATCCTTTGCCGGAAAGAACATAGTGGATGATATACAGGTCTCTTGTCATAGACTGCATCGTTCCCGGAGGTACCTTGTTATAACCGGTTTCTACGACAAAAATACGGTTTTCCATAACTACGGTAGGAATCCGATAAAACTTCGGCCAGCTTTCCGTGTTCTCTCGTTTGCTCAACATATTTTCCGCACTTCCTTTGTCAATAAAATATCAAAATCATAAATTTGTGTATATTATAGCGCAATTTGTGTATGGCGTCAAGCCTTGTTTTTTGATATAATATTAAAAGGAAAAATATCGAGAAGGAGATCTTTATGTACTTATCCAAACAAGAATGGCTGAATGCCGAAAAGCAAACCGGCGAGGTCGAAAATCGTTTATTGAACCTTGCCTATACCATATTGATGAACAACGTCTACGAAGCCGACGGGCATCCGTGGAGTCCCTACCGCTGTATCAGCCCGGCGCGCAGTCTTCCCGGCTTTGCCGGTGCTTTTACCGGCATATGGAACTGGGACAGCGCATTCCACGCAGTCGGCGTTTCACGCTGGGACACCGCACTGGCCAGAGAAGCTCTTCTCGGCTTTATGCAGTTTCAGAAAGAAAACGGTCTGTTTCCGGATGTTATGTTTGAAAACGGAACGCTTGTCGATCAATTCTCCAAGCCGCCGGTGCTCGGTTGGGCATGCGAAATTGTCTATAAACGGGATAAAACCCTTGATTTTTTGCAAAAAGTCTATCCCATGCTCGTCAAAAACGAAGCCTATTGGGTCGAAAACCGCATGAGAGACGGCCTTTTACACTTTGATTCCGAGGACAAGGGCAGCAAGGATTATGAGCTTCATGTCCGTTATGAATCCGGCTGGGACAACGCGGTGCGTTGGGACAAAAACATTATCGATATGTGGGCCATCGACCTCAACTGCTTTATGGTCATGAACTACCGGTCGCTTTGCTATATGGCAAACGAACTGAACTTGCCGGAGGAAGCGAGGATGTGGTCGGAAAAGGCGGAGCGCATGAGCACGCTTATCAACGAGCACCTTTGGGACGGCAAAAACGGCTGGTATTCTGATGCAAACAGCTTAACGCACGAAATTTCCGACGTGCTTTCACCGGCTTCTTTCATGCCGCTGTATATCGGTATCGCCTCCGAAGAACAGGCAAAAGCCATGGCGGAGATCGCCGAAACGCGTTTTGAAGGCAAAATGCCGACCGTATCGTTTGATAACCCGGAATATTCGCTCGATTATTGGCGCGGTCCGACGTGGTTAAATGTTGCTTATTTTGCAGCAAAAGGCCTTA
Organism: uncultured Eubacteriales bacterium; assembly: GCA_934444645.1. GTDB lineage: Bacteria > Bacillota > Clostridia > Oscillospirales > CAG-382 > UMGS882. The sequence goes on along the minus strand of CAKSCV010000012.1, from coordinate 37,422 downwards.
AAAACTACGGCTTTGCGGTTGCAGACGAAATAAAAGCCTCCATTCTTTCCATGTGCGCCAAGGACAAAGAACATATTTACGAGAACTATGATGCCAAAGCCGAAAAAGGTCAATATTGCAACCATTTCAGCTGGAGCTGCGTGTTTGTCATCGAATTTATTTTGAATTTTGAAAAGCGTGCTTTTGACGACAAGCAAAGTGACACGCCTTCAATGGTTTCTTCTCAAACGATGGAAAAATAAATTTGTGCATATTATTGCAAAATTTGTGTATAGCATAAAGCCGCGCTTCGTAATAAGCGGAATTTTCCATAAACGTACAGATGAAAATCAGTCTGTACTCTCTCCTTTTCGACCGGTTTCGAGCGATCGCCCGGAACCGGTTGTTTATACTGTAGGATAAACAAACCCAAACAATCCAAAAGGAGCTATCAATGAAGAACAAATTTATGTTATTGGCAGCCGGCCTTACAGCTGCACTCACGCTTGCTACGTGCGTTCACGCCGACTTTGCCAAGAGCAAGGATTACACAGACGGTATGTTCACGGATGTTCCGTCCGGCGAATGGTATGCCGCCAGCGTCAAAGATGCCTACGAATACGGCATCATGCAGGGCGACAGCGGCACCACCTTCAGCCCGAACGGCACACTCACGGTTGATGTAAGCTTTTATAATCCCCCAAAAGGCTCCCGGAGGAAGTGGCATTCGGGAGCCTTTTGAATAGTTGCTTTTTCGGGTCGATCACAATATCCAGCTCAACTTATGTGCTTCAGCACAAATTTTGAAACAAGTTTTTGTGTCTGAACAACAAATTTCAAAAAAGCCATTGACAGCAAGAATGATTCCGATTATAATACAGCCATAATCATTTTTGCACAGAAAAGCGGCAGACAAAGGCGTCTTAAACAGGACGTCCTTGTCTGCCGCTTTATTGATTTGGCTCATTTCCGTTGTTTCGATCACAGGTCTTATGAAAACTGCTCTTATACACACGGATATTAGGAGCTGGGTGCTGTCGGACATGCTGCGGCGGATACAACCCGCGCGTGTTTACAAAAAACGCATTGTATTTTTGTAAATTCTTTGTGACACCACTTGACTTTATTGTTTTAACGTGATAATATAATAAAGCAACAAGAAGCTTTCTTTAAGAGGAACGTGGAACAGATGGAAAAGAAGTATACGGCATTCACCGATACGCTTTTTGAGGCGATTCTGACCTTAAAAAGCGTGGAGGAATGCTACGATTTTTTTGAAGATATATGCACCGTAAAAGAAATCCAAACGCTTTCACAGCGGTTGGAGGTTGCCAAGCTTTTGCGGCAGAACAAAAGCTATACGGAGATTTCCAAAGAAACCGGTGCAAGCACTGCGACGGTAAGCCGCGTGAAGCAATGCTTCACCTACGGCACGGGCGGCTATCAGGCGGTGCTCCAAAGGCTTGAAGAGGGAGAAAATTAACATGGATTACATTTTGCGAAGCGAAGAAAAAGCGATTTTCAAATTGCGTAATTTATACGAAAGCTACGGCTACCGTCCGTTTAAGATGAGCCGGTTTGAGGAATACGATCTATATACGCGCAACAAGGATTTTCTCGTGTCGGACAGCATCATCACGTTCACCGATACCAACGGCGTTCTCATGGCGTTAAAACCGGATGTTACGCTTTCCATCATCAAGGACAGCACCGACATCACCGGCTCGGTGAAAAAGGTCTACTACAACGAAAACGTTTACCGTGTCTCAAAAGGGACGCAGTCGTTCAAGGAAATCATGCAGACCGGCCTTGAATGCCTTGGCGATGTGGACGAGTATATCATCTGTGAAACGCTTTTTCTGGCAGCAAAAAGCCTTGAGAGCATTTCGGAGGATTTCATTCTCGATATTTCCCATATGGAGCTGATTTCGGAGGAAATCAAGGCACTTTCGGTTTCACCTGACGCTGAAAAGGAGATTTGGAAATGTCTCGGCGAAAAAAACGTTCAGGGAATCAAACGCATTTGTGCGGCGGAAAACGCTGACGAAAAAGCGGCCGATATCCTTGTGAAGACCGCGTCGCTTTACGGCAATATGAAAAAAGTTGTTACAGCACTCAAAGAGATTGATTTTGACAAGATTTCGCCGTATGTGACCGAGCTTGAAAAAATCGCCGCCTATTTTGAAAACAGCGGACTTGAAGCAAGAATCCGTTTCGATTTTTCGGTGATTCACGATTTGAGTTATTACAACGGAATTGTGTTCAAGGGCTTTATCCATACCATTCCTACGGGCATTTTGTCGGGCGGCCAATATGACGGTCTTATGCGAAAAATGAAACGGAATTCCAATGCGATCGGGTTTGCCGTGTATCTCGACCTTCTCGAACGGCTGCCGGATGACGAGGAAAAATATGATGTCGGCGCGCTTGTTTTGTACGATGAAACGGCAGACGCAAAGGTGCTTAAAGACGCGCTTGCTGCGCTGACGGAGAAAAACATCAGCGTTTCGGCACAAAAGAAGCTGCCGCAGAATCTGCGGTATCGGTCGCTTTATAAATTTGAAAACGGAGGCTTGGAGAGACTTGAGTGATTTTTTGAATATCGCGCTTCCGAAAGGAAGACTCGGCGAAAAGGTTTATAAAATGTTTGAAAGAGCCGGCTTTGAGTGTCCGTCGGTTTTGGATGACACAAGAAAGCTCATTTTTGAAAATCCCGATAAAAAGATTCGTTATTTTTGGGTAAAACCGTCGGATGTTTCGATTTATGTGGAGCGCGGCGCGGCGGATATCGGTGTTGCAGGCAAGGATATCTTGCTTGAATATGAGCCGGAGGTATACGAGCTTTTAGATTTAAATATCGGCAAATGCGCGATGTGCGTTGCGGCAAAAAAAGACTTTTTTGACGAAAACCGCAAAACGCTTCGGGTTGCAACGAAATTTTCAAACTGTGCAAAGCGGTATTACAACGCAAAAGGGCGGGATATTGACATCATTCACTTAAACGGTTCGATTGAAATCGCGCCGATCTTGGGGCTTTCGGACGTGATTGTGGATATTGTGGAAACGGGTACGACCCTAAAGGAAAACAATCTGGAAGTGATCGAAAAAATTTTTCCCGTCAGCGCACGGCTGATTGCGAACAAGTCGAGCTTCAAATTCAACACCGATATCATTGAAACTATCGCAGCACATCTGGAGGTAAAGCATGATTAAGATCCTAAAATACGGCGAGGTTGAAAACAACGCTGTTTTCGCGCGCACAAACGAGAAAACAAACGTTGAAGGAATCGTTTCCGAAATCATCGGGAACGTGAAAAGAAACGGCGACAAGGCTCTGTTTGAATACTGTGAAAGGTTTGATAAAGCCAAGCTTTCGTCGTTTGCCGTCAGTGCCGAAGAAATGGAAAACGCGGTAAAAGCCGTGGACGAAAGATTCATAAACATATTAAAAAAAGCGGCGGCCAATATCCGGAAATTTCACGAGAAGCAAGTCCGCACAAGCTTTATCATCAACGACGAAAGCGGCATTGTAACCGGCCAAAAGATCATTCCCGTCGACTGCGCCGGGCTTTATGTTCCGGGCGGCACGGCGGCGTATCCGTCCACGGTTTTGATGGACGCCATTCCGGCCAAAATTGCCGGCGTGAAAAATCTTGTGATGGTCACGCCTCCGCGTCCCGACGGCAGCGTCAACCCGGTCATTCTTGCGGCGGCATACATTGCCGGCATTGACAAAATTTTCAAGGTCGGCGGCGCACAGGCGATTGCGGCGCTTGCCTACGGCACCGAGAGCATTCCGAAAGCGGACAAAATCGTCGGACCGGGAAACGCGTATGTCGCTGAGGCGAAAAAGCAGGTTTTCGGCTTGGTTTCCATCGATATGGTGGCGGGACCGAGCGAAATTTTGATTATTGCCGATGAAACGGTCAATCCGAAATATGCGGCTGCCGACCTTCTCTCGCAGGCCGAGCATGACAAACTGGCAAGCGCGGTTTTGGTGACGACCTCGGCAAAGGTGGCCGAAGAGGTTCAAAAGGAGCTTGAAGTTCAGATTCCGTTACTGGAACGGGCGGAAATTGCGCGTGCGTCCATTGACAACAACGGTAAAATCATTGTTGCGGAGAATATCCGAACGGCGATTGATATTGCAAATGAAATTGCACCCGAGCATTTGGAGCTTTGTGTGGACAATCCGTTCGATTATCTGGACGAGATCCGTCACGCAGGCTCGGTGTTCATGGGCAAAAACTGTCCCGAAGCGTTAGGCGACTACCTTGCCGGCGCCAACCACACATTGCCGACAAGCGGCACGGCAAAATTCTCCAGTCCGCTTTCGGTGGACGATTTTGTGAAAAAAACGCAGTACACGTACTACACCGCGGAGGCACTTGGAAAAGTGGCATATGATGTTGCGTATTTTGCCGAACAAGAGGGTCTTACGGCACACGCAAAAAGCGCGGTCATACGATTTGAGGAATGAAGCATGAGCAGATTTATGTCGCAGAAATTCGAAAAGCTGATTCCGTATACGCCGGGCGAGCAGCCGCAGGATAAAGCATATATCAAGTTAAATACAAACGAATCGCCGTTTCCGCCGTCGGACAAGGCACTTTCAAGAGTAGCGGGTATCCTAAACCGTCTGATGCTTTATCCGGACCCGGATTGCACGGCTTTGGACGAAGCCTTTGCAAAACAAATCGGTGTTGCAAAAGAGGAGGTCATGGCGGTCAACGGCTCGGATGAGATTCTGAACTTCGCGTTTGCCGCGTTTTGTGACAAGGAAAAAGAAGCGGTCTTTCCCGATATAACCTATGGGTTTTATGAGGTTTTCGCCGATTACAACGGCGTGCCGTACCGAAAAATCCCGCTTGGGAACAATTTCGGCGTAAACATCGCGGATTATTTTCATGCAAACGCGACGGTTTTTCTTGCCAATCCCAACGCGCCGACCGGCATCGCGCTTACGCTTTCAGAGGTTGAAGAGATCGTGAAAAACAATCCTGAAAACATCGTTGTGATCGATGAGGCTTATGTTGATTTCGGCGGTGAAAGCGCGGTTTCGCTGATACACACATACGACAATCTTTTGGTGACGCAAACCTTTTCCAAATCGCGTTCGGCGGCAGGTGCACGGCTTGGCTTCGGGATTGCCTGCAAAAGCCTGATTGCCGACTTAAACACGGTGCGGTTTTCCACAAATCCCTACAACATCAACGCCATGACCATGGCACTCGGCGAGGGAATTCTGGATGACGAAGAATATACACGTGAAAACTGCAGGAAAATCATAGCACTGCGCGGCGCCGTGCAGAACGAACTGAAACAGCTCGGCTTTGAAATGACCGATTCTTCGGCGAATTTTATTTTTGCAAAGCATCCCGCCATAAGCGGCGAAAAAATGTATCAAAAGCTGAAAGAAAAGGGCATTCTGGTACGCCATTTTAACGGCGAGCGAATCAAAGATTTTAACCGGATCACCGTCGGCACAACGGAAGAAATGGCGGTGCTTATCGAAAAAATCAAGGAAATTATCGAGGAGGAAACGGCATGAGAACGGCAGAAATCCGGCGTAAAACAAACGAAACGGACATAAGCCTTTCGTTAAATCTTGACGGAAGCGGAAAGGCGGAAATCCAATGCGGCTGCGGCTTTTTGGAGCACATGCTGACGCTTTTTGCAAAGCACGCACATTTTGATTTGACGCTTTCCTGTGTCGGCGACACCTATGTGGACGACCATCACACGGTGGAGGATATCGGCATTGCGCTCGGTGAAACTTTTTATAAAGCACTCGGCGACAAAAAAGGTATTACGCGCTATGCCGACACCATTCTCCCGATGGATGAGTCTCTTATTTTGACAGCCGTCGATTTGTCGGGACGGGCACATCTCTCGTATGCGCTTGCCATTCCCACCGAAAAAGTCGGCACGTTTGACACCGAGCTTTGCGAGGAGTTTTTTGCGGCGTTTGTGCGAAATGCAAAATGCACGCTTCATATACGACAGCTTTCGGGAACCAATTCGCACCACATCATCGAGGGCGCTTTCAAGTCGTTTGCGCGCACCTTATCGGGTGCGGTCAAAATCGACGGCGCGTTCAAAGACGAAATCTTATCAACAAAGGGAGTGCTTTGATGATTGCAATTGTCGATTACGGCGTTGGAAATCTTTTTTCACTGAGCCGGTCGCTTGCTTATGTCGGTGCGGACGTATGCGTGACGGGCGACCGTGAAAAAATCAAAAGCGCGGATAAAATCTTACTTCCCGGTGTGGGCGCGTTCGGCGACGCGATAAAAAAGTTAAAAGATGCGCAGCTTGACGAGGTGCTCGTTTCGGAGGTAAAAAAAGGCAAGCCGATGCTTGGAATTTGCCTCGGTATGCAGCTTTTGTTTGACAAAAGCTTTGAATACGGCGAGCACGCGGGACTTGGGCTTATCAAGGGCGAGATCCGCCCGATCGCCGACAAAATCGGAAAAACGCTGAAAGTGCCGCATATCGGCTGGAATTCGTTGGAATTTACCGATAAGAAAAGCGAAATTTTCAAGTATATAAGCGACGGCGATTTTGTGTATTTTGTCCATTCGTATTATGCGGCAGATTGCGAAGAAAGCGTGATTGCAAACGCGGAATACGGTGCGAAGCTCACTGCCGCGGTGCAGAACGGAAATGTGTACGGATGTCAGTTCCATCCCGAAAAAAGCGGAAAGACGGGACTTGCCATTTTGCGTGCCTTTTGCGAAAAGGAGGGATGAATATGCATATTTTTCCTGCGATCGATTTGTATGACGGCAAAGCGGTTCGGCTCTTGAAGGGCGATTATCGGAAGATGACGGTTTACAGCGACCATCCGCTTGAAATCGCTAAGGATTTTGAAAAGGCGGGCGCGGCGTTTTTGCACGTGGTAGACCTTGAGGGAGCGAAAACGGGTGAAACGCCGAACATCGGCACGATCGAAAACATTGTGCAGAACACGGCGCTTTTTACCGAAGTCGGCGGCGGCATCCGCACGCTTGAAACGGTGGAAACATACATCAAGGCCGGCGTGGGACGCGTCATTCTCGGCACGGCGGCGGTGAAGGATGAGGAATTTTTAAGAAGTGCGGTTCGGATATACGGCGATAAGATTGCGGTGGGCATCGATATCAAGGACGGCTTTGTCGCCATCAAAGGCTGGACGGCTTTGAGTACGTTTACGCCGTTCGAATTCTGTGAGAAAATGCAGAATATCGGCGTTAAAACCGTGATTTGCACCGACGTTTCCAAGGACGGTGCCATGCAGGGCACAAACGTCGGTCTATACAAGGAGCTGTCGGAAAAATTCGATACCAACATCATCGCGTCGGGCGGTGTGAGCAGCCTTGACGATATAAAAAAGCTCAAAGCTTTAGGCATTTACGGCGCGATTGTCGGCAAGGCGTACTATACAAAGGCGATCTCGCTTGAAAAAGCGATTGAGGTGGCAAAATGATTACAAAACGAATTATCCCATGCCTTGATGTTAAAGACGGCCGCGTGGTGAAAGGCGTGAATTTTAAGGGGCTGTCGGACGTTTCGTCGCCGGTGGAGCTTGCGAAATATTACAGCGACAACGGCGCGGACGAGCTTGTTTTTTACGACATAACCGCATCGGCCGAAGGCAGGGCGCTTTTTACCGATATCTTAAAAAAGGTCGCCGAAACGATTTTCATTCCGCTGACGGTCGGCGGCGGCATCAACACGGTGGGCGATTTTGACCGGATGTTAAAATGCGGTGCGGACAAGGTAAGTGTCAATTCGGGTGCGCTTAAAAATCCGAACCTGATTGATGAGGCGGCGAAAAAATACGGCAACCAGTGCGTGGTTCTTTCGGTGGATGTCAAGCGCGAAAATGGACAATTTTCCGTGTATGCCAAGGGCGGACGCGAGAAGACCGGCCTTGAGGCGGTTTCGTGGATCAAACAATGCGTTGAACGGGGTGCCGGCGAGGTCGTTTTGAATTCCATCGACACCGACGGCGTGAAAGGCGGCTTTGATCTTGAAATGTTAGAAGCGGTATGCAATGCGGTGAATGTGCCGGTTATCGCTTCGGGAGGAGCCGGTAAAAAAGACGATTTTGCGGAGCTGTTTACAAAGCTTCCGCAGGTGGATGCCGGACTTGCCGCATCGATTTTTCACTTCGGAGAAGTGGAAATCCCCGATTTGAAGCGAACGTTAAAAGAAAACGGAATATTAGTTAGAATTTGAAGGAGCAACCAAAAAATGAAGTGTGATTTTGATATCAGCAAATTAAAATTTGACGAAAAGGGACTTATCCCGGCCATCGTCACCGACAACATCACCAAAGAGGTTCTCACGCTTGCGTATATGAACAGAGAAAGCCTTGAAAAATCGATCGAAACCGGCCTCACCTGCTTTTGGAGCCGTTCGCGAAACACGCTTTGGACAAAGGGCGAAACGAGCGGCAATTATCAGCACATTGTGTCGATCACCGCGGACTGCGATTACGACGCGTTAAACGTTATTGTGGAAAAGGACGGTCCTGCGTGCCACACCGGCACGGAAAGCTGCTTTACCAACACGGTTTGCCGCGATGATACGATGGCTGAATTTTCGCTTTCCAAGCTCATGAATCTTCTTCTTGACCGCAAAAAAGAGATGAAAGAGGGGTCGTACACGACCTATCTTTTTGAAAAAGGCCTTGATAAAATCCTCAAAAAGGTAGGGGAGGAAAGCACCGAAGTGATCATTGCGGCGAAAGCGGAGGACAAAAAAGAAACCGTCTACGAAATCGCCGATCTGTGCTATCATGTTTTGGTGCTTATGGCATACACGGGAATCAGCCTGCGGGATATTCAGTATGAGCTTGCGTCGCGCAACGTGATCGACCATAAGGTGAAGCAGGAGAAAATGACAAAATGAAGGATTTTCACGTCCGCACCTGCTTTTGCGACGGCAAAAACTTGCCCGAAGAGAGGGTTCTTGCGGCGATCAAGCTGAAAAATCAAGCATCGGATCGGGCTATCGATTTCTAACCGACAGAAAACTACCCCCAACGAAAGGAGACGAGAGTATGCCTTTTGAGCCATGGCAGCTTGCGGCAATGGAGGAATACGGCTACACCGATACCAAAGAAGGTCTTATCAATCGGTTAGCGCGGTATTTGGCGAAAAGCCCCAATCACGACATCGACGAGGCAGAATTCCGCGCCGCCTGTGCCGCTTGCGATGCGGATCCGGATTCATTTACACAAAGCGATTTAGACGCGATAAACAGAAAATTGGAAGAATTATGAGAATTCGCGAGAGTTTGAAGAAATACCGCAAAAAAACAGACCGGGATTTGCTATGAACAAATCCCGGCTAAACTCCAAGCAAGTGTAAGCCTGCTTGGAGTTTTTGCATAAATTTATAAATCCTTCTCAAAAATATCGGTATTTGCGATGCCTTTCCCGTCCGTGGCATGGAAACAGCTTCGTTTCACGCCGATATAGTTTCCGTCAGCCAGAATATAATGGTCGATCAAGCGAATATCGAGAGAGCTTAGCAATTCGCCGACCTCCACCGTTGCACGCTTGTCCTCATAGGAAGCCGCCAGCGTTCCGCTCGGATGGTTATGCGCAAGCACTGCATAGGCTGCCGAAGACGATACGGCACTTGCCACGATTTTTTTGGTTTTGACGGGCGCTGCGTCGTGAGTGCCGTCCGAGATGACCACGCGGCGATCCAAACGGCCTTTTTTGTCGAATAATAACAGCATGAGCCGTTCGCTTTGAATGCCGGCATACAGCTTGACAAGATAATCGCCGATCTGCTCAAAGGTATGGAACACGGTTTCGGTTTCCGGCAAAGCCGTTAAACGCCGATAGCATTCAAAGACCGTTTTGAGCAAAACCGCCACGTTTTCGCCGATGCCGCTTACCTGAGTCAATTCGGAAACCGATGCTGCAAACAACTTGTCAAACGTCCCAAAGTGTTCGAGAAGCTCATGCGCCGTCGCATTCGTGTCGCGCCGCGGAACGGCATAGTATAGAAGCAGCTCCAACAGCTCATGATCTGCAAGCGTTTCCGCACCGGCTTGCAGAAAACGTGTCCGCATACGGGTGCGGTGGAAGGCATGCGGCGTTGCTTTGTGCGGTTCTTTGTCGTTGACCATGTTTTTTCAAACTCCTTTGCCGCAAAATATGGTTTTATCGGCAAAAAGCTCACCGAAAAAGCCGTCCGGCTGTGCCGAAAATCGTTTTTCTTCACCCGAAAACGGATCGCAAAAGGCAAGACTTTCGGCAAAAAGGCATAGATCCGGTGCTTTTATCGCACAGCCGTAGCGTGTATCGCCGAGTAACGGCAGCCTGCGTGAGGAAAACTGCACGCGGATCTGATGGGTGCGCCCGGTGTGCAGATGAATGCGTACAAGCGAAATCAGGTTTTCGGCATACATTCGGGTGTCGAGAAGCTCGTAATCGAGAAGAGCCTCTTTGACACCGGCACGCTTGCGTGAGACCACATAGCTTTTGTTTTTGCGCACGTCGTGGTATAAAAAGTCGCGCATTTCGCCGGATGGCGGTTCGGGCGTACCCGTCACGGCGGCAAGATAACGCTTGTCCAAGCCGTTTTGTGCGGCAAGGGAGGAAAAATCCGCTGCCGCGCGCTTGTTTTTGGCGTAAACCATCACGCCGGCTGTTTCGCGGTCGAGCCGGTGCACCGCAAAAATCTCCGATTGCAGCTGTTCGGACAACAGTTGTATCATATCCGGCACCTGTCCGGTGACGTTTGACGCACACTGTGACAGAACGCCGCGCGGCTTGACGGCAATGACGTAGTTTTTTTCGTTGTGTAACAGAAGCAGTTCCATGAGCAGCCTACCTTGTGGCGAGCGAGCCGATTTGACGGCTGAATTCGCTCGCGGTCATTTTGTGTACGCCGTCGATGACGGTGATGCCCATTTCACGCGCCCGGTCGGTGAAACGGGCAAGGGAGGTATAGTTTTTCTGCAAATCGGTGGCAATGAGCGCCTTGCGTGCGAATTTTGCACCGAAATGCTCGGCGACGGCGGAAAGCTTGTATAATTCGTTTTCATCGGTCGAGCCGTTTTTGCAGGAGATAAACACGGGAATCATGCCGCGCACAAGCAGCACGTCGATCTCGTTTTCGGTGTCTGGGTAGGAGGGATTGTCGGCGTGGATGTTGCCGTCCCAATCGAGCACCACGCCGGTGCGGGCGTCGTTGTAGAGATAGCGTCCGGCGGCGGTTTTGACATTTTTGGCGGCAAGATAGGTGACAAGCTCCAAAACCGTTCCGGCTTTTACTAACAAGGCACGAATCTGGCGGCTTTTGTACGAAAACGACAGTGCTTCTTCGGTATTTTGCAGATTTTCGATGAATCCATGTGAAGCAAGCACCTTTAAGTGCGGAAAAAGTGCATTTGCTAAGTACAGCTTTCCGATTTCGCGCAGGCGGCCGTAGGAAACGTTCACGTCGCTCGGTACGGACTTCGGGTCATGAAGCCGGGCATCGCACAAGCCCTCCCATTCGCCCATCATCGCGCCCTTGCGGTTCCAATCCCGGCAGTCGGCACGGCAGAGCTGCCACAGCGTCAGCACATCTGCGCCGAAGCTGCGGTCGGAAAAATCCCAGCGCATTGTGCCGTTTTTCTTTTGCTCGGCATAGACGATCGCGCCGCCGTGCAATGCAATCACTTCATTGCAGGTCAGCTCAATGCGTGTTTCGGAAAAGGCTTTTGTGCGGTCAAGTCCGGCAAAGCGACCCGAACGCACACTGAAATGCGACAGACGCACGTCAAGCCCTTTTTCACGGCATTTTTCATAGGCAACGCCTGCCGCGGCAAGAATGTAGTCGTCACCGCCGGAAACGTCGAAAATGACGGACTTGTCGGTCTCGGCAATGCGGCAAAGGAGCGCGACGACGGCGGACAGATCGTATTTCGGCACAGGCGCAAGGTTGATATGCGCTGTCGGGCGAAACCGGGCAAGAAGTGCCTGATAGACGGCAAGGTGCTCTTCCAGCTTTCGGCGGTTGGTGCCGACAAAAATTACCCGATCGGCCGGAAAATTCAGTGCGCCGGACAGATTTTGCAGCGGCGAATGATCAAACAGCTCGATAACGGTCATGGCGTACCTCCTTGGGCGGCGGGTTAAAACATGGTCAATTGGTTGGTTTCGCTTAATTCGTCCAAAACGCCGTTTTTTCGCAAAATCTCAATAACAGCCTTGGAGACCTGCGCGCGTGTGCGCAGATCCTCGACTGACAGAATTTCTGCGCCTTGGCAGGCGTTGTATAGGCTTTCGGCGGCGGCTTCTCCGAGTCCGCCCATAGAGGAAAACGGGCAGCGAATACCTTTTTCGCCCTCCGGCAGAAAATGGAAGCTGTGGGATTTTTTAATATCCGGCCTTAAGAATACAAAGCCGCGCGCACAGGCTTCGTTGCACAATTGCAGGGTTGCGATCATGTCGGTTTCTTTCTGCGAGGCGTCCTTGCCTTTGGCTTCGATCTCGCGAAGCACCGCTTTGATGTTTTCCTTGCCTTTTGTGACGATATCCGCGTCAAAGCCGCCGGGCGCGACCGATAAGAACGCCGCATAGAACACCTGCGGCATATGCACCTTGAACCAGCCGAGGCGCAGTGCCGACATATCGTAAGCGACAGCGTGTGCTTTCGGGAACATATATTTGATCTTGAAGCAGCTGTCAATGTACCAATCCGGCACGTCGTGCCGCTTCATTTCCTCAACCATTTCGGGCGTAAGCTTGGATTTTGCCTTGCCTTTTCGGGTGATTTCCATGATGTTGAAGGAAAGCGACGGGTCAAGACCTTTGTGGATCAGATAGGTCATGATGGAGTCGCGTGTTCCGATAACCTCGCTAATGGTGCAGATGCCGTTATGAATCAGCTCTTGCGCATTGCCGAGCCACACGTCGGTTCCGTGCGAGAGTCCGGAAATCTGCAAAAGGTCGGTAAAGTTCTTGGGCTTGGATTCCACGATCATTTGCCGCACGAATTTTGTGCCGAATTCGGGAAGCCCGAAGGTGGCGACCTCGCTGTCGATGTCCTCCGGCTCCACGCCGATGGATTTGGTGGAAATGAAAAGCTCCATAACCTCCGGGTCGTTCATGGGAAGGTCGAGAACGTTTAATCCCGAAAACTTTTCCATCATTTTGTATTTGGTCGGCACATCATGGCCGAGAAGATCCAGCTTCAAAATCGTGTCATGCAGGAATTTGAAGGCAAAGTGCGTGGTGACAATGTCACTTTTGGGGTCGTCGGCCGGATGCTGTACCGGCGTGAAATCATAGACGTCGTATTCTTTCGGAATAACCACAATGCCGCCCGGATGCTGACCGGTGCTTTTTTTGACGCCGGTGCAGCCGTTGGCAAGGCGTTGTTCCTCGGCCTTGTTGACGGTGAGTCCGCGTTCCTCCAAATAGCGTTTGACATAACCGTAGGCGTTTTTGTCGGCAAGCGTACCGAGCGTTCCGGCGCGGAACACGTTTTCCGCACCGAACAGAACCTCGGTGTATTTATGCACTTTGCCCTGCACATCACCGGAAAAGTTCAAATCGATATCCGGCGATTTGTCGCCCTTAAAGCCTAAGAAAGTCTCAAACGGAATGTCGTGCCCGTCGCCGATCATGGTTTCGCCGCATTTCGGGCAGGCCTTGGAGGGCAGGTCGAAGCCCGAGCCGACCGAACCGTCGGTGATGAATTCGCTGTATTTGCATTTCGGGCAGCGATAGTGGGGGACAAGCGGATTGACCTCGGTGATGCCGGCCATGGTTGCAACAAACGACGAACCGACCGAGCCGCGCGAACCGACAAGGTATCCGTTCTTTTCGCTGTATTTGATCAGACGGCGCGCAATGACGTACAAAACGGCAAAGCCGTGATCGATGATCGGCGTCAGCTCACGCTTCAAGCGGTTTTCCACGATTTCCGGCAGCGGATCGCCGTACAGCTCTTTGGCGAGTTCATAGCAGCTGTTTGTCAGCTCTTCCTCGGCACCGTCCATGTGCGGCGGAAAGGAGCCCGGAGGAATCGGACGGATGCTTTCGATTTGGTCGGCGATGAGGTTGGTGTTGGTGACAACCACTTCGTAGGCTTTTTCCGGGTCTAAGTAGTCGAATTCGGCAAGCATTTCCTCGGTTGTGCGCATATACAGTGGAATATCGCGGTCAGCATCCTTGAATTTCTGACCGGCAAGCAAAATTTTGCGGTAAATGCCGTCCGATTTTTCGTTGAAATGCACGTCGCCGGTGGCAACCACCGGAATGCCAAGCTCATCGCCGAGCTTGATGATGGTTTTATTGATCTCGATAAGCCGTTCTTTTCCGGAAACGATGTCCGTATCAATCATAAATTGATTGTTGCCGAGCGGCTGGATCTCAAGATAATCGTAAAACTTCGCCATGTCGCACAGCTCATTCCACGGCTTGCCCGAAAGCACGGCTTGATACAGCTCGCCGGCTTCGCAGGCAGAGCCGATGATAAGCCCTTCGCGGTGAGCAGTCAGCACGGTTTTTGGAATGCGCGGCACGCGGTGAAAATAGTTGAGATAGGAATACGAAACGAGCTTGTACAGGTTCTTTAAGCCCGTTTTATTTTTAACTAAAATGATCTGGTGATAGCTTTTTAATTTTTTCGGGTCGCACTGGCCGCTCATGGCGGTGACTAAGCCGGCAAGGTCGTGAATGCCCTCTCCGGAAAGCTTTTCGCACAGCTTTGCAAAAATGAGTGCAAGCATATGCGCATCCTCAAATGCGCGGTGGTGATTAAAATCGCCGAGACCGAAATAGTCTGCCACCGCATCTAACGTATGCTTTTTCAGATCGTCGTTGCAATAGCGCGAAAGAGCGACCGTATCGATAAAGGTCGGTGCAAAGGGAATATCGCATTCTTGTGCCGCATGGCGGATAAAGCCGATGTCAAAGTTCGCGTTGTGTGCAACGAAAACCGCTTCTCCGGCAAACGCCAAAAACTTCGGCAAAACCTCGCTGATGTCCGGCGCGTCGGCCACCATTTCATCGGTAATGCCGGTCAGCTCTGTGATTTTAGCACTGAGGGGCATGTGCGGATTGACAAAGCTTTCGAAGGTGTCGAGAATTTCGCCGCCGCGGTACAGCACTGCACCGATTTCGGTAATGGCGCAGTCCTTGACCGAAAGGCCGGTGGTTTCGATATCAAAGACGCAGAACGTGTCTTTATCGATCTGTGCGGCACCGCTGCCGAAGACAGCCGTGGCGGTGTCATCTACAAAGTAGGATTCAATGCCGTAAATGATTTTGAAATCCGCGCCGGCCTTTTCGGCTTCGGTCATGATCTCGGGATATGCCTGTAAATTGCCGTGGTCGGTGATGGCGACGGCCGTGTGCCCGAAGCGGGATATTGTTTCAACCACGGCTTCCGGCGAAAAGGTGGAATCCATGGTGGAAAGCGTGGTGTGTAAGTGCAGCTCGACGCGCTTTTTTTCGGCGGTATCGGTTTTTTTCTGCCGTTTGACAAGGGCAATGGCTGACGGGCGGATGACCGGAATGTTTTCGAATTTATCCATCTGCATACTGCCGCGAAGCATGATGGCAGCCCCGTCCTTGATGCACGCATAGTCCGCATCGCGCTCGGCGTCGTAAATCCATTTGACCACCGCCGACGAATCGTTGTCGGTGACATAAAACGACACGATATAGCGGTCTTCCTTGCGTGTCAGTTTCTTTTGGAAGGAAAAGACCACGCCGCAGATTGTGAAATTTTCGGATTCGAGCGTCAGGGCACGCAGCGGCGTGACATCCAAGCTTTTGATGCGGCCGTGGACATCTTTGATGTCCGAAATGTCAAAGCTCATTTCGCCGACCGTGATTTTGGCATGAAGCGCATCAATTTCGGTTTTGACATCGACCGAAGAAACGGAATTGGTGATGGCGGCGGCTTTTTCGATATTTTCCGCATCGATCTCTTCTTTGGAGCGCGGCGGCGCAACATACGGCATGGGCGGCGGAATGAAATCCTCGTAGTTGAGCTTGGTAACGCCGCAAAAATCAATGGCAAAGCGTTTGCCGAACATCCGGAAGATGACGTCGGAAATCAGCTTGTCGCATTCGGAATACAAGAGTAATTCCTTGCCGCCGTTTTTGAGGGAAATATGTAAGGTTTCGTTTTCGCCGACCGTGATGTCCGCGCCTTCAAGAGCGGTTTCGGCACCGTTGAAAAAGCCGAGTCCGCGCGCGGTGAGCTTTGCAAGCTCATAAAAGACGGCATCCATGTAGCGGATATCGAACGCCGTGTTGACATAGGACGGATGCAGACTCATGCAGTTTAACTCATAGGCTGTGCGGATATTCTGTTCGATTGCGTCGAATTTGTGCGGCGGTATGTAGGCATCAAAATCCGCATACACGCTGATATAGCGATTTTCCACGTCCACCTTGGGCGTGAAGGCGGTGATGTGGTCGAGTATTTCACGCTCGGCGTCGGTCGGCGCGTATTTTTTGAATTTTTCGTAAAAGGTCATCGCCATGGTTCCGGCTCCTTTGCGCGTTTTTGCCGTGTCAGTTGGTTTCCTGCTCTCTATGCAGCTTTTCGGCTTCTTCAAGAAGCGTTTCGAAAATTTTATCCGCGTCGATGGAACGCACGATCTCGCCTTTTTTGAAAAGCAGTGCGTTTCCGTTGCCGCCGGCAACGCCGATATCGGCTTCTCTTGCTTCGCCAGGTCCGTTGACCGCACAGCCCATGACGGCTACCGTCATGTTCCACGGCTTGTCCTTTAAGGCTTCCTCTAAGCGTTTGGCCGCGTCAAATACGCCGATGTTGCAGCGTGAGCAG
Organism: uncultured Eubacteriales bacterium; assembly: GCA_934444645.1. GTDB lineage: Bacteria > Bacillota > Clostridia > Oscillospirales > CAG-382 > UMGS882. The sequence continues at coordinate 20,641 of CAKSCV010000012.1, read as the reverse complement.
GTCGGGCAGGAAACGATCTTCACGCCGTTACGCAGTCCGAGCGCAAACAGAATGTCCTTTGCCGCCGCAACCTCCTTGGTCACGTCGTCCGAGAGGGAAACGCGGATGGTGTCGCCGATGCCGTCGGCAAGCAGTGAACCGAGTCCGATGCTGGATTTTATTAACCCCATACGCTCGGTTCCGGCTTCCGTAACGCCTAAATGGAGCGGATAATCGGTGCGCTCGGCAAAAAGGCGGTTCGCGGCGATGGTGGTGCGCACATCGCTGGATTTGATTGAAACGACAATGTCGTGAAAATCGAATTCTTCGAGCAAGCCGACGTGATATAACGCGCTTTCGCAAAGTGCTTCCGGCGTGGGTGAGCCGTATTTGGCAAGGATATGTTTTTCGAGCGAACCGCCGTTGACCCCGATACGAATGGGAATATTCCGCTTTTTGCAGGCCTCTACCACCTGCCGCACACGCTCTTTATCGCCGATGTTGCCGGGATTGATGCGTATTTTATCGATGCCGTATTCGGCGGCAAGCAGCGCAAGCCGGTAGTTGAAATGGATATCCGCCACAAGCGGCACGTGCGTGTGTTCCTTGAGAAACGGAATGCTTGCCGCACAGGCTTCATCCGGCACGGAAAAGCGCACAATTTCACAGCCGGCCTTTTCAAGCTCTAAAATTTGGGCAAGCGTGGCTTCGCGGTCGCTTGTTTTGGTGAAGGTCATGGATTGGATGGCAATGGGAGCGTTTCCGCCGATCGTGACACTGCCGATTTTGACTTCGCGTGTTGGGCGGCGGTTTTTATATTCCGAATGACTCAAAGCGGTTCCTCTTTTCTGAAATTATTTGAAAAAAATCCGTACAATGTCGTTGTAGGTGATAAATATCATTAAGCCCATTAACAGCACAAGTCCTGCCGCATGGACATAGCCCTCATATTTCGGATTGACCGGCTTTCCGCGGATAAGCTCAATGAGCATGAAGAAGAGTCTTCCGCCGTCGAGTGCCGGCAGCGGCAGAAGATTGACCATGCCGACGTTGATGGTGAGCATGACCACAAGGAACAGAAACGCATCCCAGCCGACCGATACGGTCTCTTTGACCTCGCCGATCACGCCGACCGGCCCGGACAGAGCCTCTTTGCCGTATTCGCCCTTGACCGTGTTCAAAATGGAGGTCCACAGCATCCGGATGGTGGAAAACGACTGGAACACGGCTTGCCGAACAATTTCGGGAGCCGTCTTTTTTAACACGGTCGTGCGGATAAACCCGGCATTGCCGAAGGTCACGCCGCTTTCCGAGGTGGTGTGGAAAGAAACATCCTTCAAAACGACGGTTTTTCCGTCACGGCGCACGGTGATATCCACCGGCGTATCCTTCAAAAACATCACTTCGTAAATGAAATCGCTGCGCACATGAATGCTTCGGGAGCCGATCTTTTTAATGGTATCGCCGACGCGAAGACCTAAAATTTCCTCGGTCTGCACCGGGTTTCCGGCATTGTCCACCACATTGAAGCCGGAAATGGTGGTCGAATAAATCTCCGGCGAAAAGCCGACGGCAAAGCCCATGAGCACAAAGCCCAAAAGCAGGTTCATGACGGCTCCTGCTGCAACGATGATCATGCGCTGCCAGACCGGCTTGCGGCAGAGTGCGCCCGGATTGTCGCTTTCCTCATCCTCCCCGACCATGCTCACATAGCCGCCCATGGGGATGAGCCGCAACGAATAGCGCACGCCATCCTTTCCGACGCGTGAAAGAAGCTTCGGCCCCATGCCGATGGCAAATTCTTCGATGGCGACATGAAACGCTTTGGCACATACAAAATGGCCGAGTTCGTGAATGAAAATGATCACACCGAACATGAAAATTCCCAAAAGAATGTATAAAAAACTGCTCAAAATGGTTTCCTCCCGTGTTCTGCAGGACGCACTGCGCGATAATTTTTTCTATTATATAGTATAATACGCAGTCTGTATTTTATTTGAACATACGGTAAAAATTGCAAAAGATTCGTTATCTTTCCGCACCGCGCACAATGTCGCCGACCTTCATGGAAACGGTCATCTTAACGGAATAGAGCATTTTGGCGTGTGGCGCGGAGTCGATTTTTTCACCGTCCGTGTCACGCAGATCCGCAAGCGTAAAGCGCACCGATTTTTTGCCGGGCGAAACCAATTCACACACATCGCCCTCGCAGGCTTTGTTGCGCTGCAAAAGAAGCGCACGGCCGGCCTCTTCGTCGATCTCCGAAACGGTGGCCAGAAAGGCTTTGTCGCGTAAGTAGCCGCCGTTTTGGGTGATCTGCGCGTTTTGCGTGCAGTCGTCAAAGAAAAAGCCGGTGGCATATTCGCGGTGGCTGACGCTTTCAAGCTCATACAGGCTGTCGCCGTCGAAGGTATAGTGCGCTTTGTCGGCAAGATACCGGTTCAATTCGTTTTTGTAGGCGTTGGCTGTGACGGCGGTGTAATACGCGCTCTTGACGCGGCCTTCGATTTTGAAGCTGTTGATGCCGGCTTCGACAAGCTCGGGAATATGTTCGATCATGCACATATCCTTGGAGCTGAACATATACGTGCCGCGCGCATCCTCCACAAGGGAAAGCGGCGTGTCGGGACGCTTGATTTCGCAGACTTCGGCGGTTTTTTCGCTTTCCGTGTATTCCCAACGGCAGGGTTGGGCGCATTTGCCGTGGTTGGCATCGCGTCCGGTGAAAAAGCCGGATAACAGGCATCGGCCCGAATAGGACACGCACATTGCGCCGTGGACAAACGCTTCCAGCTCCAGTTCTTCGGGAATGTTCTTTCGAAGCGTGCGGATTTCGGCAAGCGTCATTTCGCGCGCCAGCACCACGCGCGTTGCACCCATTGCGGCATACAGCTTGCAGGCTTCGGAATTGACGGTGCTGGATTGGGTGGAAATATGTAAGTCGATATGCGGTGCATAGGTTTTGGCAAGCGAAAATACGCCCATGTCCGAAACAATGAGCGCGTCGGGCTTTACTTGGTTTTCCAAAAAGGTGAGATAGTCGACCAAAGCCGGCAGCTCGTTTTCATGCGGCAGAATGTTGACCGTGACATAAAATTTCACGTTTCGCTCGTGGCAGTAGTTCACCGCCCGTATCAGTTCGTCGTCCGAAAAATTCTCGGAGGCGGCGCGCATACCGAAATCCTTTCCGGCACCGTATACGGCGTCCGCCCCATAGCGGACGGCAAAGGTCATTTTTTCAAAATTTCCGGCAGGAGCCAAAATTTCCGGGCATTTATTCATGGCAATTGATCCTTTCGGCACATGACAAGACAAAAAGACAAAACAGCGGTTCCCGAAGGCTTGTCTTGCGGGAACCGCCGGACTTTGTGCAAATCAGTTTGCGGTTGCTTTGTCGGCGTTGACTTGGTTTTGATGCTCTTCAAAGGTCTTGGAGTAGACCGTTTCGCCGTTGCGCTTGGTGTAGAAATAGTAATACGAGGTCTTTTCCGGATAGAGGGCTGCATAAATGGCTTCCGTGCCGGGATTGCAGATCGGTCCGGGCGGCAGACCCTTATATTTATAGGTGTTGTAGGGATGATCGAAGGAGGTATCTAATCCGTACGGGCCGCTTCGCTCGGTAAGGGCATATTGCAGGGTGGCGTCGGAGTTGAGGTACGGGAAGTTTGCGCTGTTCTTCAGACGGTTGTGGAAGACGGAGGATATGATATAGTAATCCTCGGCGTTTTTGCCTTCTTTTTCGATCATGGAGGCAAGCGTGATGATTTCGTCCACCGTCATGCCAAGCTCGTCGCAGCGTTCATAGAATTCCTCTTCGAACTTTTTGTTGAAGTTGACAAGAAGCTTGTTGATGGCGGAAACCGGATTTTCGTCCAAATAGAAATCGTAGGTGTCCGGGAACAGATAGCCCTCTAACCGGTAGCTGTAATCGGTGTCAAAGCGGTATTCGGACAGCTTTTCCTTGGTCAGATTTTTGCAGAATTTGAAATCGTATTCATGATTCTGAAGCGCGTCGGTAAAGTCGTCCTTCCGGCCGACACCGTTTTCCTCGAACAGCTTGAGGATCTCCTTGACGGTAAGACCTTCGGGGAAGGTGATGCGCACGGTGCCGCTGCGGCTGCGTTCGTAATCGGAAAGGGTGTTAATAAGCGTATCGTAGTTCATGAGCGGATTGACGGTCACTTCGCCGGTCAAATATTTGCCGGTCAAGTAAGAACGCTTGGAAATGCGGAACTTGGCGAATTGTTCAAACACGCTCGGATATTTGATGACACCGGCTTTTTTTAAGATTTCTGCTACATCGGCAGTGGTCGCACCCTCCGGCAGAGTCACTGTAACGTTCATATCTTCGCGCAGTTCTGCCACCGAATTTCCGTTTGCATCCTTTTTGACAAAGGCGAAAACATCGTTTCCGACATTGACGACCGTGTTGATAATCAAAAATGAGCAGAATGCCACAAAGGCGATATACACGACTAACTTTGCCACGCCGAACGAGGTTGAGCCAAGGAAAGAAACCTTGACTTTTCCGTCATTCTTTTGCTTTTTGGCGTTGCGTGCTGCGTTTTCGCCGCGGTTGAAATCGTCCAGACTGACTGCACGGGCGGCGTTTTTCTTTGCGGAGCTGCCGTCAGAGGAATGCTTGGATGGCGTCTGTCTGTTAGCAGTGGTCGGTCTGACATACGGCGTATCGGTGGTTGCGGCAATGCTTGCGTGCGGTGCGTTTGACTGCGGCGGCTGATTCGAATTGTGCGGCGCATTCGGCACGGTCGGAGTATCCGACAGCACTCTCTGCGTATTATCGGGTTCCGGCCGACGCGGTTTTACGGCATCAAAATCCACCTTGGTGGGCGTCGGTGTGCCCGAACCTGTATGAATCGAAAAGGACTGGTCTTTGCGTAAATGGATATCGCCGTTGTCCTTGTGAAAAATCTTGATGACATCGTCAATATCGTCTGCCGTGTCCGAAGCATTGTCAGCGTTTGGTGTGTGAGGGAGGTTTTCCGGTTCGGGACGGGAAAAATTCTTGTTGTCGTCCATGAAAGATCTCCTGTATATTGATTAAAATGAGTTATTTCCATTTTGGCAAACGGTCAGCCGTTTTCCCACCGTGCGCTGCTGCCGGAGGGAAGGACCGCACCGGTTTGGGTGACGGGAATGCCGATTTCTTCGGCATTTACCTTGCCGCCGTGAGAGGCGCGGACGTGTAATTCCAACAGATAGCCCATGGTTGACGCGGAAAGGCCTGCTGTATAGGAATTGATGAGCATGAACAGCGCATTGTCCGAAAGAAGTCTTGCGGCAAGCGACACAAGCTCATCCACACCGTCCTCAAGCTTCCACACCTCGCCGCCCGGTCCTCGGCCGTAGGAGGGCGGATCCATGATGATGGCGTCGTATGTGTGGCCGCGGCGGATCTCGCGCTCGATGAACTTTTTGCAGTCGTCCACAATGTAGCGGATCGGCGCGTCGCTAAGTCCCGAAAGAGCCGCATTTTCCTTTGCCCATGCGACAATGCCCTTCGAGGCATCCACATGGCAGACCGCCGCTCCCGCGCTTGCCGCGGCAAGCGTTGCACCGCCGGTGTAGGCAAACAGGTTGAGAACCGAGACAGGTCTTCCGGCACCTTCGATTTTTTCCGTAATGAAATCCCAGTTGACCGCCTGCTCCGGGAAAACGCCGGTGTGCTTGAAGCCGGTCGGCCGCACGCAGAACGACAGCTTTTTGCGGTCGATGCGCCAGCCTTTGTTTAGCAGGTCGTCGTCCAAATGGCGGATTTCCCATGATCCGCCGCCCTTGGCGGAACGGTGGTAGTGTGCATTTGCTTTTGTCCACAGCGGATGGCGGCGCACATTTTTCCACAGAACCTGCGGGTCGGGACGGATGAGAAGGATATCCTTCCAACGTTCGAGACGTTCGCCGTCGGAGGTGTCCAAAAGCTCATAATCGTTAAAATCGGAGGTGTACCACATAAAAACGTGAAATCCTTTCGGAGAGGTTTGAAAATCAGTTTTCCGGCGTTTTTTCGGTCATGCTGAAGCCGTCAAAGCTGCCGGACGGCATGATGTAGGTGTCCGTTTCGGAAAGTCCGGCATGAAATGTGTAGACAAACGGCGTATCCGGCTGGATGAGCGGTGAAGAGCGGCGTGCAGCCGCAAGCTTGATATTCGGGCAAAGCTTGCCGGTGCGCAAAATCGAGTCGAGCGACACGATGTCTGCCGCGATGGCGCACGCTTGCCCGGTAATATATAAGGTTGCCTTGGTGGCAGCGTTTTTGTCGAGGTCGTAGCGGCGGCGGAAGTGCTCCAAACGCACGTTTCCGATGTGGTTGCGCTCAAACACAAAAAAGCCGTTGTATAAATCAAGACCGCGCATTTCGAGCTTTTCTACTGTGCAGTCTGCCACATAGACCGCATCTGCGTGTGCACAGCCTGAGATATCGTGCAGCACCGCGTTCCGGATCTTCGCATGGTCGCTATACAGAAAATACAGGCAGTCGTCGCTGGTGACGGTTTTTGCCGAAAAGCGTTTTAAGCAGGAACCGGCGGTAAGCTCGATCAAACGGTCACAACCGTGTGAATAAATGCCCTCTAAGGAAACCTCGTTCGACGTGCCGCCTAACAGGATCCCGGCACTTGCCGTGTCGTTTGTTCCGGGCATTCCGTAGAATGAGCAGTTTTCAACACGGATATCGTTTCCGCCGTACAGCCCGATGGCCGCACCGCGTCCGCTGTAAATTTTGGCGTTTTCAAGCGTTATGCCGCGTGCGTCCGAAAATTCAAAGGCGCATACATCCGCCGCGTCGCCCTGCAAGCGCCAAATGCCGCCGCGAACACGGATATTTTCTGCATTTTCATCCGTTTCGAATCCGCAAAAATCAATTTCCGCGTGCGGATGAACATCGAGAAACAGACCGCTCGGCAGGCATAACGGCTTATACACCGCAAAATCGCCGGCGGGAATCGTCAAAAGCGTGTTTTTCTTTTCGACAGCATCGGCAAAGGCTCGTTCGAAGGCACTTGTGCAGTCGCCGGGAATCTTGACACCATTTTCATTTTGTGTCATATTTTCATCGTTTATGTAGTCATAAAGACTTTTGCCGAATACCGGCACTTTGTCAGCCATGGGAATTCCTCTTTTCGGATAGGACTACGGATAATAGATATAAAGAATGTGTTGTTCGTCCGAACGGTTTTCAAAGCGTCCGGAAAGTGTGGTTGTATCGACGGCGGCAAGGGCTTTTAAGCCTTCGCCGGTATATTTGACATAGGCTTCTTTTTTGACCCAGATTTCGAGAAACCGACGCGTTTTTTCCTCTTCCGTGCCGGCGTTCTTAACAAAAGCCTGCTCGGCTGTCGAGAAAAAGCGTTTGCATAGCGCGTCACGGTGCTTCACGCGGCGCTCCCTGTCCTCGCAGTCGATGCCGAACGGTGTGTCGGCAAGGGCGATGATGACCAGTGAATCGGAATGTGTCACGCCCAGCTGCGGAAAGCCGCCTTCAAAAAAGGGCTTTCCGCTTGCGGTACGAAGAAGCACGGACGGTTTCGGCAAATCCGGCAAAAAACGTGCAAGGCTTTGTGCGATCAGCCGGTCGGTGTCGGCACGGGTATGCAGCCCGTGTTTCGGATAAGTGTAAAGCGTCATGACCGAGTCGGATTTATTCGTTTGCTTCGGGGTCTGCCGTTTCGTCCGCCGTTTCGGGCGAGATGTCGGCATTTTCCGGATTTTCGGCATTTTCAGTGCCTTCGAGATTCTCCGCTTCCTCTTCGTCGCTCTTTTCGACCACCGTAAAGCCGGTGATCTTCACATCGTCACCGGTGCGCATGACGCGAACGCCCGAAGCGGTGCGTCCGATTAACGAAATTTCGTCGACGTGGGTGCGGATGATGGTGCCGGTGTTGGTGATGAGCATGACGTCGTCGTCATCGCTTACTAACGCAATGCCGTTGAGAAGTCCGGTGCGGCTGTTTAAGTTGTGGCACTTCATGCCCTTGCCGCCGCGGTTGTGGAGGGAGAATTCGGCAAGCTCAGTGCGTTTGCCGAGTCCGTTTTCGGTGATGGTAAGCACCGTGCGCGTTTCATCCTTGGCACAGGCGACCGCGCCGACCACAAAGTCGTTTTCGGCAAGCGTGATGGCTCTCACGCCGCGTGCGCCTCTGCCGAGCGGACGTGCGTCGTTTTCGTCAAAGTAGACCGAAAGGCCGTTGTGCGTGGCAAGCAGCATGTTGCAGCTGCCGTCGGTTTTGAGAACGTACAGTAATTCGTCGCCCTCATCGAGATTGATGGCGATAAGTCCTGCACGGCGGATGTTTTTGTAAAGGTCAAGCGAGGTGCGCTTGATAACGCCGTATTTGGTAACCATGGTCAGATACAGGTTTTCATCGGTCAGCGATTCAAGCGGCACATAGGCCGTGATTTGTTCTTCGGGCGCAAGCTCAACGATGTTGATAAGGTTGGTGCCTTTGGCGGTACGGGACGCTTCGGGCAGTTCATAGGCTTTCTTGACGAACACCTTGCCGAGGTTGGAGAACATCATGATATAGTTGTGGCTGTTGGCGATAAAGACGTTCTGAACGAAATCCTCTTCCTTGGTGCTCATGGCGGTAATGCCCTTGCCGCCGCGTTTTTGGGCGGTGTAGGTGTCTACCGGCATACGCTTGATGTAGCCGTGGTTGGAAATGGTGATGACGCAGTCCTTGCGTTCGATGAGGTCTTCCAGAACGATTTCGTTTGCGACCGCTTCGATACGCGTGCGGCGTTCGTCGCCGTAGCGGCGTTTGATTTCGAGAAGCTCATCGCGCAAGATATCGTGCACCTTGTTGTCATCGGCGAGAATTTCCGTGAGCTCCTTGATTTTGGCGTGCAAGGCGTCCAATTCTTCGAGCAGCTTGTCGATTTCCAAGCCGGATAATTTACCGAGCGGCATCTGAACGATTTCATTTGCCTGGATTTCGGTGAGTTCAAAGCGTTCAATGAGCTTTTTCTTGACTTCGGGAATGCCGCCGGGCGTGAAGCGGATGATTTTGATGACTTCGTCGATGTTGTCGATGGCGATCTTCAAGCCCTCGACAATGTGCGCACGCGCTTTGGCCTTGTTCAAATCAAAGCGGATGCGGCGTTCCACGACCTCCATCTGGTAGTCGATGTAGTGGCGGAGCATTTGCTTGAGGTTGAGCGTTTTCGGTTCGCCGTTGACAAGCGCAAGCATATTGACGGCAAAGGTGTCCTGCAGTTGGGTATATTTGAATAACAGGTTCAAAACCACGTTTGCATTGGCTTCGCGCTTGACCTCAACCACAATGCGCATACCGGCTCTGCCGGATTCGTCGCGGATGGCGGAAATGCCATCGATGCGCTTGTCTTTAACCAAATTTGCCATGGTTTCGATGAGCGTGGTCTTGTTGACCTGATAGGGAATTTCGGAAATGATGATGGAGGTTCTGCCGTTATGCTCTTCAAATTCGGTTTTGGCGCGGACATAGATCTTGCCGCGGCCGGTCATGTAGGCTTCGTAAATGCCGGCGGTGCCGTGAATGGTGGCATAGGTCGGGAAATCCGGACCTTTGATGAAGTTCATGAGCTCCGGAATGTCGCAGTCCGGGTGATACATGAGATGGATCACGCCGTCGATGATCTCATTCATGTTGTGCGGCGGAATGTTGGTGGCCATACCGACGGCAATACCGATCGAGCCGTTGACAAGCAGATTCGGAAAACGCGCCGGCAGAACGGTCGGTTCTTTTAGCTTATTATCGAAGTTGGGCATAAAGTCCACAACATCCTTGCCGATATCGGCAAGCATTTCGTCGGCAAGCTTTGCCATACGCGCTTCGGTATAACGGTAAGCGGCAGGCGGGTCGCCGTCCACGTTACCGAAGTTGCCGTGGCCTTCGACGAGCGGATAGCGCATGGAGAAAGGCTGGGCAAGACGGACAAGCGCATCATAAACCGAAGCATCGCCGTGCGGATGGTAGTGACCGAGTACGTTACCGACGGTGGTTGCCGATTTGCGGAACGGCTTTGTGCTGGTTAAGCCATCCTCGCTCATGGCAAACAGAATGCGGCGGTGAACCGGCTTCAAGCCGTCGCGCACGTCCGGCAGCGCACGGTCCACGATGACCGACATGGCATAGTCGATGAACGAGCGTTTGACCTCTGTCGCTATTTCCACCTGTGTAATGTTGGGCGCCTTGTTGATTTCTTCCATGTTTGTTTTCCTCCGAAGTTGTGTTAAACGTCCGGTCATGTGTTCCGGAACGAAATATGAATGTTGATGTTCAGCCTAACAATCCTGCGTCGTCCAAGGCTTCCAAACGAGCGGCATTTTCCGCGATCTTCTGTTTTTCGTCTTTGGCGAGCTTTTGCTTTTCGGCAATCAGGCGTTTTGCCTGGGAGAACGATTGGTGATAGATGAGAGCCACATCAAGCTGGCTGTCTTCGTAATAGGTGCGTTCTTTGTAACTGTTGACAAGAGCGGTGATGCGTGTGACGGTTGCGTCGTCGAGGTAACCGAAATACGGCGCATTGACACCATAGTGAACCTGCAAAATGCGCACGGCAAGCGAAGTGGTGTCATCCCAAATACCGTCGGCGCGGCTTTCCTGCAAATAGCCGAGCAGCACCAACCGCTTTTCAAGGGCAAGGCACGCGTCGCTGTACACGCCGGCTGTGATGCTTGTATAATTCTGATGGTTGAACACGCCGAGATCGGTCGGGAATTCATACAGGCATTCAACGTTATCGAGAACCAATTCGGGAATTAAGCCCTTTTCGTTGTAGCTTTCGCCGTTGGCGTCGAGCACCTCGTAGGTGGTGATGGTGATGGTGTCGCCGGCGACAAAGTTGAAAACGCTTTGACCGAGTGCTTTGCCGTAGGTAGTTTTTCCGACTAACACCGCACCGGCCTTGTTACGCAAGATGCTTGCCATAAGTTCGGCCGCAGAGGCGGTGTTTTCATTGACCAAAACCGCGATTTTTTCGAATTTAAGCGGTTCTTTGCAGGAGGAGCGCACCTCTTGCGGAGCCTCCATGTCGCGGCTGTGCAGATAGTGCGTGATCTCGCCTTCATCGACGAATAATTCGGCCATGTGTGTGACCAAATCGAGCGAACCGCCTCCGTTGTCGCGAAGATCAATGATGAGTCCGGTCATGCCGTTTGCGTGGATGTCGCGCACGGCGTTCTCGAATTCCTTAGGCAGCGAGTCGGACAGAAAGCTGGAAATCCGAATGTAACCGATTTCCTCGTCGCGCTGCGTGATCGACCCATAGGAAAGCTCCTCGCGGTTGACAACGCCCTTTTGCAGATAAAAGTCGTATAAAACGCCGTCCCGTTCGACCGTGAGAGCGGTTAACGGATTGTAGTCGGCGTATTTGCCGTCTTCGCCCTTGACGCTGAGATAAGCGTAGTTGCTTTTTAACAGCTCCGAAACGGCATTCAGGGTAAGGCCGGCAATATCGTAGTTCATAACCTTGCGTAAGATATCGCCTTGCTTCAAGCCGGCTTTTTCGGCAAGCGAATCGGTCGTCACTTTGTCGATTTTCAGGTTTTCGCCGTCAGCGACAAGAACGATACCGAAGCCTGCGTTGGAGGATTTGACCGATAAAAAGCCGGAACTGCTTTCGTGATAGCCGCTGTACTTGTCCATCGTGCCGAGAAGGTCGTTTAAGAAAGCCTCATACATTTCGGGATGGTTTTTGATGATGTCGTAGGCGAATTTTTCCAACAGCTCTTCACGGGTGAATTCGTACAGATGCCGGTCAACATACAGGTTCATGACCTCGTTGAACGCGCGGTAGAGATAGTCGGAGGGCTGCACGAAGTACGGGATCTTCTGCTTCGGCGTGCTGTCCGTGCCGGTTTCCGTTTGGTTGTCCGAATCGCTTGGGGCTTCATCGGCTTCGGCTTTGTTGGTATCGTCCGTGTCGGCGGGAGCAGCGTTTTCGGACTCGTCCGCTTTGCCGGGTTCGCCGGAAGCGTCACTGTCGGAAACGGTCTGTGTGTCAGCGGCGTTTTCCGGAGCTGCACCTTGTTCGGTCACTTCGGCGGCAACGCAGGAAAAAGCGGTGAAAATAGCTAAAAACAGGGCAATAAATTTGGTTTTGAGGGAATGCATTTTGGTGTAATCCTTTCTTTGTCCGCGTTTTCGGACAATCAGCCGGCTGCATGGCGCAGGGCATCGGCCGTAAGGGTGAAATCGGAGACCTCGGCAATCATGCCGTTGACCTCGATGGAATAGCTGACCGATAAGCTTCCGCCGTGCGGTGTCATGCGGTTATCGATTTTCTCGGTGGAAACGCATAGGTGAATGGGCGCATGGCGTTCGTAGGTGTCGATGTCTTCCGCGAAAGCGTCGGCAAACGGTGCTTCTTTGGAAAATAAGCTTTCGGGCAGTGCGATGAAATGGCGTTTGCCTTGCTCGAAAACGATTTCCGCCGTGTCCGCTTCATCGCCGCTGACCGAAACACTGCCGTCGTCGCGGATGTGTACGCACATGGGCGAATCGTCGCTGCCGTAGCGTATGTAAAGTCCGTCGTGTTCGGGCGCTTCACGGTCGCAAAGCGAGCCTTCGGTCATATATTCGATTTTTTTGGTGCAGTCGGGAAGGGTGGCAAGCGCGTCAAACGGCGTTTCGGGCAGCGTTTCGCGCAGAACCTCCTCGGAAAGCTCCGCAGACGGGAACATGGCCGGAAAGCCGGACGAATCGTCGGCAGAACCGACAAAAACGCTGTCGTCGGCGCGCGGCTCTCCGTCATCAAAAAAGACGCTCTCGCCGTAAATGTTGGAAAATACATAATCGCAGGCAAAATAATGATTGCCGGATATTTTGATCGCAAAATCGCGTTTATTGCAAATTTTCATGGGATATGCCTTTCGGGAAAATCACGAACGGGTATACAGATAGCGTTCGATATCGATTTGTGTCACGTTTTCGGCGTTTTCACCTAAGAACAAGGATGCCGTTTTGGCAAAATCGCAGGGACGGTCGCTGACAAAATAGGAGGTCTTGCCGCTTTCTGTGCCTGTCTTCAAGAGCTTTGCGCTTTGTAAGTGCACTTTTAAGGCATCGGCAGCGGCGCTGCCGGAATCCACAAGCGTCACCGGCTTGCCGAGAAGCGTCTGCGCCGCGTCTGCCACAATATCTTTGATGAGCGGATAGTGTGTGCAGCCGAGAATGATGACGTCCGGGTCGAAGGAAACAAGCTTGGAGACATATTCGGCGGCGATGGAACGTGTCACTTCGCAGTCGCGCGCGATATAGCCGTTTTCGACGAGCGGCACGAACATCGGGCAGCCCACACCGCAGACCTTTGCCTCCGGCCGCCGTGCGGCGATGGTTCGGTCAAACGCGCCGGTGCGAATGGTGGAGGGCGTGGCAAGCACGGCAATCCGGCCGGTCTCGGACAGACGCACGGCTTTTTCGGAGGCAGGTTTGACCACACCGAAAATCGGGATATCAAAGCTGCGGCGCAAAAGGTCTATGGCTGTGGAGCTGACTGTTCCGCAGGCGACGAGAATGGCCTTCACCGAGTGTGTGAGCAAAAAATTCATGTCGTCGCAGGCGTATTTTTGAATGATCTCGGGCGAACGTGTGCCGTAGGGAAGACGGCCGGTGTCGCCGAAATAGAGAATGTCTTCGCAAGGCAGGATTTTTTTGATCTCGCGCACGGAGGTAAGGCCGCCGAGACCGCTGTCAAAAACGCCGATGGGAAGTTCGTTTATCTGCATGAGAATAACCTCGCGGAATTTCGGTAAAAAATGGTATGCTGCAAAAAGCATACATCTTAATATATGCAACATTATACCACAACGTGCCGAAAAAGTCAAATGAAATCGGGATTTTCCGGAAATTTTCGCAAAAATTTCAGGCAAAAAAACAAAAAACGATCCTTTTTTTGAAAGAATCGTCCGACAGGAAAGAAAAATATGGAATTGGAGGAAAAAAGCGGCACGAAAACGGCCGTTTTGGCGGCTTAACCGAAGCGGCCGCAGACATAATCGGCGGTGCGCGTGTCATGCGGTGCGGTGAAAATCGTATCGGTTGTATCGAATTCCACCATTTCGCCGAGTAAGAAAAAGGCGGTTTTGTCCGAAATGCGTTTGGCTTGCTGCATATTGTGCGTAACGATGACGATGGTGTAGTTTTTCTTTAATTCCAACGTCAGTTCTTCAATTTTTGCCGTGGAGATCGGGTCAAGTGCCGAGGTCGGCTCATCCATGAGCAGCACCTCCGGCTCGACGGCAAGCGCACGGGCAATGCAAAGCCGCTGCTGTTGACCGCCGGAAAGACCGGTGGCGTCCTTTTTCAGGCGATCCTTGACCTCGCTCCAGAGAGCAGCGTCAACGAGTGCCTTTTCCACGATTTCATCCAGCACGCTTTTGGCTTTAACGCCGTGTGTGCGCGGCCCATACGCAATGTTATCGTAGATGCTCATGGGAAACGGATTCGGCTTCTGAAACACCATGCCGACGCGTTTGCGCAGCGTGTTGACATGGATGTCGGCATATACGTCTTTGCCGTCCAAGAGAACCTTTCCGTCAATGCGGCAGTTCTCGACAAGGTCGTTCATGCGGTTGATGGTTTTCAAAAGCGTCGATTTGCCGCAGCCGGACGGGCCGATGAAGGCGGTGACTTGCTTGTCTTCCATGGAAAGCGATACATCCTTTAAGGCTTGGAAGGAGCCGTAAAAAAGATTCAGGTGCTGAACTTCGATTTTGGATTTGGATTCGGAACAGGAGTTTTCCGACATAGAAACACCGCCTTTCGGTTATTGGGACACGTTGGTTTTGGCAAGCCTTTTTGCCGCCGCATAGGACAGGGCATTGATGAAAACCACCATCACCAAAAGGACAAACGCCGTCGCATACGCTTGGTTCGTATACAAGCCTTCGGAAATGAGGGCATATAAGTGCACCGACAGTGTGCGTGCGGAGGAAAAGAAGCCTTTCGGCACCTGCGGCACGGTGCCTGCGGTAAAGATGAGTGCCGCGCTTTCACCGACAATGCGCCCGACCGACAGAATCACGCCTGCCAAAATGCCGCTTGCCGCATTGGGCAGAACCACGCGGAAGATGGTGCGCAGTTTCCCGGCACCGAGTCCGAAGGAGGCCTCCCGGTAGCTGTCCGGCACGGCAAGCAGCGCTTCTTCGCCGGTACGCACGATGAGCGGCAGAATCATGATAGCGAGCGTGCACGCACCGGCGAGAAACGAATACTCCCAACGGAACGCAATGACAAAGCACAGATAGCCGAATAAGCCGTAAACAATCGACGGAATGCCCGAAAGCGTTTCGGTGGCAAGACGGATGACTTTTACCGCTTTAGACCCTCTTGCGGCGTATTCGGTCAAATAGACTGCCGCAAAAATGCCGACCGGCACGGACAGAACAAGCGTGAAAGCCGTCATGAGCAGTGTGCTGACGATCGACGGAAGCATAGAGACGTTTTCCGGCGTATATTCCGGTGCGAACAGCGACGGACGCAGGTTCGGAACGCCTTTGACGACGATGTAGCCGATGAGAAAAATTAACGTGAAGACCGTCGCGAAAACCGATAGCCCGGTAAGACCGCGTAACAGCCGGGTGGAGGCCATGCGCGGCGTGTCGGCGTGCAGTCTTTCTTTGGCTTTGGCAACACGTTCGGCGTGGCTTCTTCCGGAAAAAGAGGATTTGGAAAGCGTTAGATTCATGGTATAACCCCGTTTGTTTAGGATTTTTTCCGCATAAGGGAAAAGGACAGGTTGATGAAAAGGATAAAGACGAATAACACCACGGCGGTGGCAATCAGTGCACCGCGGTGCAGACCGAAATCGGCATACGCCATTTCAAGCACAATGTTGGCTGTGAGCGTCCGCATGCCGTCCGTGAGCTTTTCGGGCAAAACCGCTTGGTTTCCGGCGATCATGACCACTGCCATGGTTTCGCCGATGGCGCGTCCGATGCCGAGAATCACACCGGCAAACACGCCGCTTTTTGCCGCCGGAAGCCGCACGAAGAACACGCTCTGCTCTTTGGTCGCGCCCAGTGCGCGTGCGCCTTCTTCATATGCGTTCGGTACGGCACGAAGCGCACTTTCCGCAACGCCGATGACGGTCGGCAGAATCATAATGCCAAGAAGAATCGAGGCTGTGACCATGCCCTTGCCGCTTGTGCCGGTGAGCGTCTGCATGAGCGGCACAAGTACGGTCAGCCCGAAGAAGCCGTAGACGATCGACGGGATCCCGGCAAGCAGCTCGGTCATGGGCTTGAGAATTTTATAAAGCTTCGGCGGGCAGAAGCAGGCAAGATACGCGGCGCAGAAAACGGCAATCGGCACACCGATGAGTGCCGCTCCGGCTGTCACATACAAGCTGCCGATGATCATCGGGAAGATCCCGTAGATCCCTTCGCTCGGCTTCCAGACGCGGCCGCTTAAAAACCGCGCAAAACCGATCTCACGCATGGCAGGAATGCCTCCGGCAAAGAGAAACGCACAGATGGCGAGTACAGCGGCGATCGATGTAAGAGCCGAGAGGAAAAACAGGCACTTCACGGCACTTTCCCTGAAGCGGAAAAAGCGGTTTTCGGTCGGATCCTTGCTCTTGGCCGGGACGGCTTCCGGAAGGTGTTTCATGGCACTCACCGTTTTTATTTCACGTCAGCCCAAGAGGTGGTTTCGCCGATGTAGATGCTCTGGATCTGTTCGGAGCTTAACGTGCCGATGCTGTTATCTTTGTTGACGATGACGGCGATTCCGTCGAGAGCCATGACAGTCGGGGTCAGACCGGCTTCTTTTTCGCTGTCCTTGAGCTCACGCGAGGACATACCGATATCGCACACACCCTCAATGGCACTCTGGATACCGGCACCCGAACCGCTCTGTTGGATTTCGATGACTACATCGGGATTGAGCTCTTTGTAGGCGGCGGCAAGCTCATCCATGAGCGGCGAGACCGAGGTCGAACCGGCAAGCGTTACCTTGCCCGAAAGGCCGGAAGCTGTATATGCGCCATTTCCGCCGATGGTGATGTACTTTTCGGAAACAATGGCCTGTCCGTCGTCACTGAGAATGAATTTGATGAAGTCGGCGGCAAGTTCGCTTATTCCGTCCTTGGTTGCGATGATAAACGGACGGGAGATTTTATATGAACCGTTCTTGACGTTGTCCACCGTGGCACCCACACCGTCTACCTTAACAGCCTTGACCGAATCATTTAACGAGCCGAGAGAAATGTAGCCGATGGCGTTTTTGTTGCCGGCAACGGTGGAAATGACGACCGAGGTGCTGTTGGAAATTTCGGCTTTGGCATAGGTCCTGTCGGTGCCGTCCTTGTCGATGCCCATCAGCTCGGTGAACGCGCCGCGTGTGCCGGAACCGTCTTCACGGCTGACAACGGTGATGGTGTCGTTCTGCTTTCCGCAGGAAACAAGAGCGGTTGCTGCGAGTGCAGCGGCAATGAGTGCGGTTAAAAGTTTCTTTTTCATGATCATAACTCCTTCGGTTTGATTTTTTGTTTTATTCCTTTGTACGGTTACAGAATACGGCAGGTTTGTAAAAAGCCAAAGCATTGTGCAGTTAAATCATCATAAAAAGAAAAATTCGCCGATTTTACAAAGCAGGCGGCAAAAAACGACAAAAACCGCACCGGAATGGGCGTTCCGGCGCGGCAAAGGCGTGTATATTCTGTGTAAAATCGGGCGGTTATGCCTGTGATTCGCCCTTTTCGCGGATGACCAGCTTGATCGGTGTTCCCTCAAAGCCAAAGGTTTCGCGCAGCTTGTTTTCAATATAACGCTGATACGAAAAGTGGAACAATTCCGCATCGTTGCAGAAAATGACAAAGGTCGGCGCTTTGATGCCGGTCTGGGTCATGTAGTAGATCTTTAAGCGTTTGCCCTTGTCGGTCGGCGGTTGGACGCGTGTGGTGGCGTCGCCGAGAACGTCGTTGAGCATACCCGTCGAAATGCGCATGGCGGCTTGGTCGTTGACATAGTTGATAAGCTCAAACAGGCGGTTGACGCGCTGTCCGGTCTTAGCGGAAATGAACACGATCGGCGCGTAGGTCATATACGACAGAGCCGTGTACACATCCTTGCGGAACTCATCCATGGTCTTGGTGTCCTTTTCGATCAAGTCCCATTTGTTGATGACGATGATGCAGGCTTTTCCGCTTTCGTGCGCAATACCGGCAACGCGTTCATCCTGGGCGGTCACGCCCTCGGTCGCGTCGATAAGAATTAAGCACACGTCGCTGCGGTCAACCGCCATTTCAGCGCGCAAAATGCTGTATTTTTCGATGCTGTCGCCGATTTTTCCGGTTTTGCGGATACCGGCCGTGTCGATAAAGACATATTTGCCGTATTCGTTTTCAAAGGTGGAATCGATCGCGTCGCGCGTCGTTCCGGCGACCTCCGAAACGATCATGCGTTCCGAACCGATAATCCGGTTGACAAGCGAGCTTTTTCCGGCGTTCGGGCGGCCGATGAGTGCAACTTTTACGGTGTCGTCGTCCTCTTCAGGTTCGACCTCCTCCGGCAGCAGCTCACAGACCTTTTCGAGAATATCGCCCGTTCCGGTGCCGTGTACCGAGCTGACGGCATACGGCTCGTCGAGTCCCAATTCATAGAATTCGTAAATCTCGGGCGGCGGTACACCGACCGAGTCTACCTTGTTGACACAAAGCACGACCGGCTTTCCGCTTTTGCGCAGCATCGACGCGATCTCACGGTCATCCGCCGTGACGCCGGCACGGATGTCGGTCAAAAACAAAATCACGTCGGCGTGTTCGATGGCAAGCTCGGCTTGCGTTTTGATATGGGTCATCATGGCATCGTTGGTGTCGGGTTCGATACCGCCGGTATCGATCATCATCATTTTTCTGCCGCACCATTCGACCTCGAAATACAATCGGTCGCGCGTGACGCCCGGCGTGTCCTCGACAATGGCGATACGCTTGCCGACCACTTTGTTGAAAAAGGTGCTTTTGCCGACATTCGGACGGCCGACAATCGCTACAACCGGTTTTGCCATGGGAATTCCTCCTTTATGGGATGCTTGAAGTAAAAACGTATTTGATTTATTGTTCGTATGCGCCGGTGAGTTTATCCGCAAATTCCGCACCGTCGTTGGTGACCGGCACGACCGGCACACCGAGCTTTTCGGCAAATTCGTCAAGACTCATGTTGTCTAAAAACAAATCACCCTCATGCCGCAGTGTGACCGACGGAATGAACACGGTTTGTCCGAGCGGCTTATCCTTCAAATGTTCGTACATATCGCCGCCGGTCAACAGCCCCGAAACGGTAATGCTTTCGCCGAAAAAGCGGTTGACCACACCGTAAACATGAACGGTGAGGCCGGGGAAGTGCTTTTCCAGATTTTTGGCGGCACTTCGGATAAAATCGTAGGCTGCCATGCCCGTCACCACGGAAACCTCGCGCGGCGCGTCGAGCGAAAAGCCGTCCTCCGACAGGTTTTCGATTTCGGCGGAAATCTCATCTTTTTGGTTGGTAATGCAGCCGACGCCGTTGTCAAGCTGCGGATAGCCGTCGTAATACGATTCGTCCGGCAGCGGCAGCTCGGCTTTGAGATACCATTCATCGGCAGCCTGGATGATCCGTTCGCCGTATTTTTTTTCATTTTCGGCGCGTTTGCGGTCGATCTGGTCAATGACCCTGCGCGCGTCCTCCTTATTAAACGGTTCGAGCGGATATAGGCCTTCGCGGTGCTTGGTAAGACCGGAGGGGACAACGGCAATGCTTTCGATATGCGGATAGTATGCCGAAAGGTCATTTAGTGTGCGGTCAAGCTCGGCGCCGTCGTTTAAGTCCTTGCAGAGAACGATCTGTGCGTTCATGGCGATATCGCCGTCGCGCAGTCTGTCGAGAAACCGGAGAGAGGTGCCGGCGTTTTTATTTTTCATCATTTTGACGCGAAGGTCCGGATTGGTGGTATGCACCGATATGTTGATAGGGGAGATGCGCATTTTGATAACGCGGTCGATATCGGCGTCGGTGAGGTTGGTGAGTGTGATATAGTTGCCGAAAAAGAAGGATAAGCGGCTGTCATCGTCCTTAAAATAGATGTCCTCGCGCATTCCTTTGGGGTTTTGGTCGATAAAGCAAAAGACGCATTTGTTTTTGCAGGAATGCTTTTTATCCATGAGGTAGGTGGCAAATTCGAGGCCGATATCGTCGTACTGTGGCTTTTTTATGGTGACGGACACTGTTTCGCCGCGGCGGTCAAGGGTGATATCGAGCTTTTTTTCGGTGATATAGAAGCGATAATCCAAGACGTCGGTGATAGGGTTACCGTTGATGGATACAAGAATATCGCCGGCGAGGATATGTGCTTTGGCAGCAGGGGAATTCTTTTCGATTCCGGTAATCTCGACCATCCGGACACAGCTCCTTTACGTGATTTTTGGCGGCTATGCCGCCGGGAAATGGCCGCCGTAAGGCGGAAAAGCACGCAGGGCGTGCAGCCCCGAATGGGGGCAAACTTTCCGAAAGGAAAGCTTCAAAGGCGGCGAAGCCGCCTGGAAGAAGCCGCGAAGCGGCAAAAGGATTTAATTGGATTGTGCGAATTTGTTGTTTGTGTGCGCTGTTTCGAGGTTTGCAGAACCTCGAAACTCCCTTGAAAGGTTTTAATTGTTGCGGTGCGAAGCTGCGGCTACGGTGTGCTGA
>CAKSCV010000011.1 GCA_934444645.1 uncultured Eubacteriales bacterium | reverse complement strand
TCTTTTTGCACAACGCAAAAAGAATAAACCCGTTCCCTTTCCGGGAAGCTCCGAGGTTCTGCAAACCTCGAATCAGCACACCGCAATGGCAGCTTTGCACCGCAACAATTAAAACCTTTGTAAAGGAGCTTCGAGGTTCTCCAAACCTCGAATCAGCGCACAAAACAACAACTTCCCACTAACAAACTTAAATCCTTTCGCCGGCAAAGCCGCCTTTCCGTTGCCTACGGCAACACAATATCGCCGCCTGCGGCGGCGATAAAACGGCGTGCCGTCCTTTCGGCCGGCACGCCGTGTACCTTATTCTACATCCTGCAAGGCAGCATACCCTTCTTCGCCGGTACGCACCTTGACGACATTTTCTACATTGTATACAAAGATCTTGCCATCGCCGATATGACCGGTGTACAGCGTCTTTTTCGCGGTCTCGATAACCGCGCGGACCGGCACCTTGCTGACAACGATCTCAACCTGGATCTTCGGCAACAAGCTCGGCTCGACCTCAACGCCGCGGTAATACTCCGGCTTGCCCTTCTGCACGCCGCAGCCCATCACGTGCGTCACCGTCATACCGGTAATGCCGATGTTCATCATTGCCGCTTTCAAGGCTTCAAACATACGCTCTTTGCAGATGATTTCCACTTTTGTAAGCTTTACGCCGTTTACGGGAGCCGCCGGCGCAACCTCCGGCACAGCCTCCACCGGAACGGCTTCGGCTACCGGCACATCGCCTGTCACAACAACCGGCGCATCCTCCGCATAGCTCTGTACCGACGGTGCAAAGTCAGCATAGGCACTCGGAAGTCCATGCTCCGAAATGTCAAGACCGGCAAGCTCATCCTCACGCGAAGCACGAAGACCGATGGTTTTCTTAATAATCGTATACGTAATGATAATGCAAACCGAAGTCCATGCGATGATGGCCAAAATGCCCAAAACTTGGATGCCTAATTGATAAGCGCCGCCCTCTCCGTAGAAAAGACCGGTAAGTCCTGCCGGTGCGGACGGATTTGCAAACAAACCGACGGCGATCGTACCCCAGATACCGTTGCCCAAATGTACGGCAACCGCGCCGACCGGGTCATCGATATGCAGTTTTAAGTCGAGAAGCTCAACCACGAGTACAACGATAATACCCGAAACGATACCGACGATAAACGAACCGAGCGCGTCGAGCGCGTCACAGCCGGCGGTAATGCCGACAAGTCCGGCAAGGGAGGCATTGAGGCACATCGAAACATCCGGTTTGCCGTTGCGAACCCAGGTGAAGATCATGCAGACAACCGTCGCAACCGCCGGAGCAATGGTCGTGGTGAGGAAGATGGAGCCGAGCGATTCAACGCTCCAGGCTGCCGCGCCGTTGAAGCCGTACCAGCCGAACCAAAGAATAAAGCAGCCGAGTGCGCCGAGCGGAATCGAATGACCCGGAATCGCGTTGACCTTTACCACCTTGCCGCTCTTATCCTTGACATATTTGCCGATACGCGGGCCAAGGAAGATTGCACCGATGAGAGCGCACACGCCGCCGACCGTATGAATGGCGGCAGAGCCGGCAAAATCATGGAAGCCGCGCGTGACAAGCCAGCCGTTCGGATTCCACACCCAGCCGGCTTCGATCGGATAGATGACCGCCGAAACGACCGCCGAATAGACGCAGTATGCGCTGAATTTTGTGCGTTCTGCCATAGCGCCCGAAACGATGGTAGCGGCTGTTGCGCAGAACACGAGGTTAAACACAAAGCTGGAAGCATTGGTTTGGATAAACGTGCCGAAATCGGTGAAAATCTGCATATTCGGCACACCGATAAAGCCGAACAAATAGTTTTCCGCCATCATTAACGAAAAGCCGATGAAAACGAACGGAATTGTGCCGATACAGAAGTCCATAAGGTTCTTCATAATGATGTTGCCGGCGTTTTTGGCTCTGGTAAAGCCGGTTTCCACCATAGCAAAGCCTGCCTGCATGAAGAAAACAAGTGCGGCGCCGATTAAATACCAGATACCGAAAGCATTGCTTTCCACGAGCGATACGATTGATTGTGTATCCATTGTCTGTTCCTCCTAAAGTGTAAATACAAAAAACGTGCCGGAGCACTCCTATAGAAAGGAAAACTCCGACACGTCCTTGTGTCTGTGTAAAATATGAAAATTTATACGCGGAAAATAATATCGGAATAGGTCGGCACCGGCCACACGTCGGACGAGACCTTTTCTTCGGCAGCGTCGATCACTTCGCGCATACCCTGCATTTCGGCAAAAATGACATCTCTGTAATAGGTTGCCGTTTCAAGTGCTTCGCCGCCCGGAACCTCCGCAAGCTCTTTATCGAGTTTGCAGGAAAGGGCATACAGCTTGCCTTGCGCGGCGGAAAGCTCTTTTAACCCGCTCTCTTCCATGGACACGTCGATGCCATCGACCACAGCGGTCTTTGCAGCGAGCGCGGCGGCAAGGTCAGCCGTATAGGTGCTGAGTGCCGGAAGAAGCTGCTTCTTGACCATATCGTTCAAGGTGAGAGCCTCGATATTGATGGTCTTGGAATAGGTTTCGAGAAGGATTTCGGTTCGCGAGATCATTTCCTTTTCGGTAAAGACGTTGTGCGAGGTGAACAAGTCGATATTTTTCTTATCGATGAAATGCGGAAGTGCTTCAACGGTGGTCTTATAGTTGAGAAGACCGCGTTTTTCGGCTTCAAGCGGCCACGATTCGGCATAGCCGTCGCCGTTGAAGATGATGCGCTTGTGTTCCTTGATGGTCTTGCGGATAAGATCATTGAGTGCTTTTGTAAAATCTTCGGCACCCTCAAGTTCGTCGGCAAACTGCTTTAATTCCTCGGCAACGATGGTGTTTAACACGATGTTCGGACCGGAAATCGACTGGTTCGAGCCAAGCATACGGAATTCGAACTTGTTGCCGGTGAAGGCAAACGGGGAGGTACGGTTGCGGTCGGTGGTATCTTTCGGGAAGTTCGGCAGAACGTGTACGCCGATTTCCATGGTCTGCTTTTCGCCACCCTTGTAATCGGTACCCTTTTCGATTGCGTCAAGCACTTCCTCCAGCTCTTCGCCGACGAACATGGAAACGATGGCAGGCGGTGCTTCGTTTGCGCCGAGACGGTGATCGTTGCCGGCGCTGGCAACCGAGATGCGGAGCAAATCCTGATATTCGTCGACCGCCTTGATAACGGCGACCAAGAAGAGAAGAAACTGTGCGTTTTCATACGGCGTTGTGCCGGGATCGAGCAGATTCTGACCCTTATCGGTGGAAATCGACCAGTTGTTATGCTTACCGCTGCCGTTGACACCGGCAAACGGTTTTTCATGCAGCAGGCAGACAAGTCCATGGCGTTCCGCAACCTTTTTCATCATTTCCATGGTGAGCTGGTTGTGGTCGCTGGCGATATTGGTCGTGGTGAAGATCGGAGCAAGCTCATGCTGAGCCGGTGCAACTTCGTTATGCTTGGTCTTGGCGTATACACCGAGCTTCCAAAGCTCCTCATCGAGTTCTTTCATGAAAGCAGCAACGCGCGGCTTGATGACGCCGAAGTAATGATCCTCCAGCTCTTGGCCTTTGGGCGGCTTTGCGCCGAAGAGCGTGCGGCCGGTGAACATAAGGTCTTCTCTTGCTTCGTAGTATTTTTTATCGACAAGGAAATATTCCTGTTCCGGGCCGACGGTGGTATTGACGCGGCGGACGGAGGTGTTGCCGAACAGGCGAAGCACACGCACGGCCTGCTCGCTGATGGCTTCCATGGAACGAAGAAGCGGTGTCTTCTTATCGAGGACTTCGCCGCTGTAGGAGCAGAACGCCGTCGGGATATACAGCGAGCCGTCCTTGATAAAGGCGTAGGAGGTCGGGTCCCACGCGGTATAGCCGCGCGCCTCAAAGGTCGCGCGCAGACCGCCGGAGGGGAAGCTGGAGGCATCCGGTTCGCCCTTAATGAGTTCCTTGCCGGAAAATTCCATAATGACCTTTCCGTTGGAGGTCGGGGAGATAAAGCTGTCATGCTTTTCGGCGGTGATCCCCGTCATCGGCTGGAACCAGTGTGTATAATGGGTTGCACCGTGTTCCACCGCCCAGTCTTTCATGGCATTGGCAACCACATTGGCAACATTGATATCGAGGTCGGTTCCGCGGTCGATGGTTTTGCGAAGGGACTTATAGACGTCCTTGGGGAGCTTTTCTCTCATAACGTCGTCGTTAAAGACAAGGCTTCCAAACATTTCCGGCACGCTGCTCATAGTGATTCATTTCCTTTCGTTTTATAATCTCGGCAAAGGTTATGCAAATATAAAGAAAAATGCCACAGATAGATTGTATCTGCGGCACCTTTGCTCTGCATGGCATTATATTACACCAAGGGCAGGGATTTGTCAAGGGATTTTTTGTATTTTTTTTGCAAAACGGAAAAATACGGCGCAATACCAAAAAGCTGTCCAAAAAGAGGGTTTATTTTTTGTGCATTTTGCCGTTCATGAAGCCGCTGCTGCGGCGAGCCGAATCGAGGTTTGCAGAACCTCGATGCTTCCCGGAAAGGGAAAGGTCTTTTTGTCATACTTTTTGTACTTTACAAAAAGTATGGTAAAAGCCGCCAAGGGCGGCGGAAGGATTTAATTGGATTGCACGAAGTTGCCTGCTATGTGCGCTGATTCGAGGTTTGCAGAACCTCGAAGCTTCCTTAAAAAGGTTTTAATTGTTGCGGTGCGAAGCTGTGGCTGCGGTGAGCTGATTCGAGGTTTGCAGAACCTCGGAGCTTCCCGGAAAGGGAACGGGTTTATTCTTTTCGCGTGTACGAAAAGAACCAAAAGTACACCAGAGGTTTGCGAACCTCTGGACTCCGGGGACGATTCAAAGCTCTGCCGAAAAAGGTTTTGTAAAGCTTTCCGGCGGCTTCTGCCGAAACCGGTTTTGCCCACAAAACGCCGGCGTAAAGGCTTTGAATCGGTGCGAAAGGGTTACTATAGTGCAGACGCAAGACTGATGTTTTTCGAAAAAGGATTATTGTAGTGCAAGCTTACAGTAAGTTATCGCGGATAAAATCTGTGACTGCGCGTTAGCTTTGGTGCAGTGCGAAATTGAAATTTTTGTATGCTGAAAAATGCTTTTCTTTATCGGGTGGCTTTGCATGAGCCGAAAAAACGCCTTTATCGCGAATCAAATAAATTCATTAGCAGAAACTTTACGAACTTCACTCAAAGCCACTTTTTTTACGCACAAAAACTTCTTTTGCACGTGCCTTTCTTCGCTGTCCTCAAAAACTGCCTTTTTACGTACAAAAAGCCTTTCTTTCGTACAAACCTTTTTTATTGCCACCCAAAGCTACTCTTTTCCACCCTCCGCCGCCCATTCCAACCGACCTTAACCTACTGTCTGCAAAAAATTCCCATTTTTACAAACCAAAAGCCTTTTATTCGCACAAACCTTTCCTTATTTCCATCCAAAGCAATCCTTTTCTGCCCTCCGCCACCCATTCGCACCACCCTTAACCTACTGTTTGCAAAGAATACAGCCGTTCTTTTGCTGTTCGCTCTAAATCCTTACGCTGTAAAGCCGGAACGTCGCACCGATTCAAATCATTGCCGGCGATACCCGGAAAACTGCTGTTTTCTGCGTTGCCGGTTACCTGATGAATGCCGGACATTTCAGCAAAAATCTCGTATCGACCGGCGATTTGAATCGAGGTCGCAGGACGGAGTCGTCTCCTTGAAACATGGTCGCCTTGCTCACGTCCGTTCGCAATTCTCCCTGTTTCGGCGGTCTCCGACGCACAAAAACTTGCCACCGGCAACTTTTTGCACGTCCGAGCATGCTTTTTGGTTCTTTTTGCACGACGCAAAAAGAACGTAAAAACGTCCCCTTTCCGGGAAGCTCCGAGGTTTTTCAAACCTCAAATCAGCGCACCGCAATGGCAGCTTCGCACCGCAACAATTAAAACCTTTTTAAGGGAGATTCGAGGTTTTCCAAACCTCGAATCAGCGCACCAAAACAACCACTTCACACAATCCAATTAAATCCTTTCGCCGCTTCGCGGCGTTTTCCCGGCGTCCGAAAGAACGCCAAAAGGAGCAGGCACAAAATCGTGCCTGCTCCTTTGCTCCTTACGCATAAGGCAATGTTCCCGTCATATACGGAAGCGGATCCACCTTGACCCCATTCTTGATGATCTCAAAATGCACGTGTACGCCCGTCACTTTTCCGGTCGAACCGAGCGTGCCGATCGGGAAGCCCTGCCCGACAAGGTCGCCTTCCTCCACCGTGATGCTGTCGCAATGCGCATACCGCGTGACAATGTCTTCGTTGTGGCGGATTAAGCAATAGTTGCCGTAGGACTTGTTCGTGCCGACCTCAATGACCTCACCGCCGTCAGCGGCAACCACCGTTTCACCGCGCTTGCCGTAAATATCAATTCCCTGATGGAAGCTGGTCGAGCCGAAAATGACACGCCAGCCGAAGGTGCTGGTGATTTTTCCTTGATACGGATAGATATACGTTCCGGTCGGAATCAGCTTCTTCTCTTCTTCGGTAAGCTCTTTGGTGCCGGCACGCACAATCTTCGCCACCGGTGCTTTTAAGATCGCTTCACCCGAAACCTCGCGCTTGACAAGCTTGCCGCCCTGATAGAACGACTTGTAATAGACGATTTTTTCGCCCTCCGCGCCGCTTTGCACCAAACGGCGCATCCCCTGCGGCCAAGTTTCCTCATCGATCGTCTGGATCTCAAACGGCACGCTCACGCGCTCGCTTTCATCCTTGACCACCGACAGCTCCATGGAGACCGTTTCTGTGGGAGCCGCCATGTTGTAGACCGCCGTTGAAGACGCTGCGCGGCCGGTTGTGCCGAGACTTGCATAATTCAGATCCAACGAATAGGCAAACGCCGTCGATTGAATGCCGCCGTCAAAATCCTTCCACTTGATAAAATGCAGATGATTTTTGAAAAACGCTTCATCCTCGTTCGAAAGAGCCGACGAAAGGGAAAAAAGCTTGCGTACCTCGCGCCGGTTCAAAAAATAGGAGGACGGATAGCGGTCGGAAATAAGCGTAATGTTGTTGCTGTAAATAAAACGGTCAACCTCATCCTCGGAGATGCCGAACAGCGCCCGATAGCTTTTCTCTTGCAGGGCAATATAATCCTTGATGGCATCATAAAACCACTTTTCGACCGACGCCACTGCCGCAAGTCTGCCGTCAATATATAATCCATAGCCGTCTTCGGTATCGTTTGCGATATATTCGTTAAAAATCGCGGTGTCTCCGGCAGGAATCTTCTCATTTTCACGATATTCGCCCGGCACCAAATCAATTTTGCACTCCAATACCACCGGCGAACCGTACCGTGCGGACAGATCCGCCTCATACTGGCGTTTGGTATCGAGAATTTCGGCAACATTTAAGGTGTTGCCCACATAAACATCGTCAATATAGACATCCACCGCACATTCCGTGCGTGAGGCTTTGGCGATATGAATTGCCGCAAACGACGCAAACGCAATCGCCGCCGCCGGCAGCGCCGCTTTCAAAAGCACCCGTCCGAAAGCGCTCATGGCACGTGCCGAGTTATCCATGCTGTGCGGAATATGCCCGATTTTGCGAAAGGCTCTGCCAACCGCACCGGCTGCTTTTTTCACGCCGTGCATCAGATAGGCAAGTCCGCCGAGGGCACTTAAAGCCACTGACCAAATATTGTTTTTGTGCAACTTCCGCTTGTCGCCCGACCAGCCTCTCGGATGCTCATGGATGCTTTTGAATTCACCGCGCATGGCGGACGGTGTCTTTTCATACCGGTTGTGGCAGGCAAGATACAGCGCATTGTAAAGACTTTCGTGCTTGGACATGCCGTCTGCGCGAAACAGCCGGTATAGTTTTCCGACCGAAGTGCCGGCAAGGATTTTGACGCGCGCCTTTTCAGCCGTTTCCGAAGAGGCAGCGCTTTCCGGCTGCTTGTCCGACGTGGTCCGCTCCGCCTCGGGCAAAGCGGTTTCCGCATGAAAATCGATGGGATCGAATTCCGTATTTTTCATTGTCTGTCCGTTCTCCTTTCCGTGGAATTTTGCATAGGATGGACATTGCTTTTTAGTAGGAAAACACCGCAAAAACAGCGGCATACTTCCACAAACAGTAGTATTATACACCAAAAATCCGAAAAAATCAACCCCTGATGCGAATTTTCGACAAAATAACCATAAAAAATCACATAATCGTCAGATTTCTGCCGATTATCTCATGAATTCTCCGCTTTTCCGCACCAAACACACGACAAAGAGATCCGGGATGGCGGGAATATGCCTTATCCTCACGCAATTTACCGTAAAGCTCGCCCAAGGATATGTTGGGATTCCTTCTGTGATAGTCTGTTATCCATTTGATTTCTTGCTCGGTATGCGCGTTTGGATGTGGTGTGTGGGGACGGTGCGATTTGGGCATTAATGATTCTTTTGTTCCGTCATATGCTTTGTTCCATCTCATCAGAGAGGCTTTTGAAACTTTATATTTCCTGCAAACGTATGAAATATCCCGTGTTTGACGATAAAGTTGCACTGAATGTAATTTTGTTGTAATTTCGTGTGGACAATAGCGTTTGTTTGTGGTATAATTCTTCATGAAGTGGTCGAGTCCTTTCTGTTGATTTGGGTTGTGGTGATTCTATTTTAACAGAACTCGATCACTTTTTCTATCTTTTTCTTGCTTTCGGTCTCACTTCTATTGTAACACTACAACGAAAAATGCCTGACACGGAAATTTCACCTTGAAATTGTCAAAAAAATGTGGTATAATTAATTAAGTATATTTATAGTATATACTTTCAAAAATCCATTATATAAGGAGGCATGAAGATGTATCATGTAAAAAGAAAGCTTTTGGCGATCGTACTGTCCCTGATTATGGTCTTTTCACTCGTTCCGTCAAACCTTGCGTTTGCGGCGGAGGGCGCATATATCCATAATCCGATGGATAATCCGAAGACTGCGGCGAATATTATTGAGGATCCGGCTGCGGTTTACGGCTACCGCCCGAACCCCGATTCGGTGCGGCTGGGCGAGTTTGCAAACGCGATTGACTGGACGGATGAGAAACAGGTTGCCGAAGCAAGGGAGCAACGTGCTGCGTACCACGCCAAAAATGAAGAGTTGTACAAAATGATTGACAAACTGTCGGCGGAGGGCAAAACCACCGAGGAGATTGCACGCACGGTCAGCAAGCGCAGAAATGAATTGCGACTTGAGGCATATAACGGAGATCCGGAGGGTCTTGCGAGGGTAAAGAAAAGTAATCTTGACACCTACGGAAACGAAAATGGTCCGACGGCGGATTCGCTTTATGAAAAATACGGCTCGTGGCAGACGGTGCTTGAAAAAGCATTAAGCACAAATGCCGGTATGGACGCATGCCTCGGCTTTTACGATACATATTACTCTTTATACGGCGCAGAGCCGGCTGAAAAGAAATATTTCGGGAAATTTTCCATGCCTCAGACGAATTTTAACGATATAAAATATGAAAGATTCGGCATGGCGGAGTTTGACAAAAATATATCTGAGATCCTTAAAATCAATTCAAAGCCCTATACAGAGGAAAACGCGAAAGCAATGAAGGGCTTGCTTGAAACTTTATCGGAACAGTATTGGGATTCGGTATCAAGGTATGCTCTTGCACAGATTAACGTGTGGAAACACAATTCCGAGGAGAATATTGCTGAGCTGGAAAAAGCTTTCAATATCGTAAGCGAAGCGGAAAAAAATTATACCCGTATGTATACCGAGCTTGCGGAAGGAAAATACAGATCCGTGCCGGCGGAGCTTTTCGGCAGCGAGGATGAATTTGAGGCTTTTCTCGGCAGTAACGGTTCAGATAAATACTATGAGCTTGTCGCAGAAGAGCAAAAGCTCATCAGTGATTTTACGGCAAATATCTACGGCAATAATACCGTTATATCCGATAGCGGCGAGAAGCTTAATATAAGCGATATTACAGCTAAGATGAATGCGGCGGATGAAGCAATGAAAAACGGCGGCGATACCGACGCGCTGCAGGCGGAACTTGAAATGCTGGAAAATAAATATCTGGAATATACCAAAAAAAACAATATTATTTTGGGAGAAATCTATTCCAAATTAGTAAAGGTAAGAGATAAAATTGCCGGGGAAACAGTGTATGAGAATTATGCCGAATACGCCTATGAGACCGGTTACATCAGAGATTATACCATTGCCGAAGCACAAAGCTTTTCCGGTTATGTTAAAAAACATATAGTCCCCTTATTTGAAAAGGTCGGCGATGCAATCGCCAATCTGGATACAAGATATTTATCCATGACGGATGAGGAAATCCTTGAGGAATTAAAATTCTGCTTTGCGGATGTGAGCGGTGAGATGTCGGACGCATTTATGTATATGCTGGATAAGAATATGTATGACATTACCTATTCGGAGGATAAATATCCTTCCTATGCGGCAACGATTTATCTTTATAATCCGGGAACTCCGTTTTTGTTTGCAAGCCCGTCAGAGGATAATGCAGGTCAACTCGGCACGGTTATTCATGAATTTGGGCATTTTAACACAATGCTTTATGATCCGGTAAATCAGGAAAATAATATAGGTACGTTTGACGCATCAAATATTGATACCGCAGAGGTTAATTCACTCGGTCTTGAAACACTTATGACAAACTATTACAACCGCTTTTACGGCAAAGACGAAAACGCATATACTCTTTCTTTAATTTATTATTTGCTTGGGAATGTTATTGACGGATGCGTTATAAACGAGTTTGAGCTTGCCGCAATCAAAAATCCGAATATGAGTGTTGACGAACTGAACCGCACATACAGAAAAATAGGCGAAAGCTACGGAATGACCTTTATGACGGATGATGAGATGGCATACGAATGGGTACAGATACAGCATATATTCACGCAACCGTTTTATTACATAAGTTATGCGACAAGTTCAATGGCGGCTCTTGACATCTGGTCCGGAATTGACGATTTTGATGTGGCAAAGGATCGATATTTAAAATTCTGTGCGCTCGGCGATCATATTCCGTTCAAGGAAGCTCTTTCCGAAGTCGGTATTCACAATGTTTTTGAAGAAAAATGTTCAATCATTCTTGCGGAACAGATTACCGAAGAATTCGGATTCGATTATGAAGATGTTAAGCATGATGAATGGTATTACAACGCAGTGTTCTTTTCTCTGCCGTATATGGATGGGTTATCGGATGTTGAGTACGGCATAAACCAAAATGCCTCAAGAGGGATTATAGCAACGGGAATTGCGGGACTGTGCCGCGGTGAAAATGTCGAATCAAAAGCGAAATTCACCGATGTTCCAGCGAATAACAAAGTATATATCAACTGGGCATACGATAACGGCATTATTTACGGGTATGACGACACGCTTTTCGGATATTCGGATGATGTAACGCGTGAACAGGCGGTTGTTATGCTATACCGTTGCGCGGAATTTCTTGGTACAGACAATAGCGAGGCATCGTCACAAATCATTTATACGGATGCGGATGCCGTTTCCGACTGGGCTGTCGAAGCAGTCAGCTGGGCAAGCAGCATAGGTATAATACGGGGATATGAAGACGGCACTTTCAAACCATTCAACAATGTTACCAAAGCAGAATTTGCACAAATGTTATATGCCTTTGCCGATGTTGTTCACTAAATCGGTTTAAATTATTAGAATGATACGGAAAAGCTGCAGGAGCATTCCTTCACCATAAACCTCAAGCTGACGGACGATGACGATTACCTGCTGAAGCTTCACCACGGCGTGCTTCTGTACTATAAGGATACGCTCTCGGACGATGCCGACCTGACGATTTCCACCTCACGAATCGGAATCCTTGCCATAACGAGCGGAAATCAAGAAAACATCGATAAGCTCATCACGGTTGAAAAGGGCGATGCGGCACTGTTCCGAACACTTTGTGACAGTATGGTTGCCTTTGAGCTGTATTTCAATATTATAGAGCCGTAAGAAAATGCGGCATAAGGAGGAACCTATGAAGAAATTTTTCTCTCTGCTTCTGTGCATAACCCTGTTGCTGTCCGGTTGTGCATCGCCTGATTCGACGGATAAGCCGCCAGCTACCACGGATGTGTGGGAAACCCTCGAAGAGGCTTACATTTATGCCTTTCCGCTGGTGCTTATGGACGCAACGAAAACTTCCGCGACCAACACAGAGGAGCCTGTGACCGGAAAAGCCCCTGTAAATCAGTTTATGCACGGCAAAGCGCTTGCCAACGCACAGTTCAAAAATGTCGTAAGTCCCAATGTGGACACCGTTTATTCCCAGGTGTGGTTCGATCTGAGCGAAGAACCGATCCTCTATGTGCTTCCCGAAACGGACCGCTTCTGCAAGGTACAGGTGCTTGATGCATGGACAAATACCGTTGCCGTCCTTGAACGAGCCGGAGCTTATGCGATCACACGCTCTGCCTGGAGCGGCGAGCTGCCGGAGGAGGTGACCCGTATCGATGTTCCTACCGCTATAGCATGGTCTATCACCAGAACGGTGCTTTCCGGAGAGGCGGATCTTCCGAATGTGTATGCCATTCAAGAAGAAATGAAGCTCCTGCCGCTTTCCGCCTACCTGAGCGGAGGCGTCTATCAGCCCCCGAAGGGAAGCTATCAGGAAGAAAACAACTATGTCCCCATCAACAAGGTTCTTTCTCTGGATCCGGTTACGTTCTTCGACAAGGCAAATGCGTTAATGGAGAACAATCCGCCCTCCGCCGCTGATGCGGAAATTCTGAAAAGGCTTGAGACGGTCGGCGTTGGCCCCGGTATGAAATTTGACGCCTCTGTTCTGACCGGAGAGGTTCAGGCAAGCTGGCAGGAGATGCTTCAGGGCCTGCGTCCGAAGCTCGTGGCAGAGGGCACTGCGTTTTCAAACCAGCTGGGACAGTGGAGCTATTTCGGTGCGCCGATCGGGGATTTCGGTACGGAATATGCCTACCGCGCACTGGTAGCGATCGCCGGACTCGGAGCAAATACCGTGGAGGTCGCCCTGTATCCCAAGACAGATAAGGATGCCGACGGGAATCCCCTGACGGGAGAAAAGGCCTATATGCTCCACCTTGAAAGCTATCCGCCGGTTCTTGACGGCGGCTTCTGGTCGATCACCGCCTACGGTGACGATGATTTCCTGATAGACAATCCTATCGACCGTTACTGTATCAGCGACCGTTCCGGTCTGAAGGTCAACGAGGACGGTTCGGTTGATGTGATTCTGTCTGAAACTGCGCCGGAGGATACGACCAACTGGCTCCCGGTCGGCGGCAGCGGCTTCCATCTGTATATGCGCATCTATACGCCTGACATGGAGGCACTAAAGACATGGACAGCACCGACCATTACGGAGCTTGATCCCTCAAACGTGAATTAAGGCTTTTCGTTATCAAAAGCAAAACCGTCGGCTAAGCCGGCGGTTTTGACCTCTGATTTTGATTTTGTCAGCAATCCGAACCACTCGCTGCTCAGCGAGTGGTTTTCATATTCCCCCAAACACGCCCGAAAGCCGAAGCCGGCTCTTCGGGTCGTGCAAAAAAGACTTTCGGTTTCATTCGGCAGACGGCAGAGGCCTGTGTTCACCGGCTTCGGCCTTCTGCCGTTTTGCCGCATACATGGCTCGATCGGCACGAATGAAAAATTCTTCTTTATCGACCACAGACGGATCAACCACCGTATAGCCGATCGAAAAGCTGAGGGTATAGTCTTTGTCCGAAATGCGGTTGGACGCAGCACAGTTGTTTTGGATTTCTCCGACAAGAAGCACCGTTTCCATTTCGTTTTTTCCGCGTAAGACGATTAAAAATTCATCGCCGCCGTATCGCGCGACAAGCGCGTTTTTTCCGACGCTTGCGCGTAAAATCCGTGCCGAGCGGATCAAGGCGTCGTCGCCGACGACATGACCGTAGCGGTCGTTAATGCTCTTGAAGTAGTCGATATCGATCATTAACGCTGCAAGCTTTTTCTTTTTGAAATCACGGGCAGCCTCTTTATACAGCGCACCGACATAGGTTTCCAGATAGTGTCGGTTATACACGCCGGTCAAGCGATCCAAATACGCATTTTCGGTCTGAATGCTGATGTACAGCGAGGTGAGGCCGATCGCCGCCGACAGCCAAAGCGTTGCAATGCCGTAAAACAAAAACTGCAAAAGGCTTCCGATCGCCACGGGAAGAATGAATAATAACACCGGCAGATAGGTATAGCGTTTGGTGCTGCGGCGGTTTTTATACAAGATTCCGGCTCCGGCAAGCAGATAGCAATACGTCACCGCATAGTCGAATACAAAAAGAAAATTGCGCGAATAGACATTTTCTTCCGAAATCTCGAAAACCCAGCCGTTAAAAATATTGGCAATAAGCAGCACAAGCATGACAAGTAACGGAAGACTCATCGGGATAAAGCGTTTTTTCAACAGCTTATTTTCCGAATAGACCTTTGCATCTGCAAAGAGTATCCACAGAAAGCCGAACAGAATATTCATGGTATACAACAGCTCGTTGAGCACAAAAGCCATAATCCGCGAACCGGCAAACAGTTTGCCGTCGATAAGGAAGGTGGCGGTTTCCACCATACATATAGCCACTGTCAGCCAAACCATGCCGTAATACAGCTTGTCTGCCAAAAGGCCGACCCGAAACATCTTGTTTCCGTAATGCAATATGAGGAACATCAGAATAATTCCAGCCCCGTTGGCAACCAACACTTCCGCATAATTCAGCACGGGAGACACTCCTTTCGATCCGGTCTATTATAGAATAGTATAACACAAATCATACTGCAGGGCTTGAAATCATTTTGAATTTTTTAATGCTGTAAAATGAAAATTTGTTTTCAAATGAGCCATTTCCGCACCACCGGGATATGGGAGAGCACCGCATAGACGGCAAGCCCGCCGGCAGCTAACACCGCAACCGTAAGCGGCACGGTGACAAGCGGATTCCCGGCTGTCACGGCAAACCCATGCCGCGCAAGAAGATAGATGCCGAACATATGCACAAGATACAGACAGAACGAGGCCTTTGAGAGGTACATCGTCACAGCGGAAAGCACCCGTCCGAGATGATCGCCATACGCCATGCACAGCGTATAGATACCGGCTGCAAGCAGAAATGCACCGACCGTCATGCCGCTGAAAAACAGCTCATTCAAAATGCCGTCGCGCACGCTTAAGCAATAGGTGCCGCCGAAAATCGCCGCCACCCCGACCGGCGTCAGCACAAAACCGACCGCTTTCGGCAGGGGATACGCACGCAAATACCACCCGAATAGACCATAACCCACCGACGCATACGTCATATTGATGAGATATTGCGGCGTCATGCCGGATAACAGCGTAAACGGCCAAAAGCCGCTTACCGTCGGATAGAGAATGCCGAACGCAAACCAAACACCAAGCGCATAGCGCAGCGTCTGCACGGATGCTTTTTCGGCAAAAACGCGCGTCACCGGCAGCAAAATATAGACAAGCAGAATGATGTGCAGATAATAAAAATGGAACTCTTGGTTGAAGCAGAACACCTCTTTGATGCCGTTGAAAACAGCCGGTACGGAAAGCGAATTCTGTTCGTACAAATGCCAGAGCTTATAGAGGATTCCCCAGAAAACCATGGCCGCCGCAATGCGCGGCAGGTTGTGGCAATACAGCTTTTTGAGGGAAAACGGTTTGTTCGGGTCAAGAAGCAGCGCACCGCTGCACATTAAAAAAAGCGGAACACCGGCACGCACGAGCGAGCCATACACAAGCAGCGTATTCCAGCCGGTCGATGCGACGGGATATGCATAAAATCCGCTGCCGGCATGGATAAACAGCACGCAGAGAATCGCGATGGATTTGGTAAGGTCTATGCCTTTATTTCGTGTCATATGAATCTCTCCTGCAACTCATTCCTTCGGAAAACAAAAACCGGAGCGGCAGAAACCTGTCGCTCCGGTTTATTTGCGTTATCCACGCTTTCCTTCCGTCATGCGGCGGATGAAAGAGGCGGTTTCCGGATTATTTCTTCAAGAATTCTTCCGGTTCGTTCGAGTTAACAATGACGATAATGCTTTCGATAAGCGGTCTTTCGGCACTGGACTTCTTGGAGAAGGTGATGTATGCCTTGACAAATTCGCCGTACTTAGTGGAAAGCTTGCCGTTCTTGTCTTCAACGCCGGTGTTGTAAGCCTTGAGGTCGTTCTTGGGATCAACGAGATCGCTGAGCTTAATGGCGGAGATTTCAGCTGTGCTGATATCCGTCTTCTTGGCGAACTTCAAGAGCGAAACAGATACGTTGTCATCAATTTCGAACAGGCTGTATTCCGTGCCGTCAACCGTGATAAAGTCAACATCTTTCGCGTTGACAACATGAAGCTCAGCAGCCATATCGTTTGTATCAACGTCGTCAAAGAACACGAGGTTCTTGTTGGTATCCGCGTCGATGGTGCCGATGATATCCTTCTTATCGTCAACCTTGCCGGTCGTGGTCAGCTTGATAACCGAACCAGGAGCAAACGGTTCAGCCGCTGCCAGGGAGGAAGCATTTGCCTTGCTCAGAGTGCCGTAAACGCCTGCGTCCACCTTGCCGGTGTTCGGGTTAAACAGGTCGTAAGCGTAACGGTATTCATCTTCGGATACCTTAACCGGCGAAGAGGTCTTAACAATGCGGATGTCCGTCTTCTTGGTGGAAGTGCTCGATTCGAATTCGATATCGCCGTCCACTTCGGCATAGAAGAGCACGAGGTTTACGCGGGCCTTGGAAGCACCGTCGTTTTCGTAAACATACTGAACGTTGGTGAGTTCGGATTCAACCGTGCCGGGGAACTCGGTTCCCTTGTAAACGGTAAAGGTGTTTTCTTCGTCACCGTTTTCATCAATCGAGATCTCGCGGATGACAAACGTGGTTTCGTCGGTTACAACGGCTTCCTTGAAATCCATGTACTGCTTAGCGCCGCTTGTACCGTACGTACCGATCATCGAAAGAGCCGTGTCAAAATCGGTGATGGTGTAACGCTTGCTGAGGCTCTTTTCCAGACGAATGCGTTCGCCTTGGAGGTCGGTAGCAGCCTGCGAAACGTCCTTGGTATTGAAGAAGCTGTCGTCGTCCGGATCGAAGGTGAGGTCGATGTGGTTCGGCTCGCCGTCGGAATCTCTGCTGTGAAGCAGGCTCTCGATGGTGTAGTAGCCGTTTTTGTCAACCGAGTAGGTGCAGACCTTGCCGATATACGCGTTGTATGTGCGGCCGTCTGCTTCGGAAACTTCCACGTCAAACTTGTAGGTGCCGTCAATGGTCTTGGTCGGTCTCGGATAGCATTCGTCGATGTCTACCGGAACATACTGTTCCTTGCCGTCTGCCCAAACCTTGAGGTACTGCATGGTCTTGTGGGTCTTTTCGTCATTGGCCTTTTCGGTTTCAACATCAAGCAGAACGAGAAGGTTTTCGCCCGAGTAAGAGCCGGAACCGGATTTGATGACTTCAAAATAGAAGACGTTGTTGTAGTTCTTGTTGTAGGTGTAAAGAATGACTTCTTCACCGAGCGCAGTCTTGGAGGTGAGCTTGGTGGTCATTTCAGCACCGGTGTTGGCGCTGCCGGAGTTTGTGGTTGCACTCTTGCCGTTTTCATTTGAGAAGAAGTTCTGAACAAAGAGGAACTGATAGCAGGTTCTGAACGACTGGTTGCCGATGGTTACCGTACCGGTCGGGCTGTTGACCTTGGTGATAACGCCCTTCTTGGCGGAAGCGGAACCGAAGTAATAGATATAGTTGGCTTCGCCGTTCAGGTAAGCGATTACGAAATCGCCGTCGCGGAAGGTCGTACCCTTGGCACCGTCGATGGTCGCGCCGTTGGCGTAAATCATCGGAATCTTGTTAAAGCCGTTGGAGTTTGCGTTCTTCACAGCTTCGACAACCGGTGCGTTGTTGGTGTATTCGGCATAATCGATGAAATCGTAGTCGTCGGACATATCGATCTTACCGAAGGTAGCCGGCTTGTACCACATATATTCGTACTTGCCGTCGCCGTCCGGGTCGTAGATGTCCATGCGGTAGATACCGCTTTCGCGAACCTGCTGGAAGGTGTAGGCGAGGTTGTTGTACCACTCGGTGGCATTGGCATTGTCATCAACACCGTCGCGCGTTTCGAAACGCTCGTCACGGATATAGTAGGTGTATAAGCCCTTGTCGACATCGGTGCATTTGAGGTCGATCAGCAAGGTGTTGTGCGCATTGCGGGCAGCGTACTTGTCCGCGTCGGTGTCGCAGCCGACATACGACGGCTTCAGGAACGAATACGGAGCATCATAGAAGTAGAGCTGCTTGCCGGCAACCGTCATGGAGCCGTCCATTCTTGCCCACGACTGGTCGCCCGGTGCATAGAAGTATTTTCTGGCGTCCTTGGGGATTCTTTCGGCGGAAACCGAACCGTAGGAAGCGGAATCGGCGGAGGCCTTTGCCATCAAGGGCGTGGCAACGAGAACGGAATCTACCTTTTTGTCATCTTCATTATAGGTATAGAACACGTTGACATGGCTCATGATGTAGCTGTCGGCGTCGCCGGTAAGACCGAGTTCGCTTGCCGTCATATAGAAGCTGCCAACCTTCTGGTTGTCCTCGGTAGCAACGAGAAGAAGCGAACCTTCACCGTTGGAATCCTCGGTCGGCTTATAGGTGTTGGAATCCTTGCTGGTGTTGAACGCATAGTGCGGCGTTTCAACGATCTGGAATTCTTCTTCGATAACGTCGTAAATCTTCTCGCAGAGCTTGGGCTTTTCCATGTACTTTTCGAGAACGTATTTACCGTCATCCTTGGAAGCGCCGATCCATTTTACGCGTTCCTTCTCCTCTTCTTCGCCCATGTCGGCATAGAAAGCATTATAAAGAAGGATGGCAACGTTGCCGCGGGTGAGCTCCTTTTCATAGGAGATCGAGGACGGCAGACCGTCGGCCAAATTCACACCGTTCGTTTCGGCGATTTCGATGTAATCGAAAGGATAGGCAAGCTCGCCCTTCTTTTCGTAGCCGAGAGCGCGCACGATCATGGTATAAGCGTCCTGAAGAATAATCGAACCGTCCGGATCGAATTCGGTGGCGCTGATACCCTTGATAACGCCCATGCTGCTTGCCCACGATACCATTCCGTAGAAGGTGTCGTCGTAAAGATCTTCAAAGGGCGTAAAGTTTTCGCCGCCTTCAAGGCTCTTGCCGCGGTTCATCAAGCGGTAGATAAAGGCAGCCATCTGCTGTCTGGTGACAGCTTCATTGGTGCCGAAGGTGGTGTCGGACGTACCCTTGGTAACGCCGATCCCTTCGAGCAGAGCAACGGCTTTGGTCAAAGTCTCGTCCTTGGCACTGACATCGGTAAATTTGGTTTCTGCAGCGTTTGCGCTGAATGCGAGCATGGCAAACAGCATGATAAACGCCAAACCGATGGTGAGAAGACGCGTGGATTTTCTCATATTGGATTCCTCCTGCAAAATAATTTGTACGCCTACACAAAATAGACTTGTATACGAGTCTTATTTTATATCAATATTGTATATTTTGCAATAGTTTTTTTTAATTGTAACACAAAAGTAACATTAGCTGATGAAAAAGTGACGGGAACCGGGAATTTTTCGGCAAAATCCCCATTTTTTCCTTAAAAAACACCTCTTCTTCCGCCATGCACAGCCACGCCGCACCGGCGCACAACGCTATTGAGGTTAACAAAACCGTCATAAATCAGACATTTTCCCAAGCGGCACTCCCAAGCCCGTGCAGAAATCGTATCCGATGCGTGCCTCAAACCGGCCGTTCGAGCCGAGAATCACATCATAATAGCTTGCTTTCGCCCGTTCGGAATCGTAAAAATCGCTTCCGGCAGCCGCATATAGCGCTTTACCAGCTTCAGCCGCCGTGAGCCTCCGGCCGCAGCTCGCCATGTGCCGTGCCAAAAGCCCGGAAAATACCGGCGCACCGATGCTGGTGCCGCAAATACCGCGAAACGTGTCCGCCGCGCGGTCATACACCGCATAGCCCGGCGAAGGGCACGCGTCGAGTGCTATATCGGGGGTTGCGCGCCGGTCGCCGCTCATGGCAGCAATCGGTACAAACCGCCTCTGCCATTCCGGTATACCGGTATACAAGCTCGGTCCGCCGCCGCCGTTCTCCCACGCCGAATACGAAAATACGCGCCCGTTCACCGGGTTGCGATGAAATACCGCGCCGCCGACGCTGACAGCCGATGCCGATGCCGACGGATAGCACACCGCGCCGCCCGCATCACCCGAGGACGCGACAAAACACTTTCCGGTTGCACACAGGGCTTCGTCAAACGTCCTCTGCGTGTCAAACTCCGCACTCCCGAAGCTCATGGAAACGATGTCCGCCTTTTCGGCAGCAACGAGCACCGCCTGCATGAGCGATGTTATTGCAGCGTTCGGCGCAAGCACGCATAAGATCTTTGCTCCCGGCGCAACAGCGTGCAGCCACGAAACATCCGCCGTCGCTTCCAAACGCCAAGAGTCCGCCGCGCGGCCGCTTTGCCCGTCGCCGGTTTCATCCGCTCCGCTGCGGCTGTATAAGATCTCGAGAACCGCCGCGGGCAAACCGAACGCGCTGTTAAACGCGTCGAAATCGCTTTGCAGATATGCGCCGCTTGCGTAAAACGCCGCCACCACGGCAACCGTCACGCCGTACCCTGCCGAATCACCGTCCGGCAGACTGTACGCGCGATATAAATCCTGCGGCGAACGCGGCACGCCGCCGTCACTTTCCGCAAAAGCCGCAAATGAACGCGCCGTCGGCACGGAAAGCGGATAGCGCGGCTTACACAGACCATCAAACGAACCATACGGGTGCAGCATAAACTTTCCTCCAAAAACGTTTTGATACAGTTTATGCCGCATAAACCCGCAAAAAGAACGGATCCGAAAAAACCCTTCCGAATCCGTTTCATTCGTTTTACTTCAAGCCATTCACGCAGCCGATTTTACCGCTGTACCAACTCAAGCGCATAAATACGCGTTTCATCACTCTGCCATGCACCGTCAAAATAGACGCGCAGCGCCTGAATCCTGCCGCCGGTCGGCAAAAACAGCAGATGTCGACAGTTTTCCTCCGATTGATACAAAACTTTTTTGCTGTTGTCCTCCATAACGGCAATAACGCGGAGTTTTTTTGCCAAGTGCGCCGGCATTTTGAGCGGCTGGAAGGTTAGCGGCATATTGCTGCGCATGGAATAGCGGCGATATTCGTAATTATCGCTGATCGATTCGCGCGAGTAGTCCGGATCGAGCACCAAACGCACCACACCCTCCACCGGCTGTTTGTCGTAAACAATGGAGATCCACGTGCCGGTTCCACGTGAAACATAATTGACCGAATCGTTTTCATCCGGCCGCTCCTTGCC
Organism: uncultured Eubacteriales bacterium; assembly: GCA_934444645.1. GTDB lineage: Bacteria > Bacillota > Clostridia > Oscillospirales > CAG-382 > UMGS882. Next base: position 57,438 of record CAKSCV010000011.1, on the reverse strand, counting down.
GTTGAACAGAAGCTGATAGTCCGCACGGTTCAGATCGGTGGCAGCGTGCAGATTGCATTCGTCGATCTTGCGCACGTGCCCCGGCAGATAGCAGCCATCGTACAGCAGCTCTGCCTGCAGCTCTTCCATGTGTTCGGTATAGACGCCGCTCGGCTCGCAGCCGTATTTGACGCATAATGCCGCCGCATTTCCCACCGCCTGGCCGAGAATGGCGCAGGTTGCCATCACACGTGTGGCAGAAAGCGCGGCATGCGTGGCGCTGATGTTGCGTCCGGCAAATAGCAGGTTGTGAATGTTGGCCGAATACAGACTGCGGTAGGGAATGCCGAACGGGCTGGGTGCCGGATGATAAATGGTCGGTTCGCCGACATGACGGAAGCCTGCCGGATTGTGGTCATCCATCGTCCAGCCGCCGTAGCCGACAATATCGTCAAATTTGCCGCCGCTCTCCACATCGTTCTGTGTCAGAACGTGTGCACCGATGTATCGGCGGCTTTCACGCTTGCCCGGCAAAAAGCCGATCCATTCAAGCTCCCAGTTGTCTGCATCGTGATTTCCGCGGTTTTTGATGTGATCCCATACGCCGAGAGCCACCTTTAATAACTCCTCGCGCAGCTTTTCCGTGTCGGCAAGGCTGTCATCTTCGCCGCCGAGCTCGATCCACCAGAAATTGTTGTTCTTGTTCTTCATGGAATGTGTACGATGGGGAAGTGCCTCATCCGTTTCATATGTATGCGCCCATTCCGGCTTAACAAACCGCACCTTTTCGCTGTGCTCCCGTGCCTGAATCAAGCAGGACATTCCCATGGTCCGCAAATCCGCGTGTTCAGGTGCAATGCTTTCCTTGTATTCGGCACGTGCCTCGCGACCCTTTGTCCACTTTGCGCCGACAAGCGGTGCCAAAATGCTGTCACCCGAGCAGTCGGCAAACACCTCGGCACGAATCGTGTGGAAGGTGTATGTTGTCAATTGCCAACAGGTGACCGTTTGAATAACGTCGTTTTCCGCATGGGCGTCTAAGCAGGAGGTGTTGAGCATCAGCGTTAAGTTCGGCTCGCGCACGGCGGCGCTGTACAGAACCGAATCCCAGACGGAAAAGTTAAGATACGGGTTGACATAGTTGTTTTCCAAATCCAGTTCGCTGACAATACCGGATTCCATATTGTTCTTTCCGTGTGCGCCGCGCACCCACATGCGAATCTCGCTGGAGGCGTTGCCGCCGAGCATGGGTCTGTCCTGAACCAAAATGGTTTTCGTTCCTTTGCGCGCTGCAGCGATGGCTGCCGAGAGCCCGGCAAGACCGCCGCCAATAACGCAAAATTCGGTCTCGTGGTATATCGTTTCACGTGAAACATCGGTTTTCATAAACATTCCTTCTTTCTTGGTCGTCACATCACTGCGGCTTTTTGATCAAATTCATCTTGATGTCCCACAGCTTCTGCGAAAGATCCACATAATAGTTGTGCGGGTTTTCAAAGCGCGTCACTTCATCCCACAGCGTGTCGATCTGCGCAAGACAATAGGCGCGGATCTCTTTGGCAGAGGGGGAGGTGTAGACCTGCTTGCCGTCTTTGAAGATCGGAACAAGCAGCTCGCGTGCGTCAAAATCCTCGAGTGTTTTGGTTTTCCAGGTCTCCGCCGGATCAAAAATGGTATGCGGCGACGCTGTGTCCACCGTTTCGTCATGCAGGCACATTTCATCTGCCAAAGCCTTGCCGGTAGCGCGGTCGTAGTAGCGGTAGACCTTTTTGAAGTGCGGCGTGGTGATTTTAGAGGTGTTTTCGCTGAGCTTGATCTTCGGGACAATGGTGCCGTCCGGGTTTTCCAAAGCAGCCAGCTTGTACACCGCGCCGAAGACCGGATCGCTCTTGGCGGTGATCAGCCGTTCGCCGACGCCGAAGGTGTTGATGCAGGCGCCCTGAGACAGCAGGTCGTTGATGAGATATTCATCGAGCGCGTTGGAAACCACGATTTTTGCCGTGGTAAGACCGGCATCGTCGAGCATTTTGCGTGCTTTTTTGGTGAGATACGCGATATCGCCCGAATCCAGCCGAATGCCGAAATCGTTAATGCCCTGCGGCACAAGGATCTCTTTAAATGCGCGAATGGCGTTGGGAACGCCGCTTTCGAGCGTGTTGTAGGTGTCCACAAGCAGCACCGCGCCATGCGGATACATCCTGCAATAGGCGCAAAAGGCCTCATATTCCGTATCGAACATCTGGATCCACGAATGTGCCATCGTGCCGCCTGCCGGGACGCCGAATTGCTCTTCGGTCACCGTGCATGCCGTTCCGGCGCAGCCGCCGATATAGGCCGCGCGCGCACCGACGATTGCCGCAGACGCACCGTGCGCGCGGCGTGACCCAAATTCCAGCACCGGACGGCCTTTGGCGGCGCGGACAATGCGGTTTGCCTTGGTGGCGATGAGCGATTGGTGGTTAAGCTCAAGAAGAACATATGTTTCGATCAGCTGAGCCTGCACCGCCGGCGCACGAACCGTCAAAATCGGTTCTCCCGGGAAAATCGGCGTTCCCTCGGGAATCGCATAGATATCGCCGGTGAAGCGCAAATCGGCAAGATAAGCAAGGAAATCCTCGTCAAAGAGGCCTTTGGAGCGAAGAAAATCGATATCTCTTTTATCGAAATGCAAATTGTTAATATAGTTAATTATCTGTTCAAGACCGGCACAGACAGCAAACCCGCCGTTATCCGGCACATTTCGAAAGAACACGTCGAAGTAGGTGACGCGATCGACAAGGCCGTTTTTGAAATAGCCGCCGCCCATGGTGAGCTCGTAAAAATCGCATAACAGCGTATAATTCTGTTCCGTCATAAAAGAAAACCTCGCTTCGTTTTTTTATAAAACTTTAATCTGGACCGAACGCATGACCGCCAACGCCGCCTCATGCAAGGATGCGTCAGCCGCGGCAGTCAGCGAAGAAAGCACGCAGATTTCGGCGTTCGGGCAAAAAGCCTTGGCAAGCATGGCATTGGAAATCACGCAAATATGGCTGACAAGTCCGACAAAGGTGATTTTGGCATAGCCGCGTTTCTGCAAAATTTCGGCAAGGGCAGGCGAGCCGAAGGACGGCTTAAAAATGCGCACGTCGTCCGGTTGGACGCTTTCGGCGACCTTGCCGTACAATGCGTGTCCGGCCGAACCGCTTAGGCAATGCGGCACAGGCAAAGCCTTGCCTTCGGGCGTTTGCAGATATTCATCGGCACTTGCGGCGTGCGTATCAAAGGTAAACAGCACATCGCCGCCGGCCTTGCGCACGCGTTCGATTTCGGCGCAAATGCCGTCCTCTAACGTTTCCGCACCGGCAAAGCCGAGCGTACCGTCTACAAAATCGTTTTGGTAATCCACCACCACAAGAGCTTCTTTGGCGGTTTTGTTTTGCGATACAAACATTATCCTTCTCCTTTATCAGTTTCTCCGTCAAACCACATAATATTCAAAACCGTCGCACGCAACGATATGCACAAACGGGAAGCGGATATTTTCGCGTTCGAGAAGCACCAAATTGTGTGTCGGCGTGACGTGCGAAAAGATCATAAGGCGCGTTTTGGCGTTGACAAGCACGGTTTTTGCCTTATCCGCCGACAGATGCGTCAATTCCGACACAATGAGGTCGAACGGTTTTTCGGTTTCAAAAGCGATTTTCGGGAAATCGTGGAAATCGTAGGCGAGATCGCCCGTGAACAGCACGCGTTTGCCGTCGTCCGCTTCAAAAAGATAGGCAAAAGTCGGCACATTCGGCGCGATATGCTCGGTACGGATGGCCGAAACGCGTAAGCCGTAGTTTTCGTAGATAACGCCTTCGCTTGTGGTGTGCAGGCGGAAGCGGTCATGATGGCGGTCAAGCGGCATATGCAAGGCGGTCATCCAAGCGCAGAACGGGTCGATGGCGGCATCTTCGGCAAAAAAGACGTCCGCGTCGCCGGTTTTATGATAGCCAAGATAGCTTTTTGCCACCGAACCGAGCGTATCGGCATGGTCGGAATGCATATGGGTGAGGAAATAAGCTTTAACCTTTTCGGTTTCGATGCCGCGGTTTTTGAAAAGGTATTCGACCGGTGCGCCGACATCCACCACAAAGCCAAAGCCGTTATGTTCCACATAAACCGAGGTGCAATAGCGGCGCACTTCGGGATGTCCGTGACTGGTGCCGAGAAATGTAAGTTTCATGTGAATGCTCCTTTTTTACAGTCAATAACTCTAACTTATATCATACGCCAAAAAGAACGGTTTGTCAACAGTAAAAAGCGGCTTCACGCCGGGAATTATTTCTGCCGCCGCAGGCGGCGGAAGGATTTAATTGGATTGTGCGAAGTTGCCTGCTATGTGCGCTGATTCGAGGTTTGCAAAACCTCGAAACTCCCTGAAAAAGGTTTTAATTGTTGCGGTGCGAAGCTGCAGCTGCGGTATGCTGATTTAAGGTTTGCGAAACCTCGGAGCTCCCCGGAAAGGGAGACGGGTTTATTCTTTTTGCGTCGTGCAAAAAGAACCAAAAAGCACGCCAGAGGTTTGCGAACCTCTGGACTCCGGGGACGATTCAAAGCTCTGCCAGAAGTGATTTTACAAAGTTTTCCGGCGGCTTCTGTCGAAACCGGTTTTGCCCACAAAACGGCGGCGAAAAGGCTTTGAATCGGTGCGAAAGGGTTACCGTACAGCAGACGCAAGACTGATATTTTTCGAAAATGGATTGTTGTACTGCAAGCTCACAGTGGGTTTTCGCAGATGAAATTTGCAGCTGCACGTTAGCTTTGGTGCAGTGCGAAGTTGTTGCTGCGGTGTGCTGAAAAATAGTTTTTCTTTATCAGCAAGCTTTGCATGAGCCAAAAAACGCCTTTATCGCGAATCAAGAAAATTTCATTAGCAGAAAGCTTTACGAACTTTACTCAAAGCCATTTTTACGCACAAAAACTTCTTTTGCACGTGCCTTTCTTCGCTGTCCGAAAAAATTTCCATTTATACAAACCAAAAGTTACTGAAAGCTTACGAACCGCCCTCAAAAGCTGCCCTTTTACATACAAAAGCTCTTCATTTGCACAAGCCTTTCCTTGCTGGTTTCAAAAAACGCCCATTTTCACAAACCAAAAGCATTTCTTTTGCACAAACCTTTCCTTATTACTATCTAAAGCAATCCTTTTCCACCCTCCGCCGCCCCTTTCAACGCCCCTTAACCTACTGTTTGCAAAGAATACAGCCGTTCTTTTGCAGTCCGCTCTAATTTTGTGCTGTAAAGCCGGAGCGTCGCACCGATTCAAATCATTGCCGGCGATACCCGACGAAGTTGCAGTTTTCAGCATAGCCGGTTACCTGATGAACGCCGGTCATTTTCGCTTCAAAACCGTATCGACCGGCGATTTGAATCGAGGTCGCAGGACGGAGTCCCGCGTGCTTTTTGGTTACTTTTTGCACGATGCAAAAAGTGACAACCCGTTCTCCCTCGCAGGAAGCTTCGAGGTTCCGCAAACCTTGAATCAGCACACAGCAGCTGCAGCTTCACACCGCAACAATTAAAACCTTTCAAGGAAGCTTTGAGGTTTTGCAAACCTCGAATCAGCACACCGCAGTGACATCTTCGCACCGCAACAATTAAAACCTTTATAAGGGAGCTTCTCAAAAAATCAAAAAGTTCATACTAACCCCTTGAAAATCTCCGGATAAACTGTTATAATATTGTATTATGATATGATAGGAAAGGAATCTCTCCTCATGCTTATGGAAGAAAAATGTGCCATTCTCGACTGCGGCGGCCAGTATACCAAGGTCATCGACCGTAAAGTGCGCGAACTCGGCGTGAAAAGCGAAATTTTCCCGATTGGCGTCGATCCCGAGAAATTAAAAAACTTCGGCGGAATGATTCTCTCCGGCGGCCCCTCCAGCGTTTGGGAAAAGGGCGCTCCCGAATACGATGAACATCTTTTTGACCTCGGCATCCCGACACTCGGTATCTGCTACGGCATGCAGCTCGTAAACGACCATTTCGGCGGCAAGGTCGTGCCGAATTTCAAAACCGAATACGGCCAGATCGAAATTTCCGTTGACCCGGCATGCCCTCTCTTTGCAGGACTGGATGCAAAACAAAAGGTTCTTATGAGCCACGGCGACGCCGTCGAAAAACTGGCGGACGGTTTCGTTAAGGTCGCTGATACCGAAGGTGTAACTGCCGGCATCTATAATGCGGATAAAAAGATTGCCGCCGTCCAATTCCATCCCGAAGTCGATCCAACCGTAAACGGCGTTAAAATGCTCGAAAACTTCCTGCGCGGCATCTGCGGCTTCAAGCAGACCTATGCGCTTGAGGACCGTATCGAAACCTCCCTTCGCATGATCCGCGAAAAAGTCGGCGACGGCAAGGTCATCGTGCTTGTCAGCGGCGGCGTGGATTCGGCGGTCACGGCCGCACTTCTTGTCAAAGCACTCGGTTCGGATAAAGTGTATGGCATCCATATCGACCATGGCATGATGCGTAAAAATGAATCCGATCTCATTTGCGCCAACCTCGCCGACCTCGGCCTTACCCAAATGCAGCGCATCAACGCAGAGGACGCTTTTTTCAACACGCCTCTCACCATTGAGGGCGAAAAATACGCACCGCTTTCTCAAACCTGTGAACCCGAAAAGAAACGCGCCATCATCGGGCATATGTTCTTTGTGGTGACCGAAGAAGCCGCCAAAAAGTTAAATTTGGATTTCGATACCGCCTATCTCGGGCAAGGCACCTTGCGTCCCGACCTTATTGAAAGCGGCAATCCCGATGTAAGCGGCTATGCACATAAAATCAAAACACACCATAACGACGTCGGCGTGATCCGTGCATTACGTGACCGCGGTCATGTGGTCGAGACCAACTGGGACTGGCATAAGGATGAGGTCAGACAGGTCGCACGGATGCTCGGCCTTGATGAAGCAATCGCTTCGCGTCAGCCGTTCCCGGGTCCCGGTCTTGGCGTTCGCATTCTGTGCACCGACCACAGCGGACGAAATCTTTCCGAAACGGATATTAAGGAAAAGTTAGAGCCGTTAACCGCGTTTGTGGCAAAGACGGATGCGGATTATGCGGCCGACCTTGCACCGATCCAAAGCGTCGGCGTGCAGGGCGATCACCGTTCCTATAAAAACATGACGGTTCTCTATAATAAAAACGGAACAAAAGATCCGGCAGATACGGATATGGAAAAGCTGTATGCGCTTGCCAAAAAGATTCCGAACGAGTTGAATTATATCAACCGTGTGACCTATTGCCTGAACGAAACCGCCGGTGTCAAGCCGCTTGTCTGCACGCCGACACACATCTGCCATGAAACGGCAGAGCTGCTGCGTGAGCTTGACGATATCACAACGCGGCATTTGATGAATAAAAATATTGCCCAGTGCTTTGCCGTGCTGGTTCCGGTCTCGGCACATGAGGGAAAGAAGTATTCGGTTGCCATGCGTGCTGTCTGCACGACCGATTTTATGACGGCGCAGTCGGCGTTTCCGGGTGTGGATTTCCCGGTGGAAGCGCTTAAGGCCGCGCGCGACGAGATCGTCGAACGCTTCGGCGATGTCGTTTCACTTGTGCTGTATGATGTGACCGGTAAACCGCCGGCTACAGTGGAGTGGGAATGATTGCATCCCGGAACACAGGGTATAAGCGCAACGGCGGCAGGGATTTTCCTTGCCGCCGTTTTTTGTCATACCGTTAAGATAAGATGTCTCCAATATCCGAGTCGATGCAGATAGCCTGCTGTTCGATCTCTTGCGGACACACCGCCTGCCCTTGGTTGATGCAGACATAGGTAGCGTTCGGGTTCTTCACCGTCATCTGCCAGAACGGATACTTGATGATGACCGGTGTATTGTAGCCCACGCCCAGTTCCAGAAAGAGGATTTTCTGCCCGTCACGGGTACGGAGGAAATTTCCATATCGTTCCGCGGCTCTGTGCCAGCCCTCGTCCTCCACAAATTTATCATCGCTGCGGAGGTTCATGGTCAGTGGTTTCCCACAGTGGGGGCAGACCGGCAGTAGTTCGGTCGGGATTTTCATATTCTCCTGCCGTTTGACCATTTCGAGGATCACGGCTTCGTTATCAAAGGTTTCCTGACAGCACGGTTCGCTGCACTGGAATAAGCCGTAATCGCCCTGCGTGTAAAACAGCCGCTTTTTGTCAAAGCCTGCCTTCTGAAAACAGTGATCCACGTTGGTCGTGATAACGAAATAGTCCTTGTCCTGCACCAGCTTTAAGATGGCATCATAGACCGGTTTGGGGGCATCCATATAGCGGTTGATGAAGATATACCGGCTCCAATACGCCCAATGCTCCTCCGGCGTGGCAAACGGATAAAAGCCGCCGCTGTACATATCCCGGATGCCGTACTTTGCCGCAAAGTCGGAAAAGTATTTTTCAAACCGCTCGCCGGTATAGATAAATCCGGCAGAGGTGGAAAGACCGGCTCCGGCACCGATCACAACGGCGTCACAGTCCTGCAATGCAGCTTTCAGCCGCTCAATCTGCTCGGAGCAGCTTTTCGTAGATGGCTTTGTCCAAATCCTTGAAAACATTGAAGATCACTTTCTTTACACTGGTTTTTCTATTCATAAACTGTTTCACGGTTTCAACGGCGATCTCTGCCGCCTGCTCATTGGGAAAATGAAATTCTCCCGTGGAAACACAGCAGAACGCCACGCTTTCCAGACTGTGTTCCTCTGCCAGCTCCAGACAGGAGCGGTAGCAGGAGGACAGCAGTTCTTCCTCTTCTTTCGTCACGCGCCCGCTGATGATCGGACCGACCGTATGCAGCACATAGCGGCAGGGCAGATTGAACGCAGGCGTGATTTTTGCCTGTCCGGTGGGTTCGGGATAGCCCTGCTGTTCCATCCGTTCTTCACAGGCAAGCCGCAGTTCCACGCCCGCAAAGGTGTGAATGGCGTTGTCAATGCAGCGGTGGTTGGGGATATAGCAGCCGGTCATGCCGGAGTTTGCCGCATTGACGATGGCATCGCACTTCAGCGTCGTAATATCGCCCTGCCACAAATAAATATCAGGTTTAATCGGCTCTAAATCATCTATACTTGTTATGCCTTTTTGAGCAATTTCCTCTTGCAAATAGTCGTCCTGTACCCTAAGAAACTCCTCACCTGTCGGCAAAGGCAAACGAACATTAAAAAGTGCACGAAGCAATTTCTTCTGTTCGGTTTTGTCGTTTGGAATGAATATATCTGCGCATTCGGGTCGTTCTTTCAACAACTCTGTTATCAAGTATTGTCTTTTCTTATCTTGCGTCATAAACTTACCCTCTCTTGACAATGGCTTTTTCGGGACAAATATTAAAGCAATTCCCACAGTGCAGGCAGCTGCTTTGAAGAATTCTTGCGTATCCGCTTGTAAAATCAATACCTCCCTGGGGACAGACTACAATACATTTCCTACAACCGATACACTTATCTGTTATATAATAACCGTCAACTGTTTTTATACCGTTTCCAAATGAAAAAGAAGCTCTCTCAATAGGTTTTTTTGAAAGGTCAAACCATTCTCCGTATCCGTCATAAATTCTAAACACGGTAAGAGCCGTGCGTGACTCTTTTGTGGGATAGATTTCGTACATATAGCTGTTTTTCTCAAACAACCTGTTCAGATAATCGCTTTCGACTTCCCGAACCTTTCCTCTGACAGAAATTGCAACGCAGGAAAGCGTGTCAGTGCCTTTCATCCCCGTTAAAGAAACATATTCGCCACGCTTTAATCGAGCATAAAATTTCTTGCCCCTTGCGGTAAGAAAGTACAGCCCGTTTTCGTCATAGTCCATAATATCTATGGCACACGTTACAGGCAAGCCGTTCTCGTCCACAGTTGCCATAACAATTGAATGTATTTCTTCTGTAAGATATTTAAGATAATTCATTATTACCTCCGTACAAAGGCGGAAAGCCACGCAAGAAAGAGCTTGCGTGGCTTTCGCTCTCTTTAGAACTTTCCGTTCTGATTCTGCCAAGTAGATTTATCGGCAATAGTCTCCATTACATCCCAATGTTCTGCAATTTTGCCGTTTTCAACTCTCCACAAATCATAATAAGATGTAGGTGTTCCGCCGAAAGTTCCCTCGCTGACTGCAAGCACATAATTGCCCTGTGCAAGCACCTGATGAACAGTAGTATAAATCATCCGGATGCCCTGCTTGCCGAGTGCTTCAAGTGCTGCGCCAAGTCCCGAAAGTCCATCTGCAATACCTGTGTTGTGCTGAATGTAAGTATCACCGTCAAAGTAATCGGGTGTTTTTTCAGGACGATTGCCTTGCATTACATCATAAAGGAACTTCTTTATGAGCTCACGGTTTGCCTCTGTCTTATCAAGGTCATTGATTTCCATAGTGCCGTCTGTTTGCGTGTGACCTGACGGGTTCGGCTCTGCCTTGTTTGCAAGGTTGTCCCAGTGTTCTGCAATTTTTCCGTTTTCGTCAAAGCGGAAAATGTCAAAGGCAACCTGCTCGCCCGCACCTGCAAAGTTGTAGACCGTCTGCAAGAACACCTTGTCGCCGTCCTCGAAAGCACGAATGTTGTTTACAGTTGTTTTTACGGGAGCTGAAGCAAGGTAGGAAACAGAGCCTACAAAAGCATCCCTGCCTGTGCCGTATGCGAGATTGTGCTGAATGTAATTTTCTGCAAGAAGCTCGGAAGCCTTTTCTGTATCGCCTGTGGCAAAAGTGTTAATAAGTGCAAGAGCTTTTTCTGTGTTTGTCATTGTAATTACCTCTTTCTTGTCATTTTGGTTATTACCAAAGATTTTCTTGAAAATGTTCATTTTGGATTTCTCCTTGTCTGTGCTTTGAGTTGCAAAACGGCCGTTCTTCGCAGCTCATGACTTTATTATATCTGCGTAGGCATCACTTGTAAAGTAAGCACAATATTGTGCCGTAGTTACCCGAAAGATACTATTAGGCGGTTACCGAACAGAAACTAATGCGTAAACACCAGGGTTTTCGGAGTTTTAAACGCTGAAAAAAATTTTTAAGATTTTTTATGTTGCACTTGACGGTAAACAGGGCGGTATGGTACAATTATACTGTAAACAATAATTAGATACTATGGCGGAGGCAGCATATGAACGAGAAAACAAAAGAACTTCCGGCTTGTCCTGTGGAAACCACCTTGACATTGATTGGCGACAAATGGAAGGTTCTGATATTGAGAGATTTGATGCCGGGAACAAAGCGTTTTGGCGAGCTGAAAAAATCCATCGGCACGGTATCGCAAAAGGTATTGACCGCACAGCTTCGTGATATGGAAGCAAACGGACTTGTGCACAGAGAGGTATATGCCGAAGTTCCGCCGAAAGTGGAATATTCTCTGACGGAATTAGGACAAAGCCTCAAACCGATACTTGACGTTATGTGGAACTGGGGCGAGGACTACAAAAACAACGTGACAGGAAATTAAAACTTTTGTGTGACAACTAAATGACAACAGGAATATGATACACCGTAATTCTTGGATAATCTGAATAATCCTGATAATCGAAGCTAAACCATCTATACAAAATCGTTTATGTCACGGTTTCGGGGAGCGAGTGGGAATGATTGCAAAGAGATACTTTCCCGGCTGTAAACCCGTAAAAGTCCCGATTAGGCGAAGTTGCGGCAACGAATCGGCAACATTGTTATAAAAGCAAGAGCTAACTGATTTGATTTTCAGTTAGCTCTTGTTTCTTTTTTAGGATTCTTCTATATCTCTTATGGATTTGTGTTCCTCGTTTTTCCATTCTGTGCGGCCGTTTGCATTACGCCCCATAACAATCGTTGCTGCAAGAGAGGGACTTGTAAAAATATAGTCCCGTGTAAACTTAAAAGTTTCATCGATAATTCCTTTTTCAATCAAAGAACTCCGCAGCTTTTTGAGACTTTCTGACATGCTTTGAACTGTAGAAGATGCAATAATTGAACCTTGCATTACGGCAAACCCGTCGGATACAACCACACCCCTAGCATCTGCTCCTCGTGCTGCCTTTATGAAAAAATACTGTTCCGTATCATTATGTTTTACGGCTGTATCCTCAATTGTATCAAACACTTTAAATCCAAGTGTGTTTACAAGCAATTTTGCGTTGTTGATAAACTCTTGCAGCATTGCTTCATCGTATTCCGATATAGAAGAACAGGTGGGAATCGTATTGTTGATAATAACGGCTCTTCCGGCGTTTTGTGCCAATAGATAAAATTTGTTTTCAAGATATTTTACATGTGCTTTATTGAGCAAATCATCTTTGCTGATAACAGCAATGCAATCATTCCAATATTCGGAATCTCTTAAATGCTGCTTAATCCTTGAAAACATTCTTTCCGCTTCTCCGACGTAAACGGTGTCACAGTTTTCTTCGTTTTTTCCGAACAAAAAATAAACACCCGTGTTTTCCGAATCCTCTCTCTGAGAAAATTCAGCAAGCTCATTTCTTGAAATTTTATATACGCGGCCATTCCAGTTTGAAAGCTCACACATAATTCGCCCATTGGGGTTCCCGTCAAATATGTACATTTGAATGGTTTTACTAAAAGACATTGTTCTCACCCTTTATCTTGCAGGTTATCGCTTCCACGAAAGAACCGAAAAGTCAAACAGAATTTTTCGGCAAGAATATTTTACCATACCTCCGACGATTTTGCAATAGGAGGTGACATAATGTCCCATAAAATATCCGCTGATTTTTCTTTATCACAAAAACACACGTCCTCAAAAGCTCTTCAAGGACGTGTGAAAAAGGAGAATTTGCACGCAATCCGTGCAGGTTATAAGGAATTTTCTAAGTCAGTTCGGAAATTTCGATTATATGATAGATAAACGCTGCATACGGCTCTTTGCCGGTCATTGTTTCCATGACGCGCAGGGCAATATCATACATGGTGTCTGTAACAGGCTGACCATAGAGGACTATACCGTTTGAAAGAACGACATATGAGCGGACGAAAAGATCCATGGTATATGCGTCCTTGGTATCCGGCACACCCAAAAGCACTGCTGCGATGATCCGTGCGTCCTCCGTCGTGCTGTAAAGGATATTGGTTTTTTCATCGTAAGCAACGCCTTTGACGGCATTGCCATCTTTGACCGCCTCCAGAGTGAGGCTTTCCGACGCGTTTATGCGACTGCCGACCGAAACAAGAAAACCGTACTCTTTTACGGCAAAGCCGTCTTTCCGTACCGATGAAACAAGCAGCTTGTTGGCAATTCCGGCGCGGAAGCGAACACCGATAGGCGCGGCTGCACGAATCGAAGCGGAAGAATCGTATGCGATAAACGGTTGTGTTACGAAGGCAATCTCATCAAGGTTGATGGTGCAGTCCACATTGGTCGGCGTGAATTCAAAGCCGGTAATCGTTCCGGAAACCTTGCTTAATTTGAAGCAATAGGTGGTATAGTCGCGGGTAACGACTTTTTCCCGGAATTTCACATCGCCGCCGGTTGTATGAATGGTCATGTCAAGAACCGTGTCTGTCGCGATTTCGGTGTTCTGCATGGTGATGATAAGTGCGTAATAATCGGAGGCGTTGAGGTTCAGCTTCGGCGAGTTGACCTTCAGCACTTCACCGGTAGCTACGTTGGTATCGGTTGCAATCGACATGAACTTGCCGTCGAGAACGTACTGGTTAAAGCCGTTGTCAATCGTGAAGTTTTCCTTGTAGCCGTCGGTATCGAACGACCAGCTCTTGGCGATTTCCCACTGTGCATAGACCGTGACGTCGCCGGTAATTTCAATCGCTTTTACCGGTTCGCCGGCCGGCGTGAGTGCCCAGCCTAAGAACTTGTAGGTCTCACGAACCGGATAACCGTCGTCAAAGACAAAGGTGTTCTTGGCAAATCTGTTCGGTTCGGGAAGCTCGGTAACGGTATCCTCCGTGTTCTTATCATAGGTTACGGTGCACGGAGTCGTCTGACCGGAAATGGTAATGTCGATCGAAGCGCTCAGAGAAGCATTGTATTTCGAGGTAACGGTAACCGTAACAACGCCGTCATTCTTTGCGGTGAGAACGCCGTCAGCGGTAATGGTCGCAAGATTCTTGTCGCTTACCGACCAGGTCACCGCCTGCGGAGCGGTTGCCGGAATAACGTTTGCGGAAAGCTGTACCGACGCGTCAGCCTCTGTGATTTCCGTTACGGTATCTTCGGCAAATTCCACCCCTTGCAAAACCATCGTATAGTGTGTTCTGTCGTTGCGTGTAAGGCGAATATTCACCTGATCGAAAATCAATTTGGCGATTCTGTCCATACCGAGGTCGCCCGGATGGTTCTTTACGCCGTCGATGGCGTCTTTAAGGGAAACGTCGTCCCATGCCATGTTTTCACGAGAATTCAAGGTGTGAACGAGTGCCAGACCGACATTCAGCTCACCGGCAGCCTCGGTCATACCGACGACTTTCTCATAGCCGCCCCAAAAAGGCGTGCTCACAACGATAACGGCATTCGGAGCGGCTTGACGAAAAGCATTCACCAAGCATTTGACTGCGTGCTTATACGTTTCCGCCGTCGGACCGGAGCTCACGTTTTCGCCCATCTGAATGGAAATAATGTCCGGCTTGGCGGTTGTTACATCTTTGACATATACCGGAATCATATCCATATAGTCTTTGGTGATGTCATTCTTCGGAATCGCGCGTTCAAAGGCGGCAATGGAGGTGCCGAACTCCACGGAGGTGCTCATGGCGCCGAATTTTTCGTTCATACAGAACTGCAAACGGTGAACATAGTCTTTTTCGGGAGAGGTCGCCGCCATGCCGCAGTCACGATTCCAGCCGATACTCGGCGCAGACGCATGGTTTGCGATGGAATTGCCGAAAATAAGCAGCTTGTAATCATTGACTGCCATGCGTTCCGGCTGGCCGGATATGACAACGGTTGCCGAAAGCGGCTCCTCAACACCGTCAATCATCGCGGTCACGGTTATGGAGCCGTTCATCATGCCGGTAAGGGTAAGAGAACCGTCCTCGTTATGGTCAAGCTTGGCATTGACGGTGTCGGTCACAAAGACCGCGTGTGTGATTTCTTTTCCGTCAGTATAGCGGACATATGGGTAAACGGTCACCTGACCGTTGTTTTCGGTAATTTCGGTTGCTGTGGTATATAACCGGAGCTTTTCGATTTTTTTCTGTTCCGAAAACTCGACTTTATCACAAAGGAAAATGTCTGCAATTACCGCAGAGCCGATCCCTTTGGCAGCAATCATAAAGGTCGCTGCGTTGCCGTCGTAAAGAGGTTCTTCGCTCATATCGGCAACAAAATACGTATATTCGCTGTCCGAAGCAGAGAGGGTTTGCGTGTCCACGGTTTTGTCGCCGCTGTAACCGGGATGCGCAGAGGTTGCATAATAAACGCAAAAGCCGGGAATAACAGAGCCTGTTTTCGCCTTGATAACAAGCTTGTTGTAAATGCCAGTATTTAACGGTTTGGTCGGAGCTGTCAGATCCAACGCGCCTTGGGTGCTGTCCCCGGCACGGGTAATGGTTACGGTTCCGTCCGGATTCACGGTTTTGGAGGTGTTGCCCCAGGCTTTGTATTGAGCGTCGGAATAATGGTACTCACTTGCCGGAACATCGGCAGAGGCTTCATAAAATGTGGCTAAACGGATTTCCTCGATTTCAAGTGTGCCGCTGCCGGTAAGCCGAAGCATACAGGTCTGATAGCTTCCTGTCCAACAATCGTTTGAGGACAGAAACACAGAGTATTCCCTGAACACGTCGGCGTTTGTATCCAGCGGCAGAGCAACGGTTCTGCTTTCTTCGGTTCCGGAATTATCCGAAGTCGTAAACGTGAACAAAATGCTGTCAACATTGCCGCGGCTTCGCGCTTTGACAATCAAATAACGGTGTGATTTGGTGTCAAGACTTAAAGCGGGATGATACAGATAGGCGTCATCGGCATTTTCGGCTGCTGTCGCAAGGAGCATTCCGTTTTTGTACGTGACGGAACAGCCTTCGTTTGCCGCAAGCCACACCTGCGAAGAAGCCTCCTCAAAGTCCCACAGATACGTTGTCGGTTCCGGGAGCTCCGGGTCTTTTTCCCAAACGGCATATAACGCGACGTCCTCATGGTGCAAGTTAACGGCCGTTACAGCTTCTCCGCTTGGCGTTGTTGCCCACCCCTTGAAAAAATAACCGAAGCGTTTGGCGTTGTAAGCTTGATTGACCGCATAATCCGAACGAATACGTCCGTTTTCATCAAAAAGAAAATACTCGGTCGCAATGACCTCCTCCGTGCCGTCATTGGCAAAATAGGTTGCTTTATAGGACGGAATATAGAGCACTTCATCCAGCCAATAGTTCGTTGTGCCGGCAGATTTGAGAATTTTCCATTGGAGGCTGATATCCGTCACGTCTGCCGGATCAACGGTGCTTGTGCCGGGAATGGTTGCCTTGGCGAAATCGACCAAAGAAGAAAACTGCTTCCATGGCTTGTCAACAAGATACGCGTCCGGCGTTGCGGCAATGCTGCCGCCCTTCATCACCCAAATGTTAGCGGCGTCCGGGCAGGCTTCGCCGGCCTCCGGCGTATATGTCTTTTTATACATAAAGCTTACATAAACCGGTCTTTCGGCTTCGCTTTTTTGAGGGAGTGAATATACAAGCGACGGATATGCATCGTTTTTATCCGGCAAGGTCGATGTCATATGCAGTACCTTGTTCGACCCGTTGACGGCATCCTTTGCCGGATTGTCGGCAACAGCTGCCGTACCGTTCATGCAGTTTGCCGTGAGAACGCCTGCAAAAGCGTCTGCTTCTTCCGCCGTTTCAAAGCCATAGGGCTTGTCGGTGCCGGTGAGCATATTCAGGCCCGGCAAAACACCGGCTTTTTCGGCTGCTGCCTGCGTGCTTGCGCTGTTTTCGATCGGCGCCGAAAAAGCCGTTCCGCCAAAAGCAAAACAAAGCGCAAAAAGGACACACAGCGTTTTGAGAAAATACGTATGTTTCATGATGTCGTTCCTTTCTATAAAAAGCTTATAGACAAGCTAATCCAGCTTTATTTTAACAATTGCTTTTTTCAGCTTGTCCGTCGTCCGCCCGAAGCCTCCCGGCAGATGTGCATCCTCCGGAAAAACGATGCAGAATTCGCCTTCCTTCAACAAGAGCTTGTCCATCCCGCCTTTCAGCAAAATATAGTCCTTTTCACTGTTATAGTCCGTTGTCGGCGTTAAGGAGCTCACATCTGCATAGCCGAAGCCTTCTTCTCCGCAGAGCACATAGTGAATGTCCAAATATTCGCGATGCGCTTCCAATTCCGATTCTTCTTGCTTTTTATCGGTTTTGACAGCAACAATACTGCCGGAAAAGCCGTCAAATGAAAAGCTTTGCGGCTTGGTGCTTTTGTCAAGCGTTCTCAAAAAGGCAAAGGCTTCTTTCAAATGCCTGTGCAGGCAAAAATATTTATCCGAGTTGTTTATGTGGGATACGATCATGTTTTTAATCTCCTGTCAGTAAAAAGCGTTTTTGCTGTGACCGGACGGATAGCTTCCGCCGGAAAAATACGAAACATACGCCTGCCGGATTTGTCGAAATTTTGCAAACCCGGCAGGTTTTTGGATAAGGCTAATACAAGGCTTCCATATCCAGCTCGTCTGAATATTCGGAAAAGCCGTCTTGGCAGATGCTTGTCATAATAATATCCTCTGCAAGGAGTATCCGGATTGCAGGCTCCTCGTATATTTTTTTGTTATTTTTCATTGCTTCCACCTTCTTAGTTATGCATAGCGTCTTGTTCCGCTATTCTGATAATCTCCTGAATGGCTTCCGGAAGGTTGTCCGGATATTCATTTGCATAGCTTTTTGCCGTATCATAAATACTCTTTTTTGCAGGATTGCCGTAATAGATGTTTCCGCCGAGTTTGACATAAGCGCGGACGATAAGCTCTTCTTTCAGATATTCGGCTTTTTTAGGAATATTCTTTAATACCACTGCCCAGGTGAGAGAGTCGTCTGTGTTCGCCTGCACTTTGCTTTTGTCAACAGCGGCAGAAACGACTTTTCCGTTGCCAAGCTCAAGTGTCAGCTGCTCGTTTTCGGCAAGCTTGCTTTCACGTGTTGCCAAAAAGCCCATTTCCTCACAAGCCATGAACATTGCGCCGCTGACCTTGGCTTGAAAGCGGATGGCTTGCTTTGGTTCGTTTTCGTTGGTGCGAATCGAGGTGTGCCCGGTCATGACCGGTGTATCGATTTCCCAAACAGCGTAAAGCGTTTCGTCCTTAATCGCACGGTAGTCATTGTAATTTACGCCAATCACCGTGCCGCCGTCGGCGCGGGACCATCCCAAAAAGCGGTAGCCGGGAACAGAGGAGGGAAGAATGGTTTTCAAATGCAGGGTGTTGTCGTCGGTGTTTGCATTTTCCCAAAGGTCTTTTTCAATCGGCTCCGGCATTTCTGCATTTTCCGGAAAAACACCTTTCGTTGACCCTGTAAAAGAAATTGTCGCCTTCTTTTCGTCATTGGTTAACCCGGCCGGAATTGCCCAATAGTAAAGGTTATCGATAATAATTGAGTAGTTTCCGCCGGCATCATAGCCGCTGAAATAAAAGCCGTACACCCTGTCCGTCGGATAGAAAAGCTGAATGAAATTGCTCCAAACGGTTTTTTTGGCAACAAGAGTACGACCTGCCGTAAAATTTTCACCTCTGTAAGCGGTAAAATCCGGACCGTCCCCGGTTTCAAAGCGATAGTCAAAGGTAAAGTATTCCGTTTGGGCAGAAAGATTTCTGTTTGCAAGCTCAAAACCGCCAAATCTTACGGCGGAGATCTTCAGCGCCTTGCTGCCGGTAAGCTCATCGAGAATAACCGTTGCGGAGGTATCGTAGCCGAGCTGTCCCAAATTCAAAAAAGCAAGGTCATCACCGGTTAAGGCTTGACCAACCGCAAAGTCCTCAAAATCTTCATACACAACTGTCGGTTTTGCCTTTTCCCACAAAGCATAAAAGGTAAAGTCACCCGGCACTCTGAAATTCCGGTATTGGCAGTCTTTGACACGCGTGCCGCCCTCCGAGGCAGACCATCCGGCAAATGCATACCCGGACGGAGCCGATAGCGGAACAATCGTGCTTAAATCGACTGTAACCTTGTCCTTGTTTTGTGCGTTGTAAATGTTGTACCACACACAACGGGTGATGTCTGCCGGCATTTCGGCAGCCTCATAGCCGGACGTGTTTGCAAAGGAGACCGTCTTTGCAACGGCACTGTTGTGAGCGGTTTCTACGGATTCGGAAAAAGACCAAACCGTGAGGTCATCAATATAAATGACGCTCTCACCGGAGCTTTGATTGAAAGCCAACCCGAAGCAAGGACCCTGTACAACCGAATGCGGCTTTCCGCTGACTTGTGTCCAAGCAGTGTTTGCGGCATCGGTAAGAGCACCGTCTGCCGCCCAACTGTTGTTCCCGACATACATGGCGCCTTTAGCAGAATAAGTGGCACTGTTTACGGTTTTACAGGTATCTGCCGCGGGATATTTATAGTTGAACGAAGCGACGGAGTAATGCAGGGCATCGTTTTCAAACCAAACGCCGAAGGCTTTGTATATGTCGCCGGTAACTTTTAAGTAACGGTTGCCGTTTTCTTCTTCGCAGACTTCAAAAGAGCAGCCTTCGCTGATAACACCCCAGCCCATTTTCCCGAAATCAACAAGCTTGTTTCCTTCTGTTCCGGCAAGCATACCGGCAATATCGCCGCTTTGACAGACCCCAACCGGAAGCTGATCAAAATCCTGGAAAAACAGCAATTCCGAGGTGAGCTCTTCGTTCAACAGCAGCTGTTTGCTTTCCGTTGCCGGTTCAGCGGCTTGCTCTGCCGCTTCCGGCGTAAAGGCAAAGGTGTTTAAGCATAAGAGAGCTGCTGCAAAAATGGAGGCAAAAATAGTGCGTTTCATGATTTCCTCTCCTTAAAAAAAAATTTGTGAAATCTTTAAGTTTTTCTGCAAGAACCGGAACGCCCGTTTTGACACCGTTACACGGAGGGTTAATACCGAATCCCGGTATCCCAATCGGGAATTTCGGCTTTGGCGTGAAAATGCCCGATGCGAAGTTCTCCGTCCTTCTCAAAAAGCACGGTTATGTGATTGAAGCCGTCTGTGTTTTTGCGGCAGGTTTGAATCTGTTTGCCGTCAACCGATAAGCGTATTTCGGTTTCGTCCCATTCGATAAGCCATTCGCCGGCAGCATTCGGGGAAAGCCGTGTGTACGGTTCGCCAACGACGTCTTTGTAGGCTCCGTTCTTGTTTTCGGGAATAAAATTCAGCCTGTCGAGATAACAGTCGGACAGCAAAATACTTGTGCCTTGCGGCAATATCCCGGAGACGGCAAGCTTGATGCTGCCCTTTTTGGCATAGGGAAAGTTGGTGATGGCGTGTGCAATTTCATTTGTGTTTTTAAGCACAATTCCGGCAGACGTTTTCTCGCTGTCGCTGATCCATTCCGCCCAATTGTCCTTAACTTCCGTCTCCTCCAAAAACGCCGGATTCATCCGTACCAGATATCCCTGCAAAGCCTTCCAGGACGAACCGCATTTGCCGAAAACATCAAAGTGCCACAAAAGAACCTCGTTTTCGCTGTAATTGCTTGCTGTCGGGTAGGCATTGTGAATGCGGTCTTGGTCGCCGACCACTTTTTTAACGATGATCCGGGCGCCGTGGATCGATCTTAAGCCGTCCGAAGACACGGCGGCGTGCAGGCATTGTCTTGCCAAGCTGTACCGAACGTCTGCCATAGGATGTCCGAGCCCGTCGTTCCAGGTCAATAGAATCCGACCGTCCGGAAGTTTTAACAGGTTGGCAGGCGCATTGCAGGACGGCAGATTGGTCGGCTTGGCTTTGCTCCAGCTTTCTCCGGAATCATAGGATACGGCATACCAAAGCCGAAACAGCACCGTTCGGATAAGCATGACAAGCACACCCGGCTGCACCTCGGCAACCACCGGCTCCACGGCGCCCGATTCGGCGGAGGTTTCTTCGCTGCTTACGGAAACGTCGTTGGAGGCTTTCCAGGAAACGCCGTGATCGTCCGACCATATGGTTCCCGAAACAAAATTATCGCCCATAAAGGTGGAAAACGGAACAACTAACCGTCCGGCTTCGGTTTCAATGATATTGTTGAGCGAACCGGTGTAACGGTACAACGCCGTTATATCGGAATACAGCGGATTTTCGCCGCGATAGCTGTCGAAACGGACATAGGCAATGTGCCCTTCAAGCTTTTTGGGATTGTCATGAGGAGCGTCGGTTGTTGCTTCTGCAAAAACGTGCAGCCTTCCGTCTCGGTCAATTTTCCAGCCCAAAAGAAGATACGAGGTGTCATGATCCGGCCATTCATAGAGAAAATACGGCTTTTCCCACGTTTTTCCGCCATCTTCGGAGATGCGCCCGAAAACAAACTGCGAACAGGGTCCGGCGTTGTAAATGCCGTCCGGCTTGCCGACCGCCATGAGTGTGAAGAGCCTGCCGTCGGACAGCTTTTCTCCCCATTGCATATGCGTAAACGAATCGGTTGAAAGCTGCGTGCTGTGTAAATGCTTGCATTCTTTCATTTTGGTTATTTCCTTTCTATAATTGTGAATTGTGCTTTTTTGCTGTTTGTCAGCAACGTACAGCGTGTGCTTCTTGGCGGTCTGCGGCGCGGCAAAAGCGGTAATAGAACAGTCCGCAAATCGTTTGTGCTGCCCCGGCAGCCAGCATCAAAAGAAAGACCGTCAGGCGTCCGTCGAAATTTTCCAGCACAAGACCTGTGAACCAGCTTGAAATTGCCGTGCCGAGCATGGTTTCCATCATGCGCAGAGCGGTGCAGCCGCCGGCAATGGAATAGGGGATAAGTCGCGCAAATAATACCGGAATCGTGCCGTTTACAATAACGTAGGCAATCTGTATCACCACAAACAGCACCGTGAAGCTTCTCCAGCTGCCGACAAGCACGGAGGCTGAGCCGAGAACCAACATAACAAGGCTTGCCGAAAGGCAAAGACGGCTGAGCTTAGACGCTTTTCCGGCAAACGAATAGATAAAGTTGCCGACCACCGAACCGAGCGACGTCAGACTCGCAAGAAGCGATAATCCGACCGAATCAAGGCAAAACAGCTTGGATGCCATAACCGTCAGGCTTATTATCACCCCGGAGGAGAGCCCGCGCAAAAAGTTTGCAGGAGCGAGCCGCAGAACATTTCTTTCCGAAAACAGTGCACGAACGCTGACAGACGCTTGATTTTCGGCATTCCAAAGCGCTTTCAGCCGGAAGTCCAGAAGGGATACGGCCAATGCAAACAGTGCACATACGGCATACATCAACCGCATACCGGTCAGATACCCGGCTAAGCTGAGAAAGCCCGGAAGGCCGACGCTCACTGCAATGACGAACAGATTGGAAACAAAGCCGGATCTGCCCAAAAGCTTTCCGTAATCCTCCATATGAATGATAAGATACGGGATTTTATAGGCTAAGATTGTTTTAAATCCGAAGGCTGCGTAATACACAATAACAAGACCGGCAAGAATCGGAAAGACGATTTGCTCCTCTGCGGAGCCAACGCACAGAAATAAGAGTATCGAAAAAAAGAACAGACTTATCGGAAGGTCGCACAGGGCCATTGCCCGAATCGGTTTTTTCAGCCGATCGCACAGGATAAGTCCCAGTCCCATGGAAAGCGTTTGCGTGGCATAGCCGATTCCGGAAAGCGTTCCGATTTTATCGGCGGTGCAGCCGATGTACAGCAGCAGTCCCTGCCAAAGCGCTCCGCCGACAAATAAATAGGTAAAGCAGTTCAACACTTCCGCTGCTATATATTTCACCTTGTTTTTCCGAACCCCGTGCCGTTCTGCCGCTTCTGAAAAGGCGTCGGATGGCGTGTTTTTGGCGGCTTGCGGCTCTGCGGCGTTTCTTTTGACAAGTATCATGTGCATATATCCTTTTTCAAATTGACTTCGTTATTTTTATATGTTATTATATAGCAAACAAAGGACAAAGTAAATAAACAACACGGACGTATATCGAAGAAGATGTCTTGACTTTTAATTGACTTGTATCGGACAATCCTGTATAATTACTGTAAGACAAACGAAAGCCCGCCAAAAGCCGCAGCTTCTGCCGCATATAAAGTCCAAGTTTTTAATACGGAGGTCACCTATGAACAATGTGCAGAACATTCCGGTTGAAATCGGAGATATGCGAGTTGTTTTTTCAGGGCGTTTGCCGCTGCGGGATGTATTTAAGGATGAAGGCTCCTATATACATTCCCATACCTGCTTTGAATTGCATTGCATAATTTCCGGAAGCTTCAGCCTGGTATCCGGAAAGACTTGGACGCTCAACCCGGGCGATATCGTTTTGATTCCGCCGGGTGTTGTCCATGCGACCTCGAAAAACCGTCATCGACGGTTGGTTATGACAATGGCGATCAGCCGGAACGAAAACAGCGGCGGCAGATTTTCGGAATACGATTATTATGCTTCCTTGCTCGGCACCTTGACCGAGCCGCACATTTTTCGTTCTCCGGTTGCCGCAGAGTGTTTTGAACGCCTTGCTGCGCTGTATGACAATGAGACCTCGCTTCACAAGCGGAAGATTTTTCTTTCCATGCTGTTTCTCCAAATAGCGGAGAGCATCCGCTCTCTCAAGGAACCGCCCATTGACAAGCAAATGGAAAAGGCGGCAATGAGTGACGAAGAACGCAGGTTAATGATTGAGAACCATATCGGCAACTTTTACGCCGTACCGGATTCGATCAACGCCTTGTGTGAGCAGCTCGGGCTTTGCAGACGGCAGGTCGATCGCATTGTCCGGCGTTTGTTCGGCGAAAGCTATTATTCGCTTGTCAAGCACCAGAAAATGGATATGGCGGAGCTGCTTATCCGACAAAGCGATCTTTCGTTTGACGACATCGCACGGCAGATGGGATACGAGTCGTATGCCGGGTTCTATCTTGCGGTAAAACAGTATTTCGGCATCTCACCGGAAGAGCTTCGAAACAAGGAGGAGTATCGTTGAACTGCTTTGACATTGATGCGCATCCGCCGACGGAAATAAATATGCGTCCAGGCTTCTTTCAGAAAGTATCCGAGCTTGGCGTATCGCATATTTGCGGAACCTTCGCTGTAAAGGAACCGCCGGATGAAAAGACGGCAGCCTTATTAAACAAAGCCGCCAAGCGGCTTTCCCTGACCGAAGCGCGGTATCTTCCGGCATTTTGGGGCTTTCCCGGACTGTTGGAAAAATCCGGCACGGCAAAAATGCTTTATGTGGATGCCGGGATGGGGCAGGGACGCGATGAGGTGCTTCGCTATGCAGAGCAATCGAAAATCCCTGTTTTTCTGTGTCACGAAACACCGGAAAGCACCCGTGAAATTTTGGAGAAGTTTCCGAAAGCTTCCGTTATTGCCGGCGGACAGGGCGCAAGCGGATTTGAACCGTTGCAGACAGTGTCAATGTTAAATGCGTTTCCGAATTTTTATCTGAATCTTTCGGCAGGAATCTGGACGGTAAACTACGTGTTGCATGAATTGATCAAAAAAATGCCGGTAAGGCAGCTGCTGTTCGGCTCGGGTTTTCCTTATACCAATCCGGCGTCAAGGCTTGCCGCTGTAAAATGGGAATTGCGTGATACGGACGTTTCCGCATGTGAACACGTGTTTTATCAAAATGCCCGCGCACTTCTCGGAGAGGACGTTCTATGAATATCATCGATTTTCACTGTCATCCGGGATATGATTTTTACCGTTCGGTTCACGGCATCGATATTGATAACGACCGCTTTTTTTCGGATTTGTCCGAATGCGGCATAGAAAAATGCTGCGGAAGCGTTATTGATGAAGGTATGTGCGCAAGACCGATCGAGGAATATGAAACGCTTGTTCCGGCATTAAACGACCGTGCGATAAAAATTGCCCTCTCCTCGGGCGGCAGATATATTCCCGGCATTCATATCCATCCGATGTTTGTTGAAATGTCCTGCCGTGAAATCGAACGGTGTCATAAACGCGGCGTAAAGCTTATCGGTGAGCTTGTGCCGTATATGATGGGCTACCAAAGCTGCTCCGGAAGGAATTTTTTGGAAATTATGGATTGTGCGGCATCGTATTCCATGGTTGTCAACATTCATCCGACAACCATTCCGGATATGGTTGCCTTGTCGGAAGCAATGCCTCGCTTAAAGCTGGTTTGGGCACACTTTTCGGGATACGGTGGCCTGCAGGCGCACATAGATATGCTGAAAAAGTACCGAAATGTCTGTTTTGATATCTCGGCACACGGCACGGACACGGTCGGCACCTTGCGCGGCGCCATTGATCGCGTCGGATACGATAAGCTGCTTTTCGGCACGGATTATCCCGGCATCGGCCCGGCAACGGATATTGCCGCCGTGATGTTCGAAGACTTGTCCGACGAAGAAAGAGAGGCGATTTTTTACAAAAACGCCAAACGCCTTTTAGAACTGTGACCGCTCACCCTTTCACAAAGCAACGCACAAGAAGTATAAAAATAAAAGTCAATAGAAGGAGAAACTTCAACATGATGAAAAAAGCAAAAGTCTTTCTGTGTTCTCTGCTCGTGCTGTGCGCCGTCTTTTTCTGCATGACGGCTCTTGCGGCGGAGGACATCGTTTTCACCTTCGAAAACGAAGCCTCTCTTGCCGGATGGTCAACGTCCTATCTGCGCTATAACTTTGATCCCGGCTGTTTTTATGGGTATGCCTTTGAAAAATCGGCAAACCTTTCCGACCCGATGTTTATCAGCCCGATCCTCGATATCAACGCGGAGGATTATCGTTATGTAGTCGTCAATATGCGCTTTTCCATCGACGCCGCATGGAGCCGGACCGGCACGGTCTTTTTCCTTGTTCCGGACGGCACATGGAACGGCAATATGGCGGTCGGCAGCGAACGTTACGCGAACGGCACCTTGGCTTCACCGACAAACGTGGTGTTCGACATGGCCAAAAGCAAAGACTGGAAAGGGACGATCAAACAAATTCGACTGGATCCGTTTGAAGCGCCGGGGACAATTGAGCTGTATTCCATTACCCTTACGAACACGCGTCCGGCTGACGATTCCGCAAAGGACGCCAAAGAAAACACACCGAAAAAGGAAATCGGCGTTTTCCTTACGCCGAACACCTACGCGGATAATTTTTCCGATGTTCCGGAAACCGAATGGTATGCTTCCGAAATTGAAAGCGCCTATGAGCTGGGCTTTGTCAACGGCAAGGCCGATACGCTTTTCGCTCCGGAGGACGGCATGACGATTGCCGAGGCCATCACGCTTGCGGCAAGAACCAACAATGCCTATGGCAGCGGCGATTACGGTTTCACCGCCGCAGACGGCGAAGAATGGTATATGCCCTACGTAAAGTATGCCGTTGAAAATAAGATTATCGATCCGCAGGATTATACCGATTATAACGCTTCGGCTACACGCGGACAAATGGCAAAAATTTTTGCAAATGCGCTTCCGGCGTCGGAATATGCTGCCGTCAACAGCGTCGGTAGGATTCCGGATGTTGCGCAAAGCTCCCCATACTATGCCGCCGTGTTAAAATTGTTCAATGCCGGTATTGTCATGGGCAACGATGCTTACGGCACATTTTATCCCGAAAGCAGCATTAAGCGTTGTGAAGCGGCGGCGATTATCAATCGTATTGCCTTCAAGGACAAACGCATAAAGAAAAATCTGCTGACAACCGTTCCGGCATTAAACAACGATGCCTTTACCATGTCGAGTGAAGCGAAATGCTTCATAGACGACAAAGTGTTCCGTCATCAGCATATGGACGGCGTTCCCGGCGGCTGGGATGCGGTTCGCGTTCTGACCGCTCCCGAAAAATTCAGCCGTGCAAGCTACGTATTGGTGGATAATTCCGATCAATATGAGGCGTATTATACCCGTAAATTCATGCCTGTAAGCGACGGTGTGCTGGATCTTGATTTTGGCGTCAATATCTACGGAAATAACGGCGCATACCTTATGTTCGCCGACGAAAACGGGAAACCGGTCATGGAGATCCTTCTTGACCACGGGAACTATACGGTTCTTTCTCCGGACGGCAGCTATACCGATACCGGTGCGGTGTATACCTCAAACGCCGTATATTTCGATATTCGTGTAAACCTTGACAACAAAACCTTTGATTTTGGTTTAGACGGCAATTATATCGGAACCTATCCGCTTGCAAACGATAACGCCATTGCCGCTCTGCATTGCGGCATTACCAAGGCGGGCACCTTAACCGTTGCACCGCAATATGCCTGCCTTTATCATAACTACTTGTTATACGAAAGATTTGTTAATGCTCCGGCAAGCATTTTACCATACGACGTTGCACTGCTTGCCGACGGAGGACGCGTTTCGAAAGAAAACCTTTACACCGAAAGAAGCGGCGGCGGAACGGTTGCCTTAAATTCAAATGCCGCCGGTAAAACCGGGATCGCTTCACATTTTGAAAAGGCAAGCGGCACGGTGGTTTTCGAAAGCTATATTCTTCTTCCGAACGAGATAAACGGCGCAGAGATTGCTTTAACAAGCGGCGATTCGACTGTTTTCAGCCTTGTTACAAAAGATGGAAGCTTTCTTGCTCCTGACGGCAGCGTTGTTACTTATGTAACGGAAAATCTTTGGACAATTGTCCGTTTTGAAGCGGACACGGTCACCGGCAAAGCACTGGTTAAGATCAACGGCAAGCCGGTCGGAACATATGCCTTTGCCGCTGCCGCCGCTTTTCTTGACGGCTATCGCTTCACATTCGCGCCGCATACCGAGGCTGTTATGTACGTTGATACGATCTCGGCCTTTATCAAGCTCCCGTATCCGGAAGATTATGTTCCGGAGCCGAAGATTCCCGAATCCGATTATTTTATCGGCATAAATGTATGCCCGCTGTGGCGTGAAGGCACGCACTACGGCTGGGAGGAAATCACGGCATATCCTGAAATCACGCCGGTTTTGGGCTACTATGACGAAGGCTCGCCGGAGGTTTCCGACTGGGAAATCAAAATGATGGCAGAGCATGGCATTGACTACGAAATTTTCTGCTGGTATCCCAACGGCAATGATACAAAGCCTATCCAAAGCACTGCCATGAATCAGGCGATTATCGACGGCTATTTCAATGCTCGTTACAGCGATAAGCTGAAATTTGCCATTATGTGGGAAAATTCGTCGGTAAACGGTCTTTCCTTTGAGGATTTCAAGAAGTATACCGTTCCGTATTGGATGGAGTACTTCTTTAAGGATGAGCGGTATGTAAAAATCGACAATAAACCGCTGTTAACCGTCTGGCAGCTGGATAATAAATTCAAGGATGTTTCTGCCAAGGAAGCCTTTGATTATGTCCGCGAAGAGTGCCGCAAGGCAGGCTTTGACGGCTGCGAAATTCTTCTTTACAGCGGAAACTCCGATCCGGCATTCGAAGAAAGCATGAAGG
The DNA here is from genome assembly GCA_934444645.1 of uncultured Eubacteriales bacterium. Classification (GTDB taxonomy): domain Bacteria; phylum Bacillota; class Clostridia; order Oscillospirales; family CAG-382; genus UMGS882. The sequence continues at coordinate 29,027 of CAKSCV010000011.1, read as the reverse complement.
CAAACGGAATCGACGGACTGCTTGCGTATCATTGGGGTACGGATGGTTCAAACGCAGCCGCTCAAGAAAAGCACCTAACGGCATACAGTGCGCTTGACTATACCGTTCCAACCATCAGTGTCGGCTTTGACTATGTCGGATGGGGCAGAAGCGAACGGAGAAACGGCCTTCTTGACCCGAAGGATTACCCGGCCATGACCGAAATCGTCAAAAAGGCACTTGCCGAACGTCAGAAGACCGGCGGCAAATACGCCAACATGGTCAACATTTCCACCTGGAACGAATACGGCGAGGGCACGTATGTCATGCCGACCGAGCGTTTCGGCTTCGGCTATCTCGATGCCATCCGCGCGGCATTTACCAAGACCGGTACGGCAATACACAGTGATTTGACGCTGAGTGCTTCGCAAAGACAGCGAATCAATTATTTGTTCGGACAGGACAGACAGCTTCTCCGCCCGCAGATGCTTGCTGAAAAACAACAAACGGACGAAGAAAATAAACCGTTTACGGTGGACATCAGCGGCAGCGAACTTGCGCTTATCAAAGAGCCGGACCGCACGAACGGCGGCCTTATGGTTCCGGTTTACCCCGAAAGCGGCATTTTCTCGCGCATGATGTGTACCTACACATGGAACAAACGCACGCAAACGCTGACGGTTTCCAACGCCAAGCACACCGTTTCCTTTGTCATCGGCAAGGATACCATGACGGTGGACGGCTCTGAAAAGAAGCTATATGCCGCAACCTATTGGTACGACGGTCTGCCCGTGCTTCCGCTCGATACACTTGCCACCTCCCTCGGTTACTTCCCGGTGACCCATGAGGACGGCAGCGGCGTCAGTATTATGCTTGGCAGCGCCTCCGATTACGATATTCTCAAAAAACGCAAGCCGTATCAATATGAATTTGAACTCCTCGGCGACACGGAGGATTGGACTCCGCAAAACGGCACAATTACTGTGGAAGGCGGCGTCTTGAAGGGCATTTCCACCGGAAACGACCCGGCCGTTATCTCTCCGAGTCTGTCGGTGAAGGCGGAAACATATCCGACAATAGCGATTCGCATGAAGTGGGACAGAAATAATACGGATAAGAAGGATCTCGCCGTTATCTACTTCCGAAAAGCGAACGCCGGTCTTTCGGAATTCCGAACGGTTGCAATCAAAGACTTGCCGACCTCCAGCAACGGTGAATTTGTGGAATTCAAATTCAACATGCAGGAGCATCTCCAATGGGACGGCGAAATAACAGGCATTCGATTTGACCCGTTTAATGCAACGGGCACGTTCGAAATCGACTATATCCGCTTTGAAAAAGCAGAGGGTGCCGAGGAAGCCGAAAAAGCAGCAGCAGAGCGCGAAGCAAACCTCGACGACACCATTGCCAACGGCGACGCCTCCATGCAAATGTATAATCCGATGCATTCGGTGAATGCAAAGGTAACCATTGTCAAAGCGCTGAACGGCAATCCTTGCTATAATGTCAAGGCAAACGGCGCCGGAAAGGTTTGGACCTATTGCATACAGAAGGTGAAGTTCACTCCGGGTGCAACGTACCGGGTTGAATTTGATGCACGTATGACCGGCACCAACACGGGCGAATTCACCGCCGGCCTTGAAACCGGTATTTTTGTCAATTTCATGTACGACGGCAGCGATAAACGTGACCATCCCAAAAATATCGGCGTGCTCAGAATGAGCGATAAGGACGAATGGCAGCATTTTTCCGCTGAGTTAACGGTGGAGAAATCCTGCGACAACGTTAACGACGAATTTTCCGTGTTCACGAATCCGATCGGCAATGCCGGCGTTAACTATCAACTTGATAATATCACCATGACACGTATCGACGAATAACGACAAATAAAAAAAGCACAGCAGCTGAACGGTTTTCAATTCGCTTAGCTGCTGTGTTTTTTTGCTGTGCCCTTATCCGCGCCCTTATCCGCAAATTTTTACGGTTTCGAAGCAAATAAAAAAGACGACACTTTCGTATCATCTTTTTGTTGAGTTGAAACGTGTACACGAAACAGCCTCGTTTTGGAACGAGCGTGTACGTTTAAGTCAACTGTGGTGGAGGCGATGCGTAACCCGCATCTTTCAAGTCGAAACGCATATGGACATCCTTAACTATCCCATCGCAATAGCCGTAACAACGACTATAGTCATTGAGAAAATTCTCATACAGGATGTCGGTTTTTCTTTACAGTATGCCCCATCCATAACGATGACGGGTTGGAAAATGTTAAGCTGCAACTCCGCACGACCTTGCGTTTTCGCGTCCTGTGCGATGAGGGAAACGTCACAGATACAGTTCTATTTCTATATTGTCTTTGCCAACCGTAACGCGTTTGACTATTTTGTCTATAATGTCATAGGCAAGTGGGTCTGACGAATTTTTGAGCTCCTTCACAAGCTGTATCCTGAGATTTTTAAGATTATCCGGCGTTATTTGCGGAACATTGTTTACAGCATCCAATCTGCTTTTCAAAGCATCTTTTTTGGCAGTCAGGGAAGAAAAATGCTCCATTGCCTCATCGGTCGGATGCGTTTCGAGAACTTTTAGGATGTTGTCGATCGCTTTCTTAACACCGGCAAGCTCCCTACAAATTCCCTTGTCAGGGTTCTTACCTGCCAATTCTTTAAGCAGAGCGTTATATTGCGTGTAGTTATTCGTGTTAACGGTTTTATTAACGATGGTAACACAGAGAAGCTTTTCAAGATAGTCCGCTCTGAGATTTTTGAGTTTACAGCTCTTTTGTTTGTGTTTAGGACAAACATAATAGCGGTGTGTTTTACCGTGGCTTTTATTGGCCGCTCCAACCATCGCGGAACCGCATTCAGCACAGTAGATTTTGCTCATACCGCCTAACATATAGTGGCGTTTACCGCCGGAACGAAGATTGCTTTTGCGGTTATCGTTCATTTTATCCTGTACGCGGTTGAACAGAGCTTCAGCTTGAAACGAATCGCGCTTGTCTGTGGTACCGCTTTTCGCTTCATCAATAAAGTGTTTTACAACCGTATACCCCTTGTCTGCACAGTACTTTTCTGTTATTTCACGCTGATATTCGATCGATAGGTCGGTTTGATTATGTGTGGAGTATCTTAAGTAGATAACCGCGCACTTCTCAAAGGCACGCCGTTTCTGTTATAGACGACAGTTAACGATATTTTGGATGACCCGCTTACCGTGTTGCCCTCGGTGATTTTGGAGATACTTGCAAGCTTGTTTTTGATTTCTTCAATGTTTTTTACAGACATTTATATGTCCTCTTTTATATTTATTTGTTGGAAAATACGGACTTTTTATCCGTCCAGTATATGTATAATTATTTGTTGGTGTTTTTGTGGACTTTAAGAGATGATTGTGCCGTTTGAAACGCTTTACAGTACAGAAATTTTGTGCGCTTTTCAGATAGTTTCAACTGATCGGACAAATGCAAGGACAACGGGATTTTACTTGCGCATTAACACCTGCTATACTTATTTAATAGGTGATGCAAATGGCAGTGAAAACGTCGGAACACCGGAAATTAGGCACGCATATCAAGAAAAATAGGGAAAAATGAGCTTTCTAAGTACGCGATAAATTTGGCGGGCGAAGGGAAGATAACCGGTGTCCAAGAAAAAAGAACCCAAGATTAAAGCTGCAAAGATTCACACCGGCAGTATTGTCATAAATGCGGCGGACGGGAAAGGGGAAAAGACATGAAAAAAGTATTTGCTTTGCTTTTGGCATTGACATTTTTACTAACCGGGTGCAGTAGCGGAAATAAAGCGCAGGACAGCGCAAGCTTGACCGCTTTGAATAAACAAGATAAGGATGCTTCCGGGGTATTTAACCTATCTGATTATGATTCCTCTGTTACATATTGGGCAACAGAATACATTGACTGGGATACAGGCGGCTATGTGCTTGCTATCAATGTTGACGAAAGTGCAAACAAGGCCACTTTTGAGTTTCATTTGGTTCAGGCAGCTCCTCAGAGTAGAACCGCAACAGCCATGATGGAAATCAGCCTTGACGATTTAACCGGCAATCAGGTGGATTTAAGCTTTGATAATGACGATTGGGGACATTCCGGGGACGTGAGTTTTATTTTGACCGACTCGGTAATCTTTTTTACCGTTAGCAACGTAAAGTATAATGTTACGGATAGCCCGGAAGTGTGGGGATTCTATGATACAAGTGACAGTCTTGTAAGCAATCCCAATGCTTTTGACGATCTTTTTTATACACAGGATGAATATGATGCATTGTATGGAGAGGAAGGCACAGGCGATACATCGCAAAAACCAACTTATGACACTTCCAAGTCCAGCGGAATTTTAGCCAGCCTCGGTATGACGGAACAGGAATTCCGGGATAGTTGCATTCCTTTGGTTTGGTGTTCTACTATCTCTGAAACTACCGTTAACTATGTAGATACTGACGAACTTTTAAGATACCCCAACAATTATGTTGGACAGCACTTTGTATTCTGTGAAAACTTGTATGACTACTTTATATGTCCCTATTGCAACGGAACTGGCTACGATGAGCAGGGTCGCGAATGCAGTAATAACGATGGTGCTGAAAAATATGACGAGAATGGAAGACATTTGATATATAAACGCGATCCTGACAGACTCGTCCCCGATAGTTTTAAGTTGTATAACTTAGGATTATCGGGAGATGGATACCCAATGTATTCGCTCTATTCTTCCGAGCCACACATCTATATATTTGATGTGAGAGACGATATCTACTCCCCTAATATTGCAGTCAACGCAAGCGTAGTGCCCTATTTGATTTTCCTTGGCTTAACTTCGGACGGCACGGATTTGAAATTTGAAATGATAACCTGTGATGCATCTTTCTACTGATGCAGTGATTCAACGTTAGGAAAGATACAAGATCAAATGGCACGTGTGAGTAAAGAGAAAACAACCGCCTATCTCCACAGACATCTGTTTCCTTTGGAATTTTTGTTTGTCCGCTTTACGTTTATGCGAAATAATTCTATCAAAAAATCGTCCCCCTGTCTTTGGCTAAGGCAGGGGGATGCGCGTTATTTATATTTTCGAGAGCAGCGCCGCTTTCTTTTCGTTGAATTCTTCCTCGGAAAGAATACCCATTTCTTTCATTTTTGAAAGCTTTTCGAGCTGTTCCAAGGGATCTGCAGTTTGTTGCTGAACCACGACTTGCGGTTGCGAAGAGGCCGTTTGTATTTCTTTTCTGTAATGATGGTAAACGGCTACGACTCGTTCTGCCTCTACTTTGAAAAGTGTATTGATTCTAAGTCCTGCACCGGCGGTCGTGATCACAAGGTCACATGTTTTGGTAGCCGCTGTAAGGGCAGTTTCGATAAGTGCACCCGTTAAATCATTGCTTTTTGCATTTTGCTCTGTGCTTACGGATACAATGTCTTCATAGTAGAATTGCTTGATATTCGCAGTAGCACCGAACATTTCTCTGTCCATTCGGATTATCTGCTTGTTGGTACATACAATGTAATCCTTTGCAGATAATGAATCCAGTCCCCAAGCAAAATAAACAAGCAGTTCATCGTCATAAACCATATATTTTTTTACTTCGGCATATATTTTTTCACCGATTTTCTGCCGTATCAGTTTATCTACTTCTTCGTCGGTAATGACAAAATCGTGATTCATAATGGCGGAAAAATACGTATCCAGCGTTATGAAATCTTCCTTTGTCGTTTTGTCGGCGGTAAAGGAAGCAAGTGTATATTCATCACATTTGAACTCAAAAGACGTATTGTTATTAACCGTTGAAAACTTACTTACTTCATCACAAGATATTGCACCTTTTACAAAGAATCTTGTATCTTCTGCAAGAGCCAATGAAAAATACAGGCAAGAAGTTGTAATGACGATCTCCTGTTTGTTTTCGGCTTTTAAGTATACAAGCGCAGTTTCGGATGGGTTATAGTCAGCCCATATTTGTGCAAATTTTGAAATTTGCTTATCCTCAATGTAGGGATACATTTGAATTTTGCTTTTGCTTACGCTGTTTGCCGGCATCAGTATCTTGTCATAGAATTCTTTGGTGAATTTTAACAGTTCTTCTTTGGTGGTATTTTTGAAAAAGCTTCCATCATTTTCATATGCCTTTATGGAAGATACGATTTCATTTGCCTTGCCGGCCGCAAGCGCCTCCATTTCCGTTTTATGCTGCGCTTCTTCGGCTTTTTTCTGCTCATAGGCGGCTTTGGCTGTGTCAACCGTTTCTTTGGCTTTTTCCGCAACGGCGGAGACGGTGTCTTTGAATTTGTCCAATAATCCCATTTTCATATGCTCCTTTTCGTTATTATATAATGAATTGCTTTGATCTTTTACTCTTCCAAGCTATCCTTGATCATCCGCCTTACAGTTTTTTCAGAGTAATCGTATTTTTTCGCCAACTCTCGTATATTGGTTCCGTCGAATTCCTTGACAACTTTTTGCTGAATCATGTTTGGATTATACAGCCGAACGGGAAAAGATATCTGTTGTCCTTTGAATCGCAGATATATTTTCAGCGTGGCATCCAAGCCTACGATCTCGCTGATTTCCTTGTAAACGGAATTATACAGTTCTGCTTCCTTTTTCACGTTATCAGCCTCCGCTTCAAGCTCTGCGCTTGATCGAGAATCCATGTTTGAAGAAAAACAGCTATGTTTCATAGCGGAAATTTTGACATTATTCTCCTTTTTTTCACATTTTAACACATCGCCGGGAACAAGTAAAATCCCATTGTCCTTACGTTTGTCCATCGTTTTTCCTCCAAAATAAAAAATGGCCTACTGATTTCAGTAAGCCTTATGGAGAGAATATATATTTGTGGAAGATAATTTTACGCGATGATTTACCCTCATTGAACTCCTGTCTACATACAGTGCCTATTTTTATCCCAAGCACGTACCAATCGCGCACAAATCACGTAGAAAACACGTGAGAAAACCCGTGTAGCACAAGGCAAAAAACGTAATCGCGCATTATTCGGAACATAAAGGCTCAAAAAAACACAGCCATTGACGATCGTCGCCAAAAGCTGTACGCATCTGCCTTAGCCTCGATTTTCATAGTTTTCGCATATTTCACTGCGCATGGCTGTCCTTGCCATCACAAAGCAATACGCCTTATGGTAAGTCTAAGCATACCATAAGGCGTATTCCTGTTATTTTATCAATTACTTGATAATGAGTGGTGGAGGCGAGGAGAGTCGAACTCCTGTCCGAAAACCCATTCCCACAGCTTTCTACGAGCGTAGGCGGTCAATAGGATTCCCCATTATGCGCGCCGGCCGTCAGGCTCACATAACCGGTAGCTTATCAGTTCATGCCGTGCCTCAAAGCATTGACACGTTCACGTTCACTGCTGATTGACGCCATAGCCCGTGCCGCAGTCCTCACAGGTATGACGGCCGCCTAAGTTAGGCAGCTACTAATTCTGTATTATTAGCGTTTAATTTTAGAATTGCGGCGTTTTTAAGAGCTTCCGCACCTCTGCTCGCTTACCGTCGTTCAAGATCCCCGTCGAAACCTTTACGCCCCCATATTTTTCGCTTTAATAGCGGTTTCTTTCCTTCATGGCACGTTCAATATCGCGTCCGGCTTCCTTTTTGGCAAGGGAATCGCGCTTATCATATAACTTTTTACCCTTGCAAAGTCCCACTTCCACTTTAACGCGTGAACCCTTAAAATACAGCTTTAACGGCACAAGCGTATAGCCTTCTTTGCCGACAAGCCCGAATAGCTTTAAGATTTCACGTTTATGCATGAGAAGCTTGCGGTCGCGAAGCGGATCTTTATTGAATACATTGCCTTTTTCATAAGGACTGATATGAATGCCGGTGGCAAAAAGTTCTCCTTCTTCGATAGTGCAATAGGAGTCCTTCATATTGACCGTACCGGCACGAATGCTTTTAACTTCCGTTCCGGAGAGGGCAATTCCGGCTTCATAGGTATCTTCGACGAAATAGTCGTGATAGGCTTTTTTGTTTTGAGCGGCAATTTTGACGCTTTCTTTTTCAGCCGGCATGATGCTCCTCCTTTCGGGATTTTTTCATTCGATTTTCATATAATAGTATTTTACCATAAGATGCGGAAAAATTCAAGAGGGGACAGCGAAATTTTTGCAAGGAGATGGATCATTCGCACTTATCAAAGAGAATCTTAAGACAATCCTAAGATTTTTCGATAGCAAGCTGCTTGACTTTGTGTCATAATTATGCTATTATGTTAATGAAAGGTTTCCAAAGTGACGTCTGATTTCGGAATGGGGATGGGAAAATGGTTAAAAAGCGTGTTTTTCGTGTGATACTGATTCTATTCGCGGTCATCCTTATAAGTTTGGCAGCCTTTATCGGATTTATTTTTTATAAAGCAAGTCAAATAGAAGTAAAAATGGTTGGGAAAACACATATTGAGTTCTTTGTCCCTTTAGGAAAGACTGTTGACCATACGGCATTTTTATATCCGAATAGGGAAGAGCTAACGCATCCGCTCATGCAGATTACAAAGGAGAACCGACGGAAAATCGCATCCTATATGTTTTCCAACCATCTGAAGCTGAGAAGAGGATATCATCTTTTCAAGCGTGGTGTAGATGCCACGTTTGAAGAATATATAACCGATAATTTTGCGTTTGAGAAAACGCCGTGGCTTCCGTGGATTGATACGCGTTTGCGTCCCAAAACGGAAATCATATGTTTATGCGTAAGGTATTCGTAAAAATGATTGCGGTTTTTGCGCTGATTCGAGGTTTGCAGAACCTCGAAGCTCCTTTAAGGTTTTAATTTTGTTGGTGCGAATTTATTGTTTGTGTGCACTGATTCGAGGTTTGCAGAACCTCGATATTCTCTGCAAAGAGAACGGGTTGTTACTTTTTGCATTGTGCAAAAAGTAACCAAAAAGCACACGGGACTCCGTCCTGCGACCTCGATTCAAATCTCCGCTCGATACATGATTTTTGCGGAAACGACCGGCCATCATCATGTAACCGGCGGCACCGGATATTACAACCTTTCCGGGTATCGCCGGTGAGGATTTGAATCGGTGCGACGTTCCGGCTTTACAGCATAAGGATTTAGAGCGAACAGCAAAAGAACGGCTGTATTCTTTGCAAACAGTAGGTTAAGGGGCGTTGAAAGGGGCGGCGGAGGGCAAAAAAGAGTTATTTTGGGTGGGAATAAAGAAAGGTTTGTGCGAATAAAAGGCTTTTTGAACGTAAAAAAGGCGGCTTTTGAGGGCAGTTCGTAAAGGTTTGTGCAAAAGAAATGCTTTTGGTTTGTAAAAGCAGGTGACTTTCAAGTACGGTTAAAAAGTTTTCGGCAAAAGATAACCTTTTGGTTTGCGAAAAAGGCAGATTTTCAGCTAATGCAAAGCTATCCGATAAAGAAAAGCTTTTTTTAGCATACAAAAAATTCAAATTCCCTCCGCGCCAAAGCTAACGTGCAGCAACCCTTTTCGAATATCGCTTGCTGCTGTGAGCTTGCAGTACAATAATCCTTTTTCGAAAAACATCAGTCTTGCGTTTGCACTACGGTAACCCTTTCGCACCGATTCAAAGCCTTTTCGCCGCCGTTTTGCGGGCAAAACCGGTTTCGGCAGAAGCCGCCGGAAATTTCTGCAAAATCACTTCCGACAGAGCTTTGAATCGTCCCCGGAGTCCAGAGGTTCGCAAACCTCTGGTGTGCTTTTTGGTTCTTTTTGCACAACGCAAAAAGAATAAACCCGTCTCCCTTTCGGGAACTTCCGAGGTTTTGCAAACCTCGATTCAGCCCACCGCAGTGACATCTTCGCACCGCAACAATTAAAACCTTTTTAAGGGAATTTCGAGGTTCGCAAACCTCGATTCAGCTCGCCGCAAGGCGGCTTCGCAAATATATAAAGCCGCCTTGCGGCGGCTTTATGCAAAAAAAGGCGGCAAAAAATCCGCCTTTTTTCTTTATTTTCCGAACACCTCGCGAATGGCTTCCAAATATCCGTACCCGTAAAAATCGTCCGGCTCCAGATAACTTGTTTCCGTCCATTCGTTCCAGCTGTTGACCGTGACAAGCGGTGCTTTCAGATTCTTGTGCGCATCGATATACGCCTTTGCCATTTCAAAGCCCTTCTTCACGTTTTCCGGCGTGTTTTCAAGGCACGCATCATGCCGGTCGGAATTGTAGCGCGGACTGGAATCCCAGCCTACCGAAATGTGCGGATAATACGGCATCTTGAACGTGCGGTCAATATACGCCCATTCCTTTTCGATATCGGCAAGAATGTCTGTATACTTGCGCGCCATGGGCGTAATGTGAACAAACTGATAGTGTGTTACGCTGTCAAATTCGAGCGCGTGCACCGCCGCCGTCATGTTGCCCTCAAATTTCGGGTCAAGACCGGTCACATTCATAGCACGCTCACTGCGAAGCGTCAATTGCAGTTCCAGTCCCGGAAAACCGGCTTTGACGGTTTCTTCACGGAACCAATCGAGCGCACGTTTGGTGTTTTCAATGCCGCCGAGACCGCGAATCAGGTTGCCGAGATCATAAATCATGTACACCGGCTTGCCGTCGATCTTGTAATACGACGGATGCGAGAAATACATGTCGATGGTGCGGCGAACTACCGTTTCAAAAGCGGCACGGTTCACGGCACCGTCCCAGATCGGATAGTTCATCTCGGCGGTACGCTTGTCCCAAATGGAGGTTGCGGTGTGGTTGGCCCACATGATGTAAAACTTGACGCGGTCGTTATTCTTGGCCTTTAAGTAGCCATTATCAAGGCACTGCTCAAGGAACGGGCGGTTGTCGAACCAATACCAGTCATAGATAAAGACGTTAACGCCATGGTCGGCGGCGGCGTTTATCTGCATTTCCATGACATACGGGTCGGCCTCGTTGACATAGCCCCAAAGCGGCTTACGCGGCCAGGTATGACCCGGATAAAACGGTTTCATCGCCTTGACGGTCTGCCATTCGCCGTAACCCTCCGGCCAAAAAATGCGCGTGCGCGGTTCGTCGCCGGTGTAGCTCGGCCAAATAAAGGCGGCGACATCATATTTTTTTGCCATAATTCTCTTCCTCTTTCTGTTGTTTTATCCGTAAAAACAGTTATTTTCCTAAAAAGACTTCCTTGCAGGCGTTTAAATAGCCATAGCCATACAAATCATCCGGTTCGAAATAACTGGTTTCAGTCCATTCGTTCCAGCTGTTGACCACCACAAGCGGAACAGGCAGCTCCGGATGGGCATCAATGTATTTTTTGGCTTCGATAAACGCTTTTTTGATATTCTCCGGCGTGCAGTCGGTGAGAATATCGTCACGTACCGTTTCAAAGCGCGGATTGGTGTCCCAGCCGAGCGACACATGGGGAAAATAGGGCGCTTTGTAGCTTTCGCGCGTTTTATCCCATTCTTTGACCATATCGGCAAGCGCTTCAGGGTAGGAACGCTTGATGTCGACTACGCCGCAGAACTGGTAGTGTGTAGTGCTGTCAAAGCCGAGAAGATCGACCGCATCCGCCATACTGCCGTCAAAGCCGAGTGCCGGGTCACGGTATTTCATGGTGTCTGCACCGCGCAAGCAATCTTGAATATGGACGCCGGGAAGACCGGCTTTGATGGCCATATTCTGGAAATCGTACAAAGCGCGTTTCGCGTTTTCAATGCCGCCGATACCGTAGAGAAAGTTGCACAAATCGTGGAACATAAAGACCGGCTTGCCGTCGATTTTATAATAGGACGGATGTAAGAAATACTGGTCAATCATGCGTTCACAGATGGTTTTGAACATTTCGGGACTTGCGCCGTGATCCCAGATCGGCACATCAAGATGTGCGGTGCGTTTATCCCAAAGCGTGGTCGCGGTATGATTTGCCCACATGATATAGAATTTGACGCGGTCGTTGTTCTTAGCCTTTAAGTAGCCGTTATCCAGGCACTGTTCGAGGAACGGGCGGTTATCGAACCAATACCAATCGTAGATAAACACATTGACGCCATGGTCGGCGGCAGCGTTTATCTGCATTTCCATGACATATGGGTCAGCCTCGTTGACATAGCCCCACAGCGGTTTGCGCGGCCACTTGTGTCCGGGAAATTTTGGCATAGCGGCCTTGACGGTCTGCCATTCGCCGTAGCCCTCCGGCCAAAAGATGCGTGTTCTCGGCTCGTCGCCGGTATAGCTCGGCCAGATATAGGCGGCGACATCGTACTTGTTCTTCATAGGTTGCACCTCTTTTTATATATTTTTTTGGTGTTTTTTTGGAAAGGCAATTTGGGTGGGCTGATTCGAGGTTTGCGGAACCTCGAAGCTTCCTTGAAAGGTTTTAATTGTTGCGGTGCGAAGCTGCGGCTGCGGCGGGCTGAATCGAGGCTTGCGGAACCTCGATGTTCTCTGCAAAGGGGACGTTTTTACGTTCTTTTTGCGTCGTGCAAAAAGAACCAAAAAGCACGCCAGAGGTTTGCGAACCTCTGGACTCCGGGGACGATTCAAAGCTCTGCCGGAAAAGATTTTGTAAAGCTTTCCGGCGGCTCATGTCGAAACCGGTTTTGCCTGCAAAACGCCGGCGAAAAGGCTTTGAATCGGTGCGACGCTCAGACTTTACAGCACAAAATTAAAGCGAACAGCAAAAGAACAGCCGCATTCTTTGCAAACAGTAGGTTAAGGGTGGTTGGAACGGGCAACGGAGGGCAAAAAAGAGTTATTTTGGGTGGGAAAAAGGAAAGGTTTGTGCAGAAGAAAAGCTTTTTAGTTTGTAAAAACAGCTGACTTTCAAGTACGGTTAAAAAGTTTTCTGCAAAAGAAAACCTTTTGGTTTGCGAAAAAGGGCTGTTTTTTCGGCTCATGCAAAGCTATCCGATAAAGAAAAGCTTTTTTCAGCACAGGAAAATCCAATCTCCCACTGCACTAAAGCTAACACGCAGTCACAGATTTTATCCGCGATAACTTACTGTAAGCTTGCAGTACAACAATCCATTTTCGAAAAACATCAGTCTTGCGTCAGCACTACAGCCACCCTTTCGCACCGATTCAAATCCTCCCCGGCGATACCCGGAAACCTTGCGGTTCCCGGCGCGGCCGGTTACATGATGATGGCCGGTCAATTTAGCAAAAGTCATGTATCGAGCGGAGATTTGAATCGCTCCCCGGAGTCCAGAGGTTCGCAAACCTCTGGTGTACTTTTGGTTCTTTTCGTACAAGCGAAAAGCACGAAAAACGTCCCTTTGCAGGGAGTTTCGAGGTTCTGCAAACCTCGAATCAGCACACCGCAGCCGCAGCTTCGTACCGCAACAATTAAATCCTTTTCCAAAGGGAATCCCGAGGTTTCGCAAACCTCGAATCAGCACACGAAGATTACAGCTTCACACAAAACCAATTAAATCCTTTTGCCGCCCTCGGCGGATTTTTCCTACTTTTTGTAAAATACAAAAAGTAGGGCAAAAAACTTTGAAACTTTCCTTTCGGAAAGTTTGCCCCTGTCGGGGCAGGGAGTTCCGAGGTTTTGCAAACCTCGAACTCCCACAAACAACAATATAGATTATTCCTCCATGTTGTCCGCCGAATTGCGGCGAATCTTCTTGGTGGTGGTCTTGTCAAATTCGCGATAGCGCAGCGTTATTTTGCGTACCGCTTTATAGCCGGGCAGATTCCGGTTAACCTTTTCCTTGACAACCGTGCGGAAATACTCTTCGAGCGCCTTTTTCGCGTTTTCGCCTTCCGTTTCAATGCCTTGCTTCTTCAGATAATCAAAATCCGGAAAGATCTTCACAGCCACCGTCACATATCCCTCTTCATCGACGTGTCCGTAAGCCATGCATTCTTTCACTCCATCACATTTTTCGAGCAAATATTCGATTTCCTCCGGAAAAACCTTTTTGCCGTTGCCGATGACAATCATGTTCTTGATACGGCCGGTTATGATATAATGACCGCTTGCCGGATCGATTTTGGCAAGATCACCCGTGCGGAAATAACCATCCGCCGTAAAAGCCTCCGCCGTAGCTTCGGGATTTTTATAGTAACCGAGCATCACGTTTGGACCTTTAACGGCAAGCTCGCCGATGCCCTCATCGTTCGGATCGAGAATTTTCGCTTTTGAGCCGCAAATGGGCAAGCCCACCGTGCCGGGCTTGATGACATGATCGCTGTGCATGACGCAGATCGGCGACGTTTCGGTAAGTCCATAGCCGCACATCATATGAAAGCCAAGCTTTTGAAAATCCCTGAAAATTGCCGGATCAAGCGCCGCAGCACCGCAGAGAATGGTCTTTAATTTGCCGCCGAAAGCCGCATGAATGTTTGCAAATACTTTGGAGGCAACCTGATAGGAAAATGCTCCGGACAGCGTGGTAATGGCCTTGCCGACCACAAGATAGGCACTGCCGCCGGGCACAGCCTTTATTTTTTTGATAATACCGCTATGCACGGTTTTCAAAAGAAGCGGCACGGCAATGAAAATGGTGGGCTGATATTCGCGGAAATCGGCAAGCAAATGCGTAAGGCTTGTCATATAGGCAATGCTTGCGCCGGAATACAGTATACTCAAAAATCCTGCCATGCTTTCATAGGTATGATGAAGCGGAAGAACCGAGAGAGTTCTGTCCTCAGGCGTGATTTTAACCTGTTTAAGAACAGCGACGATGTCCGAACAGATATTATATTGACTGAGCATAACACCTTTGGCAATACCCGTCGTACCGGAGGTATAAATGAGAACGCCGAGGGCATATGGGTCGATAACGTGCTTTTCATAGGACATATCACCGCCGATGCGAAGGGTTGAACCCTCGGCAAGATAGGTATTCATATCGGCCATAGGGAGCTTTTCGAGCGGCAGATCGATAGAAGCAACAGTAGAAGCAAGCTCAGGCGAAAAGAGGACGGCGCTTGCCTCGGAAAGTGTTAAAATATTGGTAATTTCGGGAGCCTTGAGATCTTTATCGATGGGGACGATTACGCCGGTACCGCTGGTGACGGCAAGGTAGGTGAGTGCCCAGTTATAGGAATTTTTGCCGATGACAGCCACGCGTTTGCCTTCAAAGCCGCGGGCATTTAAGAAAGTTGAAAGATTTTTCACGTCCTCAAGGACGTCATGATAGCGTTTTTCATAGAGTTTATCGTTGTCTTTCAAGACGAACGCGGTGCGGTTTTTGAATTCATCGGCACTGGTTTCGATGAGTTCGCGGATGGTAGAGATGGGGCGCACATCATAGACGAGGGTATTTTTTTCCATGAGAATCTCCTTTTCAAGTTTGCGAAAAAATTTATTATATACGAAGCCGCGGCTGCGGCGAGCTGCTTTGAGGTTTGCAGAACCTCGAAGCTCCCGAAAGGGAGTTTTTGCACGCAAGGCGTGCTGCCCCGATAGGGGCAAAAGCTTTTTTGGTCTACTTTTTGTGCCCTATAAAAAGTAGGGAAAAGTTCCCGGCAGGATTTAATTAGATTGCACGAATTTGTTGTTTTGTGGGCTGATTCGAGGTTTGCAGAACCTCGAAGCTCCCTGCGAGGGAGTACGGGTTGTCACTTTTTGCGTTGTGCAAAAAGTAACCAAAAAGCACATGCTCGGACGTACAAAAAGTTGCCGGTGGCAAGTTTTTGTGCGTCGGAGACCGCCGAAACAGGGAGAATTGCGAACGGACGTGAGCAAGGCGACCATGTTTCAAGGAGTCGGCGAAGCCCTGCGACCCACGATTCAAATCGCCGGTCGATACGTAATTATTGTTAAAAGAACCGGCGTTCATCAGGTAACCGGCTAAGCGAAAAACTGTAATGTTTCGGGTATCGCCGGCAATGATTTGAATCGGTGCGACGTTCCGGCTTTACAGCGTAAGGAGTTAGAGCAAAGATTAAAAGAACAGCTGTATTCTTTTGTGGACAGTAGGTTAAGGGTGGTGCGAATGGGAGGTGGAGGGTGGAAAAAAGTTGTTTTGGGTGGGAATAAGTAAAGGTTTGTGCGAATAAAAGGCTTTTTGTACGTAAAAAAGGCGGCTTTTGAGAACAGTAAAAAGTTGTTCGAACAAGCGGTGTTTTGGTTGCGAAAACGAGCGGTTTTTGAGGGCAAAGCGTAAAGCTTTCTGTAAACGAAAACCTTTTGTTTTGCGGAAAAGGGCTGTTTTTTCAGCTCATGCAAAACCACCTGATAAAGAAAAGTATTTTTCAGCATACTAAAATTTCAATTTTCCACCGCACCCAAACTAACGTGCAGCAACCCTTTTAGAATAGCACTTGCTGCTGTAAGCTTGCAGTACAATAACTCTTTTTCGAAAAACATCCGTCTTGCGTCTGCACTACGGTAACCCTTTCGCACCGATTCAAAGCCTTTACGCCGGCGTTTTGCGGACAAACCCGGTTTCGGCAGAAGCCGCCGGAAAACTTTGCAAAATTGCTTCTGACAGAGCTTTGAATCGTTCCCCGGAGTCCAGAGGTTCGCAAACCTCTGGCGTGCTTTTTGATTCTTTTTGCACGACGCAAAAAGAATGTAAAAACGTCCCCTTTGCAGGGAGTTTCGAGGTTCTGCAAACCTCGAATCAGCGCACCCAAACAACAACTTCGCACAGTCCAATTAAATCCTTTTTCCGCCTTACGGCGGCAATCTTTCGGCGGCTCCGCCGCCTTTAACACTTTCCTTTCGGAAAGCGTTTTTCCGAGGTTTTCCAAACCTCGATTCGGCTCGCCGCTTCGCGGCAACTTTGCGTGATATATCCTATACATTTATTCTTATTATAGGAGTATAGTAGTAGTAGGGGGTGTTGAAACTGTGGAAAAGTCCGCAACCCCCATAACCAAGCCAAAATGCGTCCATCTCTTCTGTGGAAAACCTGTTGAAGATCGGGGGATTGCCTGTGGAAAATTTTTCCGCTTATTTTCAACACCCGGTTGAAAAGTCCTTGTTATGTCTGTGGAAAACGTTTTCCGGCTCCTTCGCTATTTCCGCAGAAGCTCTAAAATGTTCGCCACACGCGCCGATGTGTTCGAGGTCATAATGTTGTTTAAGAACAAAACCTCGCCGATATGATTGTTCTGTATAAACGTCACCGCATTGTACGGGAATGACCGGATGTCCGCCACATAGACCGTGTCATAATGCGGCACCAAAAACGGAATGAACGCGTTGCCGTAGGACTCCTTGAACACAATGATGCTCCGTCCGGAGGTGTTTTCCGTCCGAATGGTCGCAAGCGGTATATCGCCGCCCATAAACGTCAAATAGCCGTTTGTGCGGCCGTCGGCATATTCGCTGATAAGACGCCCTTTGTAGGTCGTGCCGTCCTTTTTGGTGTTGGTCTGCTCATACGGAAGATCGGTCACATAATATTCCACCGTGTCGGGATTTGCGGCAAGATTCTTGTCAAGCGAGCTGTTGTACAGCGTTCCCAAAAAGCCGGTTGAGGTGCGTTTTTCGTAGGAATCGAGAGGCACGGCGGCAAGACCGGCTGATTCGCAGAATTTTTCGTAGGCACGGTAAGCGCCGAGACCCGTCCAATGGTGATCGGTGCGGAAATAGAGATATTCGCCCTTGTTGTAATGCGTCTTTAGTGTGTCATAGATGTCCACAAACACGATTTTTCCGTTCAGATTCTCTTTGACAAGATCCAAAAACGGCTTTTCGTCCTTGCCGATTTTGCCCTTGTATTTGCTCGGTAAACCAAATTCAAAATGGTTCGGCACGATCATGTCATAAATGGTCACACCGTCGCCGAGCGCATCGGAATAGGCGTTCAACACGGCGGCATAGTCCTTGGAGACCTGTTCGTTGCCGTAGAAGATTTCGAGTGCCGTATCGCCGACCACGAACAGATTGCCGCGCTTTTCGCCGTCAAGCTGATCCTTTTCCATATTGATATAGTCGGCAAAGCGGTCGTCAAGATCGGCCTTGTTGAAATCGAAATGCTTGTTCGGATCGGAATAGTAGGGATTTTCAAGATCAATGGCAGCCATCGGCACATTCGGTTGGTTTGCAGTGATTTTTTCGAACGCCGTCACATCGTCAATGCACGTTTTTTGGTTCTCTTTCGGCGTTTGAGCGGCGTTTTCCGCCGTTTCGCCTGTTTCCGAGCCGTAGATCTTCACATCGTCAAAACGCAAGCCCTTGTGCTCCTCCAAAGCGAATTTCGCTTTGACAAGCTCGTCGCGCATGACAAAATTGTCGGAATAGTAGATGTTAAGTCCCGACGTGAAATCGCCGCTCCAGAGCGTTTGAAGCGTTAGAGACGGAAAGGAGGCAAGCTTGCGCTGTTCGGCTTCGGAGACCTCTTTTTTCGGAAGAAGGAAAAAAAGAATGCCGCACAGAAGCATCCCAAAAAAGATGCAAAACAGGAAAAAAGATTGTAGGCGCATCCGTAAAAGAAACAGCTTTTTGCGCCGTTTGGCGTGGATTTTTTGCAGTATTTCAGTGTTTTTATCCATTGGCTTTACCTCGTATCGGCCGGCTTGCGGTGCTTGTTTTTACGGTTAAAACAGTTTTGCCTGTTCATCGTTGTTAAAGACCGTTCCGGCACTCGGGAGTTTTGGTTTACGGTATTTGGCGTACACTTTCATGGCTTCGCTGCCGTCGTCGTGAAATTCGCGTACAGAATCGATGACCTGCCCTTTTTTGAGGGTAAAGACGGTCGCACCGGTCGAGCTGCGCGTCACCTTGCGTGTCAGCTGCGACGAATTGAGAATGACGGCACGGCCTTGCGACGAATGAAGCAAATATTCCGTATGGAAGCCGCGTCCGGTGTGTTCGGGCAGATAGAAGATGCCGACCGCCGGCGAATCGGTATTGTAGCCGCCGGTGAGCTTTTTGCGGTTGGTCTTGGTTTCGTAGACATTTAACGGCAGAGCCACGGCCTTGCCGCTTGCAAAGAAGATGACCGCTTCGCCCTTATAGTCTTTGGTGGCGATCATCATGACGGTTTTTTCATTTGCGGCAAAATCTAACCGTACCGGAATATAATCGCCGAGTGCGGAGGGCTTGACGGCGTCAAAATCATCGATCTTCGCCTTGTACACGTTGCCCATGTCGCTGAAGAACAGCAGATCGTAATCGTTTTGTACATTCCATGAGCTGATGATCGTATCGCCCTCTTTGAGATTATGCTCTTCAATCTTGGCATTTGCGGTTTTGGGCGGCAGAATTTTCTTGAAATAGCCTTCGGCAGTCAAAATCACTTCGACCGGATAAGCTTCGATCTGCTTGATCGGTTCGGCGTGTTCTTCATATTCATACAAAATTTCGGTTTTGCGCGGCTTGGCATATTTTTTCTTGATGTCGCGCAGCTTGTCGGCAATGAGCTTGCCGACCTTTTTATCGCTCTTTAAAATGTTTTCGGTTTCGGCAATCTTCTTTTCCAGATCGGTCTTTTCGTCGATCTGCTTTAAGATATATTCTTTGTTCAGGTTGCGCAGCTTGATGTTGGCGATATAGTCCGCCTGAATCTCATCGATGGAAAAGCCTTTCATCAAGTTCGGCAGAACCTGGTCATCCTTTTCGGTCTCCCGGATGATCTTGATGGCCTTGTCAATGTCGAGTAAAATCTTTTCAAGACCGCAAAGCAAATGCAGCCGGTCACGCATTTTGGAAAGGTTGAAGAACAGCTCCCGCTTAACGCACTCGCGCCGCCAGGCGATCCATTCTTCGATGATATCGCCCACGCCGAGCGTCTTGGGCGAACCTCCGATGAGCACATTGAAGTTGCAGGCAAAGCTGTCCTCAAGCGGCGTTAGGCGGTACAGCTTTTTCATCAGCTTTTCCGGATCGGCGCCGCGCTTCAGATCGATGGCAATCTTTAAGCCGTCAAGACCTGTTTCGTCGCGTACATCGGAAATTTCGATGATCTTCTTTTCCTTGACAAGCGCCGCAATTTTATCGATAATTGCCTCGACCTTGGCGGTATAGGGAATTTCGGTGACCTCGATGCAGTTATCCTTTTTATTATAGCTGTAACGGGCGCGCACCTTGAAAGAGCCTTTGCCGGTCTTGTAGATTTCCTCCATTTGTGCGCGGTTGTATAACAGCAGACCGCCGGTCGAAAAATCGGGTGCTTTGACGGTTTCGAGATAGTCGCAGGTGCCGTTTTCGATGGTTTCGCAGACCGCATCGCAGATTTCGGCAAGGTTGAAGGAGCAGATATTGGACGCCATGCCGACGGCAATGCCGGTATTGGGCGAAATGAGAATATTCGGGAACGAGGTCGGCAAAAGCACCGGCTCTTTGAGTGAGCCGTCGTAGTTGTCTTGAAAATCGACGGCATCGCGGTCGATTCCGTCGAAAATCTCGTTACAGAATGCGTCAAGCTTTGCTTCGGTATAACGCGGTGCGGCATAGGCCATATCGGAATATTGCTTGCCGAAGGTGCCTTTGGAATCGATAAACGGATGCAGCAGTGCTTCGTTGCCGCGCGTAAGACGCACCATGGTTTCATAGATGGCGGCATCGCCGTGCGGATTGAGCTTCATGGTTGCACCGACAATGTTGGAGCTTTTGACGCGGTTGCCACGGATAAGTCCCATGGTGTACATGGTGTATAAAAGCTTGCGGTGAGAGGGCTTGAAGCCGTCGATTTCGGGAATGGCGCGGGAAATGATGACGCTCATGGCGTAGGGCATATAGTTTTTGCGGAGCGTTTCGACGATGCCTTCATCGGCAATGGGCGCAGGCTCTTTTTCAAACAGATCGACTGTCTTTTTCTTGCGTTTTTCCGGCATTTGGTTTCTCCTGTTTCTGATTTTCGTTTTTCAAAAAGTCGTTAAGCCATTTCGTTGCGGCCCGACAGCGCGCGCGAAAGCGTTACATCGTCGGCATATTCGAGATCGCCGCCGACCGGAATGCCATAGGCAAGGCGTGTGACCTTGGCGCCGAGCGGCTTGATGAGCCGGGCAAGATACATGGCTGTGGCATCGCCCTCAACGCTTGGATTGGTGGCAAGAATGATTTCGGGCGTTTCGCCGTTTTGATTGGCAAGCAGCGTGTTGACGCGGGTAAGCAGCTCTTTGATGGCGAGTTTATCGGGCGTTTTGCCCTCTAACGGTGAGATAAGGCCGCCGAGCACATGAAAAACGCCGTCGTATTCGCCGAGCTTTGCGATGGCTGCCACGTCGCGCGGATCCTCCACCACACAGATGAGATTCTGTTTGCGCTTGCGGTCGGCACAGATCGGGCAGACCTCGGCATCGGAAATGTTCTGGCAGATCTTGCAGCGCATGACCTTTTGCTTGGCCGCTAAGATTGCCTGTGAAAAGGCTTGTGCCTCCGCTTCGGAAAAATCAAGTACGGCAAAGGCCAGCCGGTAGGACGATTTGCGTCCGATACCGGGCAGTTTGCGGAATTCGGCGGCTAAATTTTCGAGCGGCGGAATATAAGAGAGCGTATCGGACATGGTATCCTTCCTTCAGTTGATGTAATTGATGATGCGGCTGACGCGTTTTGAAGCATTATTTTTGCGCATCGCCGGAGGTGTCGGAAACATCCGGTGTTTCGGGTGTCTCGGAGGTTTCGGTTGTTTCCGCAGGCGTTTCGGAGACTTCGGCAGAGGTTTCGGATGTATCAGTCGGTGTACCGATTACAGAAATTTCAAGGTCGTCGGCATTTTCGTGCAGCGGCGGCTGCAGAGGATCGTTGAAATCGTACAGCTCTGCATCCTCAAGCTCCTTCGACGTAAAATGAAAGCTTGACGGCACTTCGCTTAACGGCAGATCGGACAATCCGAAGGAGGCGATTTTTTTTGGCTTTGAAACAAGCGGCAGAGAGAAAACGAATTCGCAGTATTTTCCCTCACAGCTGTTAATCTCGATGGGTTCGCCGTGCTGATCCATGACGGTTTTCACGATGAATAAGCCGAGTCCGAAGCCGTTGCGGCAAAGGCCGCGCGACATATCGATTTTATAGAAGCGGTCAAAGATCTGCTCAAGGCTTTCCTTCGGGATTCCGATACCGGTATTGTAGACGGAAATCCGATATTTCGGAATTTTAGAGCCGATCTCCTCCTCTTTTTCTTCATTTTTCTTCTTTTTGTCTGTTTTGGAGACTTTTCCGGGTTTTTCGGATTTTTCGGCTGTTTCTTTGGCTTCAGAGGTGTTATTTTTACTTGTATCTTCGGGCATTTCCGGAAGAACGGTTACGCGGATGGTTCCGTTGTTGTCGGAAAATTTTGCGGCATTGTCCAAAAGATTGTATATGACCTGATACATCGAATCCTTGTCGGCAAGCACATAGGAATGGCTGTTTTGCGCCTCCAAATGAAATTCGATATTTTTGGCGAGCAGCTTTTCCTCAAGGGAAATGATGATAAGACGCACCATTTCGCATATATCGAACACACTTTTATTCAACTGCAGGGTACCCGATTCGATTTTTGAAATATCCAAAAGCTCGTTGACTATGCCGGATAACCGCTTGATTTCCTTATGGATCAATACCAGATAATAGTGATGCCGTTCAGGCGGCAGGGTACCGTCCAAGATCGCTTCCGTAAAGCCTTGGATACTGGTCATGGGCGTGCGCAGATCGTGTGAAATGTTGCATAAAAACATGCGGCGCGAATTTTCCGTTACCTCCAAAATCGTAGCCATTTCGTTGAAGGCATCGCCGATCCGGTCAACCTCCGTCACGCCGGTTTTCGGCATACGCACGGAATAATCGCCGGAGGAAAAGACGGAGAATTTGTCTTTTAAGCGCATAAGCGGCACATTTAAGCGTTTACTGATGAAATACAAGGCCAAAACAGAGGCAAGGAACACCCAGAACAGAGCCGTAAGAACGAGAGTTACGATTTGCTTTACCGTGTTGATAACGCTGTCCGCAGGCGAGCAGATAAAGACCATGCCGAAGATGTCGTCGGGGGAAGAGGCATTTTCCTTATCGATGGGAAAGGCGGAAATGTAGTATTCCGAATCAAAAATGCCACCGAAGGTGCTGCAATGAGTTTCGCCGGGATAGGAGGTATATTTTTTCAAAATTTCCGTTTCAACGCGGAAGGCATTGCGATAGGCGGGGGTACTGGAATATAGGATGAAGCCGTTTTTGTCGGTAATGAAAATATTGGAATTCAAAACGGCGGCAAAGCGGTCGGAATAGGTGATTTGGTTTTGGATACGCAAAACGGTGGAGGTAAACGAGCCATTATAGGTTTTTAAGCCGTCGTGAATATCGTCGAACACGGCATCTGCCAAGCGTTTTGATGTAGCGATACGGTCGTTTCGGGCATTATCGAGGACAACAAAGGTAGAAACGAGGGTGATAGCCGAAAAAGAAAGAAAGATTAAAAGGGCAAAGGCAGCGAGATTCCTTGAAAAGTTGGATTTGAACATATTTCAAAAACTCCTTTGCGTGGCTTTTTACCGTACAGGGGCAGATTTCTTATCATAATATTATAGCACAGTTTATTTGCTTTTTCAATATGCTTTTCGTAAATATCTGCGGTTTGATAAACCTCGGAAAAAGCTTTCCGAAAGGAAAGGGATAAAGGCGGCTTTGCCGCCGGGAAATGCCGCCGCAGGCGGCAAATGTTGCGTCAGCAACAGAGATATAGCCGCCGAGGGCGGCGAAAAGCACACGGAGTGTGCCGTCCCGGTAGGGACACCGCCGCAAGGCGGAAAAAAAGGATTTAATTGGATTGTGCGAAGTTATTGTTTTGGTGCGCTGATTCGAGGTTTGCAGAACCTCGAAGCTCCCTGAAGAAGGTTTTAATTGTTGCGGTGCGAAGCTGTGGCTGCGGCGGGCTGATTTGAGGTTTGCAAAACCTCGGAGCTCTCTTACAAAGGTTTTAATTGTTGCGGTGCGAAGCTGCCATTGCGGTGAGCTGAATCAAGGTTTGCAAAACCTCGAAACTCCCTGCAAAGGGATACGGGTTGTCACTTTTTGCATCGTGCAAAAAGTAACCAAAAAGCATGCTCGGACGTGCAAAAAGTTGCCGGTGGCAAGTTTTTGTGCGTCGGAGACCGCCGAAACAGGGAGAATTGCGAACGGACGTGAGCAAGGCGACCATGTTTCAAGGAGACGACTCCGTCCTGCGACCTCGATTCAAATCGCCGGTCGATACGTTTTTGAAGCGAAAGTGACCGGCATTCATCAGGTAACCGGCAACGCAGAAAACTGCAGTTTTCCGGGTATCGCCGGCAATGATTTGAATCGGTGCGAGGTTCCGGTTTTACAGCACAAAATTAGAGCGAACAGCAAAAGAACAGCTGTATTCTTTGCAAACAGTAGGTTAAGGGACGTTGAAATGGGAGGCGGAGGGCAAAAAAGATTGCTTTGGGTGGCAATAAAAAAGGTTTTGTGCGAATAAAAGGCTTTTTGTACGTAAAAAAAGCGTCTTTTGAGGACAGTAAAAAGTTGTTCGAACGAGCGATGTTTTGGTTGCGAAAACGAGAGGCTTTTGAGGGCAAAGCGTAAAGCTGTCTGTAAATGGAAAACTTTTGGTTTATGAAAATGGAAATTTTTGCGGACAGCGAAGAAAGGCACGTGCAAAAGAAGTTTTTGTACGTAAAAAGCGGCTTTGAGTGAAGTTCGTAAGGCTTTCTGCTAATGAAAGTTTCTTGATTCGCGATAAAGGCGTTTTTTGGCTCATGCAAAGCAAACCGATAAAGAAAAAACTCATTTCAGCACTGCAAAACTCCAATTTCGCACTGCACCAAAGCTAACGTGCAGCAACCCTTTTTCGAATACCGCATGCTACTATGAGCTTGCAGTACAACAATCCATTTTCGAAAAACATCAGTCTTGCGTCTGCACTACGGTAACCCTTTCGCACCGATTCAAAGCCTTTTCGCCGGCGTTTTGCAGGCAAAACCGGTTTCGATACGTGCCGCTGGAAAGCTTTACAAAATCTTTTCCGGCAGAGCTTTGAATCGAGGTCGCAGGACGGAGTCCCGCGTGCTTTTTGGTTACTTTTTGCACGATGCAAAAAGTGACAACTCGTTCCCTTTGCAGAGAGTTTCGAGATTCGCAAACCTCAAATCAGCACACCAAAATAACATCTTCGTACCACAACAATTAAAACCTTTTTAAGGGAGATTCAAGGTTCTGCAAACCTTGAATCAGCGCACAAAACCAAAAATTCGCACAATCCAATTAAATCCTTTTTTTCCACCTTGCGGCGGTGTCCCTGCCGGGACGGCACACTCCGTGTGCTTTTGCGCCGCCCTGCGGCGGCACATAAAAGGACCGCAACCAAAGCCGGTTGCGGTCCTTTCAAACGCGCTTCGCGCGCCCTCTATGCACGATAGCCGTTCGGATTCTCCGATTGCCATTTCCAAGAGTCCTTGCACATATCCTCTAAGCCGTATTCTGCCGTCCAACCGAGTAATTCCTTTGCCTTGGTCGGATCGGAATAGCATTCCGCCACATCGCCCGCACGCCGCGGCGCAATAACATACGGCACAGCCTTGCCGGTGGCTTTTTCAAAAGCTTTGACCATGTCAAGCACACTGTAGCCGACGCCCGTACCGAGGTTGATGACCTCCGCACCCGTATGCTTTGCCGCATATTCGATGGCGCAGACGTGACCCTTTGCCAAATCCACCACATGAATGTAATCACGCACACCCGTGCCGTCATGCGTCGGATAATCGTTGCCGAATACCGATAACTGCTTTAATTTGCCGACCGCTACCTGCGAAATGTACGGCATGAGATTGTTGGGAATGCCGGTTGGATCCTCGCCGATACGGCCTGATTTATGCGCACCGACCGGATTGAAATAGCGAAGCAACACGCAGGACATATCCGGATATGCCACATTTACGTCACGCAAAATCTGCTCGATCATGTATTTTGTCCAACCATAGGGATTCGTGCAGCCCTTTGTCGGCATGGTCTCACAAAGCGGAACGGTTTCGGGTACGCCGTAAACGGTGGCTGAGGAGCTGAAAACAATCTTCTTCACGCCGTGCGCGCGCATAACTTCTAACAGCGTCAGCGTTGTGTCGAGGTTGTTGCGGTAATATTCGATCGGCTTTTGTACCGATTCGCCGACTGCCTTGTAACCGGCAAAATGGATCACGCTGTCAATTTCTTGTTCCGTAAACAGCTTATCAAGCGCTGCCTTATCGGCTACATCAATGTTGTATACGGTCGGACGCTTGCCGCTGATCTCTTCAATGCGGTCAATCACAATGGGATTG
This sequence comes from uncultured Eubacteriales bacterium, assembly GCA_934444645.1. GTDB lineage: Bacteria > Bacillota > Clostridia > Oscillospirales > CAG-382 > UMGS882. The sequence continues at coordinate 2,945 of CAKSCV010000011.1, read as the reverse complement.
GCATTGTAAAAATTGTCGGCAATGACCACATCATACCCTTTTGCAGTCAGCTCCACACAGGTATGGCTGCCGATATAGCCGGCACCTCCGGTCAACAGAATCTTCATAGCACACATTCCTTTCTTCGCAAGACCGGCCGCAATGTCCGGTCACGTTTTCTTCTCTCTGAGCTTTCATTTTACACCCAAAACGGCTGATTGTCAAGAATTTCACCCGTTGTTTAACAATTTTGATGAATATTATTTTAATGACAGTCGCTATATACCGTATATATGTGCAAATTTGCAAAATATATTCGTCAAAGAGACGTTTTTCGCCGTTTTTGCATATGCTGTCAAGAGAACACTAAAACCAAATAAGGAAGGTGCTGCAAATGGGATTAACATCGGCGTCCACCGGGCGAAAGCTGCTTGATCAAACCAAGCTTCACGCAAAGGATACCCATCTTTTGGTGCTTGCCGGAAGCCCGAATGTTGGAAAAAGCACGGTTTTCAACGCTTTGACGGGATTAGACCAGCATACCGGGAACTGGACGGGAAAAACCGTTTCCACCGCCGTCGGCAAAGTCGATTTTGAGGGAAAAACCTATCTGCTTGCCGACGTGCCGGGAACGTATTCACTCTGTGCGCGTTCGGCGGAAGAGGAGGTCGCACGGGATTTTATCTGCTTCGGCGGTGCGGAAGGCGTGATCGTGGTGTGCGACGCGCTGTGCTTGGGGCGGAATCTGTCGCTTGTTTTGCAGATAGCGGAATTCACGCCAAAGGTCATTGTCTGCGTCAATCTGCTCGATCAGGCGGAAAAGAAGGGCGTGCGGTATGACCTCGACAAGCTTTCCGCGGATTTGGGGCTTGCGGTGATCCCGTGCGCCGCCAAACACGGCCGCGGCTTGGATAAACTTATGTGTGCGGCGGCGCATTTGTGCGAAAAGCCTGCGGCAACCGCCTTTGACGCAGTTTGCCGTGCCGTCTTTCCGGAGCCCGTTGAAGCGGCCGTTCAAAAATTGACTGCCGTTATCGCCGATACAAGCCCGGCACTGCCGGCACGGTTTGCTGCCGAAAAGCTGCTTTGCGGCGACACGGAAATGCTGAAGGCACTCGAAACGCACTTTGAAACAGAGCTTCTCGAAAACCCGGCCGTTGCCGCCGTTGTGGAACAATCGCGCGTCGCGTTGCTTGCCGAAGGGTATGACCGTGAAAAAATCTGCGATGCGGTAGCCGAAAGTCTGCAAAACACCGGAAAAGCGCTTGCCGACAAGGCGACGCTTGCCGCAGGAAACGCCTATGGCGGCACGGAACGCAAAATCGATGCGCTTTTGTGCGGCCGCCGGACGGCTTTTCCGCTTATGTTTTTGTTTTTGATGGGTATTTTCTGGCTGACTATGGAGGGAGCCAACCTGCCGTCGGCGTTTTTATCGCAGGTACTGTTTTCTGCCGAAACGCCGCTGTTTGAAGGCCTTTGCGCCTTACAGCTGCCGCAGAGGTTTTGCGAGCTGCTCATTTACGGCGTGTATCGGGTGGTGGCTTGGGTGGTATCGGTCATGCTGCCGCCGATGGCGATTTTCTTTCCGCTGTTTACGTTATTGGAGGATATCGGCTTTTTGCCGCGGATCGCGTTTAATCTTGACCGGCTGTTTGCCTCTTGCCATGCGTGTGGTAAACAGGCGCTTACCATGTGTATGGGTTTTGGCTGCAACGCAGCCGGCGTGGTGGGCTGCCGCATCATCGATTCGCCGCGCGAGAGGCTAATTGCCATTCTTACCAACAGCTTTGTGCCCTGCAACGGGCGGTTTCCGTTGTTTGTAACGCTGATCACGCTGTTTTTGGCAGTCGGAAGCGGCGGCTCGGTAAAAGCGGCATTTCTGCTGGCAGCCTTTATCGTGCTCGGCATCGGCTGCACGTTACTGGCCTCCTTTCTTTTGGGAAGAAGCATCTTAAAAGGAAAACCGAGTGCATTCACCTTGGAATTGCCGCCGTATCGGATGCCGAATGTGCGGCAGGTGGCGGTGCGGAGCTTTTTGGATCGGACACTGTTTGTACTGGGGCGCGCGGTGCTTGCGGCAGCACCGGCGGGGGTGCTTATCTGGGTTCTTGCGAATGTAACGGTTGGCGGCGGCACGCTGCTTGCGCACTGCACGGGCTTTTTAGATCCGTTTGCACGGCTTTTCGGCCTTGACGGGGTGATACTTATGGCCTTTATATTAGCACTTCCGGCAAATGAGATCGTCCTGCCGGTGATAGTGATGGCTTATATGGCAAACGGGAGTCTTGTATCGATGGATAACCCTGCCTTGCAGGAATTATTGACAGCGAACGGGTGGACGGCAACGACGGCTGTGTGTGTGATCTTATTCTCGCTTTTGCATTTTCCGTGTGCGACGACCTTATTGACCGTCAAAAAGGAGACCGGCAGCGTAAAATGGACGGTGCTTGCGGCGGTTTTGCCGACGGTGTTCGGCCTTGCGGCCTGCCTTTTGGTGACGCAGCTATTTGGCGGCTGAAGCTTGTTGCGGCAGCAACATGGGGCCGCCGCAGGCGGAAAGAAAAGCCGCGAAGCGGCGGCGAAAAAGCACACGGAGTGTGCCGTCCCGGCAGGGACACCGCCGTAGGCGGAAAAGTTTTTTGTCCTACTTTTTGTACTTTACAAAAAGTAGGAGTTGCCGCGAAGCGGCAAAGGATTTAATTGGGCTTGTGTGAAGTTGCTTCTTGTTTGTGCTGATTCGAGGTTTGCAGAACCTCGAATCTTCTTTTGGGAAGGTTTTAATTTTGTTCGTGCGAAGCCGCCATTGCGGCGAGCTGAATCGAGGTTTGCAGAACCTCGGAGCTCCCTGCAAGGGAATGGATTGTCACTTTTTGCATTGTGCAAAAAGTAACCAAAAAGCACACGGGGCGAAGCCCCATATATCCCAACTTAAAGGAAAAAGGCAGCAAAAAGGGAGAAAAAATCAA
>CAKSCV010000010.1 GCA_934444645.1 uncultured Eubacteriales bacterium | reverse complement strand
GAGTTTGGGCAAACTGATTATACCACATTTTTGCTCATATGGATTTTATTTTTTTACTTAAGTTGGGATATATGGGGGTGTTCCCGCGCCGCGCGCGACGTTCCCCGGCCGCAAAGGCCGGAAGGGCGGGCAGACGAAGGCACGGAAAAAGCGGAACGGCGCGCGAAGGCGCGACGGCCGCCGCACGGAAGACCGAGCGGAGACGAAGGCAACCGGCACCACAGCGGCGAAGCACCGCGAAGGGCGCACCGGGCGAGCGGCCGCCGCACCGAAGCAGGGCCGGCCGCCGCAAACGCCGAAAGGGCGGGCAGACGAAGACACCGGCGAGCGTTTCCCGCGCCGCGCGCGTAACGCTCCGCAGAGCGTTTCTTCTTTACTTGATTGTATGCTACATTATTCCGTCAAAAATCCTTTTTCGGTAGGCTCGAAATCATGTCATGAATTCCAGTTTTGTAAAGTCCGCAGGAGCGGTTGAAACGAATGCCAGAATGCGTTGGATTCCCGATGAAATGGGCGTTTTTAAGCCATACGAAGTTGTTTGCTTCTCTCGTCCTGTTTTTGTTCCGCCCGGTTGGGAAAATACGTCACACGGCGCACGGCGAAAGTCAGTCATTGACGAAATGGTCGATTCCGTCGAGACCGGTGATGTTTCCGGCGATTCTCGCCGGAAATCCTACAACCGGGCTCGAAATAGGCTGTTCGATTTGCTCATGTGTACGACGGCTTTCGACAGTTTCGTCACTCTTACTCTGTCACCGGACGAAATCGACCGGTACAATTATAAGGCTGTTGTCGATAAGCTCGGTGTGTGGCTCGATAATCGCGTCCGGCGCAACGGATTGACGTATACCCTTGTGCCGGAACGGCACAAGGACGGTGCTATCCATTTTCACGGCCTTGTGAATATGGACGGTCTCAAGGTTGAGCGCGCCCGGTATCAGAATTCCGGGCGGCTCATCTATGACCGCTGCAAGAGGCCTATTTACAACGTCAGCGACTTCCCGCTCGGCTTTTCGACGTGTGTGCCGTTGTCGGGCGAAAACGCCCGACAGGCAACGGCGAAATACTGTTACAAGTACATAACCAAATCGCACGGCGACAAGGTCGGCGGCAGATACTATCTTTCCGGCGGAAATCTCGGCAGACCTCGCTACACGTATTTTAATGCCGATTTTAGCGCGATTGACGCGACCCCTTCACGATAGGGGATAACGCGGCAATCGTCAAGAAAGTGCGTTTAAGCGGCTCTGAGAGGTATATACCCGGGACAGATTTAACTTTTTGAGGATTGTTAAACATGCAGACACGCTATGTGCCCCTTGAAACGCTGCTGCGCATTGCGGCAGACATGCCGCACGAGGCGCGCGGCGCGTTTCTGCTTTCCATGCAGACCGGCGTCCGCATCTCGGACGCGCTTGCAGCGCGTGCGAGTGACTTCGACGCCGGCGGCTTTTACCACTACATCGCGAAAAAGACCGGCAAAGCCGGGCGCGCTCCGGTAACGCGTGAGTTCATTATGGAGTACGTTTCCGGACACAGCGGCGACGCGTATATATTTCCATCGCCGCAGCGGCGTAAAAATGCGCCGCTGACGCGGCAGTCGGTTTTTTTGCATATCAAGGCGGCTTGCAAGCGGCTCGGGATCAACCCGAGCGGCGTGGCGCCGCACACGGCGCGCAAGGCGTTCGCGGTAGATCTGTTCCACCGGGAGGGCTTAGGAAAGACGATGCACGCCTTGCAGCACCGTGACGCGGCTACGACGCTTCTTTATGCGCTGTCGGATGACGCGACGCCGGAGCTCATGCGACGGCTTGAGCGTCTTGAAGCTGCTGTCAAGCAGCTTCAGACGGACGTCGACAAGCTTCTTGACGAAGTCTTCGGAAACGATGTATATATCCCGTTAAAGTCCGATATATCGGACTTTAACGACAAAAAAAAGCCCGGTTAGGGCTTTTTTATTTTGAACTGCGGGTCGGAGAAATACAGCCGCGCAAATTCGGCGTAGTGTGCGCCGAATTTGGCGGAGTGGGCGTATTCTCTTATCGCTATGCCGAGGTTTGCGGCGTCGTAATAGGTTGCTATGTCGAACTCTTTGTCGAGCTGGTACAACGTTTCTTGGGCGTTCTTTATGGCATACAGCACCTCGAGTATTCCGTGCATGGTATCTTGCGAGAGATTGAAGCGGCGGTTTCCGTCTTGGTCGATATACGAATAGTTTTCGTGTGCGAATTCGGCTGCGTCCATCTGATCCAGGCTGTTTCTTTCGCGTGTGCTGCATCTGGGTTTTTTGTAGTGGCTGTACATTTTCTGTTGCTCCTTTTTTTCGTCCGCACCGCCAAGGGCTGCCGCTTGTCAACCCCTTGAAAGCTTTGTAAAATCGCCGCCAGGCGAATTTACAAAACTTTTGAAAAACGCCGTGTGCGGCGGTTTTCAGGGTTTACAAGCGGCGCACGGGCGGTACACTGAAAAGGCAGGAGCAACAAGCCCGGTCGCGCCGGTGCTGTACGTTGGGCGGCCGCCGAGGTTGGTGGGGCGCGAGACGAAACGCCTATTGACAAAGCTTGCCTTTTGATGTATACTGTCTGCAAAGTTGTGAGGTTTTGTAAGCGAAATTCCCCGAATTATATAAAATTCTTATTTTATATAATTCACTATATCACTTTTCAAACATCTTTATCCTGCACCCCGTATTAGCGGCAACACGCTTCCGTAGTCGGTCAGCGGCTCATCGGACAGCGAAACCGGCATCACATCGTATTTCCGGCAAAACCGACGGATTTTTTCGTATTCCGGATGTTTTTCAATACAGCCGCAGAAAAACAACTTTGTTCCTTCCGTTGACGAATACGGTGCCGAGCTTGCACCGCCGATAAAGCCGTGTGCATATCCGGGAAGCTTTACGGCACCGCTTTTTATCAGCAGTACGTCCAGTTTGTGCTCCCTGCATTCTTTGGCAATTCCTTCATCTTCGGTAATAAGTGCATTATCCGAAACTGTACATATATTGCATTTGGCATATGCTTGCTTTACATTGATGAATTTCCACCGGTATTTGAGGATCAGTTCTGCCATTCGCGGATGGATCGCCTTTCGGCTCCCGATGAGATTATTTCCGCACATGGCAAAATTCAGAATGCAATCCTGCGGATACCGTACACCGTCTCTGCTGTTGCCGCGGAACCTTACAGTATGCGTGGAATCGATGTCGTCTGCGAAAAAGAACATTTGTTTCTCGCAGAATTTTGACAGCAGCGTGGCAGTGCTTTGTTCGGTCAAAAAACCTTCATGATATGGAAACAAGAACAAATCCGGATGTGCGTTGATCGGCTCATCCAGTGCTTCAAAGCATGGAAGTTCGATGGTTTTATAGTAGCGTTTGAGGCTGATTTTACAGGCATCGGACATACGATTGTTGATCAGAACGCAGTTTTTTAGCATTTGAAACGGTATCATTTGCGATTATCTCCGAACAGCTTTAATGTATCAAACAAACTTTTTACCGGAACGATGGCTGTTTTCCCGGCGATTTTATCTAACTGCATTTTGGATTTTTCGTAATTCCGATACGGAATTACCACCGTTTCGAAGCCGAGACGGACACATTCGCGTACCCGATGTTCAATACCGGCTATGGCACGGCATTCGCCGGCAAGACCGATCTCCCCCATCGCGACCAATTTATCGTTTAACGGGAGGTCTTTACAGCCGGAAATCAATGCCATACAGGCTGGCAGATCGGCAGACGGATCGTCTACGCGCAGGCCTCCGACAACGTTCATATAAATATCGGTTGTCCCCAAGCGGAGTCCAAGCCGTTTTTCCAAGACTGCCGAAAGCAGGTTCAGACGTGTATAATCAAAGCCGGTGGAGGTTCTCCGCGGTGCCGGATAGACGGTTGGCGTGACAAGCGCCTGAATCTCGGCAAGCAGCGGTCGTGTGCCTTCCATAGCGCACATGGTGCAGTTTCCGGAAACGCCTAACGGCCGTTGGGATAAAAGATATTCTGACGGGTTTTCCACCTCGCACAGTCCCTCGGCTTCCATTTCGAAAATACCGATTTCGTTGGTTGAACCAAAACGGTTTTTCACGGCGCGAAGCATCCGGTAGGAATACTGCTTGTCTCCGTCGAAATACAACACTGTATCCACCATGTGCTCTAACACCTTCGGACCGGCAATGGCGCCGTCTTTGTTGACATGGCCGACAATGATCACCGACACACCGTCGGTTTTGGCTGTTCGGATGAGCTTTGTAGCGGTGTTTTTCACTTGTGTAATGCTGCCGGCAACCGTTGCGGAGTTCGAGTCGGTCATGGTTTGGATCGAATCGATAATAACGATATCGGGATTGACCGCACCGATTTCCGCTAAAATTTCGTTGATATCGGTTTCGGTGTATAATAAAATGTTCTCATTGGAAATACCGAGCCGTTTGGCACGCAGCTTGATTTGCGAGGGCGATTCTTCTCCGGATACATATAAAAGGCGGTATTTGTCGCTGAGCACACCGCAAATCTGCAAAAGAAGCGTTGATTTACCGATGCCGGGCTCACCGGAAAGCAATGTCACGGAGCCCTTGACGATGCCTCCGCCGAGTACGCGGTCGAACTCACCGATGCCGGTTTCGGACCGCGGTTCTTCATGAATATCGATGCTGTTAATCGGAAACGACAAGGCTTTTTCGCGCACCGGCGGCGCAAATGCTTTCTTGCCGAACGAAGATACCGTGCCGGACGGCACAGCACTCGGTTCCTGTTCCTCCAAAGTGTTCCATTCGCCGCAGGCCGGACATTTACCGAACCATTTGGCACTTACTGCTCCGCATTCGGAGCACACATATTGCGTTTTCAACTTCATACCGGTTCTCTCCACATCGTCTATTCTGGTATGATTTCCCGACTGAAATCATTTTCGACAAAAGTTATTGTTGATATAAAAACAGTAAACGCGATTTTCTTTTGGTATTCGCGGCTTGCAAGCCATTTTGCTTCTTCGGGATTGGATAAAAAGCCGCATTCGATCAGAACGGCAGGGATTTGCAAGGAATTTAATACCCGGATCCGATGATCCGCTTTTTTGATTTCACGGTTATTGGTCGGATCTAAATAGGCTTTTGCGTTCTTTTGAACGGTTTCGGCAAGGTTTTTGCTTAAAGGATGGTTTTTGGAATAATAGACCTGCAAGCCTTTGTATTTCGGGATCTCGAATTTGTTTTGATGAATGCTGATAAACACAGCATTGTCAAGCTGAGAAGCAAAGCGGACTCGCCTTGTTAAGTCATAATATTTCTTTCGGTTTTCTTCGCCGGCACCGTATAAAAGGCGGTCATCCGTGCGCGTCGGATTCACTGTGTACGGCGTAAGGGATAAAAATGACGCAAGATCCTTGGTGAGTGCAAGATTCACGTCTTTTTCGCATACACCGTTTGCGGTTGCGCCGCCGTCTTCCCCACCGTGACCGGCATCCGGTATCAGATGAATCGAACGCCGCTCGGATGCGTTTAGCACTTTTTGTGTGTCGGCGTTTTGAAAAAAATCAGCCGAAAGCGGATCCCGCAAAGCCAAAAGCCAAGCGGCAGCCGTGAAAGCGAGTGAAAAAATAAGGATTTTTCCGGTTTGTTTGATGCTTCGCACAACATATCACCGTCCCACTTGAGTTTACGGAACAGTTTATGCGAAATATCACACAATCATGCGTTTTTATTAGAGGAATCGGTCGTATTGAAATTGATAACACCGCAGAATGCCAAGCGATACAGAAGCGCGAGAAGCAATACGGCCGCAACAAGAAACAACAGCTGGAAGATGGCGTGCTCACTGAAAAATACAATGGTCGGCGAAGCTGTTGTGGTTCGGACATTGTTTACATTGGTATAATTTGTTAAACCGACATCGATTCCGAGAATCTCACCGGCAAGTACGAATTTTACGATCAAAAACCAAATGGTGTGAAAGGCTCCGGCAAGCTCGGACGCAAAAAATGTGTAGACCGTGTAAGCACCCACCACTGCAGCACTCGGCAAAAACGCCATGACGGCATAGGCAAGACCGGTGTGCGCGGAGAGTCCGTCTCCCCTGCCGGCGTTTTTCAAAATCTTGTCTTTTTGTCCGTCATCAATGACGGCAAAGCCGACGACCGACAGGTAAAACAAGAAAGAAAAAATGCCGGACCAGACACACAAAGAGCCGGACAACGCCGACGAAACGAACAGCCCGAACAAAGAAAAAGCAACTTGATTGAGCCACAGCTTTTTGATTATTTTATTTTTTCTCGTCCAAAGTGCGGAAATTTTCATGAAAATGCCTCCAAAATTTACGAAATACGCTTTTCAAAGTGTCAAATCTATGTTATACTGAACATAATTAAGGAAGTGACTGTATGGCGGACAGATTCGATTACAGCGATGCACCGGAGCTTGTTCGGCGCTTTTTGAACTACAAATCCGGTGTGCAGAACCGCTCTAAAATGACCGTTTACAACTATTATCACGATCTTCTGACATTTTCGCGTTTTCTCTTGAAAACCAAACAGTCGGAAAAATATCGCGACACGGCAAACGAAGAAATCTCTTTTTCCGACGCGGACGACGAACTTTTACTGAATGTCACCAACAACGATATATTCGAATTCATGTCGTTTGCTGCAAACACCCTAAACAACGAAGCCCGTTCCCGCGCACGCAAGCTCTCCTGCCTTCGTTCGTTTTATAAGTATCTTACCGTTACAATCAAGGAAATGGATACCGATCCGACCAAAAACATTGAAGCAATCAAAAAAGAAGCACGACTGCCGAAATTTCTTTCGTTGGAGGAATCCAAAACACTGCTTGCTTCGGTGGACGGCAAGTATGCCGAACGGGATTTTGCCATCATCACGCTGTTTCTCAATTGCGGTTTGCGTGTTTCCGAGCTTTGCGGCATCGATCGAAACGATATAAGCACCGATTTCAGCTCGCTTACAGTCATCGGCAAAGGCAACAAAGAACGCCGCATTTATCTCAACGATGCCTGCCGCATTGCATTGGAAGCCTATATGAAGGTGCGTCCGAAGGATGTCAAGGAAGCCGACAAAAACGCGCTGTTTATATCCCGAAACCGAAACCGGATCAGTGTGCAAACCGTGCAATGGCTGATCTATAAGCATTTGAACGAAGCCGGACTCGGGCATCTCGGTATGTCTGTGCACAAGCTCCGCCACACGGCGGCAACGCTGATGTATAACTATGGCGGAACGGATGTCCGCGTTCTTAAAGACATTCTCGGACACGAGGAGCTGTCTACCACGCAGATTTATACGCACGTCAGTCCGCAAAAGCTTGCAGACGCGGCCAACAGCAATCCGTTAGCCGCCGGTGTCAAGCGCGTCGGTTTGCCAAAGGTAACGGATGCATCCGACGATGATGAAACTTAATAAAAAGGACGAACAGCCATACAAAGCTGCCGCAAATATGCGGCAGCTTTTGTTTCTCAGCCGCGATCTTCGAAGATTTTATCGTATTCTTCGTAGACTTCTTCGTCTTTATAATACGGCGAAATCATGTACTTTTTGATAACCGGATAAGCCGCATACGCACCGATGAAGAAAACGGTCGAGGTGGTGATGATGAGCGGCAGCGTTAAGCCGACAAACGGCAGATAGACAAAAATATACACGTTGATGAAGCAGACAAGCAAGATTCCGGCAAGTGCGGCAAGATTGCGTTTGATCCCGAGAAACGCAAAAATGAAGGAGTTCTTTAAGATTTTGAAAATCGACAGCTTAAACGTGACCATGATCAAGTACATATAGTTGCGCATGAAGCCGTAGATGAAAATCAAAAAGACACATGCATAGAAAAAGACTTTTTCCATAAACGAGCGCGGTTTTGCAGTTGGCGTAACGGTAACGGACGGGTCAAACGAATCGGATTTCTCGGTGTTTTCTGTATCTTTTACGTCCGCTGCGGCAGACAAAGCCGTATTCTCTTTATCGGCATCAACCGTCGTCGACTGTGCGTCTCCCGGAACGGTTTCGGTTATCTGTGTATCGGAACCGGTTTCCGGCAAAACAGGCAGGCGGCTGACATCCATGCCGCTCCAAAAGAAGAGGTCAAACACCAAAAGGACAATCACGGCAAGATCCAACAGTCCCATTAAGATTCCCTGCTTCCAATTGTGCTTGACCGCGTACCGAAAATCCGACAGAATATAGACCGGATCACCGCGCACATAGCCGCGCACCGCATACACTGCGCCGGTATTGACAATGCCGAACGCAAGTGCCGCGAGCGCAAGAAAAGCGTAAAAGGCGATCGGATAGGCCGAAAGCTGCCAAACGCCGAACGATACAATCAAGATATAAACCGCCATTAACAGATTTAAGTTGGATAAATTCCAGAATTTTCTGCCGTACATGATAAAAAAGCCGAAAAAGTCGGTTTGCACCGAGGCGCGGTCGTCGTTTTTTTTAACGCCTTTTGCCGGCGGTTCATAGCTGAACAGCTTGAATTTTTTCATGAAAATGTCCCTTTCGAAGGTTTTCGCGCGGATAATCCGAACAGAAAGCAAATGCACTCCGTATCACGACAGAGTGCATTTATTATAAGCCAAATTTGTGAATTCGACATGAACTGTATGTAACCTATGCTAAGCTCTTGGGTGAAACTTCAAATAGGAGTCCTTCATGCGTTTTTTGATATAATCGGCATACACCTGGGTGGAGGAAATATCCGCGTGTCCTAAGATCTCTTTAATGTCGTGGATGTCCGCTCCGTTTTCGAGAAGATGTGTAGCAAAAGAGTGTCGCAAGGTATGCGGCGTGATAGTCTTTTCGATGCCGGCTTGGGCGGCATAGCCTTTGAGGATCTTCCAAAATCCCTGCCGCGTCATGCGTGTGCCTCCGATATTGACAAACAGCGCATCGGTTTCCTCTTGAACAAGAAAGCAGCGTGATGCGTTCAAGTAATTCTTTAAGGCATTCACAGCGGTTGGGTACAGAAAAATGGTGCGCTCGTGCGGTTTGGAGCCTTCACCGCGGCAAACGACATACCCGAGGACAAGGTTTAAATCCGTCACATCCAGTGAAATCAGTTCAGTAACCTTCATGCCGGTGGCGTACATCATTTCAAGCATGGCTTTGTCGCGAATACCTTTGATTTCCGTTGTATCCGGCTGGGTTAACAGTAAATCAATCTCTTTTGCCGAAAGAATTTCGAAATCCTTCTTTTCAACCTTATCATTTTTGACGGCACGCGCCGGGTTTTCGGAAATGATGCCGCCGACAAGCAAATATTTATAAAAGCTGCGAACCGAAGACATCGCACGCGAAACGGAGGAGGCGGAAAAGCCTTTATCCGTGAGCGCTTTTTTATAAGCAGTAATCTCTTTGCCGGTGACCGAGAGCAGATCCACGGGAATTTCAGCTGTAAACGCCGCAAAGCCTGTCAGATCTCTCTGATAGGCAGCAACGGTATTTTGAGATGCGCTTTTGGAAAGCGCAAGGTACGACAGAAAGTCGTCAACCGTTTTTACGTGCGTCATGCTTCGAAAACTCCTTGAATGAAATCAATGCTGTTACCGTGCAATCTCCTCGGCTCTGCGCGTGCAGGCATTCATGGCGTTGGAGACAATCTCGCAGAAATTATCCTTTTCGAAACTTTTTAAGGAAGCTTCGGTGGTGCCTTTGGGAGATGCAACCATCCGGATCAGTTCATCCGGATCCAACTTGGAATGGATGAGCATTTCCGCAGAGCCTTTTAAGGTTTGGAAAACGAGATCCTTTGCGACAGCGTGGTCGATGCCTTGAGCGACTGCGTTGTCAATCATGGCCTTTGCAAACAGATAAACATAGGCAGGGCTTGAGGAATTGACGGAAATCACGGCGTTCATCTGCTCCTCCGGGAGAGAAACAACGCTGCCGGAAGCGGCAAACAGACCGCAGATTTTAGTATACAGCTTGTCATCAACCGCACTGTTGCGGGAGATGGCCGTTGCACCGCAGCCGATGAGAAGCGGCGTGTTGGGCATCACGCGGACAACAGGAAGATCCGCCGCTAAGGTTTGGCAGATATAGGCGGTCGAAATGGCAGCAGCGATGGAAATGAAGACTTTTTTCTTGCCGGCTGTCATGGTTTTGATTCCATTCAGAACGGTTTCATAGTCTTGCGGCTTTACAGCAAGCAGAATCACTTCGGAAGCGTTTACTGCCTCATCCATCGTGTCGGCGCAATTGACACCAAGCTCGGCAAAAGCCGGATATTTATCGGTATTTATATCGTAAACGGTGATATCTGCCGCTTTGATGCGGCCGGAGGAAATAACCGAACGAAGGATGGCGGTAGCCATGTTGCCGGCACCGATTGAAGTAAGACGCAAAGAGAACACACCTTTCCGGAACAGAGTAAATAAAAGCGCAATGCAAAAAAATCTTGCACTGCGACAGCTTTGTCGTGTAACATTTTTTCTAACTGCTGTTATTATACCGTATTTTCCTCGAAATTTCAAGATGTTTTGCAAAGTTTATCCATTTTCGTAAATTATGACAATATATTACGTAAACAAGATTATGTAAACTTTTGTAACCGGCCGCGTTTCTGTCAAGATATGCGAATGACTCTTTTGTCGGAACACAACATCTTGTAATACGGGTCTTGTCCGCATTTTTTTACGTGTCTGCTTATTTTTCCGCATTTTATGCAACTTGCCCATATCGATATTTGGAAATTCGTCACTTAAAACAAAATAATTCTCGCGTTCGCATTCCTCTGTTTCGTTTTATCGGCACAAACAAAACGTATAGAAAAGCCGCTCCGAGGGAACGTCGGAGCGGCTTGCCGGAGAAAAGAATGTCAATCCAACTCTTTTTTGCCGGTATACAATTCGTAGTATCTGCCCTTTAAAGCCAGCAGATCTTCATGACTGCCGCGCTCGATGATCTCGCCTTTTTCGAGAACCATAATCGCATCGGCGTTGCGAACCGTAGACAGGCGGTGTGCGATAACGAAAGTGGTGCGGTTGCTCATCAGGCGATCCATGCCGTGTTCGATGTGCCGCTCAGTGCGGGTATCGACCGAGCTTGTCGCTTCGTCAAGCACCAAAATCGGCGCTTTGCTGATTGCGGCACGGGCAATGTTCAATAGCTGTCTTTGACCTTGCGAAAGGTTTGCGCCGTCGCCCTCGATCATGGTATCATAGCCATTTTCGAGGCGCATGATAAAGCTGTGTGCGCTGGCTGTTTTTGCCGCTTCAACGACCTCTTCATCGGTTGCGTCGAGCCGGCCGTAGCGGATATTTTCCCGAACCGTTCCGGTAAACAAGTGCGTATCCTGCAAAACCATGGCAATGTGTTTGCGAAGCTCTTTTAAGCGGATATCGCGAATGTTCACACCGTCGATGGTGATCTCTCCGGAATCGATATCGTAAAAACGGTTTAACAGATTGGTGATGGTTGTCTTCCCTGCACCGGTCGAGCCGACAAACGCGATTTTCTGCCCGGGCTTTGCGTACAGCGAAATATCTTTTAAGATTGTTTTATCCGGGTTATAGCCGAAGGTTACATGCTTTAATTCGACGTAGCCCTTCATATCCTTCATGTCCGAAGCATTCGGCACATCCTCCGGCTCTTCTTTCATATCAATGATGCGGAAAACGCGTTCTGCACCGGCAAGTGCCGAAAAGATGGTGCTCATCTGCTGGGAAATGTTGTTGATCGGGAACGAGAACTGACGCGAATAGTTGGAAAAGACAGTAAGCGCGCCAGGCATTAAGCCGCTCGTGCAAATTAAAATTCCTCCGACACCGACCGTAATGGCATAGCTGATTTGCGAGGTGTTCCCCATGATCGGCCCCATAATGCCGCCATAGAACTGTGCCTTGAACTGCTTATCGCGCAAATCGTCATTGAGAAGGCCGAATTCCTCGACAGAATCTTCTTCATGGTTAAAGACCTTGATGACTTTCTGCCCGGTCACCGTTTCTTCGATATAGCCGTTTACCGCGCCGAGGGCAGCTTGTTGGCCGGTATAATACTTGCGGCTCTTTCCGGCGATAAGCATACCGCCTTTGGCGAAGATCGGCACAAAAACAACGGTCACAAGCGTTAAAACAAGATTCGTGGATATCATGAAGAACAGCGTGCCGATGAGCGTTACGGCCCCGGAAATGACGGACACGAGGGAGTTGTCGAGCATGGTTCCGATGTTATCGACATCGTTGGTAAAGCGGCTCATGATTTCACCGGTCGGGTTATTGTCATAAAAGCGCACCGGCAGCTTTTGAATTTTGGAGAACAAGTCGTTGCGGATGCGCTCAAGCGTTCCTTGCGAAACCGTAAGCATCAAGCGATTTTGCAAATAGCTTGCAGCCACGCCGACAAGGTATACGGCAATGAGCAGGATTAGCGCGGCGGCGATATACACCATCACAGCGCCGAATTCGTATTTTTGCGCAACGGAATCGAGAAAGCCGCTGATGTTGTTTGCAAAGGACGAAATTACATTATCGGAAACGCGTTCCATCAAGCTCAGGTTTCCCGATTCGTTTGGCGAAACATACAGAACAAGCTTATTGATAATCGGTGCCAGCATAAACGAACCGATAAGGCTCGTCACTGTGCTGAGAAGCATTAAGAAAAGCACGCAGATCAGCTGAAACTTATACGCGCCGACATAGTGAAACAGACGCTTGATCGTATTTTTTGTATCCTTCGGCTTGCCTTTTTCCATGCCGCGCGGGCCTCCCGGGCCACGCATTATAGGCATACCGCGTTTTTCGGCCGAGGCGGAGGAATTATACTGTTTTTGCAATTCTTGCAATGTTCTTGCCATGCTCACGCCTCCTTTTTCTTTTGTTCCATTTGGGAATCATAAATTTCACGGTATTCTTCGTTGCCGGCAAGCAATTCTTCGTGTGTGCCGACGCCGGTGATACGCCCGTCGTTCATAACGACAATCTGATCGGCATCCATTACGGAGGTAATGCGCTGCGCAATCACGATTTTTGTAGAATCCTTTAATCCGGTACGGAACTGTTCGCGGATCTTTGCTTCGGTCGCCGTGTCAACGGCACTGGTTGAGTCGTCAAGAATCAGTATCTTCGGTTTCTTTAACAGCGCACGTGCGATGCACAGACGCTGTTTTTGACCGCCGGACACATTGACGCCGCCCTGTTCAAGCTCGGCTTGATAGCCGTCGGTAAAGCTCTTGACAAAGCCATCCGCCTGAGCACTTTTGGCTGCGGCTTCAATTTCGTTCATATCCGCGTTTTGATCGCCCCAGCGAAGGTTGTCTTCGATCGTACCCGAAAACAGAATGTTCTTTTGCAGCACCATCCCGACGCCCTCGCGCAGGTTGTGCAAGCCGTAATCCTTGACATTGATGCCGTCGACAAGCACTTCGCCCTCATCCGCGTCGTATAAACGCGGAATCAAGGAAACAAGCGATGTTTTGCCGCAGCCGGTCGAACCGATGATGCCGACCACGCTTCCTGCTTTGATTTTCAGATTGATATCGTCAAGAACGCTGTCTTCGCTGTTTTTGTAGTAACGGAAGGTCACGTGGCGGAACTCAATATCGCCGTGCTTGACGGTCGCCTCCTTTTGCGTGGCGGAAGCGTCGTTGATATCCGGCTTTTCGTCCAGCACTTCAGCCACACGCTTGGCACTGGCAATGGCACGGGAGGACATCATGAACATCATTGTCAACATCATTAATGACATCAAGATCTGGTTGACATAGCTGATAAACTGGGAAAGGTCGCCGGGAGGCATAGCGTTTGCACCGCCGCCCATGACAAGCTTTGCACCGACCCAAACCACCGCCGCCGTTGTGATATTCATAAACAGCGTCATAAACGGGCCGGTCAAAATCATGACCTTCATGGCAGAAATACCGGTTTGCTTCAAATCACGGTTAGCGTCCTCAAATTTTTCGGTTTCGTAATCCTCCCGCACAAACGATTTTACAACGCGCACATTGGTAACGCTCTCTTGGACGGTGGAATTCAGCTTATCCACCTTGGCCTGCATCCGGGCAAAACGCGGAAAGCCGATCTTAACGACCGTAAGAATGGTGATAAGCATTAACGGAATGGTAACGGCAAACACCACCGACAGACTCGGACGCAACGATATCGACATGATGAGTGCGCCGATAAGAATTCCCGGCGAACGCAAGCACATACGAAGAAGCGTGTTGACAAAATTCTGAATCTGCGTTATATCGTTTGTCAAGCGCGTAACCAAAGAACCGGTCGAAAACTTATCGATATTGGCAAAGGAAAACTCCTGCACCTTCTTATAAACGTCGCGGCGAACGTCAGACGAATAATTAACAGAGGCTTTTGCACCAAAATAGGCACCGCCCACGCCGCCGGCCATCATTAAAAGTGCAGTCAGGATCATAAGGGACATGTAAAGAATGCTTTTTTGAACCGTAAGCGTTCCGTCAACGCCGGCGTTGATCATTTGCCCCAAAAACATCGGCATAAACACTTCTCCCGCAACCTCAACAAGCATACAAATCGGTCCCAGAATAAAGTAAAGCGTATACGGTTTCACATATTTTAACCAGCGTTTCACGGTTGCGATTCTCCTTTCGCTTGTGCCGCACGTTCTTCATAGCGCCGCATGGCTTGCTGCATTTTTTCAAGCGACTTTTCAAAAGCATCTAATTCCGCATCGGAAAAATCGGCAAACACGACATTTTCCAGCTCTTCGGAATATTCGCGCGTTTTTTCGGCGATCGCATAGGCCTTTTCGGTCGGTACAACCGTATTGACGCGGTTATCGCTTTCCAAAGCAGTGCGCGTGATATATCCGGCATTTTCCAGTTTTTTCAATGTTACGGCGATCGCCGCCGGACTGATGTCGAAATGCTCTGCCAATTCCTTTTGTGACGGCGCGTTCGGCAAATGCCTGAAAAGATACATGAGAACACGATGCTGGCTACGGTGAATGCCAATGCCGTTCATCTTGTTTTCAAATAAACGGCGATGCATACGATCCGTTAAAATAAACGAACGCAAAACGCTCGTTTCTTTTTTTTCACTTGTCATCTGAATCATCCCTTCCGATTGTTATTCAGTCAATTATTAACACGTTAATTATTATACGCGCCAGAACGGTTTTGTCAATGACTTTTTGCGATTTTTCACACAATTTCACCGAAAAATCACTTTTAATTTTCGACAAAACGATAAAAACACCAATTGTTAAACAGTGCTTTAACAATTGGTGTTTTGAAGATATGCAAGCAGTGCTTCGCGTTTGTTCGGAACGGTCTCTTCCATGACAGCAAACAGTGCTTTGTTTAAGGCTGCGCCAACATTGGGACCGGTAAAACCCAGGCGAGCCAAGTCTTGTCCGTTTATGGCAAGAGACGTGAGTGAAACGCAGTCGCTGTTTTGGAGACATTTATTTAGAAGCTCTGTAAGCCTCGGGTTTACACCGCTTGTCTTTAATACAGCGGCAGCATCTTCACACGCGGTTTGTCCGAACCGATATAGCAGCTTACGCACTTCGATCGCGTTTTGAACGCGCTCCGCGGCAGGCAGCGCTTCTTCAAGCGTAATCACACGTTTTTGGAAGGTATTCGGCAAACGCAGGCGTGAAAGCAATCTTTTTGTGCAGCCGTTTGCGGCAAGAAAATAGGAAATGCGAAGATTTTCGTATGATGGCGCGTCCCTGCCGGTCGGAAGGTTGGCTGAAAGCTTGCAAAGCGAAGCATACTGCTTTTCCGGCAGAGCCGCAAGCTCCGGGAAAAGCTGCAAAAAGATCGGCTGAAATTCGGTTAAGAGCGAAGCAATGCGTTTCGGTGCGCCTTTTTCAAACAAGATCAGCAGCTCGGACGTAATGCGTTCGGCAGAAATGCGTGTCAACAGGCCGCGAAGCTTAACAGCCGCAAAGGCGGTTTGCGGTTCAATGGCAAAATCAAGTGTTGCCGAAAAGCGCAGCGCACGCAAAATACGCAGTGCGTCTTCGGAAAAGCGTTTTTCCGGGTCACCGATACACCGCAGCGTTTTCCCTGCAATATCGTCAAGACCGCCGAATAAATCGATAAGGCCGCTTTGCGGTGCATAGACAAGTGCGTTGACCGTAAAGTCGCGGCGGCTCAAATCCTCCGAAAGGCAGGGCGTAAAACGGACATTTTCCGGGTGCCTTGCGTCGGTATAGATTCCATCAATGCGAAATGCGGTAATCTCAATCGGCTCTTTTCCGCACATGACCGTTACCGTTCCGTGTTTTAGGCCGGTATCGATAACCCGATAGGCGTGTTCTTCAAAAAGCGTTTTGGTCTCCCCCGGCAAGGCGCTTGTTGTAATATCGTAATCATGCGGAACAAGCCCCATGACTGCGTCGCGCACTGTGCCGCCGACAAGATACGCTTCATGTCCGGCATTTTGCAAAAGGCCAAGCACCTCTTGTACATAGGTCGGAAGAGGCAAATTCATCTTTATCATATGTGCTTGCGGCACGAACCGCTGCCGGCTGCAGCAACCGACGCTTTTTCCGGCTTTTTGCCTTGTGAATGCGCGGCACGTTTGCGCCGACGTTCGTCGGAAGAACGCATTTTCTGCACCTTATTCATAAAATACGGGCGATTATAGCGATCCAGTGCAAAAACCATTTCGGTGGCGCAATAGGTTTCCTCCGGCGTTTTATGGATCTTGACGGATTCCGCAAAGCCTCCGTGTTCGGGACAATCACCGATGGTCAAGAGGTTGAATAAGCCGTTTTTGGATGTTTCCGGATGTTGCAAGGCTTTACCGCAATCCGGACACTCCGGACACGCGATTTTGGTTTGCTTGAGCAAAGCATCGTATCCGGCGACCGGTCGGTAGTTGCGTTTATAGCGGATATTTTTCATGTGTTCCGGAATGGTATTGTCCTTAAATACCATGGCGCGGTACGATTGAATGCCTTTCTTCAAATCCAAGGAAGCGCAGACAAGCGCCGTATAGTAAGCGTCGGTTAAGGCATCATGAAAGGGCTTGTCGAGTGCAATGCCGAAATGCTCGGCCGCATAGGCAAGCGAATACTGTTTATTAAGATTTTCCGTTTGTGCGCAGAAAATCATTTGAAGATTATAAAAGCTCGGGAGCCAATCGGTCGGAAGTTCGAAATACGAAAGGTTGGTGCCCAAAACGCCGATATCGTCATAGCCCCATGTCAGGAAAACAAAATCCGTGCCGCACCACCTGCGAAACTCAGTAATGGCGGAGGCAAGATCGCTTGCATTGGCAAGCAATGCATCGTCGATGCCGGTCAATTTGCGGACATTATAGTTGATATGCTTTAATTTTTGCGGCTTAATATTGATTTCGAACGTATCGTTGATTTGCATCGCCTCATCCATTTTGACTGCGCCGATCTGAATGATTTCATTGGAAAGACAGCGATCGTTCTTATAATCCAACCGAACGCCGGGTATCGGTTGATTCCATTCCATATCCAAAATAATATAGTTCATACGTGACCTCGAAAGAAATATACTATAATAATAGCACATTTTGCTGAAACAGTCAAGACCGAAAATAAACGGCAAAGAGAAAACTCCCTGCCGTTTGAACAGATTTCGAAAAAAACCGGTTAAAAATAAGCATCCGCAGTGGGGATTCCCTTTTCGAGGAGGAAATCCGTCATTTGATAAAGCCGCGCCGCCGGATATTCTTCCTTACGGTGACAATCCGAGCCGACAGCAATGTGCAAACCTGATTCAAGCACGATTTTTTGCTTCTGTTCATCCGCCATAAAATCGTCGACATATGTGTGCTTTCTAAAATGGTGGATGCTGTCATACGCCATGTTCATTTCCCAGAAGATGCCGGCACGGGCAAGCTGAGAAAAGAACACCCGTGGGTCAAGACCGCGTTCGGCACAGTACGCAAACAAATCCGTATGCGCAATGCCGCAGCGGATCTTCATCTTTTTGCAGAAGCCAATCGGGTCATCATAGGCAAGACTGCCCTTGTTTCCGATATGCTCGATGAGCGCATAATCGCATTCGGCGATTTCGTCCGATTTGACAATGTCGTACAGCTTCGGATCTGACGGAATTTCGATGCCGCACAACACCTTGATTCGGTCGCTGTACTTGGGTGCAAGCTCGCGGATCTTTTTGATATAGACGGCTTTGCGTTCGCCGATGCCGTAACTGTGGTCGGTAATGCCGAGAAGCCGCACACCGTATTCGATTGCCGTGGAAATAACCTTTTCCGGCCGATCGATTCCGCAGGCGGAATAAAGCGTATGCGTGTGCAGATCGGCGACTCTGCGACCGCTTTCCTTTTCGATCATACGCACCGACGGAACATAGGCGGCATGGCCGCGAATCTCGAAAATCACCGGAGCTTTGGCAAGCACTCCGGTACTCCAACACCGGAAGAATGAAGCGAGTGAAATCAGTTCTCCGTATACCTCGGTAAACGGTGCTTGGTTTTCAAGCCCGTTTTCGGTGCGAAGCACTTGGTGAATGTGATAGCCGACGGCGAAGCGGCCGGTTTCGGCATACCACGTGCCGAGCGGATATTTTTCGTGAAACGGCGGATTGTTCCGGGCGTGGCCGATATCTAAGTTCAAACCGATGACACGCGGACATCTCTCTTGCAGGCGTTTCATAAAGAACACGCATTCCTCCGGCAAATAGCCGAATCGACGATTGAAATCCGGGCGTTCTCTGGCAGTCATGTGCATATTTTCCACGCCGACAACACATTTATTCGGAAGCATAGCAAAGCGGCGTGAGAGAAAATCAAGGATCTGCTCCATGGCTTCGCCGTTCTTGCGGATGGCTTCAAAAGAAGCCTGCGGCACGTGCAATGTGACGCGATCGGCACCCAAATACAGGGCCGTTTCGACAAACTTATCCCATTTTTCGGTATCAGCCGTCAAGCCGCCCGAAAAGCCGACCTCGGGTGCGTGAAGCGACAAATTTACGCCGCCGTTTTTCCGCCAAGCCGAAATGTGCGAAAGCAGCTCCTCTTTTGGAACCTCTAAGCAATTGGGACGCAATTCGATGCAGCGCAAGCCGTTTTGTGCGGCAAAATCCACATCCTGTATGGGATCAAAGCAGGAAATACCGATATATTTCGGAAGATCCGAAGGCATCGGGCAAAAATAATAGACTTTTTCAAGTGAGCGTGTTTCGGTATCAAAATAAGTAATGCACGGATTTTCGCCGACGGATTTGTCCGGATCGAGCGTCGGCAAGGAATAATCGTTGCCGGAAACGCCGCTTTTATGGAGATGACCGAAAAACACAAGCGTTTCCGGATGGCTGTTCCGCCACGTCTTAAACCGTGCGCGCTCACTTTCGGCAAGGCTGTTAACAGGATGGTGCATGACGACGATATCCCCTTTTCCGGCCTTTTCGATGCGTGCATACGAAGCGTCGTCAATGCGGCCGGAGGCATCGTTCACGACAAAAACGGTGAACGATTCAAAGGATTTTACCGGCGGTGTGAGAAGCGTTTGAAGAATCGGAATGTTCTTCTCCGTGCGGTAATCGGAATTCCCGAGCAGTGTCATATACGGGATTCCGAGCGATTCCATTTTTTTGGCAAAGCGTTTGGCGGCAAATACATTGCCGTCGGAGGTAATATCGCCGGCACAAATCACAAGCTCCGGCTGTTTGCGCCGGATATCGGCAAGTGCATAGTCGAACGCTTCGTACTGTACGGCTGTTTTGTTATAGCCCAAATGCAAATCGCATAGAAAACAAATTTTCATGATGTTCCTCCGGAATTCGAAAAATTGAGCTCTGTCGAATTCACAAAATCACGGATGCTCGCGGTTTTCGCGATATGCCGTCATGATTTCCTTAAAAATCTCGCCGTTGGACGGCGGTGTCCAGGTAATGGCATTGGCTCCGGCGTGGATGGTTTCGAGAATGCTCTCATCAGTCGGTCCGCCGGTGGCGATAACCGGAATTTTCGGATACAGTGTTTTTATCTTGCGCACAACCTCCGGCGTTGCGGAAGCGGCAGAAACGTTTAAGATGGAAGCTCCGGCTTCAATGCGCGCACGGATATCTTCATCTTCCCGTACAACGGTAACAATGGTGGGAATGTCGATGGTTGCGGTCACTTCGCTCAAAACCGTGTTAAGGGTCGGTGCGTTGACCACAACGCCGGTCGCACCCTGCATTTCGGCAAACATGGCAAGGTTTACTACGCGCTGTCCGCCGGTAAGGCCGCCGCCGACTCCGGCAAACACGGGAATATCTGCCGCCATTAGCAAGGCCTGCGTGATCACCGGCTGCGGCGTGAACGGATAAACCGCAATAACAGCATCGGCATTTACATTTTTGATGATACACAAATCCGTCGAAAACACAAGTGATTTAATGCGTTTGCCGAAAACCACGATACCGCTGCATTTTCGGATCACTTCCGGAACACGAAGCTGGAACTTGCGTAAATTTCCGTCAATCGGCGACGGCAATTGCTTTGCCATATAACTCCTCCCCCACTTTTTTAAATCATTATAGGGCAGAATAGACAAAAATTAAACCGCTTTTGGTCGAACTATTTTTTAAATTACTGTGAAAACAAGCAGTTATCTCAAAAGTTTTCATTTTTTGCCATTTTATTTAACAATATATATGAAAAGAAACGGAGCCGCTTGACAGCTCAGCTCCGGCTCTGCTATTTTGCGCGGCTGTGAACACTCGTGCTTTTCTGCTTGTGCGGCTTCGGACGGACACGGCGCACGGCCGCATCCACGGGTATCTTTTCTTCCAACAGCTCCGCTGCACACCGCATATGCGGATCACTCATAAAACGCCGAACCATACAGTCGTCAAAAAGTGCGTTTGCCGCCGCCATAAGGCTCATGCCGACGTGGTGCGCCATATAGCTTTTGACGACCTTTCCCTTGCCGTTTTCGGTTCGTTCCGGTGTAAAGTCTATCGCCTCATAAAAACCGTACTTGCCGTACACACCGCCATTTTTTATGTGTGCCAAATCGTCAAGCGGCAGTGCTGTGTTCATGGTCAACATTAAAAATGCCGCATAGGGAGCAATAACCAAATCTTTTTCCAAACCGCGTTTATAACCGAGCATCGGGATACCGAAGGCGCGATAGCCGTAGTTTTTGCCGCTGTCAAACACATAATAACCGCTTTCGGAAATTCCCCATGCCTTCTGTCCGTTTTCAAGCACGGCAAAGCGGCTGCGCTGTGCATAAAAAGCAAATCGCAATGCCTCATACTGTAAAGAGGAACGAACGGTCGGAAGAAACAGCGAAGGCATAAAATATTCAAACGCTGTTCCCGTCCAAGAGGCAACGCCCACACGGTCGCCGCAGCCGATAAGCGGCCGGGCGAGTGCCGCCCAATGCTGTGACGGAACAGCACGTCTTGCCGCAGCGATATAGCTGAGGGTTCTTGCTTCGCTCATGAGCATATCGAAGGCATAGCTCGTTTGTGATGCTTGTCCGTCCGCATCAAACGTTAAGCCCAAAACAAACAACTTGCGGTCGGAATTATAGATCACCTTCAAATCGGTTGCACAGATCAGTTTTTTTGTTCGCGTCACGATGTCCAACAGCCTTACTTCTTCTGCGACATAGTTTTTTATGCCTTCGGCAACAACGATAAGGCATGCAAGAAAATTACCCGAATCCACCGCAGAAACATAGCGGTCTTCAAGAACCGCAAGCGTCTGCGTGTGATACCAATTGAACAAATGCCCATGGTATTTTTCCATTTGTTCAATGCTTGCCAGCGTTTCGCTTAACCGGCGATACAGCTCGCCCGAATCGATGAATCCGAAATCGCGCGCTGCAAGCACGCTTGCAAGATAAAGTCCGATGTTGGTCGGCGAGGTACGATGGGCAATTTTAAGAACCGGCTCTAACTGCAGATTATCCGGCGGAAGAAAATGATCCTCGGGCGTGACCGTGTTCACATACATATTCCATAAGTCTGCGGCATAGGAGCGTAAGGTGTTTTTTTGCTTTTCGGAAAGTGCTTTCCGCTCCGGCGGTCGCGTCTCCCTGCCGCAAAAGTATGCGGTTGCCGGGAAGAAAAACCACATAAGACCGATCACCTTCAAGCCGCCGCAGGGTGCAAACACAAACAACAGTACGCCGAGTGCCGCTCCGGTAAGGTTTTTTTGCACATAGGAAAGAAGCCCGTTATCGCTTTGTGCGTCGCTCTGTGCCGCAGTGACCCATTCGAGCATATTCTTGCGCGACACCGTCATGCGCCAAAACGCACGAAGCATGGCATCAAGTGTTACAAATGCATTTTTCGGAAGTGCCGAAATGCCTAACAGAAACCGTAAAAAGCTCTGCCATATTCCGGCATAAACGCCTTTGGAGAAAAAACGACGCGCCGCACACGAAAAGCTCCATGTGCGAATCAGACGTATTGCATCGGCAAACACCGGCAATAACAGATATAAAAGCGAAAAGAAGCTTAGCAAAAGTGCTGTCCTATGCTCCAAAGTTCCGCAAACAAGAAGGACCGCAAGAGTGAAAATCGGAACGCTTTCCCGGCGGACATTATCGAACAGCTTGAATTTCGTCAAACGCGAAAACGGATTTTTTACCTCTTGTCCGAGACTGTTGCGAAACGTCTTGCGCAGATACACAAGATTCTGCACATCGCCGCGCACCCAACGGTGATGACGACGGAAATAAGATAACAGATTTTTCGGAAAGCCGTCCGTCACGGTCGGAATGCTGACAAGAGCCGTTCGCAGACGTTCGCCTTCCAGAATATCGTGGCTCAACACACTGTCTTCGGCAAATGAAACCGACGGCCGGTTGATCGTTTCTTCAAAGGCGTTTACGTCCAAAATGCCCTTGCCGCAGAAATTGGCATTTTCAAACAACGATTGATAAAAGTCATAGCCGGCAAACGAATAGATTTCCATGCCTCCGACGCCACACATGATGCGCGAAAACGGTGTCTTTTGTGCAGCCGCAAGCTCCGGCGCAACACGCGGCTGCAAGATGCCGTAGCCCTGCGTCACACAGTGTCTTTCTCGATCGATCACCGGGCGGTTTAAGGGATGCAGCATGGTGCCGACCAAGTCTTTTACCGCATCTAACGGCAGATTGGTGTCGGCATCCAACGTTATGACAAAACGGATATTTTGTGCTGTTTCATACGGCATCGCCGCCGCGTTCGGCAAAAATGCATTTTCGCCCGTTTTCAAAAAATGCACAAGCTGCATGACTGCGCCGCGCTTGCGTTCATAGCCGATAAAGGCTTTTTGCGTACGGCAATAGGACCGCGGACGAAGAAACAAATAAAAATGTTTTCCGTATTTTTCGTTTAATGCCAGGATTCGTTCGGCAGCAAACGCTAAAATTCGTTCATCCGCCGCGGTGCTCTCGTGCGCCGCATCGCCATAATCACCGAGAATGGCAAAGCAGGTGTTTTTCATGCCGCAGGAAAGATACGCGTTTTCCAACCGGCGAAAATGTGCCTCATCGTTTTTTTCACCGATAAGAAGCGTTGTTATGACTGTCAAAACACCTTCGCAATCCGAAAGCTCATCGATTTGCAAGCGCGGCAGCTCATTTACCGGCATACAACGCGCAAAGACGCGGTCTAAAATTGTTTTCACGACCTCCCACACCGGAAACAGAAGGAATATCGCCCAAAGGCTGTACCGGCAAAGACCCATCGTGATACCGAGCGTAAACAAACCAAGCAGCGTAAAATATCCATAGCCATACCGACGGCTTTCGGGCCGGAACAAATACGCGCCGATGTGGCACATTCGCTCATTTTCGCCGTTACGCGCTTTTTCATAAAGGCTTCGCACAAAAGCGGATTCCGATATACCGGCCTTTGCGGCAAACGTCATCACTTGCTTTCGATAGCGGTGCTTGGTCGAATCGGTCATTTTCGGATAAAACCCGGATGGATCCGCCGCTAAATAGCGTTCGGTCTCACTGTATGAAAAGCTTTTTTCAAATGAATAATCATCCAGCTTTCGCAAAACGGAAAAATAAAAGCAAAGCTTTTCTCCTGCCTTTTCCTGCGAGAGATTGTCCGCAGTGAGATTGCGGCAAACGGTGGCAATCCGGCATACGACCGCTGACTTGAATAAAAGAGGAAAGCTATACAAATCCTTATAGCAAGGACAATCCGTTTCGTCAGAAAAAAGTGCCGAAAAAAAGGCATCAAGTGCGGTATCATCAAAAACAAAGCCGTTCCGCTCCAAAAACTCCGTATACTTCAAAAAAACCAAATAATACCGCGGCAACGGATCAACGGTTTGAATTTCGCACTGTAAATTCTTATGAAAATTAAATTCCGCCGGCAGCATCGCAAACTTTTCCGTTAAGACATACGCGTTATCGGCAACCCATTCGTAGCCCTTCGGCAGAGGTTTGCCGGAAAAGTCCAACGTGTCGGCAGCACGCTTTGCTTGAAAAAACAAGCTTTTGCTTTCGCGTAAAAGGTGTTTAAGACTTTTTGCACTGATTTTTCCGTGCGCCGGGTAGTCTCTCAAAAGTGTTTTTACCGTTTCTTTTTCATTTCGATAATGTTTGAACTGTTCTGTGCTCACGTTTTTCTGCCTCTTCCATGGTTTTTGTATAGTATCTGCCGCATTTGTCCGACGTATGCAAAATGCCGGCTGCAAGCATCGAAAGAAGTCATTTTCAAAAAAAATAAAGTTTTTTTCAAAAACCTCTTGACAAAACGCAAAAAGCGTGTATACTATTATTGTAATCATTACAGAAATGAATGAATTACAATCTAAAAACAAGGAGTTCTTCATGAATCCCACCGAGCTGATGACGGCAAAAGGCGTAAAGCCGTCCGCATTACGGCTTCAGATTTACGATTATTTGGATACGCACCGCACACATCCGACGGTAGAGGAGATCTTCTCTTCCCTGTCCGAAAAATATCCGACGCTGTCCAAAACAACGGTTTACAATACCGTAAAGCTGCTTGCCGAAACCGATATTATCAAAGCAATCGCCATTGAGGGCTTTCGTACCCGCTATGATGCCAACGCTGCTTTTCATGCACATTTTCTGTGCCGGAAATGCGGCATGGTTTATGACATATTCGATGTCAAAGAACCGGATTTCCCGGAAAACGGCTTTACGGCCGAAACAACCGATGTATATTATTCCGGCAGCTGCAAAAACTGTCTGAATTAAATATAAAAATAAATTTTAAGGAGAATTGTTATGAAAAAGTTTGTATGTATGGTTTGCGGTTATGTTTATGAAGGTGAAACGGCACCCAAGGAATGTCCTCAATGCCACGCACCGGCATCTAAATTCCAAGAGCAGAATGAAGATATGTCGTGGGCAGCCGAGCATTCGGTCGGCGTTGCAAAAGGCGTTTCCGAGGATATTTTGATGGATCTGCGCGCTAACTTCACCGGTGAATGCACCGAAGTCGGCATGTACCTTGCCATGGCGCGCGTCGCACACAGAGAGGGCTATCCCGAAATCGGTTTATATTGGGAAAAAGCGGCTTATGAAGAAGCCGAACATGCTGCCAAATTTGCTGAGCTTCTCGGCGAAGTGGTGACCGATTCCACCAAAAAGAACCTCGAAATGCGTGTAGAAGCCGAAAACGGTGCAACCGCAGGCAAGACTGATCTGGCAAAACGTGCCAAGGAAGCAGGTCTGGATGCCGTCCACGATACCGTGCATGAAATGGCGCGCGATGAGGCAAGACACGGAAAAGCCTTTGCCGGTCTTTTGAAGAGATATTTCGGCAAATAATCATACAGAATACGGAGACAAAAAATTATGGAAAAATATGTTTGCCCTTGCGGCTATGTTTATGACCCGGTTCTCGGCGATCCGGACAACGGTGTCGCACCCGGTACTCCTTGGGAAGATGTTCCCGAAGATTGGGTGTGCCCCACCTGCGGTCTCGGAAAAGACGTTTTTGAAAAAGAATAGTTCCGGTTTCTAAATACAAAAAACAAAACGACACGCTTTGCAAAATGCAGATCGTGTCGTTTGTTTTTTCGTCAAACCATAAGCGCCTGCACAGTCGGCAGTTATGGTTAACGGATGTTTTCGTTCCGGATTTCGGATATTTTTGTAAAATACGGCGTAAATACGCCTTCCGGTTAAGCGGCCGTATACCGGTAATACCCGTTAATCTCAAAGCTGTCACCGGCAGTCAAAATGTTTTTCTCGTTTGTTTGGATGACATTAAAGTAGATTTTTCCGTACCGTTGGGAAAAAGCACTGAAATTTTCCGAATTTTTGAAAATCGCGTTTTCATCCTGCCAATTTTGCGCGACCTCAACACCAAGAATTCCGCCGGATAAAGCAAATTTGCGGCAATTTTTCGTGCGGCTCCATGTTTTCTGGTTTAGCGGATAGGAAACGGTCTTCTCATCATAATAGGTCACCGTATCACCGAGGTTGTATACTCCCAATTGCAAGCCGTAGTACCGTCGAATATCGATGTCTTCCAAAGCTGTAACATTTATCCGGCTTTTCCATTTTATCCCGTCGAAGCGGAGTGAATTTGTTTCTTCCAAGACCTCTCGTCCGCCGCCGTCAGCCTTTTTTGTATTGTTCGCCTGAATGCGGTTTTTGAAAATAATATCGACCGTGGCTGCATAGCCTTGATACCCACCGTTTACCGAAACGCCGTCGACATAAATCTCGATATCCGCTGTTCGTCCGGTCGGAGAGCCGCCGTAGCCGATGTTAAAGTAAGAGTGGTTTCCGCCGGTAAAATCACCGCTGCGCGGCATATCGCCGTTTATGTTGTTGACCGCTCTTACGATATAGGGCGAAAAGGTATCGGTTTCCGCGTTTAAAACAAGATACTTCTCTCCGATTTCGGTTAAAACCGTTCTGTTTGGATTGTGAGCAAGATACCATTTGGCAAAATCCAAAATATCATTCGGTCCGCGTTTTTTCAAAACAACGCGCATATCTTTATCCGAAGCGATTTTGCAGCTGACGCTTACGCTTTTGTCGTCCGATACTTCCACATAGATTTTCGGTTGTATGCATCTGTACAAAAGCGTGCAAAACTCCGCTCTTGTCACAAATGTGTTCGGTCTTAACGTATGGTCGCTGTAGCCTTGTATCAGGTTTCGGTCAATGCCGACCGCCATATAGGCTTCCATTCCGGGAGGAACAGCCTGTTTATCCGTAAAATCGTCAAGCACATATAAAGGAGCAGCAAAAAGCTCGTCTTCAGCGCCAATCAACTGCAAAACAGCATATACCGTATCCGCGCGGGAAAGGTTTTCATGAGGCGAAAAAATACGGTTTCCCGCTTCGTTATATCGCTCCGGAAAAAGCGTATCGGCGGATTCGGCATACGCGGAAAACCAGTCTGCGCTTTTTACATCCGCATACACGCCGTCATAGGCTTTCGCCGAAGTGTTTTTATATTCGCAAAGAATCTTCGCGGCTTCTGCGCGCGTGATATGTTTATCCGGATGAACCAAGCCTGTTTCATCGCCCTTTAACAGCCCGTTTGCTGCCAAAACGGCAACACTTTCATATGCCCAATGATTTTTATCGCAATCCGGAAAGTCTTTTTTCAAGCCCCAAACGATTTGACGCATCGTATCCGGTTGTGCGCCCTGCACAACAAGTCCGAAAAGCACAGCTATGCAACCGCAAATGCCGAGGAAAACGTATTTCTTAAATTTTGACATTCAGTCCTCACCTACTTTAATTTTATTTCATTTTATCACAACATTTTGTATTTGTCAAATGAAACAGAAAACTTTTTTCTAAAAAACGGTTGACAAAATCCAACCTTTGTCATACAATCATTTTTGGTACAATGTACCAAAAATATTTAGGAGGATTTGATTAAAAAACACGATTCAGAAAGGAACTTACCGTATGATTTATAAAAATGCACGCATATCCAAAGCGATTTATTTGATTGACGACAACGAACACCCTTTTGCCGGCTGGGAGTTCGACAACCGCGGTCTTGCCTTAAAGGACAGAGCCGCCTACGCACAGTTCGATTTTACCAAGATAAATGCTGAATTCGACACACTGCTTACGCGCAAATTCCGCAAGCAGACCGACAGCGTCGTCACGCTTGAAATCAACTTCTTAATTGACTGCCCCGACGGTTTTGCCGTTCGTCTGTACGACAGCACGAAAAAGACGGCTCTCGCACTCATGACACACGGCGGTTTTTACACGCTTTCGGACGGCACACAAACCGGCATTCCCGTATGTGCCGAAAAAAACAGCTTCAAAGCTGTCGTTGATTTGAAAAAGCGCTTCTTTACAGCCTATATCAACAATCGCGATGCCGGTATCCATGCCTTGCCGGCGGACATACACGATCTGCATTTTATCTCGATTGGTATCGAAAAGGGCTATACCGGTTCTCTTGGTGCGCGCGGTGTAAAGCTGTATGCCGATTATTTCTGCAACGAGCGTTTTCTTGCACCGTTCGAGGGTGAAATTCCTTGTGATTGGCGCGTCTGCACGCAAGGCGGCACAGTCGGCATGAAAAATTCATCCGGCTACACGTTTTCAAAAGAGGATACCTATTACCTGAATCTCGAAAGCGGAAACCATACGCTTTTGGAAAAAGCACTCGAAAATGCCGACGGCGAATTATGCCTCGAATTAAAATTTTTGGAAAAATCCGAAAATTTCCATGCTGCATTTCTGCTCGACGGTTTTGGAATCCGTGCCGAAAACGGAAAGCTTTCCTTTGCGGACGGCACCGCCATTTGCACATATCCGCGCGAGATTTGGAATACGCTTCGTCTTGAAATGACCGATGACGGCGTTCTTGTACGCGTCAACGGCAAAGACAAGGGGATCTTCCAAATGCCGCACGCCGAAGCATTCCATGCGTTGCGTATCGAAGCATTTGACGACGCACATATGGCGCTCGACGATATTCTTTTATACGGTCTTGCGCCGCTTCCGGCCGACTATGTCGAAGAGCCGAAGCCGGTCAAAGAAAAGGGCTATCATGTCGGCTTGCACGTCTTTTCGTCGTGGCGTTACGGCTTCTGGCGCGGCAGGCATGACGCAACATGGGATGTCTGCTCACCGTATGACGAAATCACGCCGTATATGGGCTACTATGACGAAGGCATTCCGGAGGTTGCCGACTGGGAAAACAAATGGTTCTGCGAACACGGCATCGACTTCCAGCTACAATGCTGGTACGGACCGACCGTTATTGATGAACCTATCAAATTCCCCGGCTTTTCTCATGCGCTTCACGACGGCTACTTCAACTCCGTTTACAAGAACTATTCCAAGTTTGCCATCATGTGGGAAAACAACTTCACAAAAGCCATCACGCCCGAGGCCTTTGAAAAGTACCTTGTTCCCTTCTTTATTGAATATTATTTCAAAGATCCCGGCTATTACAAAATTGACGGCAAGCCCGTCTTTTCGATCTATACCATCGGAACGCTCGCCAAGCCGGAATATTTTGGCAGTGTCGAACAGGCGCGCAAGGAACTCGATTTCTTACGCGAAGCCGTTAAAAAAGCCGGTATGCCGGATATTATCCTCCTTTGTGCCGGAGGCGGCAGCTCGGAAAACGATATCAAATTCCGCGAAGCACTCGGCGTAGAAGGCACGTATGCCTACAACTGGGGCACAGAATCGTATACAGCAGAATACCAAGAGAATATGCTTACAAACGCGATGGAAACGTTCAGCCAATATGCCACCTCCGTTGTTCATGTTCCGACCGTCGGCGTCGGCTTTAACTGCGTGGCGCGCCATGATGCAAGACATCCGTCCATTTCGATTCCGGAGTATGATAAGATCCTCACGTGGACACGTGACCAGTATCTGACCGACGCGCGTCAATTTCCGGATCAGAACGCATGGCAGAGCAAAATGGTGCTTCTTTCCTGTTGGAACGAGTTCGACGAAGGGCATTATATCAATCCGTCCGGATTACACGGCTTCGGCTTCTTGGATACGTTACGCAAGGTCTTTTGCGAAGCGCCCGAGCATACCGACAAAAAGCCGACCGAACATCAAAAGCACCGCATCGATATTCTGTATCCCGAAGGCCACGCATGGCTGCGGCCGGAACGCCGTTTGGAGCCGCCAAAGCCTTCTCCCGACGCGAAAGTCATCAAGACCTATGATTTTGCCGACGTCGCGACTTACGACGCGTTCCGTTACGAAGTCAATGCCGTCAACAAAACGCACGAAAACGGTGCACTTTGTGGTGTTTCCAACGGGATCGATCCACAGATATTCTTTGCGGGCGATATCGGTATAAATGCGGACAGCATTGCCTTTATCCGCATTTATATGAAGGTGTTCGGCGTTACCGGCAGAGAGGTCAAAGGCGGCCCGCAGATCTTCTTTGCGACCGAAACCAATCCCAAGCTTTCCGGTGATAAAATGCTGTCCTGCACCTATACATTAAACGAAAACGGCTATGCCGAAGCGCTGTTCTCCTGCGTTTCACAGCCGAATTGGAAAGGTCGTGTGACCACCTTCCGTATTGACCCGACGAGCAGCGGCGGCTCGTGGGAAATCCAAAAACTTGAATTCATAGAAGCAACCGAAAAAGCGGAAAAGGTTTGCGTAAACGGCGTGGATGTGAACATCGGACTGCCCCTTTCCAAGCAGAACGGCATTCCGTTTGTGCCGCTGTATGCCCGAAACTCCCTCCTAAACCGCATGAATGCCGCCTATCGTTGGAATCGCGCCAAACGAGAGCTGACGCTTATCATCGGTGAGACCGAGATGACCTTCACCGAGGGAAGCGACGTATATTTGTTGAACGGAAAACCGGCAAAGCTTCCGGGAAAGGTTGTGCCGATCGACGGCGTACCGGCTGTTCCGCTTGAAACGGTTTGTGCCGTTGTCGGATATGGATATTCGTTTGAGGACGGTACGGTTAGCGTTACGGTCGAATAAGACGTTTTTACAGTCATGCATATAAAAGAAGCTGTTTTCACCTGCGGCATTGCCGAGGAAGCAGCTTCTTCTTTTTGTTTTTCGCATGACATTTTCGCCACAAAAGAGCTTGCTTTTTTCGTATGCCTATGCTACAATGTCCATAGAAAGTGAGTGATGGTATGCCTCTTCAAACCGAACACGCAGAGCTGTACGATTTGTTAAAATCGTTTTATGAGATTACCGGCATCAAAACAGCACTCTATGACACGGATTTGCAGGAGATTTTCACGTATCCGGCCGAAAACTGTGCGTTTTGCCATCGGATACAGGCGCATTACCACGATCGTTGTTCCGAAAGCAATCTTAAGCTGTTTGACGAGTGCCGCGCGTGTGACGGTGTGGTCATCCGCAAATGTCATGCCGGGCTTACCGAAGCAGCCTGTCCGTTAAAGACGGAAGGCGGCACGGTCATCGGCTACATCATGTATGGTCAAATCACAAGCGATCCCGACCGCAAGCACTTTTGCACCGGCATTGCCGAAAAGCTCCGCGAAATGCCGCTCGTCGATCAAAACACAGCTGTGTATTCCAACGAAATCCGTTACTTTTCCGACAGCCAGCTTCAAGCTGTTTCGCATATTTTCACGGCATTAAATGCTTATATCCGGCTCAAGCATTTGGCGTACGCGGCGGAAAAGCCGCTCATTTATACGGTCATAGACTACATTTCCGCACACCTTGAGGAAGACCTATCGGTAAGCACGCTCTGCCGCAAATTCGGCGTTTCACGTGCCGAGCTATACAAGCTTTCAAAAAGCTATATGCCGGACGGAATCGCGGAATTTATCAAAAACGCACGGCTGACCCGCGCCGCAGAGCTGCTTAAAAAAACAGATGAGCCGGTCTGGCTGATTGCCGAAAGCACCGGTTTTTCCGATAAAGACTATTTCTTGCGGCTGTTTAAGAAAAAGTATGGTATCCCGGCCGGCAAGTACCGAAATAAATTGTAGACGTTTTTACAGTTTTTATAAACGGTTTACACTGTTATTTCGTCCTGCGACGCGGTATAATTGAAAAAAACGAGGTGTGATTATTATGAGAAAAGCTTTACAGATTCAAGAGCACAACGCTGATACTGCCTTGAAAAACGCGGCAGACGCCGGATTCAAATATGTATCACTCGGATTCGGAACAAGCCAAATTTTCTATCAAGATGATTGGGAAAGGCGTATTGAAGAACTAAAGGCGTTGCTTTTCCAAAACGGACTAACATGTATCCAAACACATTTACCGTGCTATAACCTTCTTGTTTCCTCCGAAACTATTGACGATGCGATGGAAAAAGCAATTCATCGGTGTCTGAAGGCAACCTCCCTGCTTGGTGCCAAATGGGCCGCCATGCATTTGCGCTCATCCATTACCTGCGATTACAGCCGCATACGTGCCAAACACGATAACTGCGTTTGCTTGGAAAGCTATTTGAAAACAGCGGTCGAAAACAATGTCGGCATTGCGCTTGAAAATCTGCCGTTTTTCCCCACTCAACATTTTTGGCGGTTCTATTCCATGCATTACGAAGATATCTGCGAGCTTGCCGACGAATTTTCCACGCATCCTGACGACGAGCACATCGGTATTTGCTGGGATTTCGGACACGCCAATCTTGCAAAGCTAAAGCAATGCGAGGCGTTGAAATACATTGGCAAGCGGCTTAAAATCACGCATATGCACGACAATTTCAATTGTGATGACGAGCACCTTGTCCCCATGCTCGGCCATATCAACTGGAAGGAAATCATGCCGGTAATAGAGAAAATCGGCTATACAGGCCCCCTCACGCTTGAAATCGACTACAAGATAAACCCGGCTACCCAAAGCTATTTTGCCTTTGCCTTTGAATCACTCAAACATTTAGAATCTATGATGGGAAAGACAAATTCATGAAAACACTTGCACAAAAAATCTTATCGCACGACGTATGGAACCTTTCCGGGAATTTCGGCAAATACACGGCAAACACATTACGTTCCGAAAACGATACATTGAAAATCGAAGCTTCCTGCACAGAAGATGAAAGCCGCGTTTTTCACTGCACCGGCACGTTACAGAATAAATCAAACGGTTCGATTACCCTAAACTGTCTTCAAAACAAATTTCATCTCGGCAGCGGCGAATTTGAAATTTACACCCAATATAACGGTTGGCAGAACGAAAACACCGGCGCATGGCAGCCGCTTGTCTCCGAAGCTGTTGTTTCCTCCCGCAGCATTCGCGCTTCTTACGGTGCAGCGCCGTTTATGGCGATTCACAACAAGCAGACCGGCCGCGGCGTGGTCTTTCACCTGCTTGCCGATTATGCGTGGACGATTCGCGTAAAAATGATTCCGCTCGGCGGCGAGGTTGCCGAGGCTGTTGTCGAAATCGGTGTGAACTGTGAAAACTTTTCACTCCGACTTGAGCCAAATGAGGTGACAGCAACGCCGGAAGTGCTGTTCTATGAATTTAAGAATACAACCGATTTGGATTGTGCCAAGCTGCATAAATTCTGTCTTTCCCACTATCCGAGAAAGCAAATGCCGGTCATTTACAACACATGGCTTGCAAACTTTGACGGAATCAATCCGGATTTCATTTGTTCGCAAATTCCCAAAGCTGCCGCCATTGGCTGCGAATATTTCGTCATCGACGCCGGTTGGTTCGGAAAAGGCAGTGACTGGTACAGCAGCCGCGGGGATTGGCGCGAAAACGAAAACGGCAAGCTGCAGGGAAAGCTGTTTGATATTTCCGAAAAAGTTCGGCAGCACGGCATGAAATTCGGTCTTTGGTTTGAAATCGAATCGGCAAGCAAAAATGCCGACGCCCTTAAGGCGCATCCCGAAGATTATTTTACGCCGAACGGAAATCTGTACTTTTTGGATTTTTCAAATGCATACGCACGCCGGCGGATTTTAGACGTGCTTACGGAAAACATTGAAAAATACCATATTGAATTCATCAAATTCGATTTCAATCAAGATGTCGATTACGACACTGAAAAATCGGCCTATATCCGCTATTTCCGCGGTTATGAAGTGTTTTTGAAAGAACTGAAAAGCCGTTATCCGCACATCTATCTCGAAAACTGTGCGTCCGGCGGTATGCGTGTCGATTTAAAAAACGCGTCGCAGTTTGACAGCTTTTGGTTAAGCGACAATCAAAGCCCGTATGAAGGCATGCGGATCTTCAAGGAAGGTATCAAGCGGCTTCCGCCGCAGTGCATCGAAAAATGGGCGGTACTCACCTCGTTTGAAAACTTCTTTCCTTCATACGACGGTACGGAAAAAGAGAAGATTCTTTCGACGCATGACGCTACCTGGGACGGCGTTGTCGGTGTGCATGAATCCTTCTTAAAAGGCTTTCTTTCGGGCAGTCCCATCGGCATCAGCTGCGACTTAACAAGGCTTTCCGAAAGCTTGCTGCAAGTCTTAAAAGAACATATTGCCGCTTTCAAAAAAGAACGCACCTTTTGGGAAAACGCTGTTTGTCATATTCTTGCCGATACCGAGAAAATTCTTGTTTTGCAGTTTGAAACCGTTAAAAAAAGCAAAATTCTCGTTTTTTCGTACAAGACCATGCAAAACAGACTGACAGTCTATCCAAAAGTTGACGCTTGCCAAACGTATCTCATTGAAAATAAAGTTGTTTCCGGAAAAGATATATCGGAAAACGGTGTAGAACTGTCTGTTTCCGGAAACTATCGCGTGGCATTTTCTGAAATCACACGGGTAAAGTAAAACTGATATGAATTATTTTCTTTTGTTCCTATCGGTCTTTACGGACACCTTCAAAAATATTTATTACAACCAATTCGGAAACAAGGTCTTAAAAACCACACGCGATGCGCTGCTGTTCAATGCGGTTTGCGGCGTCGGTGCGGTCGGCTTTTTTCTCTGCACCGGCTGCGGCTTCAAAATTTCCGCATATTCGCTTGTATTGGCGCTTGTTTTCGCCATTGTAACGGCAGGAGCACAGTTTTTTTCACTCATGGCTATGTCCACAGGCTCAATGTCGTTCAGCGTGTTATTCACCTATCTCGGCATGATCATTCCGTCGGTTTTCGGCATGATTGCTTATAGGCAAACGCCGGGAATCTTTCAGATCATCGGTCTTGCTTTGATGTTGGTTACCCTATATCTCAGTTCCGGCATCAAAAAAGGCGAAAACCTCAATCTGAAATGGCTGTTTTTTGCACTCGGAAGCTTTGTCCTGTGGGGACTTGTCGGTATCATTCAACAGATTCATCAGAACTCGGACAAAGCCGATGAAATAAACGTTTTTCTTCTTTGGTCATTTCTGTTTCTCACCGCAATTTTCGCTGTCATGACCCTATTATCCCCCAAAGCCGGCTGCAATTACCGGTTAAAAAGCAAATCGACACTTCCGTCGTTAATTTCGGGTGTGATCATCGGTGCGGTCAATCTCATAAATCTCTATTTGAGCGGAAAAATGAGCAGCATTGTCCTCTTTCCGATTCTCAACGGCGGTGTCATCGTGCTGTCCGGTCTTGCCGCGCTTTTCCTTTTCAAAGAAAAGTTAACGCGTTCGCAATATGCCGGAATCATACTCGGCACGCTTGCCATCTGCTTACTCGGAATTTAACCATAACGCCTGAAAAATGCTCTTTTTTTCAGGCGTTTTCTCTTGACAAGCCGTGTATTTTAACATATACTGTTCTTAACAAATCTTTGGAGGCGTACTATGAAAACCGCGTATGATGTCATCATCATCGGCGGCGGAACAGCCGGCGTCATTGCCGCCGTTCAAGCAGGCCGCGCCGGTGTGCAAACGTTATTGGTCGAGAAAGGCGAAATCTTAGGCGGCACCCTCGCCAAGGCGGGAATCTCCTGTCCCGGCCCGTTCTATGCCTGGCGAAAGCCGGTCATTGCCGGAATCGGCTACGAGCTTGTAACCAAATGCGCTGCCGAAGCAGGCACACCCTTACCGGACTATTCTACACAAGAGCCATGTCCGCAAGGACGCTGGGCAGTGCATCTCAATCCGCATTTGTACGCGCTTATCTGTGATGAAGCCGTAAAGGATGCCGGTGTTACTGTTTTGTTTGATGCGATGTGCGCACAGATTCAAGAAACGAATGACGCAAAAAAAGTTACACTCTGCCTCAAAGAAGGCCTGCGTGATTTCACCTGCAAGGTGCTTGTCGACGCGACCGGCGACGCAAACGCCGTGAGTCTTGCAGGATATGACGTTATCCGAGAAAAGGACGTTCAGCCGGCGACCTACACAGCTGAAATCACCGGCATCCCCAAGCTTTCCGACCAAGAGCTTGCCGCGTTGCGCGCAGAGTATGACACTGCCGTCAAAAACGGACTTTTACGTTATACCGACAGCGGATGGAACTCAAACGGGATGGATACACGCTTTCTTTCAACGCGCGGCCATAACGGCAATCATGTGTTTTTACCGGGGATTGACGCGTCCACAAGTGCCGGAATCAGTGCATATTCTTTCGAAGGCCGTGCAGCAATTTTGCGGTTGCTTCGCTTCTACAAGAAATACGATGCCTTTAAGGACTTGAAGCTTACTTGGCTCAGTCCCATATGCGGTATTCGCGAAACAGTGCGCATAATCGGCAAGCAAACCGTGACCCAAGAGAAATACCTCTCCGGAGAGCGATATGGCGATGATGTTTGTTTTGCCTACTATCCGGTCGATTTACACGATGCCAGCTCCTACGGCCGAAAAAAGATCTATCACGAGCCGGAAATCGTCCCGACCGTGCCGCGCGGTGCACTGCTTCCGAAAGACAGCCGGAATCTTCTTGTCGCCGGACGCTGTATCAGTGCAGACAGAGCGGCACTTTCCGCGCTGCGCGTGGAAGCAGCCTGCATGGCTACCGGACAGGCTGCCGGCGCACTCGCTGCTCTCGCCGTAACAACCGACACCGAAGCAAGCTCCGTTCCGATGGAAGACTTGAAAAACCTGCTCGAAAAACACGGTGCAATCGTGCCGTAACATAAAGAACGCTGTCACGAAAAAACTTCCGTGACAGCGTTCTTTTAGTATCATTTTATCTTTTGCGTGAAAGTTTCGGATACAAATATGAAGCTAACAGCAGGGCGGCAAAAAGCAAAAGGATGCTGTCGCCGACCGCGCGGTAAAGCGTCGAACCCGTTCCGTATGGCAAAAGTCCGACAAGATAGCCGGTCTCATCCGCGCCAAGCGTTTTAACAAGGC
Organism: uncultured Eubacteriales bacterium; assembly: GCA_934444645.1. GTDB lineage: Bacteria > Bacillota > Clostridia > Oscillospirales > CAG-382 > UMGS882. The sequence continues at coordinate 47,845 of CAKSCV010000010.1, read as the reverse complement.
GTCCATCCGAGGTAATAAGTGCGGAAATGCCGGTATTGGCTGCACGAAGCACCGGTACATTGTTCTCGATGGCGCGCATTTGTGCTTGAGCAAGATGATGCCGCAGTGCCTGTGAAGAGCCAAACGTTGAGTCGTTGGTTGAAATAAGGAGTATCTCGGCACCGCCATTGACTTGGGCGCGGCAATACTTTCCGAACACCGATTCATAGCAAATCTGTACACCGACCTTGCCGACGGGTGTTTCCGGAAGAACAGTGCCGTTTCCGGCAGTCAAATCCGTGCCGAAAGCGGCGGAATCAGCCAAAGCCGGGAAAAATCGCTCGAAGAAGCGGCGGTACGGCAAATACTCGCCAAACGGCACCAAATGCTGTTTGCTGTACGGTGCTGACATGGTTCCGTCGGGCGTAAAGACGAAGACCGAATTGCCGTAAACGTCCCGGTCTGCCGCATCCGGTCGTTTTTCAGAAGAAAAAGCACCGACGGCAATCGAAACCCGTTCTTTTTCAGCATAGGCGGCAAACAGTTTCGGATATCCCCTGTCAACATCAAAAAAAGTAACGGGAATCGCTGTTTCCGGCAGGACGACAAGCGCATTTGTTCGCGCACGGACATCGGCGTTTTTCTCCAATTCGTCTAACGCGCTGTCGCACAAAGCAAAATAACGCGCAGCCATACTTTGTACCGAGTCGTTTTCTTTATACTTATACGGATAATTGCCCTGCAAAACAGCAGCTCCAAAATAGGCATTATTCTGAATATACGCACGTTCCATCTTCGAAAGGCGGACAGCACCAAAAGAAAAATGAATGCCGAAAAGTGCAAGCGCAAGCGTGACAGCGCGTCTGCAAAACTGCGGAAGCAAGACCGCCGCCGCCAGCAAACCGTTGACAAACAAAATGAAATAGGTCAAAAAATAAGAACCGAAAAGCGATGCAGACTGCAAAACAGAAGGAACTGCGGCCTGTGTGACAAACAGCCGACACCACGGAAAGGCGAACGTTCCAAGGCTCTGCAAATACTCCGCAAGCACGAAAACACAGGGGAACGCCCCAAGTCGAAGCCAAAACGGTGCTTTTTCGGAAAGCTTCCGGCAAAAAGCGGCACAAAATGCAAGCAGCACTGCATGAATCGCCGGGACAATCGCCACCACAAAAACAATGAGCGGCAGGGCTATGGTTGGTTCGATGCCGAGATATTCGAGCGGATACAGTTCACACAGCCAACTGTATCCGACAAAATAGAATCCGTACCCGAAAAGAAAGCTGTTCCGAATGAATTGATTTGTCCGAAGTTCACTTTTCTCTTTCAAAAAAGAAAGCACATACGGCACAAAACAAAACCAAGACAGCAGAAATGCATGCTCAAAAACAAACGGAACCGCACACACGATTCCGTTCAAAAGCATGGCCGTTTTCGAGCCGGAAAAGCGTTTGATATCAAAAATCCGTTTTTCCGTCATAGGCTTTCTTACTTATCGGCGCATAATTCGGCAAGATAATTTGCAAAATCACCGACCGTAATAATGGTATGCGCACGTTCTTCATCGATATCCACGCCGTATTTTTCCTCGCACATGACCACAAGGTCGGCAACCTCCAATGAGTTAAAGCCAAGATCCTTGACAAATTCGGCATCTTCGGTTATTTCGGAAGCATCGATGGACATTTCGTCCACAAGCATTTTTTTTACTTCATCAAACATTTTATCAACTCCTTCGTTTCGTTCTGCATATATAACAAGGCAAGCTGCACTTATTATTTCACCAAAAAGCGTTTGATTTTCTTGGAGGTCGTCTTTTCAAACTCGGTTTTGCGGATATCAATGTTGCGGATCTGTTTGAAGGACGGCAGTTTTCGATTCAGATCAAGCACCTGTTTTTTGATATCGTCGGCAATGCGGTCGATCGGCTCGTCGGCAGGATAAGCCGAAAAATCCGGATATATCACGGCCGTAAGCATAATATCGCCGTCGCCCTTGTCGCGGCCGATGACAACACATTCGCAAATGCTGTCAATCTTCGAGAGATATTCTTCAATTTCCTCCGGGAACACATTTTTTCCGTTGTTGAGAACGATGACCGTTTTCTTCCGTCCGGTAATGAAGATATAGCCGTCGGAATCCATATAGCCGACATCGCCCGTGCGGAACCAGCCGTCATCGGTAAAGGCGGCTTCGTTGGCTTCCGGATTGTCATAATAGCCGATCATGACGTTTTCGCCCTTGACCAATATTTCGCCGATCACATGACCGGCCGCATCTGTGCTTTCGCCGTCAATTTTTACTTCGCAGCACGGTACAGCAGGACCGACCGAGCCGACCTTGCGGTGATAATAGGGATTGACCGCAATTAACGGCGAACACTCCGTGATTCCGTAGCCTTCGCACAGCTCGATGCCGATCGAATCAAACATTTTCATAAGCTCCGGCGACATGGCTGCACCGCCGCAAATGATGGTTTTCAAGTTGCCGCCAAAGGCCTCCAAAACATCCGAAAAGAGTTTGCGGCGGATATCCACACCAATGTAGCGCAGCGTATCGGAGGTGCGCATGGCAAGCTTCAATTGGTTTGTTTTTCCTTTTTTCTTTACTTCATCCCAGATTTTTTTGTTAAACGTAGAAACAAACAGCGGAACAAGTGTGAGTGCCGTCGGTTTGAAGAATTTAAGATTTTTTAAGACGTGCTTTAGGTTGTCGTTAATGCAGATGGTCGTGCCGTAGAGCATTTGAGCAATGATGATGGCAAGCTCATACGTATGGTGTATCGGCAGGAGTGAGAGAGTTACGTCATTTTCGCTGAAATTGACCGACTCACACGCCGCATTGGCACACGACAGAAGGTTTCTTTCGGACAACATGACGCATTTGCTGGAGCCCGTCGTGCCGCTGGTAAAGAGCATGATGCTCATATCGCCTCTGGCACGGGCACGCATGATTTCCGATGGCAGAATGTTTTCCGGCTGTTCGTCAGCTATGAAATCGTCTAAAGTCACCACACGCGGATCCTCTGTCGCGGCGGCTTCATCAAGCGACACGGGAAGAATATAGTCCAACCGGTCAAACACGCCGGCTTCTTTCAGCTCGGGAATCTTGTTGGCATATTTTGGAGAAAGCACAATGGCATCCGCTTGGCTTATTTCGATAAAGCCTTTGATTTCATCAAGCACTAATTCTTTATCGAACGGAATCACCACGTTATCCGAAGAAATAATCGCGCAAAAGGCTTCCACCCACTCCGGACAGGTCTCACCGATAAGAGCTACACGCTTTCCCTTAAATCCGTGTTTTTTGAAGGCTACTATCAGTTTTTCGCATTTAAAATGAAAATCACCGTAGGTAACCTCATTTACCGCTCCGTCCGTGCCAAGATAGCGAAACAAGGCCTTTTCGGAACGTTTCTGCATATTGACAAGCGTCATTTGACGAAGCGTGGAAGCCGGTGAATAAATCCGTGGTGTTTTTTTGGACATGAAAATTCTTCCTTTCGTTCTGTAAGGGATATTCAAAGAACATAGCGCATGGTTTGCAAAACCCAAAAATGCGCGCAAAAAAGCAAGCAGATACGTTGTCTAACTTAATATTATAGCGATTTTATAAAATTTGTCAATATACAAACGTTAAATTCTAATATTTTATTGACAAGCGGCCGAGAAAGCGATATAATAAAACAGTAAGATTATTTTTGCATTTTTTGCAGTATACGGAGATTGATTATGACCAGAAGACAGGCCAGAGAAGCAGCCTTATGCTTATTGTTCGATTACAGCTTTCACAGTGAAGAAGCTCCCGAAGAGCTTTTAGAACTGTACCTTGAGAATTATTATGATGAAAAAGAAAAATGCATTCGTGCCGAGCTTCGTGAAAACAACTATTTCAGCAAGATCTATTTCGGCGTGATTTCCAACCTTGCCGAAATCGACGCGATCATTGAGAAATGTTCCGAAAAATGGAGCAAAAAGCGCATTTCGCGCATCTCGGTATCCGTGCTTCGCATCGCCATTTATGAAATGCTTTCCATGGAGGATATTCCGGTAGAGGTCTCCATTAACGAAGCCGTGGAGCTCGCCAAACGTTTTGACACCGAAGACAGCTACACCTTTGTCAACGGTGTTTTGGGCGCGGCGGAAAAGCTGTTAAGGAGCGATACACATGAAACGTCGGATGCCGAAAGCGAAGCTGTATCGACCGAGCCGGAAGCATGAGCGGAAAGCCGTTATATTTAGGTGTAGACACCAGCAACTATACGACCAGTCTTGCGCTCTGCTCTGATAGAAAAATTCTGAAAAGCGTCCGCCGCCTGCTGCCGGTTGGCGAAAAAGCGTGCGGTTTGCGGCAGAGCGATGCGGTCTTTCTGCACACAAAGGCACTTCCGGAGCTTGCCGAAGAGCTGTTTTCCGATACCGTCTACCACGCTTGCGACCTTACGGCTGTCGGCGTTTCAGCATTCCCACGCGACGCGGCAGACTCCTATATGCCCTGCTTTCTTGCAGGCGTTTCTTTTGCGTCAGCAGCAGCATTCTCGCACGGTATTCCGTTGTTCCGCTTTTCGCATCAGGCCGGTCACGTCATGGCTGCCGTTGCCTCCTGCGGTGCACCGGAGTGCTTTCGTCACGCGTTTCTCTCATTTCATGTATCCGGCGGAACAACCGAGGCACTGCTTGTGCAGAATACCGGAAACCCGTTTTCGTTTCGCATCGTCGGCGGCACCAAAGATGCGAACGCCGGTCAGATCATCGATCGTGCCGGTGTGAAAATCAATCTGCCGTTTCCCTGCGGAAAAGCGTTGGATGAGCTTTCACAGGCATCACAGAAAAAGCTTCCATACGGTGCATTAAAAATGAAAGACGCATATTTTTCGCTTTCCGGGCTGCAAAACAAAGTTGAAGCTTATTTGGCTGCCGGTGAACAACCGAGCGACTGTGCAGCGTTTCTTTTCGGAAGCATTGCGCGGATGCTCACAAAATCGGTCGAAAAACTTCGTGAAAGCTATGGAACCCTGCCGGTGCTGTTTGCCGGCGGCGTAATGTCCAACTCCCTCATTCGAGAGCAGCTTGAAACGTTAGACAATGTTTATTTCGCTTCCCGTGAGCTGTCAAGCGACAACGCCTGCGGTACGGCTTTGCTATGCGAAAACGCCGTTGAAAACGAGACATTTCAAGCTCTCAGCCGGTCATAACGGAAAGGAGTGTTTGTTTGAACCCCAACATCCCGATTTTAAGCGTAAGCCAACTCAATGACTATGTCAAGGGTTTGATCGATGCTTCGACGTTTTTGTCCCGTGTGCATATTCGCGGCGAAATTACCAATTTTACAAACCACTATAAGACCGGGCATTTATATTTCACCTTAAAAGACGACCGCTCGCTGTTAAAAGTGGTTATGTTTGCGTCCAATGCTTCCAAAATCCGCTTTATGCCCGAAAACAATATGGAAGTGCTCGTCACCGGCCGCATTTCCGTTTTTCCGCGCGACGGTGTGTATCAGCTATATGCCGAAAGCATGGAGCCGCTCGGGAAAGGCGCACTGTATGCGGCTTTTGAGCAGCTAAAGGCGCGTTTGGAGGCCAAAGGCTATTTTGATGCCGCACATAAAAAGCCGCTGCCGCCGTTTCCGAAAAAAATCGGCATTATCACCTCGCCCATCGGCGCGGCGGTCGCTGACATGAAAAACATTCTCTCGCGCCGTTATCCGCTCATTGAAATTGTCATCTATCCGGCACTTGTACAAGGCGAAGGCGCACCGCAGGATTTATGCCGCGGCTTGGAATATTTCGACGCGTGCGGCGATATTGACATTGTCATTCTCGGCCGCGGCGGCGGTTCGTTGGAGGATTTATGGGCCTTTAACGACGAACATTTGGCGCGTGCGGTTTATCTCTGCCGCACACCGGTCATTTCCGCGGTCGGGCATGAAACGGATTTCACCATCTGTGATTTCGTGGCGGATTTGCGTGCACCGACGCCGTCTGCCGCTGCAGAACTTGCCGTTCCGGAAAAAAACGACCTTTTGGCAGCCTTGGAAGCCTATTCTGTCCGGCTGCAAAACGCCGTACTGCGCTTAACCGATCGAAAAAAAGATGCTCTTGCGGCGCTTTCCGGCAAAAAGTGCTTCACGTCCCCGCTCTACCTCACCGAGCGTTTGAATGACGAGTTAGCCGCCCTTGACAGGCGCATTTCCGTAAGCGCGGAACACAAGCTTATCTCCGATAAACAGCGTCTTGCCGCAATTGCCGCGCGGCTTGCCGCGCTCAACCCCATGAATGTTCTTGCACGCGGCTATGCGGCAGTATTTGACGGAAACCGCAATGTCATCGACTCCGTTCAAAAGGTATCGGTACAAGACAACTTAACACTTTCGCTCGCCGACGGCGCCTTAGATGTAACGGTGGATGCCATCCGTAAATCATCCGATTTGTAAAGGAGAATCGCTATGCCAGCTAAAAAAGTCACAGAAAGCACTGAAAACAAAGAGCTTTCGTTTGAAGAATCGCTTGCGCGTTTAACGCGCATTGCCGAAATTTTGGAAAACGAGACACCGTCTCTCGAACAAGCACTTTCACTCTATGAGGAAAGCGCAGCATTGCTCAAAAACAGCACTCAAAAGCTGAAAGACGCCGAAGCTAAAATCACATTGCTTACCAAAGACGCATAACGCGTCAAAACCGCTTTCAGAAAGGCGCATTCTACATGACGAACACCACGCATTCTTTTGACCTCTTAAATGAAAAACTGCACACTGCCGCGCTTCTTACGGAAAACTATATGAAAGTGCGCACCGATGCCTTTTACAATGATCCTTCAACCGCAGCCGTCAAGGATGCGGTTCGCCCGCTTTTCGATTCGTTCGCTTACAGCCTGTTTGCCGGCGGCAAACGGTTAAGACCGTTTTTGGTTCTTGAATTCTGCAAGCTATGCGGCGGTGAAAGCGAAAAAGCACTGCCCTTTGCGGCAGCTATCGAAATGGTACACACCTTTTCGCTCATTCATGACGATTTGCCCTGCATGGACAACGATGATCTCCGCCGCGGCAAACCGACCAACCACAAGGTGTTCGGCGAGGCGTGTGCGCTGCTTGCCGGTGACGCTCTGGCATTTTATGCGCTTGAAACAGCCGCCGATTGCGACCTTCCGGCACAGACAAAGTTAAGTGCTGTGCGGCTGCTTGCACGCGGAGCCGGCGTTTGCGGCATGATTGCCGGTCAACAGATCGATATGTGGTCGGAAACGCATACGTGTGATAAGCAAATGCTTACGCTGCTGCAGGAAAAAAAGACCGGTGCGTTGTTTGAAACAGCCGTACTTCTCGGCTGTCTTGCCGCAGGCGTTTCGAAAGACAGTGGTAAAGCGCAATGTGCCAAAGACTATGCGAAGCATATCGGCCTTGCCTTTCAGATCACCGATGATTTGCTCGACGAATGCGGCGACGCCGCACTTTTGGGGAAAAACACCGGCAGCGACAAACAAAACGGAAAAACCACCTTTGTCTCGCTTCTCGGCATTGATGGAGCGAAAGAATGCGCCGCCAAAGAAGCGGCTCTCGCCGTGCAGGCATTAGATGCATTTGAAACAGCGGACACGGGCGTTTTATCTGCTTTGGCAGACTACATACTTTGCAGAAAAAACTGATCTTTTGATTTTTTTGATGAAACGGATGTGTATAGCTTTATGTATTCTCTTGCGGCTCTCGGCTCGAATTTCCCGTTGATGATGGCCTTTTGTGCCTGGTTTACGGCACAGCTTATCAAATTTATTCTTACCTTCATCGTGTGCCGCGAAAATCTGACGGCAAAAACACTTCTTTCCTCCGGTGGTATGCCCTCCTCGCACACGGCAACCGTTTGCGCTTTAACCACGTCGGTAGCCATTCTCGAGGGTCTTGCTTCCCCGCTTTTCGCCGCTTGTGTGGTTCTCAGCTTTATTGTCATGTATGATGCGACGGGCGTTCGCCGCAGTGCCGGCGAACAGGCAAAAACGCTCAACCAAATCATTTCGCATCTGTTGTCCGAAAATCAGATTCCAATTGACATGACAGTGCGCGAAATATTCGGACATACACCGTTTCAGGTGCTTATGGGTGCGCTTTTGGGTATCGCCATGCCGCTGATTTTCCGCGTCTTTTTCTGACCCGTTTCCTTTTGCAAGCAAAGCGCACCGTTTAATAACAATTTGAAAATATTATGTTGATTTCAAAAAAAGTCTTGCATTTTTCAAAAAAATATGCTATACTGCATTTGTTGTTAAACAAGCCGGAATGATGGAATTGGCAGACGTGCTGGACTCAAAATCCAGTGGTGGCGACACCGTGCGGGTTCGACCCCCGCTTCCGGCACCAAAAAAAATCCTGCACATTTGTGCAGGATTTTTTTACATGGTACAGACTTGACAGATTTTGCATTCAGAATACATTTTGGAGAGCAATGAAATGAACCAAACCATCAACACCCACGTGGTCTATCTTCCGCAAAAACTGCAAAACGCACTCAAAAACATCAAAACGTATTCTCTGACAGTTTTGGAAGCCCCGTCCGGTTTCGGAAAAACAACGGCTTTGGAGGCATTTTTTAGCCAAAAAGAATTTGCCTCTGTGCCAGTTTTTAAGCACACGTTTTTTTCGGATTCCCTTGCGGAATACTGGCAGTGGTTTTGCAAAACGCTTTCTGAAATCGATCCGATCAATGCAGAAGCTTTGTGCGCCACTCAAACGCCGTGTGCTGAAAATATGGCGTTTCTTCAGGAAATGCTTGACGAAGTGGAGTGTCCGAATGAGACCTACATCGTCTTTGACAATCTTTGTGCACCGGAAAGCACGATTGAAACGCTCATTAAGGTTCTGTCCGGCAATTTACCCAAGCGTTTGCATATTGTTCTTTCCGTGCAGGCTGTTGGCACGGGCGGAAATCTTGCCATCGCCGGAAACGGAAAAGCTTATTTTCTCGATACCGCCGATTTTACCTTTTCCGAAGAAGACTGTCGCTCCTATTTTGCTGCAGCCGGCTTGATACTTACGCCAGGCGAAACAGAAGAACTGTATGCTATTACCGGCGGATGGATTTTTGCCGTATATTTGCAGCTGCTTTTTTATGGCAAAAACAAGCGTTTTGAAAAAGGCATCCTGAACAATCTGATCGAAAAGGCTTTTTTCAGCCGCTTAACACAAACCGAAAAAGCCTTCTACTTAGCTCTTACGCCGTTAAAACACTTTACGGTACGTCAAGCGGTCGAAATCGGCGGGTGTGACACCGATTTTGTTCACGTGCACCTTTGCGGCGGCTTTATTCACTATGACAGCAAAAGATCCGTTTACTATTTTCACAATCTGCTGCACGAATATCTTCAAGAGGTCTTTGATTGTCTGAAAGAATCCCTGAAGCATCGGTATTATTTGACGGCTGCTGCCTGGGAAGAACAATACGGCGAGAAGATCAATGCCATTCGTTTATATTATTCGGCGGAAGCCTACGAGCATATTTTTTCCATGCCGCACACCAGCTACGACCTTTCCGACATTGGCGACGCCAACACAAGGAAAATGATTTTCGATATTTTAGACAAGACACCGTATGAGGTAAAGCTGCGCCACTGTGAGAGCATGGTGCCGCTTGCGTTCATTTTATTCTGCATCGGCGAAATTCCGAAACTGATGGAGACAATCGATGAAATTCGCGTCTTAGCCGGACAAAGCACGCTTACCGATGCACGGAAAAAGGCAGTTTTGGGTGAAACGGAACTGCTGCTCTCGTTTACCGCCTTTAACGATATCGCCGCCATGAGCCGTTATCACCGCAAAGCCTTAGAGCTTTTAGACGGAAAAGAAAGCTTTATTCATTTACGCAGCACCTGGACCTTCGGTTCGCCCTCGATCGTATGTTTATATCACCGCACACCCGGCAGCCTTCAACACGAAACCGCTCTGATGGACGAATGTATGCCGATCTATTACACGCTTACCGGCGGCCACGGAAGCGGTTCGGAATACGCCATGCGAGCTGAAGCTCTGTATTTATGCGGCAGCTTCGACGAAGCCGAAAAAAACGCGCATCGTGCCGTTTTTGAAGCACAAACCAAGAAGCAAAGCAGCGTGGTGCAAAGTGCAAAATTTGTCCTTGCCGCCATTACCCTTGCGCAAGGCAATGCGGAAAAGCTGTTTGACACGCTGATTTCCCTTTCGGAAAGCGCGTCGGACAACGGGGAGGATATGTGCCGTTACACGCTTGATCTGATTTTTGGTTATATTTATGCGTTTTCCCACCGTGCCGACAAGGTTTGCGCGTGGTTAGCAGATGGCGATATAACCGAAACACGGCTTGCCGCCATGACGATTCCGTTCGCGCAGATCGTATACGCCAAAGTGCTTTTGGAGCGCAAAGAATATCTGAAGCTGTTGGCATACTGTCCGTTTGCGCGCGGCTGCGCCGAAGCCGGGCACACAGTTCTGCCGCAAATCTACTTTTATGTGTTTGAAGCCTGTGCCTCTGCGGCTCTCGGTGACAGCACAGCAGCCGAAGAAGCTCTCAAAAAAGCCTTTGCGCTGTCTCGTGACGATAAAATCGTGATGCCCTTTGCACAGTGCTTTTCCGGCATAGAGCCGCTTTTGGAAGCGTTTTTGCAGGATGAAATGCTTCGCCATATCCGACAAGCGGGTGCCGACTTTGAAAAGGCCGTGACCCAAATCGGATCAGACAAAGCCAAGCTTTCGCCGCGTGAAGCAGAAGTTGCGGAATTGATTCGCCAAGGCTTTACCAACAAGCAGATTGCCGCACGGCTGTACATATCGCTTTCGACAGTCAAAATGACTGTCAGCAACATTTTCGAAAAAACCGGCATCAAATCACGCGCCCAGCTTTCCGATATTTTTCCAAATAAATAGCCACTGGCCAAATTGACATTTTTCTCTCTTCTGATATAATGATAGTGTAACGCACCAGCGTTTATCGTTCTATCCGAAGGGAGAATTTTTATGCGAAGAAAGCTCATAGCGGTTATACTCACGTTTGCCATGGTTCTTTCACCGCTCAGCATGTTTACGCTTCCGGCAAATGCCGCTGCCAACAAGCCCGATGTGCTGCGCAGCATTTTCGGCAACCTCGATGAGGTCGCGCCGGAGGAAAAGGCTTTGGATCTGCCTTACCGCGACGGCACGGTACTGTCCGATGTGCGTGAAGCACTGGGGCTTACGGCCGCCGATTCGTTTATTCTCGGTGAAAGTGCTTTTGCCTCCGACGATCTCGAACTCAAAAGCGTAAATGCGTATACGCTGCCGGCAGGCACTGTCACGCTTAACGGAAAACGGTATCCGCTAAACGGCGATTTCAAGCTTCTCAGCGCAGCTGAAGGCGATTTCAACGGCAACGGTAAAAAGAACGAGCTTGCACTTCTTGCAGCTGCCAAGACAACGGATAACCGTTCTCTGTTGCTCGTGTGCACAGCCTCTGCCGCCGAACGGGACGGAATTCTTACGCCGATCATCGCGCTTTACAGCGGAACGTCTGCTTTTTATAACGATACCAAGCAATTTGCCAATACAATGGAAATTGTCTGCGCCGATGTCAACGGCGACGGCTTCGACGAAATCGTCACCGCTACGCCGACAAGCGGCTTTGATACGCCAAGCAACGATGCATACGGCTTTGACCGTCATGGCGGTGCCTATCTTTGGAGCTTAAGCAGTGAAAATCACACCTCCGACGCATGGAAATCCGCCGACGGTTGGAAGCAAACACCGGAAACCTTCGGCGTCGGGCTCACCGTATCCTACGGCAACCACTGCTATCTCGGTGCATCCGGCACAACGGCCGCTCTTGCTGCAGGCGATATTGACGGCGACGGATACGATGACCTTGTCGCGGCATTTTCGACCACCAAAGCACAATATAACGCCAACTACGCCAGCAACCAGTTTTCGGTTTACTATATCGGCGGCGCACCGACAGTTCCCGACATGATGGTCAAACGAAGCGCACTCATGCGCTTTATCGGCGGCACGGTTCGCGATGAGCTGTATTTAAGCGCCTCCTCCGGCGATGCAGCGGGCTTTGATGTGGCAATTTGCGACATTGACGAAACCGGAAAACCAACGATTTTTCTTTCGTTCAAGCAAACGATTCACCATTGGAGTGCCATGTCCGGCACAAAAATGTTTACACCGTGTTATTATCTGTATTCGTTTGACATGAAAAAAGACACTCTCGATTTTACGGCTTCACTTGTCTACCGCGGCGGCATTTATCACCACGGTTGGATGGCAGGCGGCGTCAATGACAGTCTTGGGTATGTTTATCGCACCGATCCTGTCGACTGTGCTCCCGTAAGAATCGGCGTCTTAAAGGGCGATTTCGGCCTGTCAAACGGAAAAACCGGCTATCTTTCCTCCGGAACGATTGTTGCCGATCAGCGCTTCATTTCGTTTATCCGTTATCCGGACGGCAATGCGTATCGCTACGAAACCGTGAACAATGGCTGCTATACCGGCAACTGGGGAATGGGACGCTCGGACAACGGACAAGGCTTTTCCGATGACGACTGCGTTTTCTACCGTAATGGGATCAACGTTACGGACATAAAAACCGCAAACGTGCGGTTTGACGGCACACAGTACGAAGATGCGGCACTCGTTTCGGCATACACCGACGACGGTTATCGCGTTTATGCCCTCACGCCAAACGGCAGTCGCTACGACATTACCGAACAATTCGAAAATGACGCAGCTTATGCAGTCATTGCCTTGCCGGATACCGATAACGATTCGATTCATCTCAAATATAACAAGCACCGCTTCTTCTGGGCCGATCCGGTCATTCTTGCGGCTCTTGCCTCCCCACCCTATTTTGATTCACTTCCGAACGACATGTACACCAACAGTCAGACGACCTACGGAAAGAGTCTAACGTCTTCCACCGGCAAATCCGAAACTTATACCGTTTCGGCAGGCTCTTACATTTCGACCGAGATCAAAGCCGGCGGCGGCGGTGTCAGCGGCGTGTTCGAAGCGGAATCCGAAGCGATGCGCAGCTCCTCGTCCGACCAAGAACGCGTCACCGAGGTTTCCTATTCGCAAAGCTTTTCCGCAAGCGGCGGCGGCGACACGGTCGTGCTTTCGACGGTTGCTTATGACGCTTACGCCTACACAGCCTACTATCCCGGCGAAAACGGCACGCTTGCTTCTTCGCCGTACATCGTCTATATTCCGCGCGGCGGTTCGGATGCCATTAAAATCGCAAGCCTTACCTATGAGGATTATCAGAGCTTTTGCACCTATGCAAACGGCGCATTGCCGGATCTTGCCGATGTCTTTACGCATACGGTCGGGAAACCGGAAACCTATCTTCACGCCGTGCCCTCCGGGTCTCATGTGTTGACCGGAAGTGTTCTTGCGCACAGCAAACTCGCCGGTTTTCCGACCGACACAAGCAGCCAAACGCAATCGATTGAGATCACCGAAGAAACGACTGAGACCACATCTTCCGGATCTTCCGTCAGCGTGAAGCTCGGCGGCGGCTTTGAAGCCGAAGCGGACGACATTTTCGGTTTTGTGAACACCGGTTCCAAAATCACAGTCGGACAAACTACCGAAAAGGAATACGAATGTGCCAAAATTCAAGCCAAAGCCATCGGCACAAGCTTTGAAGGTACGGTTTTCGGACAAGGCGACGGCATGAACGTAAGCGGCGGACAAGACGAAAGAGCCTATTTCAACTGGCGCTTGGTTCACTACATATACGATTATAATGACGGAGGTGATTCCAAACAGTTCCCGGTAGTCACCTATATCACCTCGGGTGTCAGCCAGCCAAGCGGTGTTGTTCCGACGTCTCTTTCGGTAACACCTGCAAAAATGTCGGTGGAACAGGTCGGTCCGAAAACCGTCGGCTATGTCAACGAGGTCGGCTTTACGGCTGCAATTGAGGGTGTTACGCGCGAAGCCTATACAGCCCTTGAAAACGCGCCGCTCGGCATGACCTTGAATACCGGTGGCGGAAACATCGGCACCAGCGGCAGCTATCCGTTCGGCATCCGCATCAACAGCAACGTCAAGCCAGGTACCTATGAGCTGTACTTAAATGTCGGAGGCATTCTTTCCAATCCGTTCACCGTTGCGGTAGAGGAATATACCGATCCGATTTGGATAAAAGCGGACAAAGCCGAAGTTGATTTTGGTTCCATGCGTTACAATTATGTCGGTACGCCGACAGTCGCCGCACAAACCGTTACGATAAGCAACATTCATACCGAGCAGATCCGCAATCTTACGGCAACCCTCGACGAAAACAGCGATTTTGAGATAACCGAAGACCTCTCTGCCAACCTATTATATCCCAAAGACTTGGCTAATTCTTCGGCTACCGTTAAGATTGCACCAAAACGCGGCTTGTCTCTCGGCAAGCACACCGGCACTTTGAAGGTGTCGAACGGCGTCACCTCCGCTTTTGTTTCCCTGTCCTACACCGTTACTGAGCCGACCATGCCGCAAGCTCCCTCCTTCCAATATTACGTAACTGAAACGCCCAATCCCATTCGGCTGCAAATCAATGCGCCGGCGGATGACGGCGGCGGTCAGATGTTATACTATTTATACACCCTTCAAGGACACGAGAATTATGTCGAAAACGGCATACAGCTTTGGAAAAAATCCTATAACACGACTCAAAGCGGCAACAGCTTTACGCTGTTTCTTCCGGAAGAGCTGACGGTCGGTGAAAGCTATACCATCGGTGTGAAAGCAAGAACCGCCGTCGGTGAAAGCGAAGCCGCTTGGCACACCTTCACGGTCAGTGAAGAACCGGGCGACCCGGATCCCGTAAAAAATATCAAGCTGTATCCCGGCGACGGCAGCATTACCGTCACCTGGGATGCGCCCGATGCTTGGGGCGAAAACGAGTTCTATCCGCAGATTCCTTCGGCAGAAAAGAATTATAAGGTCTATGTCATCGAAAAAGGAAGCTCCACAAGCAAATACTATGTAAACGTCGGCTTTGATGAAGAAAATGAATGGAAAGGCACCGGTCTTGAAAACGGCAAAGAATACGAGATTACGGTTTACAGTGCGACACTGCATCGCATGACGCCGAGCGGCGTATTCACCTTTACACCGTCTCAATCGGTTATCACACCGTCCCGTCCGACCGCGTTCAAAGCCAATATGAGCTATAAAACAGCAAAGCTCTCCTGGAATGCCCCCTGCTATACCGGCGATGAGACCGTCTCATATCAGGTGTCCGGCGACGGCGGTGAAAACTGGATCGATGTGCCTGCTGCTTCCGGCAATACGGCATCCTACACCTTTGATGGTCTTACGACCAACCGGGAATACGATTTCCGCGTGCGTGCCATCAATTCCGCCGGCATCGGCGACAGTGCTTCTCTCACCGCCCTTGCACCACCCAATCTTGATCCGCCGACCAATTATGAAGTCATCCGCGGTTATGAGCAGTTAGAATATGTTTGGGATCCCTCGGAGGACGCCTCCGTCACAGGCTGTGAAGCAAAAATCGACGACGGCGAATGGCAAGCCATCGAACCGATCCTGTTTGACGGCAAACTGCATTACATCTTTACAGGCCTTGAAAACGAGCGCGCTTATGACATTTATGTGCGTTTCGTCAACCACGAAGGCGGCGGCAAAGAATTAAAATGCACGCGAAAGCCGAGCTCACGCGCACCGTTGCCGCCCATTCATCCGCGCGCGGAGCCGCGAAACGGCGGTATCCAATTCTATGCAGAAAAGCACAATCCCGGCGACACGCTTGTATACAAGGTAGATAACCGCTACAGCTGGTGGTATTTTGACGGCGAGACGCGCCTAAACGGCTTCGAAAACGGAAAAGAATACACGGTAGGCATCGCCACCACCGGCAAGGATGAATATGGATTAGAAGTCAAAACGACCGTGTACTTAACCGTCACGCCGGATGCAAGCATTCCCGATCCGCCCTCCGAACCGATTATCAGCGCCTATATCGGCGAAGAATTTGCACGCATCGTCTGGAGCATTGAAAGCGACGGCGGCTCTCCGATAACGGGCTATCAGGTGAGCGTGAACGACGGCGAAACGATCCGCTTGCCGGCAACCGAAAACGCAATGACTGTTTCCCGTTCCGAAGCGAATGAATACGGTTATATTTATGTCAAAGTCTCGGCTGTCAATGCGGTCGGAACCACGGACCGAGAGGACGGCATTCGCGTTTCCGGTGCTTTGGAAGGCCGCAGCAATCTCCTGCTGGAAAGCGCCCGAAGTGATACCTACCGTGCGCCGTATCGGTTAACGGACATAGGATATATCGGTGTTGACGACGACGGCAATCCGATAAAGGAAATCATGGACATCAGCAACTATGCGACATGGACTATGACCTCCGACAGCGACAAAATCACCTGGGACGAAGAAAACCGGTGTCTTGCCGTAGATAAGAGCCTTTCGGACGGTATCTATACAGCCACCGTCACAGCCGAATATCAAGGTGTTTACTACGAAAAAACAGTTGTTGTAACAGTCGGTGCGACAATCAAGATACGCGACGTACACTACGTTACTGACAGCCTTTCGATCAAGCTTGATTTACCGGAAAAAGCCGGCGAAAAGCTACTCTTTATCGCTTTGTACGATTCTTCCGACCGATTCATCAAAACAGTTTTCCGCAAAGTTTCCAAAGAGACGCTTTCCGGCGGAACGGTTACGGTTACGCTCGATACGCCGGAAGCAGCAACAGCAAAGCTCCTGCTTCTTGACGGAACAACAAGCTTACAGCCGTTATGTGAAAGCGCTTCTGCAGCTCTTACCGACTGACATATGCCAAAAGCCGAAGACTCCACGGTCTTCGGCTTTTCAAAATTTCGTTGATTTTCAAATCTGTTTATGGTATACTATACATATATGGAACCGTTTTGGAGGTGTATCATGAACAAAAGAGTCCTCAAAGAGCAGCTCGGTATGTTATTCGGCACATTTGTGCTTGCTGTCAGCATCAATGTATTCTTGACGCCAAACAAGGTATCTGCCGGCGGTGTTTCATCACTTGGAACAATTCTTCTCTATTTATTCGGTATTAAAATGTCGCTTACCAACCTTGCGGCAAACATTCTTCTCTTCATACTCGGATATCGCTTGCTGGGCAAGCAAGCCGTATTGAAAACCGCACTCGGCGTTGTCTACTTGTCAGCCTTTTTAGAATTGACGCTGTTTATTCCGGTCTACACAGAGGATCTTTTTATGGCGACGCTGTTCGGCGGTCTTCTTCTCGGCGTCGGAGTCGGATTTGTGGTGCGGCAAGGCGCATCAACCGGCGGAAGCGATTTTGCGGGTCTCATGTTGAAACGCATTCTTCCTCATATTTCGATCGCCGCTCTCATTATGTGCATCGACCTGCTTATCGTTCTCTTGACGGGAATTGTTTTCAAAAGTCTTACCGTAACGCTGTATTCGATTACGGCACTTGTGATTGCCTCTGTCGCCACCGACAAAGTTGTGGAAATCGGTGAACATGCCAAAGCCGTGCGTTTCTTCTCCAAGAAAAACGATCAAATTGCCGATGTCGTATTAAACGAGTTTGAACGCGGTGCTACCGGGATTCCCTGCACGGGTATGTACACCGGGCGGCAAACGCAAATGCTCTTATGCGTCGTCAGCCCCAAACAAGTGCCGTTATTGGTAAAAAAAGCACGCAGCATCGACCCTTATGTCTTTGTCATCATTGAGGATGCGCACGAAGTCGTCGGAGAGGGCTTCAAAAGCGGCGAAGAATACGATAAAATCGGCTGACGAAATACCTTCCAAGCAAAAGACCTGTAAGAATTTGATTCCTTACAGGTCTTTCGATATTTATAGGTTCATAAAGCGATAGGTTCCCTTTTTGGAAAGCCATACATACAAAAGGACATTAAGAACGATTATTACCGCACTCCAGACAATCAAAAACACGACAGCAGACATACCGGTCGAACGCAAGAAAAAGAACGCGGCAGAAGGAATCAGCGCACTAAAAAAGTGAATTAACAGCGATAGCATCACGGCACCGTTTTGTTTGATCGGTGTTATCTCATTTGTCCAAGTCAAGTTCGGCATGAGCAAACCGGTCTCTAAATCAATAAATGCCATAAACACCACGCAAAGAAGCACCGTTACAAGCATCATAAGTGCTGTCAGCCAACCGACATTTAAGGCGATGCAAACACATATGCCGCAAAGGATGGTCGGAAGACCGGTAAGCACGATCTGCAAAAGGAGTTTCGCCTGCAACACCTTCAAGGGAGAAACCGGAAGCGATTGCAGCAGCCAAAGGTTTTTGCCTTCCAGCGACACGGAGGGAGATGCCATATTATTCATTCCGGCAGCAAGGCAGATAACGGCGCAAAGCAAAACCGGAAGCATAAATCCAATCGTTTCTTCTGCTGCAAGAACAGCAAACAAATCGCGTTTGACAAGAACGGCAATGCCGAGAATCGGCAGCAGCAGAATTCCAAGCCCGCAGTTAAGCATATAGGCCGAGCTTGCCGTAAACCGTTTCAATTCTTTTCGGAACACGGCTGAAAATGCACTCCGCCGCGCGGCTTTCCGCTCAACGTACTTGACTTTTTCCGTTTTTCCGGAAGAGGTTGCGATACGCAGAAAACTCTGTGCCAAAAGCTGCCAAAGTAAAGCAAACACTGCTCCGACCACAACCGCAAGAACGGCAAGAGAGAGCACGTCGCCGTTTGCCGCCTGTCCAAACACATAAAGCGGATAAACGGCACTTTTGATTTTTTGTCCATAGACAACGGCATTAGATACCAAATCCGCCATAAGGCCCTGCGCCTTATAGTAAAAGAAATAATAAGCAGCAATGAAAACAACCGAGATAATGACCGTAATAAAGCTTTTATTCTTTAGCTTTTGGCTGATTTTTGCAACTACGTAGCCTAAGGCAAGCGACAGCGACAGCACAAGGATCGACAGCACGAACACCCAGACAAGGGATGTCAGAAGAATGCCGACATTCGGTGAAAAAATTTGGTACACAAGCACGGCAGGAATCGCAACAAGTGCCGAATACATAAGTCCCATCAAGTAAACACCGAGAAGTCTTGCCGTCATAATGCTTTTAACCGGAATCGGCAGCGAAAGCAACAGATCGTTATCTTTGGCAAGGTAAAGACCGGCATAGGTGTTAAACACACTGCCGAAAGCACCCAAAAGAACAGCGACAAGTCCCAAAAGCGAGAAATACAGCCAATCCATGCCGACTTTCTTTAACGGTTCGCACAAGGAAAATGCGACGCCCATGAAAAGTCCGCCGAGTACGACGATCATTAAAACGGCAAACAGAACAAAGTACAAAGCAATGAGCACCTTGGAACGCTTTTTGTTCTTCTTCGCGTCGTACAGATAGGTGCGAAACATTTCTGCAAACTGCTTTTTCAAAAGCGTTTTGATCATGCTTTTTCGTCCTCCAATTCAAGGAACACTTCTTCCAAGCTGTCATCACCTTTCACGGCTTCCATCGTACCGGAACGGATAAGCTTGCCGTTTTTGATAATGGCGACCTTATCGCAAAGCTTTTCGGCCACCTCCAAAACATGTGTGGAAAAGAAGATCGCACCGCCGCCATCACAATGTGCGCGCATCATGCTTTTTAGCTGATGCGCGGCTTTGGGATCAAGCCCGACAAACGGTTCGTCCATGATAATAAGCTTCGGCGCATGGAGCCATGCGGAAATGATGGCAAGCTTTTGCTTCATGCCGTGCGAATATGCAGCAATCGGTTCGGCAAGACTCGGCGTCAGTTCGAACAGATCGCCGTATTGACGGATTCTCTCGGCGCGGTCTTCGGTGCTTACGCCGAAAATGTCAGCGATAAAATTCAAAAAAACGATGCCGGACATAAATTCATACAAATCGGGATTATCCGGAATATAAGCAAGCTCTTTTTTGCATTCAAGAGGTTTTTCGCGGACGGATTTTTCGTTAATACGGATTTCTCCTTCATCAAATGCCAAAATACCGGCAACCGCTTTGAGTGTTGTCGTTTTTCCGGCACCGTTGTGTCCGATAAAGCCATAGATTTCACCGGCTTCAATGGTGAGTGACAGGTCATCGACGGCTTTCTTGTCACCATAGATTTTTGTCAAATGTTCAATGGATAAAACAGGCATCATTACACACTTTCCGGATATATATTCCTTTTTTTTCAGAAAAAAGCAGGGCAAGACACCTAATGTCCTGCCCTGCACTCTTTTATTCGTTTACAGATGTTTCGTCCGTGACAGCAGAAACTTCGGCAGAAACCGGAATTTGCGGAGCGGTCGTTTTTTTCTTGCCCAAAAGCAAAACCAGCACACCGATTCCGAACGGGAGGCTGATAAAACCAACAAGGAACGACAGAAGCGGAACAGACGCAAGTATCCGCCAAGCAAGAACGCCAACAGCAAGTTCTGCCGGATAGCAAGCAGATTTCTTAAAGGCTTTGCGCCATAAAAGTTTTCCGAGAATAAAACTGATAAAAACCGGCGAAACGGCAATGGCGGCAAAATAGAGCGTCAGCAACATAAGTCCCAAACGCAAGCCAAACCCGGTCACCATCAGAATAAGTGAGACAAGCGGAAGTGCAACAAGCACGGCAAAACCGATGCCGAAAGCGGCGGCATATTTTCCGAAAGAAGCACTTTCATATTTTTTATCGACAGTTGCCCACAACGGCGTCAGCCACAAAAGAAGGAACGCCACAGCCAAAACGCCGACATAACTGAACACGATGCCCTTGATCGCGTCCAAAAGCAGGTCGGTTGCCGACGGCCGCTCGTCATAAAACTCCGTTTCAGTATCCGCTGCGTCGGGTTCGTAAATTTCCGCATCCTGCAGCGTCGTTTCCGGTGCAACGATATCGGCATCGCTGTTATAACGAAGTTTTCCGGAAATCACGGCATTTTCCGAAATCATAATGTTCCCGGCTGTGATATCCAAATCGCCTAAAATCGTGCCGTTTATGGAAACAGAGTTTGCAACGAGGTTTGCATTGCGCCCGACAGTTCCGGAAATACCGATATTTTTTCCGACTGCATAAATATCGCGGCCGATATTGCCGGAAACTTCAATGTTGCAGCCTGCCAAAACCGCGTCTTTTACGGCAGCGCCGCCGACGGTGATATCGTAGCCTGCGGCAATCAGATATTCGCTTGCACCGGTCGAGCTAACCTTGTAGCCGGCCGAGCAGAGCAAGCCTTGGATATTCGCGTTGTTCTCTGTGTTTTGTCCGGCAAGAAAAACCGAAGCATCCACATCCCCCTCGGCATAGTCATCGATCACTGTTGCGGCAAGAGCCGGAACAGAAACGGCAATCAATGCGCAGATTATGCCAAGTGCAAGAATCCATGCGGTGGTCTTTTTCACAACAAATCACTCCTTGTTGTTATGTGCCCGTATAGCAGCCGCAAGCGGCAAAACCATATCGTATTCACTTTTATTATTATAGCACAAGTGGTTAAAAAAAGCAACTGTATTTGAACAAATTAAGCAAATCTTAGAAATTTTATCAAAAAAGCTGTGCTTGAACGGCACAGCTTTTTACAACTCATTTTAATTCCGGTTTGTCCTCAGCCTTTTTAGCTGCGGTCACTTTGTACCCACCCTTGGGAACATTCGGCTTTTCATCTGCTTTTTTATCGACCGTGGAAATCGCCCATTTGCGAACCTTGATCTTAACACGATCCGCACCGGTTTCGATGGTAACGACATCGTCCTTGATATAGACAACACGTCCCAAAATACCGCCGTTGGTAGTCACCTCATCACCGACCATAAGACTGTTGCGCATTTCAGCAATCTGTTTCTCCTGCTTTTTCTGGGGACGGATCATAAAGAAATACATTGCTGCGATAAACACAACAAGCATAATCGGCATTGACCACGCCTCCATGCCGGTTGCTGTACCCGTTGCTGCCGGCGCTGCATCTAACATATAAAAATGATTTAACATTGTTTTTTCCTCCAAATGTTTTATAAAATCAGTATAGCATTTATGTGTGAACGTCTCATGTCACATTCATAAATTATCGTCGCTTTTTCAAAAAACATCCGATTCAAGCGGCTGTTTTGTCTTATGAAAAACGATTCCGACAGATTGGCGGGATAGTTTCAAAGCTTAAACAGAAGCTTCCAAAGAGGTGATTTTTTCGTAGATATCCGCAGCGAGGATTGTTAAAAACTTGCTGTTGGAAAAGTTCTTTTCATCGCAGGCGGCATCGCCGAAAATGGCGCCGAGCTTGGACATATTGCCGTTGCGGCGTATGTAACTGATTGCGTATCGGATGCTGCGCTCCACCGAGCAGCGATTGACATCGTATTCCTTGCCGATGTCGTAGTAGATGCTCTGGAAATGCGGCGGCTCCTTTTCCTTCAAAATCTCTTCGATGGCGCGGCAAATATAAATAAATCCATCATATTTTCCGGTAAGACCCAAAGAACGCAAAGTATTGGCGCTGCAATTGAATACGCTGTCAAGCGAAACAGTGCATTCCTGCGGTAAATTCGCGTGCGTAACAGGTGTAACGCTTGACGGAATCGGTATGTCCGCCAAACGGCTTTCTGCATAGGTGCTATGTGCCTCTTGAGACATTCTGGCAATGGTATATTCCGACTCCATGAGCATTTCTTTTCTCAAATTGGTACGTCTGATTTTAGGTTTATGATAGTATAAAATGGCTGTTTCTGACATAGTGCTGATGTTCCTGTTCTTTACAAAAAATTCTGATAAAAATGCATAAATAAGAGGCTTGATTACGAGAACTGTATCGAAAACCAAGCCTCTGAAAATCAATAGATTTTGACGGGTGGTGCGTTTTTTTCCACGACGTTTTTGGTTATGACAACTTTTTTAAGATCCGGATCGTCCGGCAGACTGTACATAAGTCCTGTCATGATTGCTTCGGTGATTGCGCGAAGGCCGCGCGCACCGGTGTTTCGCTTTTCGGCAAGCTCAGCAATAGCACGAAGGGCATCTTCTTCAAATTCGAGCTCAACGCCGTCCATGCCGAACAGCTTATGATATTGTTTAGTCAGGGCGTTTTTCGGTTCGGTGAGAATCCGCACCAACGCTTCCGTATCGAGCGGTGTCAAAGCAGTGATCAGAGGGATTCTGCCGACAAGCTCCGGGATAAGACCGTATTTAACAAGGTCATGCGGTTCGATAGCGGCAAGCGTATCGCTCTTTTTCTTTTCTTCTTTGGTTTTGATTTCCGCGCCGAAGCCTAAGCCTTTATTGCCTTTGCGGTTTTCGATAATGGTTTCAATGCCATCGAATGCACCGCCGCAGATAAAGAGGATGTTTTCGGTGTTGATCTGAATCAGCTCTTGATTCGGATGCTTGCGGCCGCCCTGCGGCGGTACGC
The DNA here is from genome assembly GCA_934444645.1 of uncultured Eubacteriales bacterium. GTDB lineage: Bacteria > Bacillota > Clostridia > Oscillospirales > CAG-382 > UMGS882. Next base: position 24,497 of record CAKSCV010000010.1, on the reverse strand, counting down.
CGGAAATCGTGCCTTCCAGAATTTTGAGGAGTGCCTGTTGGACGCCCTCACCGGAAACATCGCGCGTAATGGAGCGATTTTCGCTGCGACGGGAAATTTTATCGATTTCATCGATATAGATGATGCCCTTTTCGGCACGCGGAATATCGAAATCTGCTGCTTGGATCAAGCGCAATAAGATATTTTCCACATCTTCGCCGACATAGCCGGCTTCGGTCAAGGTCGTTGCGTCCGCAATGGCAAACGGGACTTTGAGAAGCTTAGCAAGGGATTGTGCAAGCATGGTTTTTCCGACACCGGTAGGACCGATCAAAAGGACGTTGCTCTTCTGAATTTCAACCTCGTCCTCCGCGTCTTTTTCTTGAAGAATACGCTTATAGTGGTTATAGACAGCGACCGAAAGCGTAATTTTTGCCTTGTCCTGCCCAATGACATACTTGTCGAGCATATCTTTCATGGCAGAAGGTTTCGGCAGATTTTCCAAGCATAACGTATCGTCCGTCGGCAGTTTATTTTCGTTTTCCATACTTTCGAGGATATCCGAACAAATCAAGATGCAGTTATTGCAGATGTTGATGCCGTCCGGGCCCAAGATCAGCCGGTCAACCTCGTCTTCTGATTTATGACAGAAGGCACAGATTTTTTTGTTTTCAGTAGTGTTTGCCATTCAGATATACAAACCGGTAAATGCCGGCTCCTTTCGGAATAATACTAATCCTTTTTAACAATGACTTCATCGACAAGTCCATATAAACGCGCTTCTTCGGCAGACATGAAATTATCTCTTTCGGTATCGGCACAAACCTGTTCGTAATCCTTACCGGTACGTTCCGATAGAATTCGATTCATCTTTTCCTTTGTCTTGACCAAATGATCCGAATAGATTTTGATATCGGTGGTTTGACCTTTCAAGCCGCCGCTGATTAAGGGCTGGTGAATCATGATTTCACTGTTTGGAAGCGCATAGCGTTTGCCTTTGGCGCCGGCGGCAAGAAGAAAAGCACCCATGCTGGCAGCCATGCCGATGCAAACGGTCGAAACATCGCATTTGATGTAGTTCATCGTGTCATAAATCGCCATTCCGGAGGTGATCGAACCGCCGGGGCTGTTGATGTAAAGCGAGATATCCTTGTCGGGATCCTGTGCTTCAAGGTACAAAAGCTGAGCGACGACTAAAGAAGCCGTCGTATCGTTTACTTCATCGCTCAAAATGATGATTCTGTCATTCAAAAGGCGAGAATAAATATCATAGGAACGTTCACCGTGATTGGTCTGTTCCACAACCATTGGTACGAGTGCCATATAAATCATCCTTTCCTTCGCGTTTCACACGCCTATGTAAACGAATATTTGGCCATGCGGGCGAACACGGAAGCCGCCTTTGCGGCGGCTTCCGTTCGCAGGTATTTCGTGATTATTCTTCTGTCGGCACGTCTGCCGGTTCAGCAGTCTTTTTTGCGCGCGGCTTTCTCGTCGTCTTTTTCTTCGGCTTTTCTTCGGTCTCTTCGGACTTTTCTTCCGATTTCTCGGTCGTCTCCGGAGCATTTAACTTTTCAAGTTCTTCAGCCGTTACGGTTTTTTCGGTAATCTTTGCGTTTTCCTTTACTAATTCAAACGCCTTTATGCTCTTAACATCGTAAGCAAGGTCATCCACTGAAATGCGGCTCTTGACATCCTCGACCTTCATGCCGAACTGCTCAGCCATTTCGTTGTACTTCTTCTCGACTTCTTCATCGGAGGCTTCGATATTTTCGGCTTTAACGATCTCCTCGAGAGCGAGCTGCTTCTTGACATTGATGGTAGCCATATCGCCATATCTTGCGCGGACATCATCCAGCGACATGCCGGTATATTTTAAGATCATGTCAAGGCTGAGGCCCTGGCTGCGAAGCTGATAATCGTATTCACGGACAAGGTTTTCCTTTTCGCGGTCAATAAGAGCTTCAGGAATCTCAGCTTCTACATTGTCAGTGAGTGCCTTGGTAAGCTGTTCGGCAAGACGAACTTCAGCTTCAGCACCGTGTCTTGCCTCTATTTTAGCCTTAACATCGGCCTTATATTCAGCAAAGGTTTCAAATTCGGAAACATCCTTGGCGAAATCATCGTCCAATGCCGGAAACTCTTCAAATTCGATCGCATTTAACTTGCACTTAAAGGTAGCATCCTTGCCGGCAAGCTCCTTTGCGTGATAATCCTCGGGGAACTTGACATTGACATCAAATTCATCGCCGATATTTTTACCGATGATCTGGTCTTCAAATCCGGGAATAAAGGTATTCGAGCCAAGCTTTAACTTATGGCCTTCAGCCTTGCCGCCGTCAAAGGCAACACCTTCGCAGAAGCCTTCGTAATCGATGGTCACGGTATCGTCCTTTTGAGCGGCACGATCGTTTACTTCAATGGTTCTTGCGTAGCGTGCACGTGTTCTTTCAAGTTCAGCGTCCACTTCTGCATCTTCGGTCTTGACAACGAGTTTTTCAACTTCAAGACCTTTATACGCTTTTACCTTTACATCCGGGTAACGGACAAAGGCAACTTTAGCAGTGATACCTTCTTCGCCGTCAAAATCGACATCGGTCACTTCCGGCATACCGGCAATGCGGTACGGCGTTTCTTTAACGGCGGCGTCGATTTCGCCCGGAAGCAGATCGTTGATGGCATCCTCATAGAATACCTGTTTGCCGTAGAATTTCTCCACAAGTCCTCTGGTTGCTTTGCCCTTGCGGAAGCCCGGAATGGCGATGATCTTTTTGGATTTTGCAAACACCTTATTGATGGCGTTTTCAAAGGCATCCCGCGAAATGACAATGTCCATTTCGACCTTATTGGTCTCTGTTTCCTTGAAATTTTTCAAGCTCATGCTTCTGTCCATCCTTTCCGAGAGAATCCGCTGCTTTCAAGATCGGACTTCCCTCGCCTTCCAAATACGGAAGTTTACAAAAATATACTATTCTATTTTAATGATTTTTCTGAAAATGTCAAGGTCTTTTTTGAAAAATCGGCATTTTCTGCAAAAAACCCTTTCAAAATGCTGTTAAATCGTCGATTTGCACGATTTATATTTATCAAAACTCGTTTTTTTGCGAGCGTTCGAACAAGCGGCCGAGTGCAAGACGGGCGTCTGTGTTTTGATACAGCACATCATACACCGCACGACAAATCGGCAGATCCACTTTTTTCTGTGCCGCCATGCACACAAGTGCCGGAACTGTATGGTATCCTTCGGCAAGCTTGTTGTAGCTTTCGCCGCGGATATATGCTTCGCCGAAACGGCGGTTATGGCTGTACGGGGAAAAGACAGTCGCCTGATAATCGCCGAGATGGCAAAGACCATAGGCTGACAGTTCGCTGCCGCCGCAGGCATCGATCAATCGCGCGATTTCCCGAGTACCGCGGCTCATTAACGCACCTTTTAAAGACGTCATTTGCAGGCCGTCAAGCATTCCGGCAGCAATTCCGATAACATTTTTGGCAGCCGCACCGATCTCGTTTCCGACAAGATCCGTACCGTAATAAAACCGGATGATATCGCCCGAAAAAGCGTCTACGAGAGCCGACTTCAAAGCCGGATCCGCGCTGTCGATCACCATGCAGTTCGGGATTCCCTTGTAAAACTCTTCGACGTGTCCGGGACCAAGCCAGACAGCCGTTTTCGGATTACAAAGCTCTTCGGCAAGCACTTCGGACAACCGTTTGCAGGTGGTATTCTCAATGCCTTTCATGCAAAGCACAAACGCCTTGTGCTGCAAACCGCAGCAGCGCAGTTCTCTGCACAGCCCGCGCAAGGCTTGGGAGCCTATCGAAATCACGATAAGCTCCGCCTCTGCTGCTTCGGCGAGATCGGTAGAAAAGGTCATGCCAGCTGAAAAATGTATATATTCATTGGCTCGTTCACGCAAAATCCTCTGCATATGTTCGGACGAAGCACGTCCATAGAGCGTTACGTCATGCCCGATTTTGTCGAGGTACCATGCAATGCAGCTTCCCCATCGACCGCAGCCGATGACCGTTGTTTTGATTCTTTTTTCGTTCTTGAAAAATACGTTTTGCTCCAACAAGTCGTTACGCCCTCGGTTTGCCGCATTCCGAGCAGAACTTACCGGTGTTTTTTGCGCCGCATTCGGTGCAAAACCACGCGCCTTCCGGACGCGGTTTGCCGCACTCGGAGCAGAACTTTCCGGTGTTGCCCGTTTTGCCGCAGGCGCAGTTCCAGGCGCCGTTTCCGGCGTTCTGTGCCGGTGCGCTCTGAGAGTTGCCGCCCATGGCATAGAGATTTGCCGCATTAGCCCCACCGGCATTTTGCGCAAAGCCCATGCCGATAAAGCCGCTCATGGCACCGTTCGGGTTGCCGGCAGCCGTGCGCATGGCGTCGGCTTGAGCACCAACAAGACGCGAAGCCGCAACATTGGGATTTGAGGTCATAATATTTTCTTCCCACTCGGTGATCTTCTTGCGTTGGTCATCCGGGATGGAAACGCCGTTAATGCTGACAGCGAACAGAGCGATACCGCGCTTTTCCTGCCATTCGCCGGTCAACTCTTCCGAAAGAGCTGCCGTCACCTCCTTGGTGTGCGCCGGAATCTCGGAATACATGATTTTCATGGCTGAAATCTGGGCAAAAGCCGGACGAAGCGCGTCAAGCAGCGAGCCTCTCAGCATTTCATCGATTTCGGAACGTTCATAGGTATCCTCCACATTGCCGCAGACATTGGTATAGAAAAGCATCGGATCGACGATGCGATAGGAATATACACCGTTGCAGCGCAGATCGACCGAAAGCTTATAGTTCATGCTTTCATCAAGCACAACGCGAAACGGAACGGGTGCCGGTGTGCCGAATTTATTGCCGGTGATTTCTTTTGTATTAAAGAAGTAAATGCGCTGATCTTTGGCAGGTTCGCCGCCAAAGGTAAAGCGTTTTCCGATTTCACTGAACGTTTTTTTGATGTTTTCGCCGAGCGGGCCGTAGAAAATACTCGGCTCGGTCGAGGTGTCATAGACAAATTCGCCGGGTTCGGCACAGATTTCAACAACCTTGCCGCTCTCGACAATCATCATGCATTGTCCGTTGTTGACATTGATAATTGAGCCGTTGGAAATGATATTTTCCGAGCCTTTTTTGTTGGAAGAACGATTGCCGACCCTTTTTTCGCCTTTGGCGACCAATACATCCGCATCCAAGCTTTCACAATAGAAATAGTCTCTCCACGAATCGGCAAGCACGCCGCCAAGCGCACCGGCTCCTGCTTTCAAAAGTCCCATAAGTATACCTCCTGCCGTACTGGCAATATTATAAGTTTTGGTTATAGATTCATTTCGTGTGTTTCGTATGCATTAAAAGCTTCCGCCGTGACCGACGCGTCCGCTGCTGCCGCCACCGCCGGAAAAGCCGCTGCTGCCGCCGCTTGAATGATTTTCGGGCGGATCCTTGGGCTTCGGCTTGCAGACCACGGTGGAATACAGGAAAATGTCACGCGATTCGGTTAAATTTAAGCTTTCTCGTTTGACAAAGGAATCTGCCGTTGTTTTCTTGACTGCCGTATTCATCTGTTTCACTTTCAAATGCGTCAAAAACAACGCGACTAACAGCGGAACAACAATGACAACGATAAACACAACCGGGTTAAAGAGCAAATACACAATGTCCGAAGCATGAAATTCGTCATCCGGGTTGTCGATTGCACCAAGATTTTCGTTGCCCACCCCGTTCGGATACGGGTCAACCGGGAAATGCGGCGTATCCCCGTGATATTTTTTGATTTGCACCACCGCTTCGTCGAGATAGGCTTCGAACGCTTCAAAATAGTTGTCCTCTCGCATATACGGCACGAATTTATCTTCCAAGGCTGTGATCATTTCATCGTTAAACACATTGTCCGACGCAGTGACGTAATACACGCGCTCCGAGCGGCAAACGTATAACAGAATGCCCGGCAGTTCGCCGTTTCCGGTGTCATTCAAGGCGTTATAATAGGTATTGGCCGCCGTTTCCTTGCTGTATTCGCTCATTTCGTCTTCGGTCACAATGCGGATATAGACCGTAAGTGTGTCAGCGGTCTGCGAAAGCTCGGTTTCAAGCGTTTCGACCTGCTCATCGGTCAGATAACCGGCAAAGTCATACACAAAAGCCGAATTCGGAATGCTGTCATAGCCGACAGAATCCGAAAGATGATCGGACATATATTCCGCAGCACTTACCGGCAGCGCAAAGCAAACAAGAACAAGAAGGCAAACGACATTCCGTAAAATTAACTTTTTCATGTTTTCCACCTCCTATAACAGCGTGATCAAGGCTAAAACAGCCGCCATGACCGCAACGCCGATTCCGAAGGCTTTCAGAAAATACAAATTTCTCTTTTTTTTGGAAACCGGGAATGAACCGACCACTTTTCCGGTTTGACCGTTAATGGCATAGGCATAGTTTTGACCGTCATAGGCGATATGAAGCATCCAAACCGGCAGCATGGAATAACGGACTTTGCCGTCCGAAAAGCTTATCTTGGAGCTTTCCGGAGCAACACCGGAAAAACCGTCGACCGTTCCGGCAAAGGTACTTTCGGTGGTCGCTTTGATACGGGCGTTGGCACGCGATTCGCTTTCGGAATCCGACACATCGTATTTATCGGCAAGAAAACCGGCAAGATAGCCTGTGTCAAACCGCACTGCCTCTCCCAGATTATAGGGCTCAAGCGCATCCATATAGGCATCATCCGCTTTTTTGGAGGCGTCGACCGGGAGGTTTTCAAAATCGAGCGTGCCGGAACGGAAAAGCTTATAATGATCGGTTTTCACATAATCATTTTCCGAATCGCTCCAATAGCTGTTACGCTCACCGCGATAGGCAATGGCTGCGTTTGCTTGACAGTCAAACATCCAAAACGGCACATAAACGCCGCTCATTTCTTCGATTTTTCGTTTATTCTTAAATTCATCCGGCAAAAACGGCAGTCTTTTACAGGTCGCTTCAAAGCTCTGCATGGCTGCTTTTTTATCGATGCGGAACGGTACGATATAATCCGGCTGATAGGTTCCGGCAAATTGATTTTCCACGATGGCCGCATTGCCGCAGTACGGGCAGATCGTCGCACCCATCGATGCAGAACCGGTGATTTCCGCACCGCAGGCCGGACACGTATACGTGCGCAAGCCTTCACTTTCGGTCGTTCCGAACGTGCGCGGTTCATATTTTGTCCAATCATAAGCGGACTCCCCGCTCGTGCGGTTATCGGCATCAAAAATCTGCTGCAAGGTTTCGGGCGTATAGTCGTTACCGCATGAGGCGCAATGCAGACTCTGCGACGAACCGTCATAGGCAAGCGAGGCACCGCAGCACGGACACGGATAGGTTTTGATTGTATTCAGAGAAAGCCACCACTTTCCATAGTAATATACTATGTATTATAGCTTTTATTTCGTGTTCTGTCAACGATTTTCGTTGGCTTTTAATCTATTATTTACGTTTTGGTTTGCTTACTGTTTGTCAAAAAAATTATTTTTCAACATTTTTGCAAAAAGTATTGACATTGCCGGAATTTAATGCTATGATACCCATACCCGGAAAGGACGGGTAAAAAACACGACCTATCGTCTTACGCTGTAAATTATATCAGCGACGGAGGGCAATCTTATGAAACAACACAGCCATATGCGAATTCCCCACCGAAAAAAGCCGATTCCGGCCTCTCACACACAAACATTTACCGATGAAGAAGCAAGGATTCTCGAAAAGGAGTTTATTGAAGCCTATTCGGGAACATCCAAGAGTACCTTAAAGATCTTACTAGTCATGTACAAGAGGTATCCTTGGCAGCTTCTTTTATCGGTCATTTTTTATGGCATTGCAACGCTGCCGCACATCACCATACCGATCGTTACGGCAAACTTAATCAATGTGGTCGTGCGCGTTTTGGGCGGAGAAACATTCAACTATTTACGTGAGATATTCATCAATGTCGGTGTTCTTGTTGCTCTGCTGTTTCTAAACATTCCGACCAACATCATCCGCGTGCGCCTGCAAAGCAGCGTCATGCGAAAAGTCGAAGTCGGTCTGCGCGGTGCGCTTGTGCGAAAATTGCAGCAGCTTTCGATCTCCTTCCATAAAGAAATGCAGTCCGGCCGCATTCAGTCAAAGCTCATGCGCGATGTTGAGACCGTTCAATCGCTTTCTTCCCAGCTCTTTACGATTATTCCGCAAGTAGCACTCAACATGATTACAGCGCTTATTGTTGTCGTCACACGCAACATGACGATTTTTGCCTTTTTTGTCATGTGTATTCCGGCTGCAACGCTCACCATGCGTGCCTTCCGCGAACCGATTAAACGCAACAACCGCGAATTCCGCAAAGGCATGGAGGCAACCTCCGCAAACCTTATGGACATGGTGGAAATGACGCAGATCACGCGTGCACACGCACTGGAAAACCGCGAGGTTCACAAGATGACCACGCTGTTGAACAAGGTTGCAACCACCGGCTTCCACTTAGACGTCATTCAAGCGCTGTTCGGTGCTTGCTCATGGGTCATTTTCCAGCTGTTCCAGCTCTTATGTCTGGTCTTTTCGGTATTTCTTGCCATTAAGGGACAGATCGAGATAGGCGACATTTCCATGTATCAGTCGTATTTCTCGACCCTGACCGGACAGGTTTCGACCCTGATCGGTCTTATGCCGATTATCACCAAGGGCTTTGAATCGATTTCCTCCATCGGCGAAATTTTGGGTGCCAGCGATATCGAAGACAACCGCGGCAAGTTTGAAATAACCGACCTGAAAGGCGAATACGAATTCAAAGACGTTGAATTTTCCTACGAGGACAATCAGCCGCTTCTTCGCGGGCTCAATCTGAAAGTCAATGCCGGCGAAACGATTGCCATTGTCGGTGAATCCGGCTCAGGCAAATCGACGCTTCTTAACTTGGTTCTCGGCTTCAATCTGCCGAAATCCGGGCAGGTGCTTGTGGACGGTCACGATATCACAACTATCAACCTCCATACATACCGCAAGAACCTCGCCGTCGTTCCGCAGAACAGCGTGATGTTTACCGGCACGATCCGCGAAAATATTACCTACGGCATGACAAATGTTTCGGAAGAACAATTGAATAAAGTGCTCGATGCCGCTCGTCTTACCGAGTTTATCGGTTCCCTGCCGCAAGGTGTTGATACGCCGCTCGAAGAACACGGTGCCAACCTTTCCGGCGGTCAACGGCAGCGTCTTTCAATTGCCCGTGCGCTTATCCGCGACCCGAAGGTCATCATTTTCGACGAAGCCACCAGTGCGCTTGACAGTGTTTCCGAAAAGGAAATCCAAAAGGCCATCAACAACCTTTCCAAGGATCGCACGACCTTCATCGTCGCGCACCGCTTATCCACCATTCGCGATGCCGACCGTATTGCGGTCATTAAAAGCGGCGTTTGCGCCGAAATCGGTACATTCGAAGAACTGATGGAAAAGAAAGGCGAATTTTATAAAATGCAGACGCTCCAAAGCGTATAAAAAACAACAGCGCCGCAGGATTTTATCGTCCTGCGGCGCAATTTTTATATGTTTTTGAAAGTATCGCGCAGCTTATCGAAGAAATTCTTCTTTTGCGCGTTGTTCTTCTCTCCGCACGAATCCGCGAAGGCCTTTAGCAGGTCTTTTTGTTTTTGTGTGAGGTTTTTCGGCACTTCCACGTTTACACGGAAGCTGAGGTTGCCGCGGCGTGTGCCGCGCACTTCGGTGATGCCGCGGTTCTTCAAGGTGAAAACCGTTCCGGGCTGTGTTCCCTCCGGGATGACATAGTCCTCTGTGCCCTCCAGTGTCGGGATACGAATGGTCGCGCCGAGAGAAGCTTCGGCAAAAGTAATCGGAATTTCATAGAACACGTTCATGCCGTCGCGGTTGAAAATCTTGTGCTTTGCAATCGAAACGGTTACGTACAAATCGCCGTTCGGACCGCCGTTCTTTCCGGCATCGCCCTGTGCGCGAAGTGTAATGCTTTGTCCATCGTCAATACCGGCAGGAATGTTGACGGTAAAGTTTTTGAGCTTGCGTACCGTGCCTTTGCCGGAACAGGTTGAGCAGGGATTGGTAATTATCTTACCCGTTCCCGAACATTTCTCGCAAATACGTTCGGTCTGCATAACTCCGAACGGTGTGCGCTGCTGAACACGGACGCGTCCCGTCCCGGAGCAAGCCGAACAGGTTGTCGGGGATGTTCCCTTTGCCGCACCGCTGCCTGAGCAATCCGGACAGACTTCAATACGGTAAAATTTGATATCCTTACTGCATCCGAACGCCGCTTCCTCAAAGGTCAGGTTTACGCGCACTTCGCGATCCTCGCCGCGCATCGGCGCATTGCGTCTTGCCGACGTGTTTCCACCGCCGAAGCCGCCGCCGAAAATTGAAGAGAAGATATCGCCCAAGTCATCAAAACCGCCGCCAAAGCCGCCGAAACCGGCTCCGCCTGCCCCGCCTGCGCCGTAGCTCGGATCAACACCGGCATGGCCATATTGGTCATAACGCGCTTTTTTCTGCGGATCGGAAAGCACGCTGTAGGCTTCGTTGACATCCTTGAACATCTGTTCGGCATTCGCGTCGCCCTTGTTCAAGTCCGGATGGTATTTTTTTGCCATCTGGCGGTAAGCTTTTTTGATTTCTTCGTCACTTGCGCCTTTTTTGATGCCTAAGACTTCATAATAATCTTTTTTCTCTGCCATAATCGAAAGTTCCTTAAAATACAAGTTTAGGGCAGTCGCTGCTTTTGTCAGCGACTGCCTTGATGCTTTCCGCAAGCGGAAACGCAAAATTATTTCTTATCGTTGTCGGTGAAATCGCCGTTTACCGTACCGTCCGGATTGGTGCCGCCCATGTTTTCGGCACCGCCTTGAGCACCGTTCTGTGCCTGCTGCTGGTAGAGCTTTTCACTGATGGCATAGAAGGCTTTTTCAAGCTCCTCGGTACCCTTCTTGATTTCCTCGGTGTTGCCGCCGGAAACAGCTTTGCGAAGGGCTTCGATCTTTTCGGTAACCGGTGCTTTTTCTTCAGCCGTTACTTTATCGCCAAGCTCGTTCAAGGTCTTTTCGGACTGGAAGATGATGCTTTCGGCGCGGTTCTTGGTATCGACCGCTTCCTTCTGTGCCTTATCCTCTGCAGCGAACTTTTCAGCATCCTTAACGGCTTTATCGATATCTTCCTTGCTCATGTTGGTGGAAGAAGTGATGGTGATGTGCTGTTCCTTGCCGGTGCCCATATCCTTTGCCGAAACGTTTACGATACCGTTGGCATCGATGTCAAACGTAACTTCGATCTGCGGCACACCGCGCGGAGCGGCAGGAATACCGTCGAGAATGAATCTGCCGAGTGTGGTGTTGCCCGACGCCATTTCACGTTCGCCCTGGAGAACATGGATTTCAACCGAAGACTGGTTGTCGGCAGCCGTTGAGAACACCTGGCTTTTTTTGACCGGAATCGTGGTGTTGCGTTCGATCATCTTGGTGCAGACTCCGCCGAGAGTTTCGATACCGAGCGACAGCGGCGTAACATCGAGTAACAGCACGCCCTTGACTTCATCGTTCAAAACACCGCCTTGGATAGCAGCACCGATGGCAACGCATTCATCCGGGTTAATGCCCTTGAACGGCTCTTTGCCGATGAATTTCTTAACCGCCTCTTGAACGGCCGGAATACGGGACGAACCGCCGACAAGAAGCACTTTATCGATCTGCGACGGATTCAAACCGGCATCCGAAAGAACCTGCTTGGTCGGACCCATGGTCTTTTCGACAAGGTCTGCGGTAAGTTCATCAAATTTAGCACGCGTAAGCGTCATATCGAAATGCTTCGGACCGGTTGCATCTGCCGTAATAAACGGAAGATTGATGTTGGTGCTGGTCATGCCGGAAAGCTCGATCTTTGCCTTTTCAGCAGCTTCTTTCAGACGCTGCAGAGCCATTTTATCGTTTCTCAAATCAATGCCGTCGCTCTTCAAGAACGAATCAGCCATATAGTTCATGATCTTCTCATCGAAGTCGTCGCCGCCGAGACGGTTGTTACCGGCCGTTGCAAGCACTTCGATAACGCCGTCGGCAATATCAAGAAGCGAAACATCAAACGTACCGCCGCCGAGGTCGAATACAAGAATTTTCTGTGCGTTTTCTTTATCGACGCCGTAAGCAAGTGCGGCAGCCGTCGGTTCGTTGATGATACGCTTTACATCAAGACCGGCAATCTTACCAGCATCCTTGGTTGCCTGACGCTGTGCGTCCGAGAAGTAAGCCGGAACAGTGATAACAGCTTCGGTAACCGGTGTGCCTAGGTAGTTTTCCGCATCCGTCTTTAATTTCTGAAGAATCATTGCGGAAATTTCCTGCGGAGTGTAGGTTTTGTCGTCAATCGTGACTTTTCTGTCGGTACCCATATCTCTCTTAATGGAGATAACGGTTCTGTCCGGATTGGTGATGGCCTGACGTTTTGCAACCTGACCGACCATTCTTTCGCCGGTTTTGGAGAATGCAACGACAGACGGAGTGGTTCTTGCGCCCTCGGCGTTGGTGATAACGACCGGTTCGCCGCCTTCATAAACGGCAACGCAAGAGTTGGTTGTACCTAAATCAATACCAATAATTTTTCCCATAATAAATACCTCCCTATACGATGAACGTATGGTTAAAATTAACTTAATTCATAACCTTGACGACCGAGTGACGAATCACTTTATCGCCAAGCTTATAGCCTTTTAGGAAAACATCCGAAACGGTGTTTTCGTCGAAATCCTCGTTATCCTCGTGCATGACCGCGTTGTGCAGCTCCGGATCAAACTTTTCGCCCTTCGCCGGAATCTCGCTCACGCCGAGCTTTGCAAAGATTTCATCTGCCTGTGAAAGCACTTTCTTTACGCCATCAAGCACGCTCTGAACATCCGTCGCTTCGGCAGAAGCCGCACGCTCCAGATTGTCAAGCACCGGAAGCAGCTTTTCGACCGCTTCGGCCATGCCGTCGGCATAAAGACCTTCTTTTTCCTTCTGCACACGCTTTCGGAAATTGTCATATTCCGCAAGCATCCGCAAATAGGTGTCGTTTAATGCTTTCTTCTCCTCAAGCAGCTTTTCGTACTCCTTTTTGGAATCCTCCAACTGTTTTTCGAGAAGCTTCACAGCTTTTTTGTCTTTTTTATCAAGCTTTTCCGCCGTTTCTTCGGTTTCCGGCTTTACTTCCTCCGTATTTTCGGAAGAAACGGGTTCTTTCTTTTCTTCATTCATCTTATCTGACACATTCTCACCTTCTGTAATAGTTTCAAATCTCCATGCTAAGGCTTTTCTTCATCGGCCTTTGTCTCGATGACCGTTCCCGATCCGCCGGCATTGTCCGCTTGATCGGAAAGGCTTTGCATGGTCTGTGCAAGTCTTGTCAGCGCAACCGTCGCTTTCTTATAATTCATGCGGCGCGGTCCCAAGATTCCGAAAATGGTATTCTTGCGGCCGACAGGCAAGGAACAGAAAACAATGCTTGCGTCGGACAGCCCCGAATTCTCCTCATCGTCGCCGATGTAAACCTTTAAGCGGTTATCCGGCGAAGCATCGACCGCGGCAGGCAAAATTTCTTTCAGCCCTGCCCCATCGGTTTCGAGAAGCCCGAGTATATCTTTGACCCGTTCCACATTCTTGAATTCCGGGTAAGATAACAAATTGGTTATGCCATCCACTTCAACGTTGTTCCCGTCGCCGCCGGCCGACGCTTCATAGGCAATGCGCAAAAGCGGATTGACAAGCGTCCGCAGGTCGCCAAACTGCTCTTCAAGCTTCATGATATCCGGAAGCGATACATTTCCGAGCGGCTTTCCGGCAAGGTTCAGATTCAGCGCATTTTTGATGGTCGCCGCATCGGCTGCATTGATCGGAAGCCCGGTGGCAATATGCTTTGTGTTGACCGAACCGTCCGGCAGGATCATCACAAGAAGCATACTGGATTTATCGATGACCAAGGTATCAAACCGTTCCACCACGCATTCGCCCGGCGTTTGGTCAACCGTCAGCGACGCATAGTTTGTCATGCGCGACATGACCTTGCGCGCCCGGCTCACGATGCTGTCAAGCTCATCGGATTTGAACCGCGTCAGCTCGGCAAGCAGGTCAAGCTGTTCTTTCGATGCCTTATACTCACGCATAAGCTCATCGACATACAGTCTGTACGCACTGCCCGACGGAACGCGCCCGGCTGAAGCATGAGGCTTGTCGAGATACCCCATTTCTTCGAGGTCGCTCATTTCGTTGCGGATGGTTGCGGAGGACAGCGAGAAGTTGCCGTATTCGAGCAAATGCTTCGACCCGACCGGTTCGCCGTGGTCAATGTATTCGTCAACGATGGATTTTAGGATTTTTAACTTTCGTTCGTTGAGTTCCATGCTCGCTCCCTCCTTTGAATTTTAGCACTCGTTTTGTTCAAGTGCTAATCATTGTCTATATTGTACCACGCGGCGGAGGAAATTCAATAATATTTATGGTTTATTTTGTTAATATTTCGTGAATTTCGAAGATGGGTGCTATTGGAGGAGGAATAGAAAGGGACTGCCGAGCGGGAGTCCCTTACCGTTGTTGGCTTATGAAAACTAAATAACGGAGCAATTCCCTTTCGGCAACTGCTCCGTAAAAAGCAAATACTATTTTATAAGTGTGTTCTTCCCCACAAAAACGAACGCGTCTTCCGCTAAGCTTTCAGCATCCAAGCGGCAATGCCTAAGCAGATAGTCATACGATCCATGCGGCAGAAATTCCGAGGAGACCGCATGAATACAAAACTCCGGCGTGCAGTGCATCAAAGCAAGCTCCGACACAATCTGGTGCGCGATGCCGCCGGTTTCAATACCTTCTTCAGCAAACAGAATCCGAGGAATACCGTTCAACGCTTCCGACAAAAAGGAAGCATACTCCTTCACCGGGAACACGCGGAACAGTTTGATGATACGCATCGAAAGTCCTTTTTTGTAAAGGCTTTCTGCTGCCGCAAACACCTGCGCCGTTTCTTTGCCATAGGTAACCAAAGCAAGCTCCGGCGTTTGGGACGAAAACCGGTCGCAGACCGAAAAATAAGAAGCACTTTGGGCACTGAACGGCACAAACGCCGTGCGGTCATAGGTACTCATGCCGCCGCGCGGATAACGCAAAACGCTGATACCCGTTCCTGCAAGAGCGTTTGTGAGAGCCGTTTCAAGTTCCTCAAAGCTGTCCGGTGCGTAAATTTCCACGCCGGGAATTTCCGACAGGAACGAACAATCGAAAACGCCCTGGTGCGTTTCGCCGTCGCCGGCGACAAAACCGGCACGATCAAGTGCAAGCACCATATGCAGCTTTTGCAAAGCCACATCATGAATTAACTGATCATAGGTGCGTTGGGCAAAGGTCGAATACAGTGCACAAACCGGTAAAAGTCCGGAGACCGCAAGACCGCCGGCAAACGCAACGGCATGTTCTTCGGCGATGCCGACATCAAAAAATCGTTCGGGAAATTGCTCGGAAAAGGCACGCAAGCCCGTTCCGTCGCGCATAGCCGCGGTGATGGCGCAGATTCGTTCGTCTTTTGCGGCGTGTGCACACAAGGCTTTCCCGAAAACGGAGGAATAATCGTTGCCGCCGGGAACAGCAATGCCTTCATCCGGGTCAAACGCACCGACCGAATGATAGCTTTCCGGTTTATCCTCGGCATATTTGTAGCCACAGCCTTTTTTGGTTTTGATATGGACAAGCGTACAGCACGTGTTTTTTTTGGCTTCCTCTAACACCACCTGCAAACGTTCGATATCATTGCCGTCCACCGGCCCCAAATACTTCACGCCGAGGGCTTCAAAAAACGGCTGTTTATAGAAAAAGCTTTTGGCAGCATTTTTCAGCCGTCGCGCAAAATAAATGGAAAGCTCGCCGATTTTCGGGATTTTGCGCAAAACCTTTTGAAAATTCCGCTTAAACCGGTAATACTTTCCGCTGGAACGGATTTTGGAAAGATAGTTGGCAAGGCTGCCGACGTTCTGCGAAATGGACATTTCGTTGTCGTTTAACAGGATGATCAAGCGCAGCTCTTTGTTATTGCAATTATTCAAAGCCTCGTATATCATTCCGTTTGTAAAAGAGCCATCGCCGACAACACACACGGTATAAGCATCTTTGTTTTCGAGCTTATTTGCCATGGCAATGCCCAAGGCGGCTGAAATGGAGGAGCCGCTGTGGCCTGCAGTCAACGTATCGTAGTCACTTTCAAAGCGATTGGTAAACCCGGAAATGCCGCCGCTTTGACGCAGCGTATCAAATCTTTCCAACCGTCCGGTAAGCAGTTTATGCGTATAACACTGATGCCCGACGTCAAATAACAGTTTATCGCTTGGAAAATCGAACAGCTTATGCAAAACAAGCGTTGTTTCCACAAGTCCGAGGTTCGAGCCGAGATGACCGCCGGTTTCCGAAACGGTACCGATGATCTTTGTACGGATTTCAGCGGCAAGGTCGTTCAGCTCCTTGACAGACATATTCTTGATATCCTGCGGTGAGCGGATATTTTCTAACATGACAGCACTCACTTTACTATAGAATCTGAAAAACGCGCAAACGCGTATATTTATAACGAAATCTTGTCAATCGGAATCACGCGTTCCCCTTTCACCAAAAAGGAATTTTCGGCAAAAAGCATCATCGGCCGGTCATTCAGCGAATCAGTGTAAAAGGTATCTGCCGCCGCATCCGGGAATAATTGTGCAAAACAAGCCGGCTTGTTTTCCCGAAAGCACAGACGCGTAATTTTTCCGGTTTGCAAATCGGCCGAAGAGCAGCAAACATTTGTCAATCCCAACCGGCGCATACACGGCTCGATCAGAAAGTCAAACGAAGCGGTCATGATGACATCGTCCTCTTGCCGACGTTCCAAATAGAACTTCTTGATTTTACGCATATTTTTGTCCCAAAACCTTTCGGCAAGCTCTTTGTAATCCGGACAAGCCGCGAGCATGGAACGCATACATTTTTCGGCAAGCGCAAGCAGCTCTTGGCGTGAAACACGGCACAACTTATACCGCACAATTCCGTGAATCATGGTGAACAGCCACCGTGCAAGGCGTGGGTGACGGCGCATGCAATACAGAAAATAGTCGAAGGTCGATTCGCCGTTATAGATTGTGTTGTCAAAATCATACACGGTCATACGGCAAATAATCCTTTCTGTGCTGCTCTGTGCTTCAAAAATGAATGATACTCAGGTTTTGCTTTCCCGTTCTGCCGGGACGATTTCACCCGCCTTAGTAAGCGAAATTTTGGTTACCACAGGGCCAATCAGCTCATAAATAAGCGTACCACACAAGATAATGGCACGGATTTGCGCGCCGTGCTGCGGAACTATGCGCGTTGCCACGAGCGAAAGACCGATAGCCACACCGGCCTGCGGCATCAATGCAGGGCCAAGGTATTTACGGATATTCTTGTCGGCCTTGCACAGAGCCGCACCGAAGGAAGCACCGCACATTTTTCCGACCACACGCATGATGATATAAATAATGCCGAAAAGACCAACCGTCGGCACAACCGAAAGATCGAGTTCCGCGCCGGACAAAACGAAAAACAGCATGAAGATCGGCGGCGTAAGTCCGTCGGTAAGCTTCATGATATGCGGCACCTGCGAAGAAAAGTTGGCAAAGCCTGCGCCGATGGCCATGCACATAAGAAGCGACGAAAAACCGAACATACTTGCCGCTCCCACGCCTAAAAAGACAAAAGCGATTATAAGCGATAAACGGTTTCCGTCTTTTTTGAACCAGCGAAGCGGCACGCAAAACAGCATACCGAGAAGCACTCCGAAAATCAATGCGCCGAAGATTTCCCACAGCGGGTCCAAAATTGCCGACTTTAGGGAAACCTGTGCCGGGTTTTTGAGGGCTTGGGCGACGGCGACCGAAATGCTGAACATGGCTAATGCGGTTGCGTCATCGATGGCCACAACCGACAAAAGCGTTTCGGTCACCGGACCTTTGGCTTTATACTGATTGATAACCATAATCGTGGCAGCCGGAGCCGTGGCGGCAGCGATTGAGCTTAAAACGATGGCAAACGGAGGCTCAATACCCGGTACGCACAACAGCACAGCTAACACAAACAAAATGGCAAACAGGGATTCAAAGGTGGCTATAACGATCGGCATGGCGCCGACGCGCTTGAAATAGGACAGCTTGAATTCGTTGCCGATGGAAAACGCGATAAAACCGAGAGCGACCTCGGAAATGATATCGAGCTGCGGCAAAAGCTCCGATGTGATAATGCCGCCGAACGGGCAGTTCGGAATTAAGGACGGAATCGCCGGGCCGAGAAGCAATCCGGCAATCAGATATCCGGTAACATTCGGCAGGCGGAACAGCTTGGCCAATCGGCCGAATGCCATACCGGCAAAAATCATAACAGATAAAACGAGGAGTGTATGCATTTGCAATCTTAACCTTCTTTGTATTTCAGCATAAAACGGGCGTTACGCCTTTGTTCCGAAGCCTTCGGTATAGCCGACGGGCACAGTGAAAATTACGCCGGTATCGGGTTTATCCAGGCCGCCGGTAATGGAATTGACAATTTCGGAAATGACCGGGATCTTCTCTTTTTCCACCACAACAAGCACGGTTTTGCTTTCCTTATGCTCCGGGTCCAATAACAGCCGCAAAGATCCCATGAAGCGAAGCTCATTGTATTCGCACAGATTGTGCGCCATGCCTTGGCTGTCCAAAATGGTAGCGCCACGGATATCCTTTTCCATGAAAGCGGAAAGAATGTCTTTCAAATATTCGGTTTTGTTCAATATCAGAACAAGAAGCTCCATAAAACTTCGACCTTTCTCAAATGGCACAAACAGCCATTTTTTCTTATATCATACCACCATTCTGGCAATCTGTCAACAGAAGCGAAAGATTTTTGTGCGACAAAATGCCGACCGGATATTTATTCATGATATTTTTTCACGCATGCGCTTTTTTTGTTGCAAACACAACATAATTTTTGGGAAAAATTGGTTATAATAGAAAAAAACAGAATTCTCTTCAGAAAGGAAGTTTCTTATGTATTGCTGCAAAAAGATTCAAAACGACCTTTGGTGGGTCGGAGCCAACGACCGGCGTCTTGCTTTGTTTGAGGGCGTATATAAAGTTCCGAACGGTGTATCCTATAATTCTTATCTGCTTTCAGACGAAAAAACGGTGGTGTTCGACACAGTGGATAAGGCTGTCAGCGACCGCTTTTTCGAGAATATCGAACACGTTTTGAACGGCAAAGCCGTTGACTACCTGGTCGTTCAGCATATGGAACCCGATCATTCGGCAACCATGTTCCGCTTAATGGAAAAATACCCGAATGTTCGTCTTGTCTGCAACGCCAAGATTCTTGCTATGGCAAAACAGTTTTTCCCGAACGCAGAAGATCTTGAAAGCCGTGCCCTGCTTGTCAAAGAAGGTGATACTCTGTGCACCGGCAAGCATACGCTTACGTTTGTAATGGCACCGATGGTGCATTGGCCGGAAGTGATGGTCACCTACGACACGACCGACAAAATCCTTTTCTCTGCCGACGCTTTCGGTGTATTCGGTGCATTAAACGGTGCGATTTTTGCGGATGAAGTCAATTTTGAACGCGACCACCTCGACGAAGCGCGCCGCTATTACACCAACATTGTCGGAAAATACGGCACCCAGGTACAGGCCTTGCTCAAAAAAGCGGCCGGTTTGGACATTTCCCTGCTCTGCCCGCTGCACGGCTTTGTATGGCGGAAAAACATCGGTGATTTTATCAACAAATATCAGCTGTGGAGCACCTACACGCCCGAAGAGCAAGGTGTTATGATCGCCTATGCTTCGGTATACGGCAATACGGAAAACGCTGCGGAAATTCTCTCCTCGGAGTTACGCGAACGCGGTATTCAAACTGCCATGTACGATGTATCGATGATTGCCGCCTCCGACATCGTTGCCGCCGCTTTCAAGTACAGTCATCTTGTCTTCGCCTCCACAACCTACAATGCCGGTATTTTTGTCACCATGGAAGCACTGCTTGCCGACCTTACCGCGCACAACATTCAAAACCGGACAGTCGCTTTCCTTGAAAACGGTTCTTGGGCTCCGACCAGCGGAAATCTGATGAAAGCGATGTTTGACAAATGCAAAAACATAACGCTTCTTGAAGATGTCGTAACAATCAAATCTGCATTGGCGCCGGAACAGCATAAAGATATCCGCGCGCTTGCCGAACAGATCGCCGCCACGTTTCCGAAGTCGGAAACCGCGCCGGAAGCAGCCGCCATGCTCATCGACAACAACGCCATGTTTAAGCTTTCCTACGGTTTGTTTGTTTTATCCGCAAAGGACGGTGGCAAGGACAACGGCTGTATCATCAACACAGCGATTCAGGTCACCGACTCTCCCAAGCGCATTTCGGTAACCGTCAATAAAAACAATCTCACGCACGATATGATTCACCGGTCAGGCCTTTTGAACCTTTCGGTTCTGTCAACTGACGCAACCTTCGCGACTATCGAGAAATACGGCTTCGCGAGCGGCAGAGAGGTGGAAAAATTCGCGGAAAACGCGGCTCGTACACAAAACGGCGTTGCCTATGTCAACGACGGCGTTTGTGCGGTTCTTTCTGCCAAAGTCATTGCTGAAACCGATTGCGGCACACATACCACCTTCTTGGCAGAGGTCACCGAAGCACACGTTCTTTCGGAGATGCCTGCCATGACATATGCCTACTATTTCGAACACGTCAAACCGAAGCCGTCACTTTCCGATACGCCGAAAACGGGCTATGTCTGCAAAATCTGCGGTTATGTCTATGAAGGCGAAACGCTGCCGCCGGATTTCATCTGCCCGTTATGCAAGCACGGTGCGGAGGATTTTGAGAAAATCAAAGGTTAGCCACGGTTGCTGTGATACAAAAAACAAGGAGCTGTTTTGCGGAACAACTCCTTGTTTTTTATTGGCTTATTTTACGATGCGGATATAATCGATTTCCATAAAGCCGGACGCATTGAACGGGTCAAACCGGAGGTTGGTCACGGTATCCGTCCATTTCGCGCAAGAGGCCATATCAAAGGTGTAGGTTTCCCATTCGCCGCCGGAGTCGGTGCTGTTTAAGCGAACCTTGAGTGATTGAGATTCGCTCCATACACGGTTTTTATCGGTTATAAAAAACATCTGCATCGGGATCGCCGAATCGGCTTCGTAACGATAGCGCACACGGAGTTCGATTTTGGTGTAATCGGCAGCCGCAAGCGGTGTTTCGAGTTTTTTCCAAAGTGTCGGGTCTTTTTCACCCTCGGCAAAGGTTTCCGCACGCAAAGAGCCGTCGGCTGTCAGAAGCGTTGTATTATCGCTCTCCCAGCCTTCGTCATAGCCCGGATGGTTGAATTCATAGATTCCGGAAACAGGTTCGGGAACATCTGTCAGATAAGCGCTCTGATAGGTTTCAATTTCGAAAACATTGTCCGTTTTGCGGATAGTGTAGCCCATGTCCTTACACAAGGCTTCAATCGGCACAAGCGGCAAGCCGTCAAGCGTTGTCATGAGAAAGCCGAGCGGCTTTTCTTGACCATCAAACGTATACGTATCTGTTCCGACACGGTAAACAACGGTATGTGACGGGTTTTGGAGCGTCAGTGTGCCGGTTTGTTTATCCCAAAGATGGAACAGTCCCAGGCGGAAATCCAAAGCAAGAGCCGGTTCAAACGGAATCAAAATCTGCCCATCCGGTGCTTTCTGCGGTTCCATGCTCATGGTATAAGCCTGCCCGTTGATACGCATATCTTTCGAAACACGCTCCGGCGAAGCTAAAAACTTGACAGAAGCAATCTGGAAGTGAACGCCCTGCGTTTCGACGGGATCAATACGGATGCGTGTTAACTTCCCTGCCCAACCGGCAACACCGGATGTCGGAATTACGTATTCTTTTAACATTCCGGCATCCGAACGGCAATTGATGACGCGGCTTTCGGAAAATCCGGGATTTTCTTCGGTGGCAAAGAAGATCTGAAAGCGTTCTCCGGACGGGATATCGGCTAAAATACGAAGAGCGAAAATGTCCTGCAGCTGCAAGGAATCCGGCAGCGATGCCGGGACAATGATTTGCGGGTCGTTGCCGTGAGAGGTATCGACAAGGCCGTTTTTATCGTCGTAGGCGGCACTGTCCGATACCCAGAAAATCGCGCCGTTGCCTTGATTCGGATCGAGGTTCAGACTCATCTTTTCCGTTAAAATATCCTCGTTTAACGACACAGTATAATAGCCTTCCTTGCGAAGGAGCCTGCGGTATTGCGGATAGAGACGGTTGATTCGAACAAGCTGTTCTGCCGACGGAACGGTATTGACGGATGCGGATGCTTTTTCATCGGTATAGATTTCACGCAGCACGTCGAGATATCCAAAACCTTTTTCATCCGACGTCGGCATAAGGTACGTGCCCTCGCCGTATTCGTTCCAAGTGGAGAGCATAACAAAGTTTTTCTGCCAATCCTCTTTCGGGTATTCCTTCAAATATTCGTCACGCACCCATGTATGCGAGGTGCGGTACTCTTCGGCACTCATGAGCGGAAAACGTGCGCCCTCCCATGCAATGCTGTTGAAGCCGACCGAAACAGTCGGGACGGTATAAACGGCTTTGTTGTCCGCACTTGCAAGAATGGATTTGCGGTTATGCTCGAAGGTATATCCCTCTTTGCCCCAGTTGTAGGCATAGCAGCCGTCAAAGCCCATGGCGGCAAGGCGTTCGCTGCTGTTGCCGCAGGCAAGAAAAATCATGCCGTCAAAGCCAAGCTTTTTCACTTCGTTTTCGAGAAAATCGAACATTTCTTTTACGTTCTCATCGCTGCCGATGGCCAACGAAACCGCACCTGCGCCGAAAACGCAGAGAATCGGCCGGTTATCGACGGTGACATAACGCGGGTCTTTGAAGTAGTTTTCGATAAAATACGGGACAAAATAGTTTTTCCAAGCTTCCATCGTCTTCGGCTTTTGACCGGCAGACGCTTCCCAAATCACGGCAAAATGCGACATATCCGCATATTTTGCATTCATGAAGCCATCGTACAAATGCGCTGTCTCGTCCATTTTCAACGGCGCGTCGGCTTTATCCGGGAAAACGCAGAAGGCTTGGAAATCGATGCCATGCTCGACAAGATATTTGATCTCCCAATCGGCGGTTTCCGGGTTGCCCTCATCGTAGTAGCCAAGCACCGGCCTTATATCGTCATACGGCGTAATACAGCTCCAACCGTAAGAGGTGCCGTTCTGCCACAGGGAGCAAACGTTCATGCCGACGGTGTACTTGTCTTCACCGGCAGGTGCCGTCGGTTTCGGAACATAATCCTCGTGTTCAACGGTGCGGAAGATTTTAATGTTGTCAAAATGCGGTGCGGCTTTGCGAAGTGCTTCGATTTCTTCGTTTTTTAAGCCCTCCGGAAAAAGTTCGCCAAACGTTGTCATTGTCAAAGTATCTGCGGAAGTCGCCGGAGACGCAAACGGTACTTCGCCGACTTTTTTGCCGTTGAGTTTCACCGTGACAGTCTGGGTGTCGGTATTTGCTTCGATGCGCAGTCTGTGCCACATATTGGCTTCAAACCCTTTGACAAGAAGCGTTTGACCGGCGTAAAGATCGCCGCTTTGAGCGGAAAATGTCACAAGCGGCCGGCTTCCGCTTGCAAGTGTCACGGTCATATCCCGGGCTTGCGGCAAAAGGAACATGGTTTCTGCCACAATATTGCCGCTTACCGGGTCAAACGAACGAGCAAAAGAACCGGTATTTAAGAGCACTTCGCCGTTCAAAACGGTCGCGTCGCCGCTATAGCCGAACGGTGTTTTTCCGTTTGCGTCGTATTTGAAGGTGTCATTGACGGCATAGTTCACGTAAGAACGGACGCTCAACACATTGACCGCAACGTTTTCGGCTTTGTCTGTTGTGGCGAAACGGAAGTTAATAATGCCGTCCGCAATGTCGCCGCATAGCGGATAGGTGCCGGTGTCTTTCCCGTTAATATACGTTGCCGCACGGTTGTTGTCGATATCGAGTTCAATACGGAAAATAAAGCCGCGCTCCAATTCGCCGACCTCATAAACGTCCGTAAAAGTGCCGTTTTTGTCTGCGATCTTCCAAATGCCGTTCGTTAGTTCCAGATGATATACATCTTTATCGTCCGTGTTGCGGAATGCCGCGTAAATCCCGTCACTGCCGTTTACCGAAATGCTTGCTTCAAACACCAGCTTGCCAGTTGTGATCGGATTAAACTCACGGATAAGAGCCGTCGGAGCATCCGAACGGATATCCGTTAAAAGTCCGGTCACGTTGGCAATGGTCAAGCGCGGAATGCCGCCGCGTGTGTCAACTAACCATCCGGAATTGATGCCTTCGCGCGGTGCTTTCATTTCGGGCGTATTGATAAGAAGGTACGCATCATCGTCACTGATTTTATCAAGTGCTTTAACGAGTCTGCTTTCGGGCAGAGCGACGCGGTTGACGATGGCAGC
>CAKSCV010000009.1 GCA_934444645.1 uncultured Eubacteriales bacterium | reverse complement strand
TCGTTTCAATCGGCGCTCGAATATGTGTTCCGACTTGCCGAAAAAGAACGCATCATTCTTGCAATCGACGAATACCCGTATGTTGCACGCTCGTCAAAGAGCCTTGCCTCTACCCTTCAGCTTTTGATTGATAAATATAAGGATAAATCAAAGCTGATGCTGATTCTCTGTGGTTCGTCAATGTCGTATATGGAGGATAACGTTCTTGCCTATAAAGCACCTCTGTATGGCAGAAGAACGGCGCAAATGAAACTTTTACCGTTCGACTTTGAGGAAACCTGCCGCTACTTCAAAAATTTCACTGCCGAAGATAAAGCACTTATCTATGGGGTTGTCGGCGGCACTCCGCAGTACCTTTTGCAGATTAACGACGCATTGAGCGTTGAGGATAATATCAAAGATACATTTTTGAATCCCGTTTCATTTTTATATGAAGAGCCGATAAACCTCTTGAAACAGGAAGTCAGAGAACCGGCAATCTATACGGCGATAATTGCCGCCATTGCAACGGGAGCGTCGAGAATGTCGGAGATTTCGGGCAAAGTCGGCGAAGATACCAATGTTTGCGCAATGTATCTTAAAAATCTGATTAACTTGGGAATTGTGCAGAAAGAAACACCGTATGGCGAAAAGGCATCACGAAAGTCGGTTTATTCGATTGAAGATAATATGTTCCGCTTTTGGTATCGGTTCGTGTTTGAAAATAATTCAATTATCGCCCGTGGCGCCGCAGATTTGGCATATAAGCGTATCGAGCCGCAGCTTTCGGACTATATGGGCAAGGTTTTCGAGGAAATCTGTAAACAGTATTTGTGGAAACAGCTCCTTTCCGGCAACTGTCCGGTTGAGTTTACGGCTATCGGTCGTTGGTGGGGCAATAATCCGAAAGAAAAGCGTCAGGAGGAAATCGACATTATGGGCGAACAAGATAAAAACACTGTCCTTTTTGCGGAATGTAAATGGACAAACGAAAAGGTCGATCTCGGCGTGTTGGAAACACTTGTAAAACGCAGTGAACTGTTTAATTATAAAACCAAATATTATTACCTGTTCTCAAAATCCGGATTTACAAAAGGCTGTGAAGATAAGGCAAATGAAATGGGTAATGTGCATTTGGTTGAATATGGGGATATAATTGAAATATAATTCAGCGGATCATATCCTGATCTGTATATTAGTGAGGCGGTATTATGAGCAAGTTGCTTTTTTCCGAAGAGCTTGCATTATTTTTGAAAATAGCGAAAAAAAAGAGAAAGCCTGCCTTGAATTTGACAAAACAGAAAAAAGCGTGTTTACGGAGGAAAATAAAAATGTGTGAGAAGTTGGACGGATTATCAATGGATTTGGAAAATACGAATATGGAGAAGTTAAAGTCGGTATTTCCGGAATGTTTTTCGGAGGGAAAGCTTGATATAGACAAGCTTTTATCTCTTTGCGGCGAATATATCGACAACGATTTTGAAAAATACAAGTTTGAGTGGAAAGGTAAATCGGAGTGTTTGCGGTTGGCACAGAAACGCTCGGCAGGAACACTGCGCCCTTGCAAGGAAAAGAGCGTTAATTTTGACGATACGCAGAATGTTTACATAGAGGGCGATAATCTTGAAGTGCTGAAACTTTTGCAGACGGCGTATTTTAATAAAATCAAGATGATATATATTGATCCTCCGTACAACACAGGCAATGACTTTGTATACGAGGACGATTTTGCCGATCCTATGGCACGGTATAAAGAGGTAACGCAGCAGACCACAAAATCCAATCCCGAAACAATGGGCAGATATCACACAAATTGGCTCAATATGATGTATCCGAGATTACGGCTTGCGGCGAATCTGCTTACTGATGACGGTGTGATCTTTATCAGCATTGATGATAATGAGGTCGATAATTTAAAAAAGGTTTGTAATGAAGTTTTCGGTGAGGAAAACTTTGTGGCACAGTTGGTATGGGAGAGAGCATTTTCACCAAAAAATGATGCTAAATACATATCTAATAGCCACGATTATGTTTTAATGTATGCTAAAAGAATAGAGGAGTTTAAGATAGGAAGACTGCCACGAACTGAGGAGGCAAATTCTCGATATAAAAATCCGGATAATGATCCGAGAGGACCGTGGATGTCGAGCGATATATCCGTAAAAACATATAATGCGGAATGTGACTATCCAATCACCGCCCCTTCGGGGCGAGTGATTGAGCCTCCAACAGGACGCTGTTGGAGGCTCTCTAAAAATGCATTTTTAGAGAGACTCCAAGATAATAGAATTTGGTTTGGACCAGATGGAAATGGTGTGCCGAGAATAAAAAGATTTCTGACAGAACTTAAATTTGATGGTATGGCTCCAACTTCAATAATGTTTTACAAAGATGTTGGTCATAGCCAAGAGGGAGCACAGGAACTTTCAAAATTACTTGAAGGTGGTTATTTTAATGGACCAAAACCACTGCGGCTATTAAATCGTCTGTTGACATTGGCTAATACAAATAAAGATTCTATCATTCTCGACTTCTTCTCCGGTAGTGCTACGACTGCACACGCTGTAATGCAGCTTAACGCAGAGGACGGCGGCAACAGAAAGTTTATTTGCGTTCAGTTGCCGGAACTGTGTGATGAAAAATCCGAGGCGTACAAAGCAGGATACAAAACGATATGCGAAATTGGTGAAGAACGCATCCGCAGAGCAGGTCAAAAAATACTTGAAGGACAGGACACTCAAATTGCAATGGGCGATGAGGAAAAGAAACCGCTTGATATTGGTTTTAAGGTCTTCAGGCTGGATACATCTAATCTCAAACTTTGGGACAGCACGCCGATTACGGGCGATAATCAGCTTGAAATGTTTACCGAGCGTATGAACTCAATGATTGACAGCATAAAAGATGACAGAACCGATATGGATGTTATCTATGAAATTATGCTCAAAATGGGTGTTCCGCTTGACACGGCTGTTCAGTACATAGAAATTGACAGTAAAATCGTGTATATTGTCGGCGACTTCCTTTTGATGATTGCTCTCTATAACGATATAACCGCCGAGGATATAGACGCAATGGCGGCATATGCTCCGGCGAAAATCGTTTGTGCGGAGCAGGGCTTTAAGGACGACACCGCCCTTTCAAATGCGCATTATATTTTGAGAGATAAACAAATTGAGTTAAAGTTGGTGTGAGGTGAAATATATGAATACAGAAATTATAGTAGCTGTTTTAGGTGCTTTTGCAACTATATTCACAGTAGTAATTACAAATTTTATCACAAGAAGGAATCAATTAAAGTTTGAAGAACGAAAACTAAAAGAAGTATATTATACAAATTACATTAAAGCAATAAGCAATAATGTATTGTTAAAAGGTCATGATGGAGAGATAGAGGATGCTCAAAATAGACTACTTTTAGTCGGAAGTTCGGAAGTAGTAGATAACCTTATGAAATTTCATAATAGGATTAAGCCATCAGCATCACCAATAACCGGTGAAGAGCACGATATGCTGCTAACAGATTTGATTAAAGCTATGCGTAAAGATTTATATGATACAAAAAAAGTCAATTGTGGATATCCCGTTATTCATTTATCAGGTAAACGTTCATATAACCATGAAACGAGGAGAAACAATGAAACTAAAATTTAAGAACCAACAATTTCAGACGGATGCTGTGAATGCCGTTGCCGATTTATTTTCCGGTCAGGAGAAAATGCAGTCAACCTTTGAAATCACGCAGGGACCGCAGCTCAGCTTGGTGGAAAATGAACTCGGAATCGGAAACGGAATACTCATATCCGATGAACAGTTAAATGAAAATATGCACGAGGTGCAGAAAAGAAACAGCCTTGCCCCGTCCGACATTAGGGACGGTATGCGTTCTTTCTGCATTGAAATGGAAACGGGTACGGGAAAAACTTATGTCTACACAAAGACGGTTTTTGAACTGCACAAACGCTACGGATTTACAAAGTTTATCGTTGTTGTGCCGTCTGTTGCCATTCGTGAGGGTGTGTATAAATCTCTTGAAACCACAAGGGAGCATTTTCTGAATCAGTACGACAATGTGCCGTACCGATATTTTATATACAATTCCGCAAAGCTTTCGGAAGTCAAGCAGTTTGCCACAAGCAGCAATATAGAGATTATGATAATCAATATCGACGCTTTCAAAAAGTCGGAAAATATTATCAATCAGGCACAGGACAAGCTAAACGGCGAAACGGCAATGTCATACATACAAAATACAAATCCCGTTGTCATTATTGACGAACCGCAGTCTGTTGACAATACGCCGAAAGCAAAAGAGGCGATAAGCTCGCTCAATCCGCTTTGCGTGTTCCGATATTCCGCAACTCACAGGGAAAAGGTGAATTTGCTTTATCGCCTGACGCCTGTTGACGCTTATCAAATGGGACTTGTAAAGCAGATATGCGTTTCATCAAACACAGTGGCAAACGATTTTAATAAGCCTTATATAAAGCTTTTGTCGGTATCGAATGATAACGGATTCCGCGCAAAGTTTGAAATGGATGTGCAGAACAAGGACGGCATTGTATCAAGAAAAACCGTAACCGTAAAGCCGAATGACGATTTATTCCTTATATCAGGCGAAAGAGAACTGTATGAGGGATATTCCGTTGTCGGAATAGACTGCACCCCTGAAAGTGAAATGGTGGAGTTTTCAAACACCGAGTTTGTAAAGCTTGGCAAGGCAATCGGCAGTATAGACGAGAATATAATCAAAGAAGCACAGATAAGGAGAACCATTCAGGCGCATCTTGACAAGGAACTCCGATATACCGAAAAAGGCATCAAGGTGCTTTCGCTGTTCTTTATTGATGAGGTTAAAAAGTACAGAACGGCTGACGGCGAAAAGGGTATCTATGCCGAAATGTTTGAGAAGTGCTATAGTGAGCTTATGAATATGCCAAAATATGCTGAGCTTAAAACAAAGTTCACTTTGGATGCGGCTAAGGTGCATAACGGCTATTTTTCTCAGGATAAAAAGGGAACATTTAAGGATACAAAAGGCGATACCGTTGCCGATTACGATACATACAACACGATTATGAAGGATAAAGAGTGGCTTTTGAGCTTTGAATGTCCGCTCAGATTTATCTTTTCGCACTCAGCTCTTAAAGAGGGCTGGGATAACCCGAATGTTTTTCAGGTTTGCACGCTTATTGAGCAGAAATCGACCTTCACCTGCCGTCAAAAAGTCGGCAGAGGTTTAAGACTTTGTGTAAATCAGGACGGAGAGAGAATAGAAGATAAAAACATTAACATTCTTCATGTTATGGCAAACGAATCATTCTCTGAATTTGCCGAAACATTGCAAAAAGAGATTGAAACCGAAACAGGCGTTAAATTCGGTGTGCTTCAGATTAGCCTTTTCTCCGGTATGAAATACGAAGAAAAAATCGTTACCGAAAAGAAAGTTGATAATTCGGACGCACAGCTTATAATGAATTATATGTCGGCTCACGGATTTGTCGATGGCAGCGGAAAGCCCACCGAAACGGCAAAGAAAGCGGTTGTTGAGAAAACCATAGAACTTCCCAAACAGCTTGAAACCGCAAAAGAGTCTATCGAAAAGGCTATAACGGAGAACACCGCCGTAAAAGCAGATGATATAATAGGAAAAACATATACTGAAACGGTTATTGTTGAAAAGGAAGTAAGCTATGATGACGCGCAGGAGCTTATGCAGCACTTTGAGGATAAAGGCTATGTGTCAAAGTCGGGCAAGATAAAGGACACGATGAAAAATGCACTGCTGAGCGGTACCCTTGATTTGCCGAAAAAATTTGAGGCTGCCCGTGAACGCTTGGAAAGCGTTGTTAAGAAGGCTGATAATAAAGTGCCGGTCAGAGATGCGTCTAAAGAAGTTATTGTGCATCTTAAAAAGCAGGCAATGCTGTCGCCCGAATTTATGGAACTGTGGAACAAGATTAAACAGAAAACGGCTTATCGTGTGCAGATTGATACCGAAAAGCTTGTTGAAACTTGCGTGAAAGAGCTTAAAGCTATGGAGCAGATTCCGAAAGCAAGGCTTGTTTTCAAAACGGCAAATATAAACATTCAGAATCCCGGCGTAACCTATACCGAAAGGGAAATGCGTGTTATGGATTTGGAGGACACATATTCAAGTCTCCCGTATATTCTTGGCATTATCAGTGAAGAAACACTTATAAAGCGAGCAACCGTTGCGAGGATAATTATTGAGAGCGGGAGAGGCGGAGATTTTCTTAACAATCCGCAGGCGTTTTTGGAAAGGTGTCTTGAAATCATAAAGAAAAACCGCCACGCTTTGGCGATAGACGGAATCAAATATGTGAAGCTTGACGGGCAGGAGTATTACGCACAGGAGATTTTCGATTCGGAGGAGTTATCGGCAAATCTTGATAAAAATGCAGTTGCGGTAAATCGCAGCGTGTATGACTATATAATTTATGACAGCTCCACAATAGAAAAACCGTTTGCAAAAGCACTTGATGACGATCCTGATGTTAAGATGTTCTTTAAGATACCGGAGCGATTCAAAATTGAAACACCGATAGGCACATATAATCCTGATTGGGCTGTGTATTTGGAGCGTGACGGAGACAAAAAGATGTACTTCATACTTGAAACAAAAGGAACGACTGACCTTTTTGGCTTGCGTACTCCCGAACAGCTTAAAATTCATTGCGGAACAGAGCATTTCAAGGCTCTTGAAAATGGGACGGAGATGTATGTTGCAAAAAATTGGGGTAAATTCAAGGTTGAACATTAAAAGTAAATGCGGGTTTGCAAAAGTAAGCAAACCCGCATAATTGGCGGACAGGGTGGGATTCGAACCCACGAGCCGCTTGCGCGACTACCTGATTTCGAGTCAGGGCCGTTATGACCTCTTCGATACCTGTCCATATATTTACCTGTGCTTTCACACAGCTTTTACATTATACATGACTTTATCGATTTTGTCAAGCCCTTTTGCAAACTTTTCCGAATCAAAAATGATAAAATCTCTTTGCAATTTTCCCTTTCCCGACGGTCTCGGACGCGCAAAAACTTGCAAGCGGCAACTTATTGTGCTTCCGGGCAGAAGGTTTGCCTCTGTCTGGTATCGGGCAGCACACTCTGTGTGCTAAGAGAGCTCACCGCAGCTGCGGTGAACTCCTTATACCCAAAAATCGCTCTTCCTTAAAACTTCTCCCAGGGAATATCAACCGTTTTGACATCCGTCACAAGCTCCTTGATATGCGCAAGCAGCGGTACGCGTGCCATATCAAACAAACCGCGCTTTTGCTGTTCTTCCAGTGCGCCGATGACGCTTTTGGTCACGGCAATCGATTCGAGCGTCACGCCATCCAAAATGACAAGTGCCTGGTCAATGGTCATCCCACGGCCGAGAAGTGTACCGATTTTACGCGTTCTGCCGCCGAAAACGGTAACGTATAAATCGCCTGCACCAAACACGATTTTATCCGGTTCGCCGCCGGTCACCTCCAAAATCGTGCGCATTTCCCGAACACTTTCGGCAAAAAGACCGGCCTGCGGGTTGTAATGCTCCGGACAGCCTTCGCCGCATTCGTGTTCTGCGGCACCGATTGCAAGTGCAACGCCGAGCGCATAGGCGTTTTTCATGGCGACTGCCGTTTCAAGACCGATGATATCGGTCGTCAGATCAATATGATAATACGGCGTTGCCAGAACGTCACGAATCTTTTCGAGCATTTTTCTGTCTTCGCCGCAGAAAGCCACAAGCGTATTGTGCCGATCGGCAAGCTCAAAGCTGATGCATGGACCGCCGATGGCATTTAAGCTTAAATTTCGGCCGCACTTTTTCTTCATATAGTCCGGGAAAGACGTGATGCTGCCGTCCGGTGCGCAGTGCAAGCCCTTGGTAATCGAGATGACCGGCAGATTTTCCGGGATTTTTGACAGGACTTCGTCGCAAAACCATTCCACGCCAAAGCTGCTCACGCCGCCGATAAGAAGCGTTGCACCCTCCAACGCCGTATTGAGGTCTTCAATCTGATAGAATTTGACACCCTGCGGCAGGTCGCGCTTCAAGGTTTTATGATGTCCGGTCTTTTGCAGCATATCGATGATTTCACGATCAAGCGGTGTTCCGACAAGCCGCACCTCATGGCCGTTGTCATGCGCCGGTATTGCCATGGCGCTTCCCATCATGCCGGCACCGACGATAGTAATAATTTCCATGAAAAAACACTCCGTTTCATTTTTATCAGTATAGCACGTTTTCGGGGGAAAATACAAGACGCGAAATATGAACAAGCACTTTCCGGTCTTCATCTAACTTTATAACCGAAAAGCTTTCGCGTTTTTCGGCAAAAACTCTTGCGGCAAGACGGAGAATGTGATATACTGTTATTAAACATCTCAAAAGCGAAAGCTGCTGTCAACGGCGCGGCATTCATTAAACACGCTCACAGTTTACGGAAAAAGGAGAAGCAAATCACATGAGTGACTCCGTATTAAGAGAATTCCTCACTGCCGTCGGCAGCGACTATGACGAGGTTTTAAGCCGGTTGCCCTCCGAAGAGATTCTTATAAAATTTCTGCCGAGATTTCCGGAAGATCCAACCTATGATGCCCTTAAGAAAGCACAGGCACAGCATGATGTTGTGGCTGCTTTTCTTGCCGCGCACACCTTAAAGGGCGTTTCCGCGTCGCTTGGCTTACAGCAGCTTGCCGATACCGCTTCGGCCTTAACGGAACAGCTGCGGCCGCAAACAGACTTTCCGGAAGAAACGTATTTTACGGCAGTGGACAAGGCCTATGCCTGTGTGATCAAAGCATTAGCAACATTTGAAAACAAGGAGTGTTGAACATGGAAAACGTCAAAAAAAATTTCGGATTTGGCTGTATGCGTCTGCCGATGGATGGCGAAAACGTGAATATTCCCGAAACGATCCGCATGGTTGACGCATTTTTGGATGCCGGTTTCAATTATTTTGATACCGCGCACGGCTACATACAGGGAAAGAGCGAGACGGCATTGCGCGAATGTCTCACCTCGCGTTATCCGCGTGACCGCTACATTCTGACAGACAAGCTGACCGCCCACTTTTTCAAGACAGAAGCTGATATCCGTCCGTTTTTCGAAAGCCAATTAGAAGCCTGCGGTGTGGATTATTTCGATTTTTATCTGATGCACGCGCAAGGTGCCGGCAATTATCCGCATTTCAAGGAATGTCACGCCTATGAGACTGCTTTTGCGCTGAAAGCCGAAGGAAAGATCCGCCATGTCGGCATTTCTTTTCACGACAGTGCCGCCTTTTTGGAGCAGATTTTAACCGAATATCCCGACATTGAGGTCGTGCAGATTCAGTTCAATTATGCCGATTACGATGATCCTGCCGTGCAGAGCCGTCTCTGCTATGAGGTCTGCCGTAAGTTCAACAAACCGATCATCGTCATGGAACCGGTCAAAGGCGGCAATCTTGTCAATCTGCCGGTCGAGGCAAAAGCTGTTCTCAAAGGCCTCCGCGGCGGCAGTGCGGCAAGCTATGCGCTTCGCTTTGCAGCCGGCTTTCCGGGCATGATGATGGTGCTTTCGGGCATGAGCGACATGGCGCAGATGGAGGACAACATTTCGTCTATGCGTGATTTCAAGCCACTTAACGAAGCCGAGCATATGGCTATCAAAAAGGCACAGGCCATCTTCAAGGGCAAGCACCTTATCCCCTGCACCTCCTGCCGGTACTGCACAGACGGATGTCCCAAGCACATTTCCATTCCTGACTTGTTCTACACCATAAACACCAAGCAGGTCTACAGCGACTGGAATGCTGACTATCATTACAATGTCGTTTATACTGCACCCGGAAGAAAAGCATCCGACTGTATCAAATGCGGCAAGTGCGAGAAGGTCTGTCCGCAGCATCTGCCGATCCGGAAGTTGCTTGAAGATGTGGCGGCGGAATTCGAAAAGGCAGACAAATAAACGGTTTTAGGGTTTTTGTCCTACTTTTTGTACTTTACAAAAAGTAGGACAAAGCCGCCGATGGCGGCGAAAGGATTTAATTGGATTGCACGAAGTTGTAGTTTTGGTGCGCTGATTCGAGGTTTGGAAAACCTCGAAGCTTCCTTAAAAAGGTTTTAATTGTTGCGGTGGGAAGCTGCCATTGCGGTGCGCTGATTTGAGGTTTGCGAAACCTCGGAGCTCCCTTAAAAAGGTTTTAATTGTTGCGGTGCGAAGCTGCGGCTGCGGTGCGCTGATTCGAGGTTTGGAAAACCTCGGAGCTTCCTGCAAAGGGGACGTTTTTACGTTCTTTTTGCGTCGTGCAAAAAGAACCAAAAAGCACGCCAGAGGTTTGCGAACCTCTGGACTCCGGTGACGATTCAAATCGCCGGTCGATACGCTTTTGAAGCGAAAGTGACCGGCTTTCATCAGGTAACCGGCTATGCTAAAAACTGCATTATTCCAGGTATCGCCGGCAATGATTTGAATCGGTGCGAGGCTCCGGCTTTACAGCACAAAATTAGAGCGAACAGCAAAAGAACAGCCGCATTCTTCGCAAACAGTAGGTTAAGGGGCGTTGAAATGGGCAGCGGAGGGCAAAAAAGAGTTGCTTTGGATGGCAATAAAAAAGGTTTGTACAAAAGAAAGGCTTTTGGTTTGTAAAAATGGAAAATTTTTGCGGACAGCGAGAAAAGGCTTGTGCAAATGAAGAGTTTTTGTATGTAAAAGGGCAGCTTTTGAGGGCGGTTCGTAAGCTTTCTGTAAATAGAAAACTTTTGGTTTGTGAAAATGGGAATTTTTTGCGGACAGCGAAGAAAAGCACGCGCAAAAGCCGTTTTTGTGCGTAAAAACGGCTTTGAGTGAAGTTCGTAAAGCTTTCTGCTAATGAAAGTTTCTTGATTCGCGATAAAGGCGTTTTTTGGCTCATGCAAAGCTTACTGATAAAGAAAAACTATTTTTCAGCACACCACAGCAACCACTTTCCACCGCACCAAAGCTAGCGAGCAACTGCAAATTTCATCCGCGATAACTTACTGTGAGCTTGCAGTACACCTTCTCATTTTCGAAAAATATCAGTCTTGCGTCAGCTGTACGGTAACCCTTTCGCACCGATTCAAAGCCTTTACGCCACCGTTTTGTGGGCAAAACCGGTTTCGGCACGTGCCGCCGGAAAACTTTGCAAAATCACTTCCGGCAGAGCTTTGAATCGAGGTCGCAGGACGGAGTCCCGCGTGCTTTTTGGTTACTTTTTGCACGATGCAAAAAGTGACAACTCGTACTCCCTCGCAGGAAGCTTCGAGGTTTTGCAAACCTCGAACCAGCGCACCGCAATGGCAACTTCGCACAAACAAACTTAAATCCTTCCGCCGCCCGGCGGCTATATCTTTGTTGCTTCCGCAACATTTTTTGCCGCCTTGCAGCATACAAAAAAGCCCACCTTTCGGTGGACTTTTTTGCTGTCAATGCAATTATTTCTTAAGATTAGCTTCGAGGGTTGCAAGCTCGTCAAGAAGGCCCTTCGGCATGGTGTCGCCGATCTTGGCGTAGAACGCCTTGATGCTGTCGAGGTCGGCAAGCCAGCTCTCGGTATCCACCGTGAGCAGATCCTTCATGGTATCGGCACTGATATCAAGACCTTCGGTATCGATATCCTCCGGCTTCGGCAGATAGCCGATAGCGGAATCCACAGCATCAGCCTTGCCTGCGCAGCGGTCGAGGA
Source organism: uncultured Eubacteriales bacterium (assembly GCA_934444645.1). Classification (GTDB taxonomy): domain Bacteria; phylum Bacillota; class Clostridia; order Oscillospirales; family CAG-382; genus UMGS882. Next base: position 93,432 of record CAKSCV010000009.1, on the reverse strand, counting down.
TCCAAAGAAGTACACGGAAGTTGTCGCCAAAGCCCGGCCAAATGAAGTTGCCATCCTTATCGGTACGGAACCAGTTGACGTGGAAGATCTTCGGAGCATGTGCTGCCTTTTTACCCATTTCGAGCCAATGTGCAAAGTATTCACCCATGTTGTAGCCGCAGAACGGAAGCATAGCCATCGGGTCACGTCTTACGACGCCGACCGCACCGGCAGCAGCTGCAGTGGTTTCGGAGGCCATGATAGAACCGACAAACGTACCATGCTGCCAAGAACGTGATTCGTATACGAGCGGAGCGGTCTTTGCGCGGCGTCCGCCAAAGATGATGGCTTCAAGCGGTACACCGGCCGGATTGTTGAATTCCTTGGAAATACACGGGCAGTTGATTGCCTTTGCGGTAAAGCGCGAGTTCGGATGAGCGCCGCAGGTGCTCTTGTCCTTCTTGTCGTACTTGGTGTAATCCCACTTGTTGCCCTTCCAGTCGATGGCATTTTTGGGAGGATTGTTGTCAAGACCTTCCCACCAAACGGTGTTGTCATCGAGGTTATGCACAACGTTGGTAAAGATGGTATCTCTCTTGGTGGTGGCAAGAGCATTCGGATTGGATTTTTCGTTGGTACCCGGAGCAACGCCGAAGAAGCCGTTTTCCGGATTGACAGCGTACATTCTGCCGTCCTTACTGATACGGATCCAAGCAATATCGTCGCCGACGCACCATACCTTGTAGCCCTTATCACGGTACATTTTCGGCGGAATCAGCATTGCAAGGTTGGTCTTGCCGCAAGCCGACGGGAAGGCAGCCGAAACATATTTGGTTTCGCCGTTCGGATATTCGACGCCGAGGATAAGCATATGCTCAGCCATCCAGCCTTCTTTTCTGCCGAGGTAGGAAGCAATTCTGAGGGCAAAGCACTTTTTGCCGAGCAGAACGTTTCCGCCGTAACCGGAGTTGATCGACCAAATGGTGTTCTCTTCCGGGAAATGAACGATATAACGGTTTTCTTCATCGAGGTTAGCCTTGGCATGAAGACCCTTGATGAAATAAGGGCTGTCGCCGAGCTGGTCAAGGCAAGCCTTGCCGGCACGGGTCATGATAAGCATATTGAGCACGACATAGATCGAGTCGGTAAGCTCAATACCGATCTTTGAGAAATCGGAGCCGAGCACGCCCATGGAATACGGAATCACGTACATGGTCTTGCCGCGCATTGAGCCTTTATATAAAGGAAGCAGCTTTGCTTTGCATTCATCCGGGCTCATCCAGTTGTTGGTAGGGCCGGCATCTTCGCGCTTGGTGGTGCAGATAAAGGTGCGGTTTTCCACACGGGCCACATCGTTGATGGCGGTTCTGTGAAGATAGCAGTTCGGAAGCTTTTCTTCATTTAATTTGATGATCTCGCCGGTCTTTATGGCTTCCTGACGAAGCTTTTCAGCCTGATCCTCTTCACCGGTAATCCAAACGACAGCGTCCGGAGCGGTAAGTTCCGCCATTTCGGCAACCCACTGCTTTACATACTTGTTCTCAGTCATTTCCTAATACCTCCATTACAGCAAAAGCTGTTATTATTATTGTCGTATTTGATAGGACGTATGCTTGTTAAAAAATTGTCGTTTCAAAAACACCACAACTTCAAGCATTATAAATTATAGCACACTTACGCGAAAAAGCAAGAGAATTCTCAAAATTTACCTAAAAATTAAATGTTCGTTCAAACATTTTGCATAATAGAGTGTTCGATTATGCAAAAGCGGCGATAATTATCTGAAATTTCTGTGAAATCGGACGCAATTTGAACGAACGGCGTTTTGATTTTTCATTTATGTCGGTTTGTTTGAAATCATTGACAACCTTGCCATGTAAAAATCCGCACGCAAAAAACTTTTTTGGCATCATACTTTTCCCTCTCGGATGCATATAGTGATAGCAAAGACAACAAACGTATACGGAGGGAGTTTCATGTACAAAACCTTAGATGCTTACGACGAACGAACCGTCCGCTGTGCCGAATACATAACCGAGACCGGACAAACCGTGCGTGCGGCAGCCGTTCGCTTTGGACTCAGCAAATCCACCGTGCATAAGGACATGACCACGCGTCTGGCAGAAATTGACGGTGTTTTGTTTGAAAAGGTGCGCACGGTGTTAGACCGCAACAAGGCCGAACGGCATATGCGCGGCGGTCTTGCCACCAAGCACAAATATGAAGAAATGAAGGAAAACCGGCAACCGGAGAAACCGGAGTCAAACTTTCCAAAAACAAGCCGACACAAAGCAAAGTATTTATGAATAAGAGGAAAAGTTTTCAAAAGCGCGCTTTTTGGCTTGACTTTTTTGTGTAAAGGTGTATAATCTCAATGTCTGCATTGTCTGCATTCGTTTCGAAAATCCCGGCAGACAAACGATTTTGAGGTGGTTGCATGGCAAAAACAAAGAACATTGATATGTGTTCCGGGCATTTAATGAAAAACATGATTCGGTATACCATTCCGATCATACTCACAAACTTTTTACAGCTTTTATACAACGCCGCCGATCTTGTGGTCATCGGTCAGTTTGACAGTCATGATGCGTTTGCGGCGGTCGGCGCGACGGGTTCCCTATACAATCTGTTTGTCACGCTGTTTGTGGCCATTGCCGGCGGCGGCTGCATCTGTGTTGCACAATACTATGGCGCGCGCGACGGCAAAAATGTGTCCGAGACGGTACACACCTGTGTGCTGTTTTCCTTAATCGCCGGTGTGATTGTGGGGCTTATCGGCATTTTCTTTGTCAAAGATGCGTTAATATTGATGGACACGCATGAGGATATTCTCGATATGTCCGCGCTATATCTGCAAATCATCTTTGTCGGTACGCCGTTCATGCTGTTTTACAATTTCGCTGCCGGCATTTTACGCGCGACCGGCGACACCAAGCGTCCGTTCTACATACTGGTTATCAGCGGCGCGGTCAACGTCATCTTAAACATTTTCTTTGTAGCTGTGCTGCATATGTCGGTTGCCGGTGTTGCGCTTGCGACCACCATCGGTTCGGTCATCAATGCGGCGTGCGGCTTCTATCTGCTTGCCAATTCCGGCGACAGTATCCGCTTGACCGTCAGGGAGTTGAAGATTCACGGCGACAAGCTGAAAAAAGTGCTCAATTACGGCATTCCGTCCGGCATTCAGGGACTTTTGTTCTCGGTTTCCAACGTCATCATCCAATCAGCCGTCAACTCGTTTCACGATGTGGCTGTCGTCGGCGGCAGCTCGGCATCCTCCAGCATTGAAGGCTTCATGTATACAGCCATGAACGCGGTGGCGGTAACGGCGCTCAACTTTGCCGGGCAGAACTACGGTGCAAGGCAATACAAGCGCGTGGACAAGGTTCTTATCAACGCCTGCATCATGTCAACCGTCGTAGGCGTGAGCATGGGCATTGCGGTGCTCATCTTCCATGAGCCGTTATTGCAGATTTACCAGCCGCATGATCCGCAAGCCGTCGCTTACGGTTGGATTCGTATGCAATTGATTGCAAGCACCTACTTCATTTGCGGACTGCACGAGGTGCTTGTCAACACGCTGCGCGGCATCGGTTCGTCCTGGCCGCCCACCATCATCACGGTCGTTTCGGTGGGACTTGTACGCATTGTGTGGATTTTCACGGTGTTTAAGGCGTATCACACGCTGCTTGCGCTGTTTATTTCCTGGCCGCTCACCTGGATCGTTTCGGTCGTTCTCTCCACCATTATCTATTTAACCACAAAAAAGAAGCATTTTGCCATGAACGAAGCGCAATATGCCGACAAAGCACTGCAAGAAGCTTAACGGGCAAACAAGCGGCACGAAAGAAGAATTCTTCCTTCGTGCCGCTTTTGCATATACAGAGTTACAGTGCAGAGCCGCCTTGTTTTAGGCATTCGCGCACACGTTTTCCGTCGAGCGCGGAAAGAACCTTGTTTCCGGTCAGACACAGATATGCCGCTGTCCCGGCAGCTTCGCCGAGCTGATTCAGGTTTACCATGACGCGCAAGGCGCCGAACGCTTCCCTATCGGCGTGAAGCATACGGCCGACCGCGATAAAGTTGGCATACCGGTTTTGCACCAGGATTTCGAACGGCACTTGATAAAACTTGGCAGGTTCACCGGAAAGTCCCTCTTTTTCGCGCCAATTCCACTGCGTTTGTTCATGCGCCGCACCGAAAATGCGCACGGCGTCGCCGTTTAAGTATTTGAAGGTCACCGCACCGTCCTGGTCATGGACATCGACCCGATATGTGCCGTTTAACACCGCGTCCGCATAGCGTTCGCCGTGTAACAGCTCACGTCCCAAAGCCTGCCTTACGGTTTCGAAATGCACGCTTTCCCGGATACCGGCAGACTGCGAAAGAGCGCAGACAGAAGCCGGAATTTCAGTATATCGGCGAAGCAGAGCAACAAGCGCATACGCCTTTCTGCGGCCTTCGGCTTCGATATGCGACAGCTCCTCAGCCACATCGCCCTGTTTACCGAAAATGTGAAAATCAGCACGCAGCTCGGTGTCCGGCACACCCGGAACACCGCCGCCCCAGCCGAAATCGTCCGGCAGACCGTATTCGCTTCCGTGTTCCTTGATCAACCGGCCGATATCGATGCCTTCGGTTCTGCCATGTAAGAAAAAGCACGGTGTCGGCGGTTGGATATAGTCGTTCCGGTAGAACGGCAGCTTTAAGCATTTTGCGAGGTCGCCGTCGCCCGTTGCATCGATGAAAAAGTCGGCCTTAACGGCACTTCTGCCATCCTTATTTTCGATGATTGCCGCGCAAATGCGGTCATTTTCATCGGTAAGCACACCGGTGCAGAGCGTATGAAAGAGCACGGCAATACGGTTTTCCGCGGCAAGGCGATCCAACTCAAACGCAAGCCGGTTCGGGTCAAAGCAAATGCCGACCGACGGATCGTCCCTCACAAACGCCGCGCCGCATTTCACCAACCGTTCCGTCACCTCCGCCGTTAAGCCGGCAATGACCTGCTCTTTGTAATCGGTATCCTTTAAGCTGTGCCAAATATTGACAAGTCCGGCAGTTGCCGTGCCGCCAAGCATATTCTGCCGTTCGACGAGAACGACGTGTGCGCCGAGCCTTGCCGCACGGACGGCGGCGAAAAGCCCCGTGCAGCTGCCGCCCGCGACAAAAACATCGGCTTCATAGCGCACCGGCAGCAGCTTTTCGGGTTCTTTGATATAATCCACAACTAATCCTCCGTCAACCAATCGATGACGTTGGTTGTGAGATAAGCCGGATCCCAGCTGCCATGATTTACATGGTGGAAAATCGTGAGCGAGGCATCTTTTCCTGCGTTCAGAGCGGCATCCACCATCTGATACGAGCTTTCCGGCGGTACAACGTCGTCGAGATCACCGTGGAAAGCGCGGATCTTGGCCTGTATCTGCCACGCACGCCACGGCGTTCCGCCGCCGCAGACCGGCGCGATCTTGCGGAACATTTCCGGATAGCACATGGCCATTTCCCAGGTGCCATAGCCGCCCATGCTGATGCCGGTAAGCGACACGCGCGTGCGGTCGATTTGATATTCTGCGATGATCGAATCGATAAAATCCTTGAGGAAAATCACAATATCGTTCCATATGTATTCGGTCGGGCATTGGGGACAGAGCGTAATGGCATCCACCGACTTGATTCCCTCGCGAATATAGCGCGGCGGGCCTTGGCGATAGAGAAGCGCATGGTCTCTGCCGCGTTCACCGGCACCGTGAAGAAACACCAAAAGCGGCGCACCGGAGGTGTTTTTGTATTTTTCGGGGATATCCAACAGATAATTGATTTCGCCGAAATACGGGTGCTTATAGATTTTTTCTTCCATGATATATCAAGCTCCTTGTAAAGTATGGCTTTATTATAACGGTTTGCACCGGAAAAATCAAGTTTTTTGACAAAGAAAAACCGGCAGAAATACAATTCTGTCGGTTTTCCGCTCACGTCTTACAGGTCATCGGCGTCCTGTACCGGTTCGCTTCCGAACGGTTCGGTCGGAACGCCCGTATAACTGCCGTCCGGATCGGTTTTCTTCACGTCGTAGGAGTCATAGTATATGGCTTTGTTCTGCGCTTCGGAACCTTTCTTTTCGCAAATACTGTCCATTCCGTCGAGTATGCGAAGCTTGATCCGATTCGTTTTGGTTCTGTAAGAATACGTTTGGGAATCCGGTCGTTTGGCGGGAATTTCATTTAGAACTTCATTGCGGTAACCCTCTTGAAATTCGCGGTGAATATCATCCGTCAGATCCGGAACCTCATCCGAATGATTGGCAAAATTCGGATGGGAATGCTTCAAACGAGCCATATGCTCGCTTTGAGGCGAAAATCTATCGTTTTGCATAGTTTTTTACCATGCTTTCCGCGTCCGTACGCAGGACGCAAACTCTGCCATGTAAGCCGTCTGAAAGATCAAGCGCCGAAATTTCCGACCAGCATTTATGTCGGAAAATCGGCTTCCGGCAAAAACGCTTTTTGCTTACGTCGATAGTATATGCTTATTTTGACGGATAACACCATGAAAAACCTGCCGTTATAAGCAAATCTATCCAAAAAAATTTGTGTTTTTCGACTGTTTTCCGTGATTGTGCTTGACAGGTGTGTCAAAGTATGTTATTGTTCTGTTGAAGAAAAATCTTCGCACCATTACGAACAAACGGAGAGTGATGACATGACAAAATTCAACAAAGCGGAGCTGCGCGACAAAATTTACGCGTGCTGGCTCGGCAAAAACATTGGCGGCACACTCGGCACGCCTTTTGAAGGAAGACGCGAGGTGCTCGATGTGACCGGCTTCAACTCCGAACCCGGCAATCCCCTGCCCAACGACGACCTCGACCTGCAGCTCATCTGGCTGCTTGCCGTCATGGAACGCGGCAGAGACATCCATGAACGCGTGCTCGGCGAATACTGGCTCGAATATATTTCCCCGTATTGGAACGAATATGGGGTCGGAAAAAGCAACATGACGCGCGGTTTGATTCCGCCGTTTTCGGGTGAATATGAGAACGAATGGAAGCACTCCAACGGCGCATGGATCCGCACCGAGGTCTGGGCATGCTTAAATCCGGGTCTGGTGGAGGAAACCATTCGCTACGGCTATATGGATTCTTGCGTTGACCACGGCAAGGGCGACGGCACATATGCAACGATTTTTGTGGCTGCGATGGAAAGTGCGGCATTTGTTATTTCCGATCTTCGCGCGTTAATCGAGATCGGCCTTTCCAAAATCCCGGAGGATTGCCGCTTCGCCAAATTCATCCGCACGGTCATTGAAGCGCATGACAGCGGCAAAACGTGGTTGGAAGCACGCAACATGGTTACCGACATGGCACTAAGCTTCAAGGATCTCGGCTGGTTTCAGGCTCCGACCAATGTGGCATATGCGGTAATCGGTCTTCTTTACGGTGACGGTGATTTCAAAAAGACGATGCTCACCGCCATCAACTGCGGCGACGACACCGACTGCACGGGTGCGACGGTTGGTTCGCTTCTCGGCATCATCGGCGGCACGAAGGTTATTCCTGAGGATTGGAAGGCGTATATCGGCGACAAGATTGTGACGGTCGCCATCAACCGCGGCGCGGCCTACGGCATTCCGCTGTCCTGCACGGCGCTGACTGACAAAATTATGGAGCTGCACGCCGTAATGCTTGCCGGAAAGCCGGTTGCCGTTACCGACGGTGAAACCGAGATCGACGCGGCAGACAGTGAGAAATTCAAAGGCAAGGCTTTTTCGGATTTACTTGCCGCGCATTCCGACTATTCCTTCCGCACCGAATCGGTGCTTGCCGAAACTTGGGTAGATCTGGAGCGCGAACCGGTGCTTGCGCCGGGCGAAGAGCTTGGCATCAAGCTGTCGCTCAACAACCGCTTCCGTTCACAGAAGCATTTTTCGGTTCGCTTTATCCTGCCGGAGGGCTGGTCGTACCGCGGCAAGCGGGACATTTCGGTCAAGCACATGGGCAACATTGCCGTCGGTGAATATGTCATCAAGGCCGGTGACACGGTAGACGCGCAAAACCGTGTGATTATTGAAATCACCTGTGAAGGTCATGCCGATACGGCACTCATTCCACTCGTAATTTTAGGCTGAGCAGCCAAAACCAAACGCCGTCCGAAAGCAAAATGCTTTCGGACGGCGTCTTTTTCTGCTTTTTGCGGTGCAAAAAAGCAGGTGAAATGCTGCTCGAACGTGCAAAAAGTTGCCGGTGGCAAGTTTTTGTGCGTCGGAGACCGCCGAAAAGATGCCGCCAAGGGCGGTGAAAGGATTTAATTGGAATGCATGAGTTTGTTGTTTGTGTGCGCTGATTCGAGATTTGCAAAACCTCGAATCTCCCTTGAAAGGTTTTAATTGTTGCGGTGCGAAGCTGCGGCTACGGTGTGCTGATTCGAGGTTTGCAGAACCTCGAAGCTTCCTGCAAAAGGAACGTTTTTCGTACTTTTCGCGTGTACGAAAAGTACCAAAAGTACACCAGAGGTTTGCGAACCTCTGGACTCCGGGGACGATTCAAATCGCCGGTCGATACGTGATTATTGTTAAAACAACCGGCAATCATCAAGTAACCGGTTTTGCGAAAAGCTGCAACTTCGTCGGGCATCGCCGGCAATGATTTGAATCGGTGCGAAAGGTTTACCATAGTGCAAACGCAAGACTGATGTTTTTCGAAAAAGAGTTGTTTTACTACAAGCTCACAGCAGCAAGCAGTATTCAAAAAGGGTTGCTGCACGTTAGTTTGGGTGCGGTGGGAGATTGAAGTTTTTCTGTGCTGAAATAAGTTTTTTCTTATCGGTTAGCTTTGCATGAGCTGAAAAGACTTTTCTTTTTTGCCCTCCGCTTCCCATTCCAACCACTCTTAACCTACTGTTTGCAAAGAATGCGGCTGTTCTTTTGATGTCCGCTCTAATTTTGTTCTGTAAAGCCGGAATCTTGCACCGATTCAAATCATTGCCGGCGATACCCGGAACAGTTGCAGCTTTCTGCTTAGCCGGTTACCTGATGAACGCCGGTCATTTCAGAAAAAATCACGTATCGACCGGCGATTTGAATCGAGGTCGCAGGACGGAGTCCCGCGTGCTTTTTGGTTACTTTTTGCACGATGCAAAAAGTGACAACTCGTTTCCCTTTCCGGGAAGCTTCGAGGTTTTCCAAACCTCGAAGCAGCACACACAGACAACAAACTCGCACAAACCAAATTAAATCCTTTTGCCGCTCCGCGGCTATTTTTTCGGCGGCAAAGCCGCCCTTTGGACGTTCCCTGTCGGGAACTTTTGCATACTTTTTGTTAAGCACAAAAAGTATGCAAAAAAGCCTTTCCCTTTCCGGAAAGCCCCGCGGTTCTGCAAACCTCGTTCAAGCCCTCCGTTTCAGCCGTTTACGCAAATCCGCAAGCGTCTTGCGGTTCACAAGCAAATTGAAAAGCACTAACGCTAACAAGACACAAACGCTTACACCGGCAGCATATAGCGTCCAAACCCATAGGTTGTCCGCCGTGACCGCCAACACTTTGGAGCTGCCCCAAACAAGAAGCACACCAAATGCCGCATGAAGCACGGTATCCTTGAAAAACAAGCGCAATTTCCGGTGCAACAGATGCTTCGACAGATACCAAGCCATATATACGGCTCTTGCCGCCATGGCAACGAGCGTTCCCAGCGCGACGCCGAAAATGCCAAAAGGCTTTAATAACACAAGCGAAAGCGACAGATTCAAAAGCACCTCCAAATACGCCCCAAGCTTTGTTTCCCGATATTGCCCGGCAGCATAAATGGTGTTGTTATACGGGATCCGCATGCAGAAAAACCACTGTGCCGCAATCATGGTATACGCAAAAAGCGGACGAATATACAGCGCATCCGTAACCCCGCTTGTGTAAATGCGCACAAACGGCAAAATCATGATTGCTTCGACCACGCACGCAAACGTCACCGCCGCGGTATTGACGGTTCGATACAGCTCAAACGACGTCTGCAAGGCGTTTTCTTCGCCTTTGGCAATAAAATTGCCGATGGCCGCCGAAAGGCTGTCCGACACGGTGGTGAAAAACGTCTGAATCGCATACAGCACCGCATTATACACCGAATACACCGACACCTCTTTCGAGCCGCAAGCCGCCGAAATCAACACAATGTCGGTATTCATATGGACGAAAAAGGCGATCTGATGCACCATGGCATCCCGCTTACGCGGAAAGGTGCGTTTGCTGTCATACGGTTCCTTACGAATGTGGTAGTGCTTGTTGACATAAAAGCGGAAAAACAGCGGATTGAGCAAAAACACGACCGCGCTGACTAACTTGACGGCATGAATGCCGCATCCGAAACGGATAGCGGCAACGCAGATTACGGCATTGAGAACCAACGTCACGCTTTGCACGCCCTGCACAATGCGAATCTTTTGGTCGGCACGGATAAGGATTCGCTGCGTTAAAGCAAAGTAATACGAAAAATAATAGCTGATGCCGAGAATGAGCACAAGCGTGAAAACGTAGAGATACGTATGTTCGGTGCGGATGACCTGCTTGGCAGTAAGTGCCAAAAGCACCGCAAAGCCCATGTATACATACGAAATTTTATTAAAAAAGCTGCGCGAATAATTAAAGACATCCGAAACCGCTTTCTCGTCCTTATCGGCAAGCGGCTTGTAAAAGGACGCGAGGATCTGACCGCCGACACCGCATTCCATGAGCATGGTATAGCTGAGTAACTGATTGATCGACTGCATAAGGCCGTTGACCTCCGAGCCGAACGCACGCAAGATGAACCGCGGCAGGATCAAGGAACACGCGGCGGCAACGATCTGGTACAGCACGGACACGGCAAGATTGGCACGCGTTTGCCGTCCGAGGCTGTTTTTTTCCGTTTTATCCTTCATGGTAATGACCCTTTAACTGCAAAACTTTTTCCTTAAAGAAGCATAACAAAAATAACAGATACAAGTGCTTTTTTTCGGCAAGGCGTATCTTGGTTTTCACCTTTTTTCCGAGATTTCCGTTCCGAACCGTTTCATAAACGCGCTCAAAACGCGGCTCGGACAAATAGGCTTTCAGTTTTTTCACGCGTCCGGCAAGCGGCAGCTCCTTGTTGTGCAGAAGCTCACTGCGAACGGCAAACAAAAGCTGAACGGCCGCATAATTGTCAAGCTGCACGGTCACATCATACTGCCGTTTGGAGCACTCCTTATCCAACACATCCACCAGTGCAAGAATTTTTTCAAGCAGCCGTTTGTCGTAGGATTTTGTGATAGACCGGCGTGTTTGGCGGTAGACATAATAATATCGATTCTGTAAAATATACACGCGCTGCGCGTCGAGCATACATGGGTAGGTGCAGGCGGCGTCTTCCCCATAGAAAATGCTGTCGTCGGCGGTCGATAAAACCGGCTCGATAATGTCCTTTCGAAAAATCTTATTACATAAGCTCGGCGTGATCAGGGGATTTTGCAAGGCTTCCGAAAACAGCATTTCGGGATAGACCTCTTGTTCCAAACGTGTTTTGTCATACAAGCCTTCCGGCATATCGCCGTACATCGACGTGCGTTTTCCGTCAATATCGACGGCGATTCCGCAAATGCAAATGTCCGCGTCGGTTTCGGTGATTTTTTGCATCATCACTTCAAACATTTCCGGCTCGACATAATCGTCGCTGTCAACAAACGAAATATAATCGCCGCTTGCGGCTGCAAGTCCCGCTTTGCGGGTATGCGTCGGACCGCCGTGTTCCTTATGCAGCACCTTGATACAATCGTATTTCTGCGCATAGGCATCGCATAGTTTGCCGCTCGTGTCGGGCGAAGCATCGTCCGCAAGCACGATTTCAATCTCCTTATAAGGCTGTGCCAAAAGGCTGTCAAGGCATTTTTCAAGCGTTTTTTCCGCCCGATACACCGGGACAATAATGCTGAGTTTCGGATTCATCCGTACACCGCCGTTCTGTTTTTGTTTCGTTTTTGATGCGTGCCGTCAGGTGCTGTCGAAGAATCAACGGGCAGAATCGTCAATGCGCGCACATAATGCCTCGAAAAATGCTTCGTCCGTTTGAGCAATCACGCCGCCATCCTTCGGAATCTGCTCCTTTGCCGCCGCATAGGCGGTCGTGAGGATGGGTGTGTGCAAAATGAGCGCTTCGCCGACGACAAGCGGATACCCTTCATAGGCTGAATACAGCGCAAACAAATCGGATTTGGCGATATACGGATAGGGATTTTGCTTTTGTCCCTCAAAGCGGACAAGCTCCGCAACGCCAAGCTCCTTGGCAAGGGCTTCATTGCTTTTCCGATCCGGGCCGTCGCCGACAATACGCCAGGTAAAGGCAGTCTTTCCGCAGCCTTTTAGCCGTGCGCACAAACGGACGATGCCGTCAATGCGCTTGGAGGCGTTATCGATTCTGGCGACCGTCACGATGTCAAAGGCAGATTTTTCAAACGGCTCATACGCCGCCGCCTGGGCTTTGATTTCGTCCGCATCAAACACCGTATGCCTTGTTTCGGTTTTCTCTTTATATTCGGGAAGCAATATGTTGAATTTTTCACGAACAGCATCCGAAACACAGACAATTCTGTCAAACGGCCGGTAAATGCGGCGGCAATACGCTTTATCAAAGCCGCTCAAAAGCGGATCGGTATGCACAAAGGCAAGCTTTTCGGCGGCTGTCACATAATCGGCAATATACAGATTGGTTCCTTTATTGAACACGCCGACCGGGACATCGGTAAAATACGAAACAGCGACATCATACGTTTTTTTCGGCTTCTTATGCCAAAAGCACAGCCGATAAAACCGCTCTGCGCCGAAAGTTTTGGCAAACGCCGTCACAAAGACACGTAACAGCCGGTCAAAAACGCGGCCGCTTTGGCGGATCTCATCAAACGAGGTCGCTGACAGCTGCAGGCATTTACCACCGAACGTAAGACTGATGCCTTTTGGCAGTTTTCCCTGCAAAGTGCCGCCGGTGAAGGCAAAAACATCGATGTCATAGAAACCGTTGCGGGAAAGCTCTTTCAGATAATTCACAAGCGCGGCCTGCACACCGCCGATATGCAGATTTTGCGCCGCGACCAAAATACTCTTTCTCTTTTCAGTCACGTGTTTCATCCCTTTTTACAACATAGGTATATAAAAGCCGCGATGCCGCTCGGATGCCGAACAGCTTCACCGCCAAACGAATTAAGCGGATTTTCCGCGTTTTGCCATAGGATAACAGGAAACGCAAGCTTTTGATACGCGCGGTATAGGCGGCTTTCGTTTCGGACGGCAACGCACCGTAAAACGGCAGGCAAATTGCATATTGATAGGCTAAGAACGACAGGAAATACGGCCGGTTCGGATGATTTTCGGTTTTTTCAAGCCAGTTTTCGAGGATGGTCAGCTGATCCGCCACGCTTTTTTCCCTGCCGAAGGCACGGCGGCTGTCGGGCGCTATCCGATAGAAATACGTGCCCTCGGTAAACACATCCGCGCTTTTCATAGAATAAAGCAGCTGTAAAGTCCAATCGATATCCTCCCCGACGAGGTTGTCGGGAAAGCGGATATGATTTTCGTTTAACAAAGCGGTTTTGACGATTTTTCCGCCCGTGCTTGCCGGAAATTTGGCGCAGGCGGCAAGGGCGGCAAGCACCTCTTCAGGCGTTTTTCCGGCGATCTGTTCCCTTTTTAAGCCCTCCGCCATGGGTTCCGAACGGCCGTCGGCGAAGCGTTTCTCGATGTTGTAAAAAATGAGATCCGCTTTGTCTTTGCCGCAGGTTTTCTCTAATCTTTCGATGAAACCTGCGCTGATAAAATCGTCGGAATCGACGAAAATGCAGTATGCACCCTGCGCGTTTTCAAGACCGAAATTGCGTGCGGCGGCAGGTCCTCCGTTCGGGCGGTGAAAGACGTGCACGCGCTCACAGCTTTCGGCATAGGCGTCGCAGATCCTGCCGGACGAATCGGCAGAGCCGTCGTCCACAAGCACAAGCTCGCACCGTTCGCCCTGGTTCACAAGGCTGTCCAGGCATTCCGCAAGGTGCTTTTCGGCGTTGTAGACCGGCACGATAAAGCTGTATTCATAGGCCGCAGACACGGCTTCACCTCATTTACAAGTTATTCTGCGCCGAAATAAATATCCGACAGCTGTTGTTTCACGATTTTCAAGTCGCAGCTTTGGACATAATTCCGGTTGAATTCACCCATTTGTTTGCGTAATTCCGGCTGCTCTGCCAAGGTTTGCAAGGCTTTCGCAAAGCCGTCGACATCGTGCGGTGCAAACAGATAACCGCCCTTTTCCGGGACGATCAAATCCCGGTTGCCGCGCACATTGGACGCCACTGCCGGAAGAGAGGCTGCCATCGCTTCGGTCAAAGAAACCGGCATTCCCTCACGGGTGGACGGAAAGCAGAAAACATCGCTTGCTTTCAAAAGCTCCGGAATATCGTCGTGAAAGCCGATCAAATGCACGCGTTCACGCACGCCGAGCTTTTCGGCGGTTTGATACAGCTCTTGTTCCGTCGGGCCGCATCCGGCGACGATATAGTGGATATGCGGATTGCCGGTTTTTGCCATGGCTTGGATCACGGTTTTGTGATTTTTCAATTTGCGCAGCTCACCGACCGAAATGAGAAGCATATCGTTTTCTGCCACGCCGAAGGAGCTTCGGAGCTTTTCGCGGTCAGGATGACAATTCTCAAAGCGTTCCAAATCGACGCCGATACCGGATATCTGCACGATTTTTTTTGCTTTGAAATGCTTGACGGCTACGTCGTAATCCTCTCTGTTGATGGTCACAAGAACATCCGTCAAGGGTGCAAGGAGTTTTTCCGCCGGGTAGAATAAGAGCCACGCCGCAAGCGATCCTCCCTTGAAAAAGTGGAAGCCGTGAGCGATATAAACAACCTTTGTGCCCTTTTTGCGTGCCTTTCGTGCGGCAAGCCGTGCGAGTGCGCCTGCAACGGGCGTGTTGCACTCGATGATATCGAAATCTTCCTTTTCCAAAACGGCTTTCAGCATTTTATACGCGCGGATATTGCGCGGGCTAAACGGATTTCGTGCAAACGGAACATCGACAAACGTATCACAATACGGGATTTCGGTCTTGCCGTCCGCGAAATCGTTTTTGGCGGCGACCACCGTCCGATAGCCATGCTCCTTGAACATTTGGATATACGGCAGATGGAACACACGGATATGCGTTTTTACCACTGTCGCAACAAACAGAACTTTTTTCATGCGGTTTTGCCTCTACTGTGCCGGTTTAGATTGTTTGTTCGCTCTCGGGCGAACGGGATTCTTCCGAATTTTCCGAAGCTCTCGGCTGTTTCTCGCGCCTTTTGATATACACCAAAACGCCGCTGATAAAGAGCCCCATCATCACCGCAAGCACAAAGCTGACGGCATACAAGAAGATCGTATTGGCGGTTTTATGCGCGACCACGCCCGAAATACAGGTGATGCTCTGCGCAGCCTTATAAGAATTATAGTCGGTCAACGTTTTTTTGGTAAGGGCATACAGCGCATTAAAGCTGTCGCAGGTGCTTTGCAGCCGCTTCTCCAAATCGCCGCGAAGCGCGGTGTTGCCGGACATGTCGGAAAAGCCAGCGGCATCGGTTTCGTAACGCTGCCGGTCGATCTCGGCGTTCAAGGCAGTGGTTTTGTAGCGCACGTAATCGAGCACAAGGCGGTCATACACCGAGGTGCCTTGGACATACGCCGTATTGCGTTCGATATTCTCGCGCACCTGCGAACCGACGGTGCCGGTGCCGTAGATACCGTCGATGGCGTGCTGTTCGTCCCAAAGATACTGTTTGTTCTTTTCGGAATACACGTCCATGAGCGTCTTTTGGGTTTCCGACATATTCGTGTTCAGCTCGATGTCATACGAAGCCAGCGTCATTTTGTTCTGCAGCGTATTCTTCAGCGACAGTGCGTTTTTCGCCAAGCCGTTTTCGACCACCGTCCGCTCAGCAACCGACAGGTCCCGCTCGGCAAGCAGCTTATACTCGGCGGCAAGGTCGGTCAGGGAATAGCCGTTCTGCGGTGAGCGGTAATCGACATCGTCGGAGGCGATCTGCGTCAGATACTCGATGTTTTTATTGATTTTTTTGCGCAACATATCCACCGTATCGTAGTAATCATACTCCAAGGCGGCTTCGCCCGAAAGATTGGTAATATCCTTGTTAAAGGTGTAATTTTCCACGTAATACAGGCGGTATTGGCTGATGACGGCATTCAACACGCGTTTTGCGTAGTCCTTGCCTAAAGAAGTGGTGAATTTTACCGAATAGTAAACCGTATGGCGTTTTTGTTCCTCGGTATTTTCGTAATCCGAAAACTGGGCGATCCAAGAGGCATATTTTTCGTCCTCCGCCGTCGGAACGATCGGCGTGATGGTCAAGCTGCTGCACACAACTTCGGTGCTGACGTTCTTCAAGCCCAACACCGACAGCGCATTTTTCACCACAAGCGGACTGTTTATCTCATAAGGGTTGATTTGTCTGCCGTTTTCGGTAAGCCCCTCTTCGGCACGCGGATCGGTATACTTGATGACGATCTGCGCCGTATAGTTTTCCGACATTTTTAAGTTTGCAGTACAAAGAAGCACGCTTACCGCCACGAGAAACGCCGTGATTCTCCGATATTCGAAAATGCCGAACAAATAATCACGAAGCAGCATACGTTTTCTCTCCTTTCCCGGCCTTAGCCTTTTTGAAGCCTAAGCAGATAAGCCACCACAAATATAATAGTGCCGAAAAAATGACCGTGACCTTTACGACTTCGACGACAACATAGATAAGACCGACTTCGCGGCCGACATGGCTTAACGAAACGGTTTCATAGGAAACGTTCTCGATATACTCTTGGTTCACGGCGGCAGCTTTCGCCAAAAGTGCATCAATCTTTTCCTTAACGGCAGCGTATTTTTGCTCGGCCGTCTCGCGCATCCATTTTTGATTGCCGCCGACGCTGCTGAACTGCTCGATAAGATAATTGCAGTAATCCACCGTGTTTTGGGTTTCATCTCCCTTTAAGTTTGCCGTATCGGCCTTTTCGACCAAATAATCGATGCCGATTTTGGTGCGGTTCATATAGAACACGTTATCGGCATCCAAAGCCGGAATGAACACCACCTTGGTCACAAGCGGATCATATATCGAAATGCCCTCCAACATAATGTTGTATTCGCCGCGGCTGCGGGCGGTTTTTTCGGCATTTTCCTTGGCGACGTACCGAAACTGCTTTAACAGCGTATCCTTATCGGCGGTAACGCCGTTTTGGATCACAAACGCCTTGTAATCACCAAGGTCATTGGTCCGAAGCCGTGCGACCTCGGCGCTGAGATCGCCGAAGCTGACGCCCGAATCGGAGAGGTATTTGGTATTGCCGTCATAGCGTTTTTCCAAATACCTTCCCACGCGGTTGAGCATGTTATCCATTTCCTCTACCCGGTTATAATAATCGAGTGCACCGATTTTTGTCCAATCGACCTCGAACACGGAATCTATGACAACATAGCGTTCGATATAGTATTCTTTATAGCTTTGCGCCACGCACGAAAGAATCTGCTCGGTCGGCGGCAGCGTAAAATGCCGGAAAAAGGCTTGAACCGAGGCGACGATGCCGCCATCTTTGATGGCATCCGACACGATGGAATACGAAATATTGTATTTGGACGGGAAATACGAATAGGTATCGTTGCCGTCAAGCACATTCTGCCAAATGGCATTGAAGCTGCCGTCGGTGGTGATCCCGGTCACCGAAAGGTGCTCGCGCAGAATTTCGGGTGTCACCTTATTATCTAATTTTTGACAGGCTTTTTCCAAGACCTCATCGTTTAACATCTCGTAAATATCAAACGGCGAGCCGTCCGGGTTGCAGCCTTTGGCAATTTCCGCAAAGGTGATCGAAACGGTGGTATAGGCCATATTAAAGTAGGTAAAGGCCACGTTGGCACCGGCGACGATCGCCACAAGGCACACGCAGATAAGCGAATAGCCGAGCTTGAAGCGCGGGCGTTTTTTGCCGCGGCTTTTGTCTTTTCCTTTTCGGGAAGAAGCGTTTTGCGCCGTTTGCGGTTCGGTTTCGGTTTCGAAAACATTCGTTGCCGTTTGCGGTTTTTGGGGTGAATATTTCATGACATCCTCCTTAGTCTTTTTCCGGCTCATCAAATGAAAGAGCCGCATAAATCAGCAAATTCCAAAAGGTTTTGATACTGGTGTAGATGGTAAGCGTCATGCAAAGCGCAAGCATTCCGAGCATGGCTGCCGCGATATGCGGCCGTTTTTTGATATTGCGGAATACCGCCCCAAAGGACATGAGAAGAAAAGCAAGCAAGCCCAGGATGCCTTGATTGTACAATGCCTGAATAAACTGGTTATGTGCCGCCCATTTTGCCATTTTTCCGCCCAAGAAGAATTCGTGCTGCGCTAAAACACCGCGGCCAAGGAACAGCTCCCATTTCGATTCCGAGATGGTTTCAAGCATGGAGATCCAGATATCGACGCGTCCCGTGCCGCGCGATTCAAGGATGGTTTGCAGTGCAAACCGCGACGAAACGCTTTCCGGCAATAACGGCAGAATCACCGTCCAGAAAAGCACCGCACTGAACAAAGCGGCGACAATGCCGATGAGACGCTGTTTGCCGCTTTTTGCGGAAAAAAACACAAACGCAAGCACCGTGACGATGAGGGCAAACAAGCCGCCGCGTGAGCCGGAGGAGACCACGATATATGCTCCGAGTGCAAACATCACCGCACACGGAAGTGCGTATATGCGGCTCTCCCGCATTTTTTTCAAGGTCACCGCCATCGGCAGCAAATAAAAGCCGACGAAATAGTTCGGATCGCTTGTCGCGCCGAACAGCTTTAAGGTGTTTCTGCCGCCGCCCCAATCCACGCCGATAAAGCCGAGGGCGAGCATAATGCCGAGAAGGCCTATTTGAGCAAGCTCATAGGCTTTTATTTCGTTTGCGGTATACCGGCGCATGGTCATCAAAAACATAAGCCCGAAGGTTTGCAGGTAGCCGACCACATAGCGCACCGCAAGAGAGCTTCCGTCCACATACAGGGTTGCCACCACCGTAAGCAGATACAGAAACGATCCGAGATGAACAAGATTTAACTCGATTTTCTTTCGGTAAAAAAAGAGACTGACCGCAAAATAGCCGCCGATCGGAAGAGTGAGCAGCTTTAACATGGAATTTCCGGATTCGTTTACCGTTATGGTAAGCGGAACGGCCAAAAAATAGAGGCAGCCGAGAAGGCAGGCGATGCCGATATCAAAGCTTTTGAGCTTTTCCGCGATGCGGTAAATCCTTTGTTCGAGCCTGCGAACCAAGCGGTCTCACCTCCGTTTTTATCCGTTTCGGGCGTTTCGGACGTTTTGAGCAAATAGCGAACGCCTCATTTTAACCGTTGATTATAGTTTATTTTATCAAAAATGTCGTTTTTTGTCAAGATGGGAAATGTAACGATGAACATACAAATGTACAAACATTTGGACACAAAACCGGCAGGCAGATAAAAAACAGCCTCGGCGGCAAAACGGAAATGCCGCTGAGGCTGTCATTTTTATGCTTCATCAGGAAATTTTCGGCACATTGATCGCTGTTTTACACCTTTACACGGTCAAATTCCACCCAAAACGTGGTTCCCTTGCCGACTTCGCTTTCAACGCCGTATAAGAGCTTATGCAGCTCAAACACGCTTTTGACAATGGATAGTCCGATGCCCGAGCCGACCACGGCGCGTTTATGGGCCGTTTGTTTGGCACGGTAATAGCGATCCCAAATATACGGCAATTCTTCGGGCGCAATGCCTTCGCCCGAATCCGCGATTTCGATGCGCACCTTCTTATCCGTCAGGATCTGCCGGATGACAACGGTTTTGTCCGCGCCGGTATGGTTGACGGCGTTATCCATAAGATTATAGAATGCCTGCGAAATTTTAGCCTCGTCACAGACGACGTATGCATCGTCGTCGGCTTGAATTTCCACGGTATAGCCGTCGTTTTTGGTAAGCTTGAAATAGCGCGTGCGAATGCTTTCAAGCATTTCGGTTAAGCAGACGGTGTCGCATTTGAGCGTTTCAAAGCCGCTCTGCAATTTGGTCAAATCCAAAATACTATTGACAAAAGCGGTCAGCCGTTTGGTTTCATCGATGATCACCTGCACGTTTTCCGGCGTGTTTTCGCCAGGAATATCGCGCATGACCTCGGCATAGCCGCCGATCATGGTAAGCGGTGTACGCAGATCATGCGACACATTGGCAAGCAGCTCGTGCTGGAAGGCACTTGCTTTTCCGAGTTCTTTAGCGGTATAATTGAGCGTATCGCTGAGTTCTTCGATCTCGCGGTAGCCCTTGCCGGAAAACTCGGTGTCGAATTTACCGCGTGCAAGCTCAAGTGCCGCGTCGTTCAGCTTCACGATCGGACGCGAAATGTTGCGCGAGATGACAAACGAAACAATGAGTGAAATGGCAAGTGCCAACACCGACGTCACTTCAAGCTGCCCCTTTAAGATGGCGATGGTCGAATCGAGCGGTGTGACCTGTACGTCGCTGATGACCATAAGCTCGGTTCCGTCGTCAAGCGTAGCAAGCTTGGCATACAGAAAATCGTCCACATAGCGGTCGTTGCGGAAAAAGCCGGGACGTCCCGAGAAAAACTGCACGCCGATCTCCTTGCGGGTGGCACCGGTTTCGGTATCGGTATTCCCGTTTGTGTCCTCGGAGGAATTGCCGTTTTGCTTGCTTTCGGAATCGGCTGTATGGCGGAAGGTCACATGGATGCCCTGTAAAAAATCTTCGTTTTCGCGGTCATACGTATAGTATTGCGACACCTCGCCGCCGTTTGCTTTGGCAAGGTCATAGAGTCTTAACACCTCGAAATCGCCGATATCGTGCGTGGCGGATATCCTGCCGTCGCCGCCGGAATAGATGCTTTTCAAGTTGGAAGTATTGACGATACGCACATTGATATCGCCCTGCAGGATGATGCGTTCGAAAATGGCCTCGCTGTCGTCGCTGTCAAGGTTGGCGATGACCTCATCGGTCGCGCTTTTGAGCTCGCCGGTTTTGACATACTGATAGAAGCTGCTGATAAAAAGCACCTGACAGCTCCACAAAACAAGCAAGATCAGCATGGAAACAAAGAACAAGCTGAAAAAAATCTTCCAGCGGATATGCATTCCGCTCTTTCCGGAAGCGGTTTTGGTTTCGTTATTTGGCTTCAAAGCGATATCCCACTCCTCTTAACGTCACGATAAGACGCGCATACTCGCCGAGATTTTTGCGAAGCAGCTTGATATGGGTATCGAGCGTGCGGTCGTCGCCGAAAAAGTCGTAGCCCCAGACGTTGCTGATGAGTTTCTCGCGCGTTAAGGCAATGCCCTTGTTTTTGATGAGATAGAAAAGAAGATCGTATTCCTTGGGCGTCAGATCGGTCTTTTGACCGTCGATGTACACGATTCGTCCGGCAAAATCCACCTTTAAGCCCTCGTATTCGAAGGTATCGTCGGAAATGCTGTTGGTGCGCTTTAATACCGCCGAAACGCGCAGCATCAGCTCTTTCGGCGAAAAGGGCTTGACGACATAATCGTCGATACCGACCTCAAACCCGTGGATACGGTCGTATTCCTCGCCGCGTGCCGACAGCATGATAACCGGCGTGCGGCTTGTCTTGCGAAGCTCGCGGCAGACCGAAAAGCCGTCGAGGTCGGGTAACATCACATCCAAAATAACAAGGTCATAGTCCTTTTCCTTGAACATATCGATGGCGGTCATGCCGTCGGGTGCTTCTTCGACGCTGTAGCCCTCAAACTGGGCGTATTTGGAGATGATTTCACGGATTTTCTGTTCGTCGTCCACGACTAAAAGCTTGTACATACACGTTCACGTCCTTTGTTTCAAATCATTTACGTCCTTTACGGTTTTAACAGTATACGCGCGCTATGTGTAAATTCTGTGAAGCCAATCCAAAAACGCGCTTTACTTTTTGCTCCGTTTGAGGCCTGCGATTTTATCGCGTAAAGCTGCGGCAAGCTCAAAGTTGAGGGTCGCGGCGGCGGCCTTCATCTGCTCGGTAAGCTCAGCCACCGTCCGGTCAAGCTCGGCCTTGGACATTTTTCTCGCTTTGCCCTTGCCGTCTTTGTCTTTATCCTTCACGGCAAGATCGATGATATCGCGCACATCCTTCTTGACGGTCTGCGGCACGATGCCGTGCGCGTCGTTGTATTCTTTCTGAATCTTGCGGCGGCGGTTGGTTTCGGAAATGGCGGCACGCATGGAGCCGGTGATGTTGTCGGCGTACATGATGACCTTGCCGTCGGCATTTCGCGCGGCACGGCCGATGGTCTGGATGAGGGAGGTCTCGCTGCGTAAGAAGCCCTCCTTGTCGGCATCGAGAATGGCGACAAGCGACACCTCCGGCAGGTCAAGGCCTTCGCGAAGCAGGTTGATGCCGATGAGCACATCGAACACGCCGAGCCGCAGATCGCGAAGCAGCTCCATGCGCTCGATTGTCTCGATGGAAAAATGCATGTAGCGGCATTTGACGCCGTAATTGCCGAGATACTCGGTCAGATCCTCCGCCATTTTTTTGGTCAACGTCGTGACAAGCACGCGTTCGCTCTTTTCGACGCGCTTGTTGATCTCGCTGATAAGATCGTCGATCTGTCCCTTGACCGGACGCACCTCGACCTCCGGGTCGAGAAGTCCCGTCGGGCGAATGAGCTGTTCGACGATCTGCTCGGAGTGCGTTTTCTCGTAGTCCTGCGGCGTGGCACTGACGAAAACGGCTTGATTGATGCGCTCTTCGAATTCGTCGAAGAATAACGGCCGGTTATCGAGTGCCGACGGAAGCCGAAAGCCGTAGTCCACCAGATTTTTCTTTCGCGCACGGTCGCCGCCGCTCATGCCGCGCACCTGCGGAAGCGTTACGTGCGATTCGTCCACGAACAGAAGAAAATCCTTCGGGAAATAGTCAAGAAGCGTATACGGTGTGCTGCCTGCCGGTCTTCCCGCCAGCACGCGCGAATAGTTTTCCACGCCCGAGCAATAGCCGATTTCGGCAAGCATTTCCATGTCGTAGCGCGTGCGCTCTTCGATGCGCTGGGCTTCGATAAACTTGTTCTCGCTCTTGAAAAAGGCAGCGCGTTCGGTCATTTCGGCAAGGATCTCATCGATGGCCTTCTGCCGCTTTTCTGCCGAGGTGACATAGTGCGTCGCCGGATATACCACCGCACGTGTCAAGCGGTGCAGCACCTCGCCGGTGACAATATCGATTTCCGACACATTGTCGATCTCATCGCCAAAGAATTCGACACGCAGCGCGGTCTTATCGTTATTGGCGGGCAACAGCTCAACGGTATCGCCGTGCACACGGAACTTATTGCGTTCAAGCACCAGGTCGTTCCGCTCATACTGAATGCGCACAAGGGAAGCGATAAAGGCTTCGCGGCTGATCTGAAGTCCGGGAGAAGCCGAAACGGTCATGTTCTTGTATTCCTCCGGGTCACCGAGCGTATAGATGCAGGAGACCGAGGAAACGATGATAACGTCGCGCCGCTCAAAAAGAGCACTGGTCGCGCTGTGGCGCAGCTTATCGATCTCATCGTTGATCGAGGAGTCCTTTTCGATATACACGTCTTTGCCGGGAATATAGGCCTCCGGCTGATAATAGTCGTAATACGACACAAAGAATTCGACGGCGTTGTTCGGGAAAAACTCCTTGAATTCGCTGCAAAGCTGGGCGGCAAGCGTTTTGTTGTGCGCAAGCACCAGCGTCGGACGGTTGACGCGTGCAATGATGTTCGCCATAGTAAAGGTTTTGCCGGAGCCGGTCACGCCCAAAAGCGTCTGATCCTTCATGCCGCCTTCGATGCCGGATACCAATTTTTCGATGGCCGCCGGCTGGTCGCCGGTCGGCTTATAGGGAGCCACAAGCTCAAAATGATCCACAGACAGACCTCTTTTTCACAAATATCGGTTTTATTTTTTCAGGTTTTCTTCGGCACGAACGAGCATAGGCGCGGCATACGACGCAAAGCCGTGGTTGCAGCTGGCGTAGTCGCCGGTGTTTTCCCAAAGCGTGCCGGTTCGTTCGGCCATATACAGGAAATAGTCCTTCGCTTCTTCGATGAGCTTTTCGTATAAGCCGTTCTCATCTAACAGCATAAGCCGCAGATAGTTGCCGATAAAGGCATTGGCCGGATAGATTTCGGGATACAGGCCTTTTTGTGCACGCTTGGGACCGAAATCGGTGATAAGCGTTTGCCACAGGTCCGGATAGGTTTCGGGCGTTGCCGTGCCGGTGAAGAAGGCGTAATACTGGCAGGTTTCGGTGCGTTCGCCGGAAGAGACCGGGATGCCGTCTATGTTATACACCTCGTTGTCGCGGAAGAAGGAGCCGTCAAACGAACGTGCGCGGATGACGTCGAACAAGGCGTTCGCTTTGGCTTCGAGTGCTGCATCGTCAAACAGATGCGCTGCGGCAAGCAGAGTTTTTGCATATAACATATTGGACGGGAAATTGATATCCTGCGTCAGCTCATTTGCCTTCGACCATTCCAAAAAGACCCATGCTTCCAGCTTTTCGAGCAGTCCGTCCTTGTTTTCATAGTTTTTGAAGAAATTGAGCAGCCGATACACTTTTTCTTTGTATGGTGCCGTAAAGGCTTTGTCGCCGGTACGCTTTTCCCTATCCTCCAACTCCAAAACAAACCACATCGCCCAGTTTGGAATATAATTGCCGTCGTAGTGGTCGGACGGATAACACATGGGAAGCATACCGTCGGGAACGTTGGGATAGCGTTCGGCAAGAAGGAAGTTTTCAAGGAAATTGTATTCGATATCGTTTTTACCGGTAAAGAAGCGTTCGCTGCGTGCGGTGAAAAAGCTGTCGCACAGCCAGCCGGCACGCTCGCGCGTCGGGCAGTCCATGAAAATGTCCACGCTGTTCTGCATGAACGACTGCTTGGCGGCTTCGAAAATTTTGGCGGTTGCCGGGTCGGAGCCGGTATAGCTTGCCGTGATCTTTTCCGGGCAGATAATCGCCGTGAGATTCACGCCGCACACATCGGCTTTACCCGAAACGCAGGCAATTTTCAGGTACTGCATCCCGAACGGCTCGCACGTCCGGAAATCGTAGGTGCCCGGCTTCATATCGATCCGAATCATGTTGCACCAATCGGCGATGGGACGAATATCGCCGCCGTGCAGCACCTCGCTGAACATAAAGCAGACCTCAGCCGCCTCATAGCAGACAAGCGTTGCACCCAAAAGCCCGGTATGCTCGCCGTCAAACCGAAGCGTTTCATACCTTCCGGCCGAAAGAGCTGTTTTGCCGGAATAGTCCGTCACATCGTCGGTGCGCGTCGTATAGCGAAAGCCCTGCGCCTCATCCGAAAGATGCACATCAAGCTCGCTTTCGCCGTAACCTTCAAGCAGTCCGGCGTTCGGGTCATGCAAATCGATCAGCGAACGGTCTTTGTAGACCTCGCCCGCGACACCGGTCTCAAAATCGCCGTACCAAAGGCGGCTTTTCGGAACAATGACCGGATAGTCTCCGATCGGAATACGGCGTTCGACCAATTTCTTCGGTTCCGTCTCACCGGGCGTGAACGGTTCGGCGTTTTTATCGGGATGGCCGACACGCCAAGCGCGGATATTTCCCTCAAAGCGGTATGCTTCGGCAAAATCGCGCTGAAAGCTGTACCGCTGCACTTTGCGCACACGCTCTTTGAGCATATAGGCGTCAAAACCGCTGTTGCCGGTGGCAGCAATGACCGTACCGTCAGAAGCGGCAAGCTCTGCCTGAACAAAGCCCTTTTGGCGGAGCTGTCCGAAGCCGTTCAGATAGGAATTGTTGACCTCGACTGCCACATGGTTTTCGTTTTCCGTAAGCGTTAACGTAAGCTCATCGACGCGATAAGAGCCGTGTGCACAGCGCGCCGGGCCGAAATGCACAAACGTGCCGTTGACAAACAAGTGATAAAAACCGCTTGTCGCAGCTTTGAAGGTATAGGTTCCGGCGCAGAGCGGTGCGCTGCAAAGGCCGACGGTGATATTTCGTTCGTCAGCAAGGGCTGTGTTCCATACCGGGAGTGCCTTTTCAAAAAACTGCATGATTTTTCCTCGCTTTTTCCGTTTTTTGATAATATAGGTAGCGTACATTTAATTTTACCCCAAAAACAGTATTTTGTCAATCACAAAACACGCATTTGCGGCAGAAGTTTTGAGACACTTTTCGGCGATTTTTTAAGATGACATCCGTTTTCAAAAATAATCGCTTTTTATTTGCATTTATTAACAGTTCTGTCGAAATAAATTATTGAATTTTTTTGTCAGAATATGTATTATAAACTTAATTTGCAAAATGCAAAATTCTTGCCTTTAATCTGAATGTTGCACGAAGGCGAGAGCAAAAGACGTTTCGGACAAATCCGTTTCCGGAGCGTCGGAAAGGCGCCGCACAGCAACACGGCGCGGAGGTGTGAGGATTGGACAAAAGTGTCATCGTTCGCTTGAAAGACATTGTCATGAATTTTGACGATGAGCAGGTATTGAAGGGTATCGATCTCGATATCCATGACAAGGAATTTATTACCTTGCTGGGTCCCTCCGGATGCGGAAAAACAACGACGCTTCGCATCATCGGCGGCTTTATCGAGCCGCACGAAGGACAGGTCTTCTTTGACGGAAAGCTGATCAACAAAATTCCGCCGTACAAACGGCAGGTCAACACGGTTTTCCAAAAGTACGCACTTTTCCCCCATTTGAACGTATTTGAAAACATTGCTTTCGGTCTGCGTTTGAAAAAAACGCCCGAAAAAGAGATAAAACAGAGCGTTCTCGAAATGCTTGAGCTTGTCAACCTCAAAGGCTACGGCGCAAAGAAAGTGGATTTTCTCTCCGGCGGTCAACAGCAGCGCGTTGCCATTGCACGGGCGCTCATCAACCATCCGCGGATGTTGCTTCTCGACGAGCCGCTCGGTGCGCTTGACTTACAATTACGCAAAGAAATGCAGATCGAGTTGAAGCGGATGCAACAACAGCTCGGCATCACCTTCATTTACGTTACTCACGACCAAGAAGAAGCTCTCACCATGAGCGACCGCATCGTCGTCATGAACCGCGGCTGTATCGACCAGATCGGCACGCCCGAGGACATCTACAACGAACCGGCCAACGCCTTTGTGGCGCGCTTTATCGGTGAAAGCAACATTGTTTCGGGCATTATGCACGACGACTATGACGTTGAATTTGCCGGCAAGCACTTTGTCTGTGTGGACAAGGGCTTTGACAAGATGGAGCCGGTGGACGTGGTCATCCGTCCCGAAGACATCCGCGTCAAAGAGCCGGACGGCACGACCATAGACGGCACGGTTGAAACCGTCACCTTCAAGGGCGTTCACTTTGAAATGATTGTGGACAGCTTTGGCACGAAATGGAAGATCCATTCCACCAAAGCCGCCGAGGCAGGCTCCTTTATCGGCATGGCGCTTACACCGGAGGACATTCACATCATGCACAAGAGCTATGCTTCGGACACGCCTGACGCGGAGTACCTCGAGGGAGGTGCGGCAAATGAAGCGGGGCTCTAAAATTTCCGCCATTCCCTACATTATCTGGATTTTGATCTTCACGATCGTTCCGTTTGTCTTAGTTATCTACTACGCCTTCTCGGACAACGCCACCGGCCGTTTTACGTTTGACAACATTGCCAATTCCAGCGCCTATCTGCCGGTACTTATCAAATCGCTGTGCCTTGCGTTTGTCGCAACGCTTATCTGCCTGCTTGTCGCCTATCCGCTTGCCTACATCATGAGCCGCAAATCGGCAGCCGTACAGCGGGTGTTTATGCTGCTTGTCATGCTGCCGATGTGGATGAACTTTCTTCTGCGCACGTATGCGTGGATGACCATTCTTGAGGACAACGGCATCATCAACAACCTTCTTGCCTTTTTCGGACTGCCTGCGGCAAAGCTTATCAACACCTCGGGTGCGGTCATTTTAGGCATGGTCTACAACTATCTGCCGTTTATGATTCTGCCGCTGTTTTCGATTATGACGAAGATCGACCGGCACGTCATCGAGGCTGCCCAAGACCTCGGATGCAGTATGCCGGTGGTTATCCGCAAGGTGGTCGTGCCGTTAAGCTTTCCGGGCATTGCAACCGGCATTACCATGACGTTTGTGCCGTGTGTGAGCACGTTCATCATTTCGCGCCTTTTGGGCGGCAGCGACTGCTATCTCATCGGCGACCTCATTGAAGAACAGTTCAAGCTCAAGGGAACCGGCTTCCATGTCGGCTCGGCAACTTCGCTGGTGCTGATGATCGTGGTGCTTATCAGTATGGGAATCCTCAACCAGTTTGACAGTGATGAAATGGAGGATTCAATCAAATGAAAAAGACATTTTCACGCATATACACCGGCATTTGCTTTGCCTTTCTGTATATTCCGATTCTGATTCTTATCGTCTTTTCGTTCAACACCAGCAAGGGTGCGACCTGGACAGGCTTTACCACCAAGTGGTATGCGGAATTGTTCCGCAACCAAGCCATCATCGGCGCGTTTATCAACACGCTCATCGTCGCGCTGGTCGCATCGGTGCTTGCGACCATTTTAGGCACGACGGCGGCCTTCGGCATGAACAGCATGAAAAAGATGTCCAAGGGCGTTATGCGCACGCTCACCTATATTCAGATTCTCAATCCGGAGATCGTGACCGGTATCTCGCTCATGCTGTTGTTCGCTTACTTCAAATTCACGTCCGGCTTTGCGACGCTGATTTTGGCGCACGTCACCTTCTGTGTGCCGACGGTGGTTTTAAGCGTGCTGCCGAAACTGCGGCAGTTAAACGTCAGTTTGTATGAAGCCGCCATGGATCTCGGCTGCAACCGCCGGCAGGCGTTTTTCAAAGTGGTAATTCCCGAAATCATGCCTGGCATCGTTTCCGGATTTCTGATGGCACTCACCTACTCGATCGACGATTTCGTCATCAGCTATTTCACCTCCGGCACAACCTCGCAAACCCTGCCGGTGGTCATTTACAGCATGACCAAAAAGCAGGTCACGCCGACCATTTACGCGCTTTCCACACTGCTTTTCGTCGGTGTGCTTGCCGTACTCATCGTTTACAATCTTGTGGATATGAAGTTTGAAAACGAAAAGAACAAGGCTGCCGGGCTTGCCAAAAAAGCCTAAACCTATCACATATTAAGGAGATAAATCTATGAAAAAAACCGTATTTTCCGTCTTGCTTGCCCTTTTGGCGGCTATGACCTTCAGCTTTGCCGCCTTTGCCGAGGTTTCCGTCGAGGACGAAGCCTACTATGCCGCCTTCCGTGACAAGGGAATCACCTTAAACGTCTACAACTGGGGCGAATACATCTCCGACGGTTCGGACGACAGCGTTGATGTCATCAAGGAATTTGAAGAAATTTCCGGCATCAAGGTCAACTACACGCTGTTTGATACCAACGAGGATATGTATGCCAAGGTGGTTCACGGCGGTTCACAGTACGACATCATCATCCCGTCCGACTACATGATCGCCCGTCTTATCGACGAGGATCGTTTGGAAAAGCTCGATTTTGACAAGATCCCGAACATCTCGCTCATCGACGACAAATACCGCTATACCGATTTTGATCCCGAAGGAGCCTACACCGTCCCCTACACCTGGGGCATGGTGGGTCTTGTGTACAACACAAAGCACGTGACAGCCGAAGAAGCAAGCACTTGGGACATCCTGTGGAACGAAAAGTTCAAGGGCAAGGTCCTTATGTTCGGCAACAGCCGCGACGCCTTCGGTATCGCACTCAAAAAGCTCGGCTATTCCCTCAACACGGAAAATCTTGAAGAGATCGACAAGGCTGCCGATGCGCTCAAAGCACAGAAAGCCATCAATCAGATGTACGCCATGGATCAGACATTTGACAAAATGGCCAACGAGAACGCCTATGCCGCTCCCTACTATGCCGGCGACTGCCTTACCATGATGGAACGCAACGAAGATCTTGCGTTTTCCTATCCCAAAGAGGGCGTCAACCAGTTTATCGACTCGATCTGCATTCCCAAAGGCACGACCAACAAGGATGCCGCCGAAGCCTTCATCAACTTCCTTTGCGAAACCGATATCGCCGTCGCCAACTGCGAATTCATCTCGTACTTCACGCCGCAGACAGAGGCGATGGAAATTGTGGGCGTTGACGAACGGATCATGCCGAGCGACGAGGTTCTTGAGAATTCCGAAACATTTGTGATGCTTGGCGACGAAGCCAACAGCCACATGGAGGATCTGTGGCTTCAGATCCGCAGCACCTCTATGTTCGACAGCCCGGTGTATCTGTTGGCACTCATTCTGCTTCTTGCCCTTATCATCTTCATCATTCTGTATGTGGCAAGAAAGAAAAAGAATTCGAAAATCGATTATTAAAACGAACCACAAACCAAAAGCGGCTGCTCCCCAAAATACGGGGCAGCCGCTTTTTTGCTTTCCGCAACACCCATGTACATGCAGTTATCCGTAAGGATACGTCCGATTTTCCCGGTATACCTTCGGCGGTACGCCGAAATGCCGCTTAAAGCAGTGGCTGAAGGAATACATATCCGAAAAGCCGCAGCCAAGGGCGATGGCGGAAATCGGTTTTGACGTGTTCAAAAGCAGAAGCTCTGCCTTATCCAAGCGAAAATCCCGCAAAAATTCATGCGGCGTCTTTTGATATATGTCCCAAAACAAACGTCGGAAATGCTTTTCGCTGATACCGGTCATCTCCGCAAGCTCGCCGATCTTCAAATCCGGACGGCTGTAATTCCGGTTTAAATAATCAAGTGCAGTTTCAATTTTCCCTGCCATTTTGTAATTGATGTTGTCAAAGCGAAGGTCATTATACAGCATACCGATCATCTGGCACAAGATCCCATTGCATATCATCCGAGTTCCCGGCAGATTCAGACTATACTCATTCACGGCTTTTTGAAACAGCTTTTCGTACGGATAGGTGTTTTTATCGGCACAGACCGTTTTGAAGGGAAACGCGCTGCGCAAAGAGGCGGCATTTTTCTCGAAGTTGAAATTGACCGCCATATAGGACACCGCATCACAGTGATACGCGCCGCTTTCGTCAAGTGAACCTTTTGCGATATAGACGATTTGTCCTGCTTTGACCGGAACGGTTTTTCCGTTTTTTGTATAGCCGAGTGTTCCGTTTGTAACAAATGCAAGACTTTCGTGATTTCGTGGTACAAGCGCGCTATACGGCTTATCTTTCGGCAGGGTATCGCAAAAGAACCTTGCGTCGTTAATATACGGCATATCCGGAAAATCATAGTTTATTTTCTGCATCCTTTGAACACCTATCCTTCTTCATTTGCTTTTTTGCATTATAGCACAAACATTTGAAAATTTCAAGGAAAATGTCCGTTTCAGACAAATTTCAACCTTTACAAGCATTTACTTTTTCAGAAATCGTTATATAATCATAGTAAATCAAAGGAAAAGGTGGGATAAATATGAGAAAAGCGCTCGTAACCGGCGCAAGCCGCGGAATCGGCTATGCCATTGCCAAAAAGCTCGTGCAAAACGGCGATGCGGTCGTTATCACCGGCAGAAAGAAAGAAACACTTGAACGTGCGGCAGCAGAGCTTGGCAAAAACGTGTTCCCCATGGTTTGGGACGCGGCGGAATTCGATAAAGCCGAAGAAAAAATACGCGAAGCAGCTGAAAAGCTCGGCGGTCTTGACATTGTGATAAACAATGCCGGCATTTTTGCCCGGCGGAGCGAATGGGACAAAAGGAGTCTTTTGCAGACAACGGCTAAGGAATGGCAGGAGGTCATCGATGTCAACGCAAGCGCGGTGTTTTTCACCATGCAGGCATCGGTCAACTATATGCTGAAAAACGCCGTAAAAGGCAACATTCTGAACATTACGTCGGTTGCCGGCGAAGAACCGGTTTTCGGAGCATACGGCGGTTCCAAAATTCTGGCGACAGGGCTGACACGCGGCTGGGGCAAAATGTTTGCTTCGGACGGGATCACCATAAACGGCATTGCGCCCGGACCGGTAGCGACCGAAATGAACAACTGGCACGAGGGCGATTCCATGAAGCATGACCGGATCCCTTACGGCCGGTTTGCCTCGATCGATGAGGTCGCCGCGCTTGCCATGTATCTTTTGGACGAAAAAGCAAGAATGATCTGCGGCGAAACCGTGATTATAGACGGCGCTTATTCCATCCGATAGTGAGAGGAGTGTGAGCAGAATGAATGAGAGAATCAAAAAGTTAGTCGAAAAAACCGTTGCCGGGCAAATGTATGTTTATCCGGTCAAAACGGAATACGACCGGTGCGACTTATTTTTATCG
This sequence comes from uncultured Eubacteriales bacterium, assembly GCA_934444645.1. Classification (GTDB taxonomy): domain Bacteria; phylum Bacillota; class Clostridia; order Oscillospirales; family CAG-382; genus UMGS882. The sequence goes on along the minus strand of CAKSCV010000009.1, from coordinate 61,086 downwards.
CCGGTAAAAATGTCCGCAAAACGCGTCTGCGAATATATCCGGAATCAGGAACCGCTTCTTGTTGAAGAATCCGCCTTTACAGGGTTATTGACCTTCGACGGCAGTGTGGAAGGAGACATATTCAACAGAAAAGGACACGTCAATTTCGGAATCGCTGACAAAAATTTCTACAACAAACCGGTTGACAATTTACTTACGTTTGAATGGCAGCATTCCGCAGGCGATTTCGGGAAAATCATTAACAGCGGTATTGTCGGTATTAAGAAAATCATCCAAGAATCCATCGAAAATCATAAGGATGACGAAAAAGCCCTTCAATTTCTGGAAACCCAGACGGATATTTGCGACGCTGTGATCGACTGGGCTCACAAATGCTCCGAAAAAGCGCTGGCTCTTTCAAAAAACGTATCCAATGCAACGTATAAAGAAAATTTGGAGAGATTATCCCGTTCCCTTAAAAATGTTCCGGAAAAGCCTGCAAAAAGCTTTTATGAGGCTATTTTATCCTTATACGTCTGCTATGGCTTAATTCCGGACAGTATCGGGTTAATTGACCGGTATTTATATCGTTTTTACAAAGCCGATATCGAAAGCGGCGTTCTGACCAACGAAGAAGCGTCTGCGTATTTGCAGGAACTGTTTTTAATGCTGCAGGCAAGGATCCCCAAATCCTCCGACCGTTTTTACCGCGGCGGCGAATCACACTTTTGCGTCGGCGGCTATCTGGAAAACGGTGAGGACGGCTTCAACGAACTATCAAAACTGATTGTTGATTCGCTTATGGAACTGCCGACATGGATTCCGCAGATCTCACTGCGCTGGACAGCCAAAACGCCGCACGAAGTGCTTCGTTACATGATGAACTGCGAGCGGAACGATCCGAACAAACGCATTGCCTTTGTAAACGACGAACCGCGCATTAAGGGCTTGACCGAATATACCGGTTTTCCATACAGCAAAGCCGTAAGCTATACCATGATCGGCTGCAATGAGATCGCGCTTCCCGGCGGCATCGTGTTCGGCTTTGATCCGATGAATATTGTGCGCTGTGTGCAGAATACGTTTTTTAGCCGCAGCGGCGATATTCAGAACGTCCAAAGCTTCGATGAGTTTTACACGGTATTTCAAGAGGAACTGTACAAGGATCTGCACGAAGCCGACGAAATCGGAAAAGGCTTGCAGTCCATACGCAGCCGCGACTGCAATTTGGTAAGCAACATGTTTCTTGACGGCTGCATCCAAAACGCCAAAAGCGTTACACAAGGCGGCACGGATACCTATGTCGCCGTAGGCTTGCTTATCGGCATATCCAACGTCATCGATTCCCTTGCCGTGACAAAGCAGTTGGTTTTCGATGAAAAACGGGTAACCATGAAGCAGCTTATTGAAGCGTTACAGAACAACTGGAACGGATACGGCGAATTACGGGAATACCTCTTAAAAAAAGGCATGTTTTTCGGCAACGATGACGACCTTTCCAACAATATGGCGCACAGATTTTTTGAAAGTCTTTACAGGTGGAACACCGGCGATAACTATTTGCACAAAAAGCTTGTCTTCGGAAATCTTGTCGGATACAACGAGCATCACAAATTTTTCGGCGATCATACCAAGGCGACGCCCGACGGGCGCTTTGACGGCGATATGTTGAATTTCGGAATCGGTCAATCGGAGGGCAAGGACAGAAACGGACTTACGGCTCTGTTATCCTCTGTTGCAAAATGCGACCCTTATGCGATTTTGACAGGACCAAGCGTTACAAATGTGCTGCTTGATGAGAAATTAGTAAAAAATGATGAAAGCTTTGAAAAACTTGTTTACCTGTTTGAAACCTACTTCAAAATGGGTGGAACACATTTTCAGCTTACCTATGTTTCCAAAGAAGACTTAGTCAATGCGAAGAAAACGCCGGACAAATACAAAAATCTGCGCGTCCGGGTTTCGGGCTTTTCCGACTATTTCGTGTTTTTGAACGAAGGCTTACAGGACGAGATCATACAAAGAACAACGCACACAAAATAGGTGGCAGCCGTGATGAATACAGCAGTTATTTTTGATATACAAAGAAATTCGTTTGTCGATGGTCCGGGCATACGAACCACTGTTTTTTTCAAGGGTTGTAATCTGAAATGCAAGTGGTGCCACAATCCCGAAAGTCAATCACCAAAGCCGCAAATATTATTCTACAAGGACAAATGCACCGGCTGCGGCCGATGCAAAGGCATCACCGAAAAGAATACCGAATTTGTCTGTTTTCATGACGCAAAGCAGATCTGCGGAAAGGAATATACGGTCGAAGAGGTTTTTGATACGATACAGAAAGACAGACCGTTTTACGAAACCTCCGGCGGCGGTGTAACCTTTTCAGGCGGCGAATGCATGCTGCAAACCGATTTCCTGTGCGAGATCTTACAAAAGTGCAAGCAAGAGCACATCCATACCGCCATCGATACGGCAGGATTCGTTCCATGGGAGAATTTTGAGAGGGTGCTTCCTTATACCGACTTATTTCTGTATGATATAAAAACGTTGAATGATGACGTACACAAAGAATTTGTCGGCGTTTCCAACAAACCGATTTTAAGTAACCTGCGAAAGCTCTTAGAGGTTAAGGCAAACGTTTGGATACGAATTCCAATCATTCCGAACGTCAACGATTCGGCAGAAGACATGAAAGCCGTCAAGGCGTTTCTTGACGCTTTCAAGCCGATAAAAACCGAGCTTTTGCCCTATCACAAAATGGGTGAACACAAATATACGGCGCTTGAGAGAAAAATGACGTCCTTTGCTGTTCCGTCCAAAGAAAAGCTCGACGAACTGAACAGAATTCTTCAAAGCAAATAAGAAAAACGCGCTGTCCGGAAACCGATTTCGGACAGCGCGTTCTTATATTCTGTTTTCGAAATTAAAACCCAAAGAAATCGTAAGCGTTCTGATAGCTGATGTCGTACACCATCTTGCCGACCGCTTCGATATCGTTCGGATATTCGCCGCGCTCGATAAGGCCGCCGAGATAATCGCAGAGAATGCGGCGGAAATACTCATGGCGCGTATAGGACAAGAACGAACGGGAATCGGTGAGCATACCGACAAAGTTGGCAAGCACGCCGGTGGCGGCAAACGAGCGGAGCTGGTCGCGCATACCGTCGAGGTGGTCGTTGAACCACCATGCCGAGCCGTGCTGAATGCGGCTCTTGATGCCCTTACCGTTGCCTTGGAAGCAGCCGCACATGGCGTCGATGGCGGCATTGTCGTTGGGATTTAACGAATAGAAGATCATCTTGGGCAGGTGATCAGCCGTTTCGAAGCTGTCAAGCAGCTTGAGTGCGTTACGGACGCAGTCATAGCCGGCAATGGTATCAAAGCCGGTATCCGGACCGAGTTTTGCAAAATTCTTGGCACTTTGGTTGCGGATAACGCCGAAGTGGATCTGCATGACCCAGTTTCTCTTGGTAAATTCGCCGGCAAAGAAGGACAGAAGGAAGGTCTTATACTTATCGGCATCTTCGACCGTGAGCGTCTGCCCGGCAAGGGCTTTCTTGAAGATGAGGTCGGCTTCTTTGGCGGTGCAGGGTGCAAACGGCACATAGTCCATGCCGTGATCGCTGGTCTTGCAGCCATGCGCTTCAAAATGGTCAAGGCGCGCGGTCATGGCGTCAAGCAGTGTATCGATATCGGCGATTTCCTTGCCGTAGGCCGGTGCGAGCTTTTCGGCAATGTATTCCTGAAAGCCGGGCTTCTCGATGTTGACCGCCTTATCGGGACGGAACGCCGGCAGCACGCGCGTCTCAAAGCTCTTGTCGTCGGCGATGGCGCGGTGAAACTCCAGCGAATCAGCCGGGTCGTCGGTGGTGCAGATGACCTTGACGCCGCTTGCCTTGATGAGGTCGCGTGCGCCCATTTTGCCGGACGTGAGCATAGCATTGCATTTTTCCCAAATCGTATCGCAGGTCGCTTCGTTTAACGGCTCATGGATATCGAAATAACGTGCAAGCTCCAAATGCGTCCAATGGTAAAGCGGATTGCCGATGAGGTTCGGCATGGTCTTTGCCCAGGCTTTGAAGCGGTCGTAATCCGACGCGCCGCCCGTCACAAGGCTTTCTTCAAAACCGCAGGCGCGAATGGCGCGCCATTTGTAGTGGTCGCCGTAGAGCCAGGCTTCGGTGATGTTCTTGAACTGCTTGTTGGCTGCAATTTCTTCTGGACTCAAATGGCAGTGATAGTCCACAATCGGCGTTTTTTCGGCGTAGTCTTCAAATAGTTTTACAGCGGTCGGAGTGGAAAGCAAAAAATCTTTTCCCATAAATTCTTTCATGACAAACTTCCTTTCTGCGCGGTAAGATACAGATATTATCTGCGGATAGTATAACAAACCCGGACGTAAAAGTCAAGTTTTCGGCGGCAACGCAGTTGAATTACACAAATATCGGGCGTTATGACCGGTCAAGTGTATAAAGACGTTCTTTTTCGCGCAATTTCCGGTCACGGTAATCGCTCGGCGAAATGCCGTAAAAATCGCGAAACGCTTTGCTGAACGAATAGATGCCGGAATACCCGAGTGTGCGGGCGATTTCCGTAAGTGACAGCTGTTGCTCGTATATCAGAGCTTTGGCCGCCTCCAAACGTTTTTTTGTATAATAGGCGGTGATGGTTTGTCCGGTGGTTTTCTTAAAGCAAGCCGAGAGATAGCTGTAATTGTAGCTTACGGCTTCGGCAACCTCCGTCAGACTGTGGAGCGTAAACAAATGCGTATTGATATAATGCTGCACATGGCGGCACAGGTCTTGAGCGGTGGGATTGGCGGAAAGGCTCTGCGGTTTTTTGTCCGCCATGCCGCGGAGCATACGCAAAATCACGGCTTCCAACAAATTTTCCAACACTTCGGCGGCATATAAATCGTCTGTCTGCAATTCCCCGGCGATTTCTTCGATGAGCAGCGGCACAGACGCATCGCGAAAGGTTCGCTTGTCCGGCGCGATGTTGTCAAGCCACAAATGGTTGAGCCGCTCGAAATAGTTTCCCGCATTGACCGAAAACGTGACAAACCGCTGGTACAGCACCGTTCCCGGCTTGACCTCCAACCGATGGTATTCATACGGAAATGACACAAAAACGTCGCCCGCATGAACCTCGTGCGGTATGTCATTGCAATAGGAAACACCCTCGCCGTCGAGAATACAGGTAAGCTCATACTGATTTCCGTGAAAATGCCGCGGAAGAAACTTCGTTTTATCATCCACACAGCCCTGCCCGGCGTGTCCCATGGAATAGCTGCCGAGATAGCGTAAACAGTCGATCTGAATTGTCCGAAACTCTTGCATTCGCCGCACGCCCCTTCGCTCATTTTTTCTTTATCGTATCACAAATTGCCGTCCGTGTCAAGAAACATAACAACGATTTTCGCCTTTTTTCCCGGAAAACAAAAAAATATCCAAAATATGATTAAACATCTCCAAAAACAAAGCATTTACAAAAGCATCGTTTTTCGCTATAATGGTATTGTTAAAATAACCAAAACTGCAAGCTGAAAGGAGTATACAAATGCGAAAAATCACAACATGCTTACTCAGTGCCGCGTTGTTTTTCGCCGGGTCGCTTGTCTGCCGCGCTGTGCCGATTACGGATCTGTCCGAAATTTCGGATCTTGGCGGCAGCTATGAACTGACCGCCGACGCGGTCTTACCCGACGATTTCACGCCGATCGGCTCATCCGACGCACCGTTTACCGGCAAATTTGACGGCGGCGGTCACACGGTAAGTATAAGCGGCAAAGCCGGACTGTTCGGCGCCGCCGAAAACGCCGAGATCCGGAATGTCGCCGTTCGCGGTACGGCAAGCGGCAGCACGGCTGTCGGAGGAATCGCAGCGATCGCCAAGGGCACGACCGTCATCGAAAACTGCACGTTCGACGGCTATCTGACGCCGGATGTCAGCGGCTTTACCGCCTATGCCGGCGGCATCGCCGGCACGACCGACAAAAAAACGGTCATCCGAAACTGCAAGGCAACGGTCAAAGCGACGCTTTCCGATACCGCCTATCTTACGGATATCGGCGGCATCGTCGGCTTAAACCGCGGTTCGGTAAGCGGCTGCACTGCAAACGGAAAGCTTTCTGCCGAAGTCTCTCTTTACCGCTTAAACATTGGCGGCATGGCCGGTGAAAACCGCGGCGCTATCACCGGCAGCATAAATACCGCTTCCGTCTCGGGCACGGCGGCTGCCGAGGGCATTTCGGTGTTTGCCGGCGGTATTACAGGCTACAACACCGGTTCTCTTTGCCGCGTGGAAAACGAAGGCAAAGTCTCTGCTTCCGGAGAAAGCGTTTATCCGGGTTATGCCGGCGGTATTGCAGGCGCGAACGTCAACGGAACGATAACGCTTGCCAAGAACGGCGGAAGTATTACGTCCAAAGCCGCGTTTATCGGCGGCGGTGTGGGACTCAATCTCGGCTACAAGTCCGGAGCAAGCCTTGTCAATACGTTAAATACCGGAGCTCTTACCGGCGCGAACAGCATTGTCGGCGGCGTTGCGGCAAACAACGCGAAAACAGCACATGAAGAAAGCGACGCCGGAATCTCTTCTTCCTTAAATATCAGCGAAGCCGCCGGAATCGGCATGAATACGGCAAGCCTTTCCGATATATATAACACCGGCAAGGAGGATGGTCTTTCCACCTCTGTTTCGGAAGCTGCCTTGCGCAAGAACGGCGTTCCGGCGCTTGAGGGCGCGGCGGAGGAATGGGTGGCCAACACCGACATTTCGGCGCTGCCCGACCTTCTGATCGTGCGCGACGAAAGCACACCTGAGCTTATCGCTTCTACCGGTGCTGCCGACAAACGCGCCTACTGCCTCTACACGCCGGCAAGCGGCACGGACGCACGTGCATTCTATGCGGTCTATTACGACGGCATGCGGTATCTTTCTTCGTCCGCCGTCACCGCCGAGCCGCAAAACGGCTTTACACGGCTTACCGCCTCGAACATTCCGGAAAATACAACCAAAATCCGCTTTATCGCGTTTGAAAGCACGCTTTCGGACGGCATTCGCCCGGCATCGGTTGCGGCAGCGGAAATTTCGCTTGTCGAACAAGTCGAACAAGAGGAAGAAAACAGTCTCAAAGGCAAAAACATCGTTTGTATCGGTGACAGCCTGACGGAGGGCGATTACGGCTCCAATCCGGCAGGGACCATGAACGTTCACGCCGAAAGCTATCCGTATTTTCTTGCGGAAATCACGGGAGCGAACGTCAAAAACGCCGGCCGCTGCGGCTATTCGGCAGAATTATACTACAACAATCAGCTTTCGAAAGTCGCGCTTTCCGAAGAGACCGACATCGTTCTCATCATGCTCGGCACGAACAATGGGTTAACAGACACCATTGATGCCGATACTGCGGCTTCTCACTACGCCTCCTACGCCAAGACCCAGACCGGCTACTATGCGCGTATCGTCGAGACCTGTATGGAACGAACAAACGGCAGGGCGCAGATCATTCTGATGACGCCGCCGGTCACTACCCAACGAAACCGCTCGTCTTTGGAAACAACTGTAAGCGTTATCAAGAAGTTCGGTGAAAAGTACGGACTTCCGGTCATCGATAACTATTATGCCTGCGGCATTACCTACGAAAACATCGGCGGCTACATGCCGATCGACGAGCTTCACTGCGGCTACACCGGCTATAAGCTGTTGGCAAATTATATTGCAAGCCGCGTATCCGACATCTACAAGGATTTCAAGCCCGAAAGCTATGCGCTTAACTACCAAACCATTTCCGAACCGGTCGGCTATATGGGTCGTTGGTTCGACAAGGATGTGAACGGCGTAACCTGCAAGGCGACCTTCTCGCAGGGCGCGGAATTCTATTTCAAGGTTTCCGGCACAAGCAAGGTTTGGTTAAAGCTCCATTCGACGGCCTCTCCCGCTCCGGTCATTGCCGTGTCGACAGACGGAGGTTTTCCGAAGCGCATGACGACCGTCAAAGAGGGACGCTTGCTCCTTGCCGAGAACCTTTCCGAGAACGAGCACACCTTCCGCATTATCGTGGACGGCTTCAACGAATACCAAGAAAAATGGACGAGCGCCATGGGCTTTGTTTTGGAATGCCCCGAGGTTGAGGATGGCGGCAAAATCACGGGACTTCTCCCGACCAATCCCGTCATTCTCTACTATGGCGACAGCATTACCGAGGGCATCAACGTGCTTGGCACCGGCTCGACGCCGGACAGCAACTCCGCCTCAAACGAATATCCGTTTGTCGCTTCTCACCGGTTGAACGCCGTCTCCTACACCAACGGCTTCGGTGCCAGCGGCGTGACGCGCGGCGGCAGCGGCGGCGTTCCGAAATGCCTCGATATCATCGATTCGCTTTATAACGGTATGCCGCTTTCCGAAACGCCGGCTCCGGCAGCGATTGTCATCAATCACGGACACAACGATCCGACAAGCGACAGTGCCGCCTTTACCGAAGCGTACACGGCAGTCTTGAACCGGCTACGCGAAAAATACCCGAACACACCGATCTTCGCGGTATCGCCCTTTGCCGGTATGCACAACGCCGACATCAAAGCGGTTGTGGAAGCCTTAGGCGACAACAACGTCTTTTTCGTTGACAAGCCCTCGTTCTCTTACACCACAAGCGACGGCGCGCATCCCGACAAAAACGGTGCAAAAGCTCTCGGAACGTATCTTGCAAAAGAGATTGCCGCCAAGACCGACCTTGCAAAAAACGCCGCGAACAGCGTCGTTAACACCGGTGGCAGGGAAAACGAGGAAATCGATATGGCAAAAATTTCAAGTCACGAAAAAATCGCGCTTTGGGAAAGCGGAACGATTCCGTACGATAAAGGGGCGGACACTTTACAGGCGACCATACGCGCGTATCTCGCCGACGGCGCAGACAGTGCAGTCGTCATCTTTCCGGGCGGCGGCTACTTTCAGCTGTCCGATGACAGCGAAGGCACAGCCATTGCCAAGGCGTACAACAAAAAGGGCATTTCGGCCTTTGTAGTCAACTACCGCTACAAGCCCTATGACGGAAACGCCATTTTGGCTGACGGCATTCGCAGCGTGCAGTTTGTACGCCGCTATGCAAAAGACTTCGGAATCGATCCGGAAAAGATCGCTGTTTGCGGCTTCTCGGCCGGCGGACATCTTGCCATGCTCGTCTGTGAGAAAGCAAACACCTTTGTTTCACCCGTTTCCGACAGTATTTCTGCGTATAACGCCCATCCGAACGCCTGCATTCTCGGCTATCCGGTCGTAACGCTCGGCGACGGCACCTATCCCACCATGCCGGAAATCTTCTTGGGCGACAAAAAAGACGACGAAACGGAAATCGCCAAATATTCCTATACGTACAATTTAGACGATATGCCGTCCACTTTCGCCTTTTACGGCGAAAAGGACACGGCTGTGAATTTTTCCAAAAACGCCGAAGCGATTACCGCCGCCTTAAAAGCCGCCGGGAAAACGGCTGAATGCCATGCGTTTTCCGATGCCGGCCACGGTGTCGGACTCGGTGAGAGCTATGCGGACTATTCGCGTTGGCTTGACCTTTCGGTGTCCTTTTTGCAGAACGCATTTAACGCTTAACCGATAAAGGAGGTTTGCAATTCATGAAAAAACGACACATCACACTGCTTTTGGCGTTTGTTCTCTGTTTTTCGCTTTTCGCTGTCGGCGTAAGCGCCGTATCCTACAACGGCACGGCGACACCGCTTATGGAAACGACGACCGGCGAATACGGAAAGCTCATCTGGAAGCAGGATTTTGAAGGTGCTGCAAGCATCGGCGATTATCGCTACGACATCGGCTACGTTTCGCCGTATGCCGCAAGCGGTGCGACGCTTTCCGACACGTCTCTTGTTTGGACGGGCGACGGCGACGGCACGAATCCGACGTTTACCATTGTCGATAACCCGGTCGGCGACGGCAAGGTGCTTTCCATGCTCGGAAAAACAAATTACCCGATCTACCGCCTGAATTTCGGCAGAGAAAAAGACATTATTTCCAAGCCGGGCAAGTATACGCTTGTTTTTCACGCCTATGACGGCGGCAAAGGATACAGCGGTCGCTGCCGCTTCCTTATCAACCGCTGCTATGAAGGTGCGCCGGAAGCAGGTGCCATCCGCTTCGGTTCGGATTCTTTCAAGAAAAACGCCTACACGTTCACCATCTGCACCAAAGAAGAATTCCAAGCTACCAGTCTTACGGAAACGAGCTACACCAATTCCAATGTTTTCGCGCTCCAATACGTGTATTTATTCATGATGGGCGGCAACGGCAAGACCTGCTACTTCGACAACATTGAGCTGTGGTATGACGAATATGCCGACATCACCTTCTACACGGAAGCCAAGAACGACGGCATGGCAAAAGATCTCGAAACGCTTTTCCCGAACACGCACAAGAGCTATCTTCCGGGTGCGGCACTGCCCAAGCTTTCGGTTCCCGGCAGCGGCTATCGGTTTATCGGCTGGTCAAAAGCAAAGGACGATGCGTCGCAGATCGTAACAACGACTGAAGCCGGCGCTTACAGCCTATACGCCATTTATGAGGACGCAAACGGCGACGACCTTGCAGGGCTTGAAACCTACATGACGCCGTATGAGATGATTCTTCTCACATCGCGTTTACACGCGGTCTTATCCGGCAAAACGGCAGAAATCCCTGAGGGCGCTGCCTTTGCAGACTATCTTGCCTATGCCGAAACATATTCGCTTCTTCCCACTTCGGGCTTTGGCGATTACACGAGAGCCATCACGCGCGGCGAAGCAGCCGAAATGTTCTATAACGCGCTCCCGGCAGACGGACTTACAGCCATCAACACCATCAAAAACATTCCGGATATTGAAGACTATCAAGGCTTTTATGAAGCCGTCTACGCGCTTTACCGCAGCGGTATTTTAGGCGGTGTGAACAGCCGCGGCTTCTTCCGCCCGTATGAAACGCTTCTCCGGGTCGATTACGAAACGCTCGTTTCGCGCGTGGCTGACCCCGAAGAGCGCGTTCGTCAGACGCTTGAAGAAGCAATCCTCGACAAGGCAGGTACGATCCAGTTGGAAAAAAACACCCAAAAGACGTTTGACGCGGCGTTTATTTCCGCGCCCGAAAGCTATCTTGCGACCTTAGAGGAAATGCCCTCGTACACTCTGCCGCTCGGCGATTGGATCGGTCCGACCGAATACACGCGCTACTACTTACAGCGCAAAATTAACATCTCCAAAACGGTTTCCAAAGCCGAAATCGAATTTCAGAGCAGCCTGCCGATCGACTTATTCATCGGCAACACGCAGATTCCGACCGAAAAGGTGAACGGCTGGCACTTGACCGGCGTCAAGGATGTGACAAGCGCCCTTGCAAGCGGCACAAACTTCATCAATGTCCGCGGCTATCTGTCGGATAACACCATGCATTTCCTTGCCGGTGTGCGCGGCTGCCTTTCGGTCACCTACACCGACGGTACGACCGAGAATTTTGATACGAGTAACGGCTTTACCAACAGCAGTATGTGCGGTTTCTGGGCGAACAGCGAACAAGAAGGCTGGCAGACAACCACACTGTCCGGTACTCGAAAAATCCATAAAACCAAGCTGCATCCGCGGCTTCGCACGCGTGCAATGTATATGCGCAGCGGCTTCCTCACCGAAAAGGAAATCGAAAAAGCAACGCTGTATGCCACCGCACAAGGCTTATATGTTCCCTACCTCAACGGCGAACGCGTGACCGACGCACGTTTTCTTCCCGGCTCAATGCAATATCTTACGGAATATCAGGTCTTTGATGTAACCGAATTCGTTCACACCGGCAAAAATATTATCGGCGCAGAGCTTGCAAGCGGCTTCAACAACAGCGAATCCTGGGGTGCTTTCTACAACAACATTCCCTCTCTTATGATGCAGCTTGAGATCGAATACACCGATGGCACAAGCCTTGTCATCGGCACGAACAAGAACTGGCAGGTCACCGCTTCACCGCGCGTTGAAAACGATATCCAGTTCGGCGAACGCTACGACGCACGTTTGGAAACCGCAGATTGGTGCTCCGACTTAAACGCCGGAAGCTGGGCAAGTGCCGAAGAACACTCTGTCACCGGTAAAACGCGCTCCCAAGAGCATTACGAACCGGTTCGCATCAACAACGAAATGACCGCCAAAACAATCTTTACGCTTGCCGACGGATCGACCTGCTACGATTTCGGCCTGAACTCCACCGGCCGCGTAAAGTTGATTCTTAAGAATACCAAGCCCGGCGAACAGATCCTCATCCGCTATTGCGAATCCTTAAACGGTTCGGATACGCTCGGCTACACGGCCAACGTTTCGGAATACGGCGACGTTTTCTTCTACAAGGACACCTATGCCGACGGCAGAGCGTGCTACGGTGCGCGCAACCTCGACACCTACATCTGCAAGGGCGCGAAGGAAGAAGTTTATATTCCGGAATTCACCTTTACCGGCTTCCGCTATATCTATGTTTCCGGCTATTCCGGAACGTATGATATCTCGACCGTCAAGAAGGTTGAAATGTACAACGACCTCGATGTGACCGGCGATTTCGAGACCTCGCATACCGGTCTTGCCATGGTTTGGGACGCCGTCAAGCGTTCCTACCGCTCCAACATCGTGACAGGTCCTATGGACTGCCCGACGCGCGAGAAAAACTTCTGGAACGGCGATATGCAGGTATTTGTCAACACCGCCTGCTGGTACATGGACAACAACCGCTTCTTAGAGCGCTGGACGGAATCCGGCCGTAAAATGGGCGGCGACTACACCTACGGCTGGGGCGATGAGGACTATATCGTTCCGCTCACGCTGTACAAATTCTACGGAAACACCGATGTCATCGCCTCCAAATACGCAAAAATCAAAACGCTTATCAATTACCGCAGAAACCAGGTTGCCTCCGGCGACGTTCTGCCGTCCAATGGAACTTACACCTACGGCGACCACCAAGCGCCGAGCAGGGTCAGCGACGAATTTTTCTGCAATGTCTACTACACGCTCATGTATAAGCGTGCTGCCGAAATGGCAGAAATTTTAGGCAAGACCGACGAAGCGGCAGGCTATCTTGCCGAATATGAAAAGGCACGCGTCGCTTTCAACAACAAGTATTATCTTGCCGGTGAAAACGACTACTCCTCCAAAAATCAGAGCGGTATTGTGTATGCGCTTGCCTTTGAGTTTGCCGAACCGGAAAACCGTGAGGCACTTGCTGCAAAGCTTCATGAATATGTTGCGGCAAGCGGCTACCACTTCACCACCAGCTTCATGTCCACCGAATACATTTTAAGCGTTCTGTGCGATTACGGCTACGAGGACGATGCCTACCGCCTTGTCACACAGACCACATATCCGTCGCTGATCAACATGGTGGAAACCAGCGGCGGCGGTACAGTTACCGAAAGCTGGGGCGGCACGGTCGGCGTCGGAAACAGCATCAACCACTACTCCATCGGCAACGCGGCGCGCTGGTTCTTCGAATACTTAGGCGGTATCAAGGCGACAAAGCCCGGCTTCGATGAAATCACCGTCAAACCGTATTTCTTCAAGGATTTGAAGGACATCGATGTCACCTACAAGAGTGCACACGGTCTTATCGAATCCGCTTGGAGCTATCAGAAGAACGACAAGACCTTTATCTGGAACGTCACCATTCCGAACGGCATTACGGCAACACTTGCGCTGCCGGAAAGCATGAAGCGCGAAAGCGGCGACAACCTCGGCACGGTCGGCGGCGGCTCATATACCATCGTGGTTGCCGAAAACAAAACACCTGACACACGTCCGGTTCTCATCTACGCCGACGGCGAAAGCGGCAAAGGCGCGCTTGTCGGACACGGCAACTTCACTATCATCGCCGACCCGAACGACAAAGACAACCTCTGCTATAGCAACATTCCGAAAAATGACGACAAAACTTGGCTGTATGTCGATCACGCCACCACCTACAAGCCCGGCTATACGTATTCCGTGGAATGCGACGTCATGATCGCGTCAAGCGGTACGACAAACGTCATCGGGCAAAACTTCAAAGCCGAGATTCTCTGCAACGTACCGTATGCCGACAGCACCGGCGCACGAAAAGACCATGTAGTCGCACGTACCGGTAAGATTTCGGCAAACGGGCAATGGACGCATTGGACCTTCGAATTCACCATTCCGAAGGATTCGACCGTGCGCACCTATGACCAATTCCGGTTCTACACCGACCCGGTCAGCGAAAAAGGCGTCGGCTATCTGTTCGATAACCTTATCGTTCGCGAAAATCCCCTGCCCGATACCCGAAAGATCGTGTTCCAAGCCGACGCGGACAACACGACATTTGATTTCTACGGTTGGAAATCGGTCACAAGCATTGCCGCTGACCCGAACAACGAAGTCAATAAATGCTACAAGACTCTTCCCGAAAACGACACGGAGAGCATTTATACCAGCAGCACCTGCCGCATAACCGTCAAGCCCGGCTACACCTATTCGGTCGATTGCGACGTAATGCTCGCCTCTTCGGGTACGTCCGAGGCTATCGACTCCGGCTTTACGGGAGTCGTGCAGTTCAATATGCAATATAAGGACGCAGGCGGCACGAACCGCGACCACGTTGTCGGTTCAAGCGGAAAAATCACCGCAAACGGCGAATGGAAGCACGTTTCATTCGACTTCACCGTCGCAGCAGATGCCACAGAAAGCGCGACCGACCAGTTCATACTCTACTCAAACCCGGTCGGCGGAAAGGGTGTCGGCTTCCGCTTCGACAACCTGATTGTACGTGAAAACGAACCGACCGATTCCGAGTCAGTCATCGATTCCGATTTGATCGCTTAACGTTTTCGAAACTACAACAAAACAGACGGCTCTTATCCGAAAAAAACGGATAAGAGCCGTCTTGTTTTGTTTGGAACAAACGATTCACACTTTACCGCATAAGCTTGTTTAAGACTTCTGCCGCCGTATCCGGCGATTTTTCAAGCGTCAAAAACAAATCCTTGCCGTCCGGCACAACACGCGTCTTTCCTTTTTCATCAAAGGTAACCGTTACCGGGTCGGAATAGTCAAATAGCTCATTTTCATCCTGATAAATCGCCGTATAGACCGTTGCCGGATCCCAGGACGGACGAAGATAGGCGTTTCCGCATTCCCGGCCGGCATACAAGCCATAGGCATCGTGCAAAAGCGGATTTTCGGTGCATTCGCGCAAATGTGCTCCTGTAAATATTTTCTCGCCGACCTCAAAGCCGCAATATACAACCGGCACCGGACAGAGAGAAACGAATGAACGCGCGGCGGGAATGTCGCACACAATGTTGAATTCCGCATAATCGGGTCTTGTAAAATGCCCTGCCATGCTATAAACATTCGTTACGCTTTGCGCCACAAGCGTTTTTCCGTCAAGCGAACTGATTTCGTCTGCCCCGGAAGTCAAAAGTGCGGCAACATTCACAAACGAACCAATGGTCACCAACGTCACGCCGCGGTTTTTCGAGAGGATTTCACGCATCAGCTTTACACTGTCCGGATGTTCCTTTTCCGGCAAACCGTCGGCAAGCGGCTTTATAAAGGTATTAAAACGCTCATCGTTCAGAAAATCCTTTTTGGAGCATTTTCCGAGCGGTGCGTCCACATTGTAATATGCAAGCATTTTTTCGATAAAACGCAGGCCATATGGGTTGTCGATCGCGTGCGTAACGCCTAAAAGCTCCGCTTCGCCTCGTTTATGTGCGCCGCAAGCAAGGGCAAGCGCTCCGACATCGTCGCAGTCACAGCCCATATCGGTATCAAGGATGATTTTTTCCATGGCAGTTATCTCCTTTTCGTTTCTTACACATATTTTAGCATACTTCACAAACTTTTGCAAGACACGGATTTGCGCAAAAAAACAGACCGATTTGAATAACCGTCCAAACTGCTTCAAGCTCCCGGAAACGGCAAACGCGCCGCATTTTACAAAAAACACACCGGGTTCCTCTGCCTATACAGGAAAAACAAGCAGGGAAAACAAGCAGAAAAAAACACCGAGGATAATTTTGTCATTATTTTAATTAAATAAAAATACTTTTATCATAATTTAAGCTGTTATTTTTGCTATGATATTTTTTAAATATCAAAATGTTCCGTTCTGTCGGTGAACCGAGGAAACTTCATGAAAAAACGACTCTTTGCGCAAAAATCTCTTGCCGAGCTTACCCTATTCTTCCGCAAAAACACCGTCATGGTCATAGCGTTTCTTGCGGCACTTGTCACCATGGTTCTCGTGCCGCCGGACAAGGCGTATGCGTCCTACTTTGACTACAAGACGCTTGCCTGTCTGTTCTGTGTGCTGGCAACCGTGTGTGCACTCAAAAACATCCGCTTTTTCTATCTGCTTGCACGCAAGATCGTTACGTTTTTCAAGGATGCACGCATGAGTGTGCTGGCGCTTGTGTATATCACCTTTATCGGCTCGATGCTTATTGCAAATGACATGGCACTTCTCACATTCCTGCCGCTCGGCTACTATACGCTTGACACCTGCGGCAAGAAAAAATACATGGCGTTCACCTTCATCATGCAGAACATTGCCGCCAATCTCGGCGGAATGCTCACGCCGTTCGGCAATCCGCAAAATCTGTATCTATACACGAAATTTAATATTCCGAACCTTGAATTTATGCGTATCATGGCACCGCCGTTTGTAGTTTCGGTAGCACTCATCACGCTGTGCTGCCTTGTTTTTGTCAAGCCGGAACCTTTGGAAACGGACGAAGAAATCATTACGTTAAGTGTACCGCGCACAGTGCTGTATCTTGCGCTGTTTGCGCTGTCCATCGCCATTGTATTCCGCGGTGTTCCCTATGTTGTCGGGCTTATCCTCATTCCGGCCGTGCTGTTTTTTGCCGACCGCAAGGCTCTTCGAATGGTGGACTATCCGCTGCTTCTCACCTTTGTATTCTTCTTCATTTTCGCCGGAAATATGGCGCGCTTAGAGCCGGTGCGCACGTTCTTTTCTTGGTTTTTGAATAAAAACACGCTTGTTTTCAGTGCGCTTTCTTGCCAGTGCATCAGCAATGTGCCGTCGGCGATTTTGCTTTCACAGTTTACGGACAATTATCCGGATCTGCTTGTCGGCGTCAATATCGGCGGCGTGGGAACATTGATCGCATCGCTTGCAAGCTTAATCACCTTTCGGGAATATGTGGCGCACAATCCGCACAAAGCCGGAAAATACGTTGCCGAATTTTCGGCGTTCAACTTTGCGTTTCTGTTTGTGCTAATCGGATTTATGCTGCTGTTGAAGCTTCGGTAAAAGAATGATAAAAAGCTCTGTATCTCGTTTTTTTCAAGAACACAGAGCTTTTTTTGTTGCCGGACACTTTATCCTTTTTCCGAAATGGTCGTACCGATCTTTCCTTTGGTAATGAAGTAGGAAACCAAATTATACCGCACGCTGCCGTTGAGGATAGCCACCTCGGAAACGCCGTTCCGGACGGAGTTTATACAGTTCTTTAGTTTCGGCATCATGCCGCCGTCGATAAAGCCGTTTTCGATGAGGTCGGCCGCCTTATCCGCCGAAATCGTGTTGACAAGCGTATCGGTATTGTTGACATCGAGTAAGATTCCGTCCACATCGGTCAAAAACACGAGCGTATCCGCGTGCAGTGCTTCGGCGACGGCAAATGCCGCGTCGTCGGCATTGACATTGAGCGTCTCGCCCTTATCCGACGAGGAAACAGGCGAAACCACCGGCAAAAAGCCGTTTTCCATAAGCAGCTCTAACACCTTCGGTTCTACCTTGGTTATATTGCCGACATAGCCGATATCACCCTCGGGAATGGTTTTACGCACAGCCGTGATGAGGCCGCCGTCCTTTCCGGAAAGGCCGCAGGCGTTCAGATTTTCGTCTTTGAGTCCCTGCACGATGGCCTTATTGACCTTGCCGGACAGGATCTCCTCGACAATGCCGATGGCGTCTTTGCCGGTCACCCGATAGCCGCCCTTGAATTCCGGCACAATGCCGTTTTTCTTAAGAGCCGCCGAAATTGCCTTGCCGCCGCCATGCACCAGCACGACCTTAGCACCAACCATTTTGAGCATTTCGATATCTTCGTAAAGATTTTTGAGTGCGCTTTCACTTTCCATAATGCTGCCGCCGAGCTTGATGAGAATCGTTTTGCCGAACAGCTTGCGGAAGGCCGGAAGCACGCTTTGGAAACCGCTGATTTTTTCCGACGCGTCGATCTTATGCTCCACATCGAATTCTTTTAAGTATTTTTTGACATATGCGACATCCGTCTCACAGGGAACATATTTTGTGCCGCGCTTTTGCCGGGTTTCGTTGCCCTTGCCGGTGATGAGCACCACCGTTTCACGCCCGGAGGACAAAATCGCCTTGCGGATGGCTTCGCCTCTGTCCGGTTCGATCTCATAGGCTGAACCTTGCGCCGCCACGTGTTCGGCAATCTGTTCGCAGATCTGCATAAGCGGCTCTTCACCCGGATCTTCTTCGGTGATATAAACAAAATCGGAATATTTTCCGGCAAGCTCGCCGAGGTCTTTTCTCCGCTGGAACGCCTTGCCGCCCGGACAGCCGAACACCGTGACAATGCGTCTGCCGGGAAATTCCTTGGTCACCGAATCGTACAGGCACTCAAAGCTGAGCTTGTTATGCGCATAATCGACGATAGCCACCACGCTGTTGTCCGCATTGGCATAGCTTTCCATGCGTCCGGAGGAACGCGCTTTCATAAGTCCCACATACACAAAGTGCTTCGGAATGCCGAGCAGCAGACACACGCTGATGGCGGCAAGTGCGTTCTGCACGTTGAAAAGGCCGGGAATGGTAAGCGTGATTTCTTCGGTATAGTCCGGCGTGCGGACGGTAAAGACGGTATCGTTGCCGGATTTGTGGATGTTATAGGCAAAAACATCGGCTTTTTCATCGGTTGTCGAGAAGGTTATCACCTTTTCGCAGACGCTTGCCGCCGCAAGCACCTCATCGCAGCGCAGCGTATCAAGGCTCACGCAGGCGCGTTTGCAATGGGAAAACAGCTTCATTTTTGAAGCGAAATAATCGTCAAAATCCGAATGCTCCACCGAACTGATGTGATCTTCGCCGATGTTTAGGTACACGCCGATATCAAAGCCGACGCCGTACACACGGTCATATTTGAGTGCCTGGGACGAGACCTCCATGACAAGATACGGAATTTTCGCCTTTACGGCATTGGAAAAGTGCTTGTACAGCTCGCCGACCTCCGGCGTGGTGAGGTGCGATTCGAATTTTTCTGCGCCGTCATAGGTATCGATGGACGAAATGTAGGCGCAGGACGGCCGATTTTCGCTTTTCAGATATTCGTCGAGTATGTATTTGATGAAATACGTCGTGGTGGATTTTCCTTTGGTGCCAGTGATGCCGATAAGATCGAGGTTTTTCCACACGCTGTCGTAAAAATAATCGAAGACGACCGCCATGGCGCGGCGGATATCGCTTACAACTATGCAAGCGGCGCCTGCGGCATATTCGGTTTCCGAAAGGTAGCAGAACGCGCCGCGCGACAGAGCCTCGTTTAAGTATTCTTCCTTAAAATGCGCACCTTTGCAGATAAAAAGCGTGTTTTTTCCGGCTTCTTTGGAATTATAGGTGACATTTTCCACGGCGGCGGACGGATCCGCAAGCTTTAATTTTTCGATTAAGCTGTTTTCGCCTAACAGCTTTATATAGTCGTTCAACGTATGTTTCATGATTCAAAACTCCGGTTATTATTTTTGAAAATCAAATGCCGTTTTCAGCTTGCCGCCGCACAGCCGCACGCTTTCTTCGCAAAGCACATCAAGCGCATCGAGATAGAAGCGGTCGAGCGCGTGGTAGTTTTTGAAGCAGGACAGCTCAGTACACGCAAGAATCGCCGCTTCACAGCCGTTTTTCTTTAAGTAGGTATCGATCTCGCCGAAATCGTCGATAGAACCCTTTTCACCGGCTTTGATTTGGTCATAGATGATTTTCATGACGATTTTCTGCGTTTCGGTATCGGGATACACGCATTCAAGCCCGCGTTTTTCGCACTCGTTTTTATAGATTCCGGCAAAAAGTGTGCCGTCGGTGGCAAGAAGTCCCACTTTTTTGATCGAGGTATCCCTCTCATGCACCCGTTTGACCGCTTCACGCACCATGTGGATAATGGGAATATTCACCTGCTTTTGCAATTCCTCGTAAAAATAGTGTGAGGTGTTGCAGGGTATGGCGATATAATCCGCGCCGCAGTTTTCAAGCAGCTTTGCATCCTCCGCAAGCAGCGAAAAAACCGTTTCGGTTTGTCCCGAACGAATGGCCTCGGTGCGGTCGGGCATGGCGGCATGACTTAGGATGATCATATTGATATGCTCTTGGTCACAGTGCGCGTCGGTCATGGAGATGATCTTCTGATACATCAGTTCCGTTGCCTGCGGTCCCATGCCGCCGATAACGCCAAGCTTTTTCACGGTATCCTCTCCCTATTTTCCCAAATACTTCTTGAATTTCACAAAATGACCGAGCTGTGAGCGGATCAGCCGGAATATGCGCTCCGGATTGTTATCGCCCTTCATCCACAGAGGATTGACGTATTTTTTCTCGCGGATCAGCTTTTTCATGCGTTCTTTGTAGGCAGGCGCATAGGTATACGCCACCTTTTTCGGAACAACCATCCACAGATATTCGTTCTCGGCAATATCTTCGGGCAGCTCGTGTCCGTACACGGCATCCTCCACCAACAGCTTTGCCACGTTATGTCCCGAGCCGGTCACATAGAAATTGCTGCGGCCCTGACGGGTATTGATTTCAAAGGCCTTGTATTTTCCGTCGCGTTTATCAAACTTGATATCGAAATTGGAAAAGCCGGTGAAATGGATGCTTTCGAGAAGGTTCTTGAATTTCTCCGTCAGCTCTTTTTCGTACTCCGTGATGATAACGGCATGGTTGCCGATGCCATACGGTGTATGCTCCTCCAAAAGCACGTGACCGAGGCACATCATCTTGACCTTGCCGTTGCGGTCGGAATAGCTTGTTAACACACGCATATAGGTGTCGTCGCCCGGCAGAAAATCCTGGATGATCATATGATCCGCATACCCGGCTTCATAGACCTTTTTCACGGTCTCGGTCAGCTCTTCGAAGCTGTCAAGCTTAAAGACCTTTTTCTGTCCGTCAAATTTGTGTTTGTAATATTCCACCTGATTGGCAGGCTTCAGAATATAGGGCGCGTCAAACGGTACGGCAAGCGCTTGATAGGTTTCCGCCGTGCAGACATAGGTTTCCGGAAAATCGATGCCGTGCGCCTCGCAAAGCTCATAAAACTTCTCCTTATCCATGAGGTCGGAAAGAAAATTGTAATCGGCATACGGCGCGATGACGTTTGCGGCAAGCTTATCCCTGTTCACGGCAAGACACTTGACATAGTTGTCGCCGCAGCCGATGGCAAGCACCTTTTTGTCGGCGTGTTCCGCGGCATATGTGTTGAGTACGTTCAAAAGGATCTCCGGTGTGTCTAAATTTTTTATTTCCGTAAAATCAACCAGCTTGCTTTTGTAGCACGTACCCATAAGCGCCTTGCCGAACACGCGCGCTTTGACCTGATATGCTTCATAAAACGCCCGTGCGACGCTGTATACATTGATATCATTTCCGAACAAAACCGGAAGAAAATCCCTTGCTGCAAATTTCATGACGGGATACCGCCTTTCTTTTTTATATCGATCATTTTCAGATTCAGGCATACGAATCCAGGATAAGAATATTATAGTCTTTTTACCGAAAAAATGCAAGCGTATGTTTCATTGGTAACATATAATTAACAAAAGGCACTGTGAAGAAGCCTGTTCTTCGCAGTGCCCGGACAATCGCGTCATATACTTTCCTATCGTCCCAACCGGTTTTTGCAGCAGCAGTCCTCACAACGCTTCCGACACTCTCCGTGCACCGTCCTCCCTTACACAGGGACGGCAAAGGCTGCCGCAGTTACAATCAGCGTACAAAGCTTCGATTGACCCCTAATTTTCAACTTTCAACTTTCAATTCTCATAAACGCGCGGTACACGTGCCGAAACCGCACAAAGGATCTCATACGGAATGGTGTCCGCCCATGCGGCAAGCTGTTCGGCAGAAAGCCGTTCGTTCCCGTCCTTGCCGAACAAAACCACATCGTCGCCGACCCCAGCCTCCGGAATATCCGTCACATCCGCCATGGCCATATCCATGCAGATACGTCCGACAAGCGGTGCTTTCTTTCCGTGGCACAGCACATAGCCCTTGCCCGAAAGACAGCGTTTGTAGCCGTCGGCATAGCCTGCTCCGATAACAGCGATCCGCCGGTCGGTATCTGCCGTGTAGGTACAGCCATAGCTGACGCTTTCGCCTTTTTTTAAGGTATGCACATTGATAACACGCGTTTTGAAGGTCATGGCAGGAACGCACGCGCTGTCCAAATCGCCGCAGCCGTATAGCGTCACACCCATGCGCACGGCATCCAAATGCATCTGCGGAAAACGCACGATGCCGGCACTGTTGCAAATGTGGCGATAGGTCGGTTTGATCCCGAGAGCACGCAGCTTTTCGACCGTTGCGATAAAGCGTGCATACTGCTTTTCGGTAAAAGCAGCCCCATTCGGCTCGTCCGCAACGGCAAAGTGCGAGAAAATGCCCTCACACACAAGGTTTGGATGGTTTTCAAGCAATGCGGCCGCTTCCAGCAATTCTCCGTCGAGCAGCGCACCGTCGCCTTTGGCAAAAAAGCCGGTGCGGTTCATGCCGGTATCGAGCTTGAGATGGATTTTCACGGTTCTGCCGTCAGCCGCCTGTAAAATCGTTTTCAAATGCGCCGCCGTGTCCACGGCAAGCGAAATATCGTTTTCCACCGCTTCCGGCAAAAACTCGTCAAGCACATAGCCGAGCACCAAGATCGTCCCCGTTATGCCGCCGATGCGAAGCTCAAGCGCTTCGTCGATGTTCGAAACGGTGAAAAAATCACAGCCGACGGTATTCAACCGTTTCGCCACGGCAAGCGCACCGTGGCCGTAAGCATCGGCTTTGACCACCGCAGCCACTTTGGCAGGCGCACAAACTTTTGCGGTATGCGTATAATTCTGCGCAATCGCATTCAGGTCGATCACAGCTCTTGTTTTTTTTACATCGGTATGATTCAGCATGAAGTTCCTCTTTTCACGTTTGGCGAAGGAACGGTTAAGTCGTTCCTTTGAATTTCGTTATTTTCACCTCGGCCGCGCTTCCGTCGGTCTTGGCACAGATATCGAGCGGTGTGCCGGTTTTGCAATCGTACACAAGCAACACCTGCACATCCGCATAGGTATACGAGACCTTATATGGTTTTACCTCGGCAAGCCCTTCGACGGTATACACGTCCTCGCAGGGTTCGAAGGCTTTGGCAGGCATTTTTTCCACGCATGAAGCCGCGCGGTCGGCAAATAACGACAGCATAAGGTCAAGCTTATCGAGCGTGTTTTTCGGAAGTGCCGCCTTAATGCCCGAATAGGAAAGACTGATTAGCTCCGCACGGTCATCGGCACTCATTTCGGCACTGATCCCGGTAAACGGGTCCGGCGACAGAATATCGATACGCACGGTTTCGCCGCGCGTCAGATGCGCCCTGCCGCAGACCGATGCGCCGTCTTTATCAAAGGCAAATTCGATTTCGGCGGTATAGGGCGAAAACAGGGTTTGACACAGCGTTTTTTTGCCGGCGGTATCCGAGCAGGACGCCAACAGCGGCACAAGCAAAAGCATGGCACACACTGCACACAAGCGGCGCATAAACGGTTTTCTTCGCGTTTCGGATAAAGTTCTTGACAAGGCTATCCCTCCAACAATTTGTTAGGGAAGCAGCTTGGCAACCTCCAAAGCGAGTTCCGACGGCAAAAACCCGTATTCGGAGACAGTCCGCTTTAAGATATCCGCCGCTTTTCCGTGCAGATACACACCGCACACAGCCGCATCGAACGCCGAAACATAGGGGTTTGCCGCAAGACCTGCGATAAGGCCGGCAAGCACATCGCCGCTGCCGCCTTTGGCAAGACCCGGATTGCCGGTCGTGTTGACGGCATAGCGTCCGTCCGGCGAAGCGATGACCGTTCCGGCGCCCTTCAAGACCAGAATACAACGGTATTTTTCGGCAAACTCCACAGCACACGCGATCCGGTTGTCGTTGATATAGTTTACATCATAGCCGGTAAGACGTGCAAATTCACCGGGATGCGGCGTTAAAATCGGTATTTGTTTTGCTTCCCGCAACAATTCTATGAAGGGACACAGCTGATTTATGCCGTCTGCATCCAAAACAAGCTGTGCGGAAACCGTTTTCAGCACGGTTTTGAGAAAATCCGTCTTGACTGCGCTTTGGTTCCAGCCGCAGCCGATCAGCACCGTGGTATATTTGGCGAGCGAATCGGCGAAGGAAGCGGCTTTTTCTTTATCCTTCCAGTCAATGGGTGCATAAATGGGTTCGGGATAGGCCGTGCGGACACAATCGATGACCTCCTTACAGGAAGCAAGCGTCACAAGCCCGGCACCCGTCCGCAAAGCCGCGCCCACCGAAAGCACCGCCGCGCCGGTCATGGTTTCGCTGCCGCAAATGCAGCACACCTTGCCGAAAGTGCCCTTGTTGGACATGAGCGGACGCGCCGGCAAAACGGTTTTCACATACTCGTCCTCCGGTACAAAGCCGCAGTTCTCTGCGGCAAACGAATCGAGAAGCGCCTCCGGGAGGCCGATGTCCGCAACCTCCGTTTTTCCGCAGTAAAAACGTGCCGGATAGGATAACATCCCAATTTTATATGCCGAAATCGTTACAGTCAAATCCGCGGCAAAGGCAATGCCGCCGACACTGCCGTCGATGCTGCGCACGCCGCTGGGCACATCCACAGCCACGCGGAACGCGCCCGACAGATTGGCTTTGTCGATATATTGATACAAAACGCTTTCTTTGGATATTTCGCCGCGAAAGCCGATACCGAACACAGCATCGACGATCACGGTGGAAAAGGCGATCTTTTTTAACGCAATCCGAGGATCGGTGATAATTTTGCCGCCCTCCGCCAAATAGGCCTTACAGCAGGTTTGCGCCGGTTCCACGGTCGGCTCGCCGCCGAGAACGCTCACACAGATCACATTCCGACCGTCCTTGCGCATGAGGCGTGCAATTTCATAGCCGTCGCCGGCATTGTTGCCTTTGCCGCACAGCACCGTGACGGTATCATACGGACGAAGCCTGGAACGAACCGCAAAAAAAACGTTAGCGGCGGCTTTTTGCATAAGCTCCAACGGCGATACGCCCGCTTTTTCAAAATAAGACTGTTCCGCTTTCTGCATCGTCTGCGGCGTATAGGTTTTCATTGCTCTCTCTCCTTTAAGAATGCACGGGACGGGTTTCTCACTTACTAACTTAATATTATAGTACATTTACCGCATCTTTTCAAGCCCTAAGCTGCATTTTTTGCAAAAAAAAGACAGAACCGTTTGGCTGTTCGGTTCTGTCTGCTGTGTATAGGAATCAAAGAATTTCTTAAGCTTTGGCTTTCTTTGTGTTTTTGGTGGCGTACATCACGGCAAGACCGATCACAAGACCGACAAGCGCCGGGACGAGCCAGCCCACGCCATATTCGTATAACGGGAAGACTTTGTTTAACACCGGCTCAAGGATTTCGAAATGAATCGCCGTTTTGATAAAGTCCGGCAGTGCTTTAATGAAATCAAAGATGGCTTCGAAAAGCGTAAAGCCGGTCACAAAGCCGTACACATAGCGGTTATGGCCAAAGAGGTTTCCGAAAAGGCCAAGCAAAATAAGGGTGATGGCAAGCGGATACAAGAACATCAAAACCGGAACGGAATATGCAATGATCGAGGACAAGCCGAAGTTGGCAATGATAAAGGAAACCACACTGAAAATGACCGCCCAGACCTTATAGCCGAACAGCTTCGGGAACAGCTTGCAGAAGGTTTCCGAGCAGCTGGTGACAAGGCCGATGGCCGTTTTTAGACAGGCGAATGTGAAAATTCCGGCAAGCACGAAGGTACCGACTTTTCTGAAATAGTGTTCGGAGACCAAGGCAAAGACCTCGCCGCCGGTTTTACAAACCTCGAAAAGGCCGCGGCTCTGCACGCCGACAATCACAAGAAGCACATAGATGACCGCCATGATGAGGCAGCTGAAAATACCGGCCTTGACCGTGCTTTTGGCAACCGCTTTCGGCTCGGTGACACCGAAATCACGGATGGCCGTGACCACGACGATGCCGAAGGCAAGGCTGGCAAGCGCATCCATGGTGTTGTAGCCCTCAAGGAAACCGGACATAAAGGGTGCTTCCGCATATTTGCCGCTCGCTTCAACCGCGCTTATCGAACCCATGGGGTTGACAAAAGCGGCAATGACAAGCACGCCCAAGAAAACAAGGAACACCGGCGTTAAGATTTTTCCGACCCATGTAACGATTTTTCCGGGGAACAGCGAGAACGCAAGGACAATTGTAAAGAAAAGGAGCGAATACAGGAACAAATACAGCGATTGTGTTTGTTCCGTCACGCCGAGCAATTGCTTAACGCCCGTATCAAACGGCGTTGCCGCACAGCGCGGAATGGCAAACAGCGGTCCGATGGTCAAATACAGCGCACAGGTGAAGAACACCTTATACGCGCCGCCGACCTTGCCGGAAAGCTCGATAAGCCCTTCGCTGCGGCTGATGCCGATGGCAACCACGCCCAAAAGCGGCAGACTGACAGCCGTGATCAATAAGCCGATGGTTGCCGGTAAAATGTTTTTTCCGGCATACTGTCCCACCGTCGGCGGGAATATCAGGTTGCCTGCGCCGAAGAACAAGCCGAACAGCATGACGGCGATGGAGGCAAGCTCCCGTTTGTTAAGTTTTTCTTTCAAGGTGTGTTACATCTCCTGTACAAAGTATACTATTATTTTTAACAGTATAATACACTGTATAGGTAAAATGCAATAGCTGCGCCTTGCAGTTTACACAAAGTTAACATTCGCAAAGGAGCCTTCGCAATCACAGCCCAACCATCAGCGGCAGATTGCGAAACGCCGCGGCGCGAATCTTGTTTGTCACGCTTTTGGCATGGTCTTCGAGAAAATCACTTTCCGAATCGGACAAGCCGTTTTGACGCAGAAAATCCGCAACGCCCGTGCAAACATCCTCGATAATCTCGCCCTTGATAAGCGTGCCCTTTGCGCCGTTTTCGCCGGTCAACAGATATTCAAGACTGTCCGCAAGGCTGCCGAGAGCCGGAAGACGTGAAACCGACCGCAGCATCCATTTGTAAAACGGTGCGTGGCAGCCGTTCAACAGGTGAAGTGCCGTGGCGGCAGCTTTGACAAATTCGGCAAGAGCTAACACGGCCGCGCCCTCTTCGCCGTGCGAAAGCGCACGGGCATAATTGTACTGTCCGGCCTGCGCCATACCGCAAAGGCTTGCGGCAAGTTTTTTTAAGCGCACATCCTCGGGCATTCCGGTGCGGATTTGTTCGTATATTTTGGTAAATGTGCCGCCTTTATCGTAAAACAGTTCGCCGTTGGATGCGTCGGCAAGATAGTGTTCCGGCGTATACAAAAACTCCTCCGGTGAAAGCGAAGCGAAGTTTTTGCCGACAAGCGGCGTGAAAAAATCTTCGACGGTCATCACGCCGTAGCGCGATGCGCCGCCGCGAAGCTTCTCTTTGGTCGGCACGCCCCAAAACGTCTCCGGCAGCTTTCGATACGCCTTGGCAAGCGCAAAGCCGAACGCTCTGTCGTCCTCTTCGCTTATCCACAGGCAAAACCCGGCGCAGAAATCGTGATCCTCCGACACGCCGTCGTCAAAGCCGTACCGCTCCGAACCTGGGCCGACAAGCCCGGCGGCGATACGGTCGGCAAACGGCGCAAATTCCGTTTCAATGAGCGTTCGGCCGTAGGCTTCGAAAAACGCGCGGGAAAGCTCCAAGCCTTTCATACGTGTCTTCATACGTCTGTTTCTCCGCTATAAATGGCCTCGGCGCGGCTTTTCAAGGCATCGGCATACACAAAGAAGCCGAGCGCATCAAAGCCGCCGGCGCATTTTTCGGCGGTGTGCGCATAATAGTATGCGCGCGGCAAGTCGCTTTTTTCGAAAAGCGCGAACGACGCTTCGGCATACGAGGCAGCACGGGCATCGGCGGCATCGTGCGCTCCATAAAACTGCGCAAGGTTCAACAGCGTCACGGCACGGTCAAGCACGGCCTCCGGATCATCGTACTTTTCCAAAACGGCAAGGGCTTTTTGATAGAAGGTCTCGGCATGAGCCGTTTCGCCGACATCGTCATACGAAGACGCCATATTGTTGTAGAGTCCGGCAAAGCGGCGGTCTTCGGGCGGCAGATGTGCCGCATAGCAGCGGCAGGCTTCGGCATACAGCTGCAAGGCTTTTGCTGCATTTCCGAACGACCGCAGGGCCGTTGCGGCATTGAGAAGGATGGTTCCGGCACTCACAGACCCGGCAATATCCGCCTGCGGCAGCAATTCCAGCGTTCGGCGAGCAGCGGCAAGCCCTTTTTCGGGATTTGCCGTCATGCGGTAATGGCC
Organism: uncultured Eubacteriales bacterium; assembly: GCA_934444645.1. Classification (GTDB taxonomy): domain Bacteria; phylum Bacillota; class Clostridia; order Oscillospirales; family CAG-382; genus UMGS882. The sequence continues at coordinate 32,516 of CAKSCV010000009.1, read as the reverse complement.
GAGCATTTCGTTTAACACCGAAAGCTCTCCGTGAATATCGTTCAAGCGTTCGGCGTTTTCGCGGTATTCGGTTAACACCCTGCCGATGGCATCGCGGTCGCCGCGCGCATACAGACGGTCGATCTGCGAAAGCATTTCCGAAACGGAAATATGTCCCGTCGGCTGCTTTTGCGGCGCATCCCTGTAAAAGTCGGTGTCGAACGGGCAGCACGGTTCGAGATAATCGCTTTTATCGAGCATATGCATCCTCCAATACAATATATCGTATATTTTTATACAATTATATACTATATATTGATTTTTGTCAAGCAGATTTCCGAACGCGGTTTGATGAAAAAAGGCGAAATATGTAAAAAGCACCAAAAAAGTCCGTTAAAACTTGTTCAAAACAGCAAAAAAGAAGAAATGTTTCGAAACCTCTTTACAAAAGCGTCCGTTTATGGTATACTTGCCACAGTAAAAATCCTTTAATTCGGTACGGGATGCCGGCAAGGTTCATAATATTTGTGTTTTTATGCCCTTTTTATGCATAAACGCTGATTTATGTCTGTCGGTCTGCCGACAGGCTTTTTTTATGCCGTTTGCCGCGGGAGAAAACGAAAGGAGTGCCGGGTGCCATGGCAGAACAAACCGTCATTATGGACGAAAATGCTGTCAGCCGGACGCTTTCGCGTCTTGCGCATGAGATCATTGAGACCAATCCCGAAGAAACGACCGTTTGTCTTGTCGGCATTAAGCGCCGCGGTGTGCCGCTTGCCAAAATGCTTGCCGAAAAAATCACGTCGTTTTCCGACATGAAGGTCTTCCTCGGCGAACTCGACATTACGCTGTACCGCGACGATTTGCACGAAAAAAGCAGCCAGCCGAAGCTGTTAAACGCCGCCTTTGATTTCGATGTGCAGGGCAAGACCATCATTCTTGTGGACGATGTCATTTATACCGGACGGACGGCACGCGCCGCCATTGATGCGCTGATTGCCGCCGGGCGTCCCTCCAAAATCAAGCTGTGCGTGCTTGTGGACCGCGGTCACAGGGAATTGCCCATCCGCGGCGACTATGTGGGCAAAAACGTACCGACCTCGCACAAAGAGCAGATCTGCGTGAAGGTGCCGGAATACGACGGCATTTCCGAAGTGACCATCGTCAAACGCGAGGCATAACCGTTCTTTTGATATTTTCCGGCTGCGGTCGGCGAATAAAATAAATCAGGAGGCTTTTACTCATGAGTAAAAACAAAACCACCATCGGTTCCGAAGGCATTTATGACGCAAGGGTTTTAGGCGTTCCGAAAATGCTTGTTCTCGGTTTCCAGCATATGTTCGCCATGTTTGGCGCAACCGTTCTTGTTCCGCTTCTTACCGGACTTGACATCGCCACGACCTTACTTATGGCCGGTCTCGGCACCCTCTTTTTCCACCTTGTGACCAAAGGCAAGGTGCCGGCTTTCTTAGGCTCGTCCTTCGCATTCTTAGGCGGCTACGGCGCCATCGCTCCGCTTGCCGGTGCAAACGGCATGACCCAAGCCCAACTTCTTCCCTACGCCTGCATCGGTGTTGCGGTTGCAGGTCTTTTGTACCTCGTGGTTGCCGCGCTGATTAAAGCCGTCGGCGTATCCAAGGTCATGCGCTTCTTCCCGCCGGTTGTGACCGGGCCGATCATCATCGCCATCGGTCTCAGTCTTTGCGGCAGTGCCAAAAACAACTGCGATGCCAACTGGGTTCTTGCACTTACAGCTCTTGCCATTGTCATTATCTTCAATATTTGGGGTAAAGGCATGGCAAAGATCATTCCGATTCTCTTGGGCGTTCTCGGCGCCTGTGCCGTTGCCGCCATTCTTGCCGTTGCCTGCGGTCAGACCATTACCGCCGCAGACGGTGCAGAATACATCGCCATGTTCGGCAACGAAAGCTTCAAGCTGTTCTCGGTTTCGGCTCTTGAAAACGTCAAATCGGCTGCCTGGATCGGTCTGCCGATTCACTGGGAGAAAACCGTATTCGGCGGCGTTGATTGGAAAAACGGCGCGCTGATTGCAAGCTCGATCATCGCTATTGCGCCCATCGCCCTTGCCACCATGATGGAGCACATCGGCGACATTTCCGCCATTTCCTCCACCACCAAGCGCAATTTCATTGAAGATCCGGGTCTTCATCGCACGCTCATCGGCGACGGCTTTGCCACCACCTTTGCCTCCCTCTTCGGCGGCCCTGCCAACACAACCTACGGTGAAAACACCGGCGTGCTTGCCCTCTCCAAGGTTTACGACCCGAGAGTTATCCGCATCGCAGCAGTCTTTGCGATTGTTCTCTCCTTCTCGCCGAAATTCGCCGCTGTCATTGAACTCATTCCGACAGCCGTCATCGGCGGTATCTCCTTCATCCTGTACGGTATGATCTCCGCCATCGGTATCCGCAACCTCATTGAAAACCAGATCGACTTCTCCAAGAGCCGCAACCTCATCATCACGGCCGTGATTTTGGTCTGCGCCCTCAGCGGTGTTGCCATTCCGATCAACGCCACCGCCAAGATCACCTCTCTTGCCGTTGCTTCGATCGCCGGTATCGTCCTCAACATCATTTTCCCGAGCTGTGACTATGTGGAAAAGACCGAAAAGGGCGGCGACGAGGTTCCGAAAGGAAACACCTACAACGTTTAAGCATTTACAATAAAAGCATCACCGTGCGCGTGCCGAAACGGAAGGTTTGCCGCGCACGGTGTTTCTCTTTGCGTTCGCCCTTGCATTTACAAGCAAACTGTGCTATAATAATAGTCCTATTACCTAATTATAAAGAAAGGAGGAGCTTTCATGCAGAAAAACACTCTTGCCTACCTGCAAAACACCGCATTTTTGGGCGGTATCGGCACAGGCTGCTTAAAGCTGTACCGCGACGGCGGCACACAGTTTGCTGGTCTTTCCAAAAGCTCCTCCAAAAAAGAGCATCCGGGCGAGCATTCGAATCCCGTTTCGTTCGCTGTCTGCGTCAAATCAGCGGAAACGGAAGCGGCCGGATATGTCTTAAAAAATCCGGAGGCGGAAGCAATTCCGGCTTCACGTATCCTTCCGCACGCACCGGTTTGCCACTTTGAGAGGCATTTCCCGTTTACGGAAATCGCATTCGACACGGCCTCTTCCGGCATTGATACTGCCATCACCGCCTTCAATCCGTTTATTCTCCACAACTCCATCGATTCCGGCATTCCGGCGGCATTTTTTGAAGTTTCGCTCACCAACCGCTCGGAGGAGCCGCTGACCGTTTCGTTCGCCGCACTTCTAAAATCCTTCTTTTGGGCAGGTCACGGAGAACCGTGCTACGACAAGGCAAGCGGCACGTTTTATCCCTTGCTTACCGAAACCTCGCCGAGCGTTGCGGCAAGGCGGCGCGGCAGTATGTGTCTTGCATCGGATGCCTCCGATTTCACCTTTGAGATTTTACCGGATGCCGAAGATGCCGAGTTTTTCGCACATTTCGTCCAAAACGGCGGTTTTTTGAACGACACGGCGGCACTCGGCACACAAAAGAACATTTCCGCCATTTTGGCGTTTCATCTGCACCTTGAACCGGGAAAAACCGAAAAACGGCGGTTAGTTGCAGCATGGAGCTTTCCGTACTGTGCCGAAAGTCCTGCCAAAAGCGGTGAAAAAAACTACTATTGCCACTATTTTTCAAATCTCTCCGACTGTGTTTCCTATTGCTTTACACATTTTGACCGACTTTGCCGCGAAAGCACATTGGCTCAAGAGCTGGCCGGCTCAGACACGTGTCTGCCGGAAAGCCTGAAGCCGCTCATCGAATCCTCCCTTGCCGCCGTGAAGGATCCGGCGGTGCGCCGTGACACACTCGGTGTGCTCAAAGGCATTTCCGAGGAAAGCGAAGACAGCTGCTTGCCGCTTTCCTTTGCATTCGAATATTTATTTCCGGGAATCACCGTGCCGACAACGGTGCTGACCTTGAAAAATCTGATGACCGCCAAAGGCCGCTCCTCCGGCAAGGATTTTGTTCCGTCGGCGTTTGACACCGATCTGACACCGGCAGAGACAGCCGCGCGTTTTCGCCTGATTTTACGCCTGTTTTACGCCTACCGCACCTGTTCGGAGGTACGGTTTTATACCGAAAACTGGGTGGATATCTCGCTCATGGCCGACTTGCTTACGGAAACAGCCGAGCGGCTTTGGACAGCTGATGCTTCCGTCACGGGTCTTCCCGAAAGCGACATGATTTTCGACACGCTTTTACCGGCTCTCGCCGCCATGACGGAAATTGCCGATTTATTGCGCGACAAAAAGCGTAAAATGGCCTATCTTGATAAATTAAATACCTGCCGGCATCGGTTTGCCGAAAAAACCGCCCTGCGATGCCGCGAAAATCCGCTCCGCGTGCTTTCCTCCGCCTATGTTTCGCAAAAGCTGTGTGCCTATGCGCTGTATACCAAGGAAGAGCTCGCCGAGGCAGCCGCACAGCTCGCCTTGCTTGCGCCCGAGCGGCAGACACCCGACTTTTTTGCCTGTGCAATGCTTGCCGAGCTAAAAGAATGTACGCTTTGCGAAACGCTGGCGCGTGCGTTTGCTTCGTTCGAATTTTCCTGCAAAAAGGATCTATACGCAAGCGCGATGGCGGTTTGTTCCCTGATTCCGGCATTTTCCGGCTTCGATTATGACAAGAACAACGGCTTTTTAGCCTTTTCGCCGGAGGAATCGCTCATGCGAAGTGACGGCGTTTTTGTCGGCTTTGTCAGCTTTGACGGCGCATACGGACGTGTGGAATTAGGAATCGATTACATTGAACTCATCTTATATGCCGGCGAAGTCAAGGTGCGCAAGGTGTTTTCACCGCATCGGACGTATCGGGTCATGTTCGGCGGACGATACAGAATGTGCGACATCGATAACCGCACCGTCACCTTAGACAACACATTAAGCGTCACCAAACAGAAAAAACTGACGCTGCTCATCGACTTAAAAAAATAGCATCTTACAATTTCCGCAAAAGAGAGGCTTTGTATGGCTACCGAAAACGAAAATCTGCTCAAACGCTCCTATTATCATTACGATCTGCCGCCGGAACTCATCGCGCAAACACCTGCCGAAAAGCGCGATATGTCGCGGCTTTTGGTATTGCACAAGGACGACGGCTCACTCGAACACCGGCACTTTCATGACATCATCGATTATTTGCGTCCCGGCGACGCACTGGTTCTCAACGATTCCAAGGTCATCCCGGCGCGGCTGTTCGGCAAACGCTTTGTAAAGCTGCCGGACGGCACCGAAGCCGCAGAGCCTTCCGGAAGCACCGTTGAGGTGCTTTTGCTAAAACGGCTCGACGACCGGAGCTGGGAAACGCTCGTCCATCCGGGCAAGAAAATGAAAGTAGGCACGCGCGTTTTTTTTGATAAAAAGCTGACCGGCACAGTCACGAAAATCCTCGACGACGGCAACCGTGTCATCGAATTCGACTATGAAGGCGAATTCTTCGCACTGCTTGACGAAATCGGCGAAATGCCGCTGCCGCCGTACATCACCAGCCGTGAAAGCGAAAAGGACCGCTATCAGACGGTCTACGCCAAGCATGAAGGCTCGAGTGCCGCGCCGACAGCCGGGCTGCATTTCACCAAGGAGCTGCTAAAGCAGATTGAAGCTATGGGTGTGGAAATTCTGTATGTGACGCTTCATGTCGGACTTGGAACGTTCCGTCCGGTCAAGGAGGACATCATCACGGAACACAAGATGCACAGCGAGTATTACACGGTAAGTGAGGATACCGCGCGCCGTTTCAACGAGGTTCGCAAAAACGGCGGCCGGATTTTTTCGGTTGGAACGACCTCCTGCCGGACGCTCGAAAGCGCGACGGATGAAAACGGCGTTCTGCACGCCGGGAGTGCCAATACCGAGATTTTTATCTATCCCGGCTACAAATTCAAGGCCATTGACTGCTTGATCACCAATTTTCATTTGCCCGAAAGCACGCTCATAATGCTCGTTTCCGCACTTGCCGGAAGAGAACGCATTTTGGAGGCCTATCACGTTGCCGTGGAGGAAAAGTATCATTTCTTCTCATTCGGGGATGCGATGCTGATTGTTTAGAGAATGCATAAATCTGTAACATAAGCCCCCAAATACCAATCGACAAAATACGCTGCCGATTGGTTTTTGGGGGCTTATGAAAACAACGAAGCGCGATGATTTCACCGCGCTTCGTTGTTTTATAATCTTAGCAACACCACTGCCGCCAAGCCGCAGAGCAAAGCCGCCCGCTGTCCCAAGCCCAATTTCTCGCCGAACAGCACCCTGCCGCACACAAGCGCCGCAAGCACCGTTCCGGCTGAGATGACCGGATACATGACCGCCGCATACTCGTTTCCTGCCAAAAGCAAGGTGCAGAAGTTGGCTGCCGCATTGGAAAGTCCGGCGAACCCGGCAAGACCAATGCCGCACACGTTGTTGTGTGCCGTTCTCTTTTTGAGATACGCGGCACCGAAAACCAACGTGCAAAAGCCGCAGGCATACAAGACAAATTCGCCAAGCTGCCGGTGCGGATAGGCACTTTGATGCATTTTTTGCACAACAGAACACAAGCCGTTGGCCACAAACGTGAGAAACACGTATACGAGCCACTTTTTTCGGTCTTTCGCAGAGGTCTCTTGCGAAGCGGGAGGCGTCCCTGCACGAAGGCTTGTGAAAACCACGGATAAGACAAAAAATACCAAACCGACACCCTGAAACACCGTCGGATTCTCCCGTGCAAACACGATCCCGTATGCGATCGGCAAAATCACGGAAAACGATACAATCATGCCGGTAAGGGACATCGGACCCAAACACAGTGCTTTGTAGCCGGTATGCATGGAAATCGCAAGGAAAACACCGTACAGGACGCCATAGATCGCCGTCGGTGCGTGAAAACGGAAGTTCCACGCCAAAATCACGGCAAGCGCCAAAAACGCGGCAAGCGATTTGACAGCATTGAAAAGCAGCACATCCTCGGATTTCTGCCGGTAATATTTGACCGAAACCGACTGTGAAACGCTGAAAAACACCGCGAACAAATACACAAGGTTTATCATACAATATCCTCAATTTCCTTTTTCGACCAGCCGCTTTTGCGGTAATCGCCGCCGCAAGGATACACTTTTCGCAGAATTTCCGCTGTTTTGTTGAAGTGAAGAGCCTGATTCTCATCGCGCATATCCTTCGCACCGGCAGGCAAAAAGCAGCCGCGCGCCGTTTTTGCAACATACGGCATACCGTTTGACAGTGTGTGCCAGGTCGTATGCAGAATCCCGTCAAGGCCATGAATTTTTGCCGTTTCAAGGCAAGCGTTCGTCCGGTTCATTCCCCTATCCCACGGACACAGCAAAACCGAAAAACCTTTTTCTTTCAGATAAAGCGACGTTTCCACCGGGAATCGGCACGCGTCATACTGCCAATCGGCAAGAAGCACGTTTTTATCGAGCTTTGACAGCATAAAAGAGGACGCGTTCTCGGACGGACACGTCGCCGTATATGTATTTCCGGTTTGATTTTTTAAGGTTCTCGGCAAAAACATATCCGCCCACAAAATGGGTTTTCTGCCGCTTTCGGCAAGACTTTGAGCGACGGCATTGATATGGGTGCAGATCTCCTCCATGGCACGTTCTGAATAATCAAAGCCATAGATCTCATCACAGCCGATATGGAAAAATGAACCGGCACCGCACAGCTCCGTCAATTCCTGCCGCATTTTTTTCTGCAAATCGATTGTTTCCGGCAAGCCGATATTCCACGCCCAACCGGTCTCATCGAACAGATATGCATACTGCGGCGACCGGTCAAGCACGACGTGTTTTCCGTGCATCACCCGTCCCGAAGAAGCGTGTCCGTAATGGTTGAACATAGGAACAAGCTCCAAGCCGAGATCCTGAGCCTCCGCGAAAATTTCGCGCAGGTCATCAGCGGAAAACGCGTGTTCCCACGAAAGCGCATCAAGGCATTCATAGCGAAACGTTCCCCAGAATTCGATCACCAAATGGGTATACCGCAAAAATGCACACAGACGGACAAACCGCCGGATTTCCCACAGCTCGGTTTCCGGAAAAACACAAAAATGCGCCATACGCCGTGCAATAAATGCCGTCTCGCCGTAGGTGCAGGCGTCGAGAAACAGGCGGCTTTCGCCGTTTACACGTTCCATAAGCAGACGGTCGATGAGCGTCATAAAGCCGCAAATGAGGCTTTTTTCGCTGCAAGCGGCAAGGCTCACGCCGCTTTCGGTAATGCTCACGCGATAACTTTCGCCGTCAAGCGGCAAAACCGGTGCTTGACCGATGCAAAAGGTGAAAGAATCGGTCGGAAGAAGCTCGATTTCGGAAAGTCCGTAGGAAAAGTTGTTCCAGTATTCCGCAAAAACCGGCTTGCAGAGCGACGCGTGCGCCACAGCGCGGATTTTTCCTTCGACCGGATACCGGCCGGTCAGTTTTGTCAGGTTTTGAACGTCAAAAAACATACAAACACCGCCTTCTTGAAGTTGATAGAGTTATTTTACCCCAACACGAACGGTTTTGTAACAGACTTTTCATTCAAATAGGTGGATTTTTCAGTCAATTATCTGTATACTGGAAAGCGGTGATAAAAATGTTATATTCTTTTGATGAGCTATGCTTTCAAATTTTATCTGTCGGCCGTTTCAGGCACGAAAACGGGCTGTTTCACGTCAAAAAACGGCCATTTGCGGCACTTAGTCTGCGCATTTGCGGAAAAGCGCAGTTTGAAATCGATGGGCAGAGCTTTCTTTCACGGCCGGGAGATGTGCTGTTCATTCCGAGCAGCACGGATTATACCGTAGAATATTCCGTCTGTGAAAGCATAGTGGTGCATCTTTCCGACTGCAACTATACACACGTCGAAAACCGATCGTTTGGCGCGGAGGCTTTTTTACGCGAAAAATTCGAGCAGCTTTTGGACGATTGGCAGCAAAACCAACACGTCTTCCGCCTGAAAGCCGACGTCTATACCCTGCTCTGCGACCTCGCCACGCTTGCAGGACCGCACACGGATACCCGGTTGGCAGACTGTCTTTCCTATCTGGAAAACCACTTTCAAGACGCTTCGCTTCGGCTTTGCGACCTTTGCCGTGCCGGAAGCTTCAGCGAATCCTCGCTCCGGCGTGCCTTTTGCCGAAGCTTCGGCCTTTCGCCGAAGCAATATTTGTTGGAAAAGCGGCTGCGTTTTGCGGCATCTCTTCTTGCCGAAAAACAGATATCTGTCAAGGAAGCTGCTTTTGCCGCCGGTTTTACCGATGAAAAATACTTTTCGCGCTGCATGAAAAAGAAATACGGTGCGCCGCCGTCCGCGTTTGGAAAAACGGAATAAAAAAGCTGAAAAATACAATTATTTGCCTTTTTTCTCCATGTTTTTTATCTTGCATTTCAGCCATGGCTATGCTATACTGGGAGAAAATAAAAAACTGCTTTGAGGATATCTTTATGGGATATGTATTTTTAGCCATTTCGCTTTTATGCGGCGCAACCAAGGGATATTGCGGCAAAAAGACCAGCGGTCACACCGCGTGCATAACCGATGCGATCTATGCGAACCTTTTGCGTATGCTTTTATGCATTGCCATCGGCTTTTTTCTCGTGCTGTTTTCGGGAAAGCTTCCGGGACTTCGCATTGACGCAAGAACACTTTCCATTTGCCTGCTTTCGGGACTTTCCACCTCGGTGATGGCGGTAAGCTGGTTGCTTTCCGTCAAAAAAGGTGCGTATATGTTGGTCGATGTGTTCGGAATGCTCGGCTTTACCGTGCCGATCATCGGAAGCGTTCTCTGTTTCGGCGAGCACGTCAAGCCGACGCAGATTTTTGCCATGGTCTTGTTAATCGGTGCCACACTCGTTTTATGCTCCTACAACAATTCCATCAAAACCAAGCTCACGCTTCCGGCTTTCTTCACGCTTTTGCTTCTCTGTCTTTCCAACGGCGGCATCGATTTTTCGCAAAAGCTGTTCACCGTGTATGCACCGGACATTCCGACGGCGGTTTTCAACTTTTATACCTATATATTTGCGTTTTTGATGCTTTTAATCTGTCTGCCGTTTTTCAAAGCGTCATCCGGGTCTGCCGACCTGTCAGTCGTCCGGGTGTTAAAACCGATTTTCGGCTACATCGGTGTGATGGCGATTTGTCTGTTTCTGCACAGCTTCACCAAAACGCTTGCAGCGCATTATCTGCCGAGCGCGGTGCTTTATCCGCTCGCCAATGGCTGTGCGCTCTTGCTTTCCACCGGAATGGCGGTGCTGTTTTTCGGCGAAAAGCTCACGGTCAAGTGCCTTTGCGGCGTGGGACTTGCGTTTTTGGGTGTTTTCGCAGTCAATTTGTAATGCCGCGAAAAAATGCCCTTCAAAGCTTGACAGAGCCTGTGAAACGTGATAAAATGTTTTTATCATTTATCACAGCGGCACAGCGTTGTTTCTGTGTCAGAAGGACGTTTCTATGAACAAAATTCAGATTCCCCAAGGCTATGCGCCCGTGCTTGACGAATATGACACCCAACGCGCCATCGCCTATATCAAGCAGACCTTTCAGAACGAATTTGCCGCCGCTCTCAACTTAAAGCGCGTGTCGGCTCCCCTGTTTGTCACCGAGGACAGCGGCTTGAACGACAACCTAAACGGCTACGAACGCCCGGTAAGCTTTGATGTTCCCGCCATCGGCACCGAAGCGCAGGTCGTACATTCGCTTGCCAAATGGAAGCGTTTGGCACTCAAAAAATACAATTTTGCAGTCGGAAACGGCTTATATACCGATATGAACGCCATCCGCCGCGACGAGGAGCTCGACAACATCCATTCGATCTATGTCGATCAGTGGGACTGGGAAAAGATCATCACGCGCGAGAACCGCAATCTCGACTATCTCAAGCTCATCGTCAAAACCATCGTGGACACGATATGCCGCGTGAAAGACCGCTTATACGTACATTTTCCGCAGCTGCGCACCACGCTTTCGAACGAAGTGGCGTTCATCACCTCCGGAGAGCTTGAAGAACTGTATCCCGATCTTACGCCGCATGAGCGTGAAAATGTGTTTGTCAAGAAACATAAGACCGCCTGCATCATGCAGATCGGCGGTGCGCTCAAAAACGGCAAGCCGCACGACGGCCGTGCGCCCGACTACGACGACTGGGATCTCAACTGCGACATTCTGTTTTGGAACGAAGTGTTAGAGCGCGCGTTTGAGGTGTCCTCCATGGGCATTCGCGTGGATGCCGAATCGCTTGCGCGTCAGTTAAAGCTCGCCGGGTGCGAAGAACGCAGCAAGCTTCCGTTCCATAAAATGCTGCTTGCGAACGAATTGCCGCTCACCATCGGCGGCGGCATCGGTCAATCGCGGTTATGTATGCTCATGATGGGCTGTGCGCACATCGGCGAGGTGCAATCGAGCATTTGGGACGAACAGACGGTCAAGGCGTGCGAGGAGCACGGCATACCGCTTCTGTAACGGAACACACAACGGCTTTGAAATTTTGAAAGCAGACAGGCTTTGATGCTTGTCTGCTTTTTTTCGAAGCAAAAATATCCAAAAACGACCCGGTCACCGAAAAACGGCAACCGGGTCGAAAAGGAGAAACAAGTTGCAGGGAGAACGGTTATTCGCCCTCGTCCTCATACTGACCGCTCATATCGATTATCAAATCGCTTGCCAACAGGACATCGGGAAGAACGGTCTCGAATTCTATTTCAGGCGAAACATATTTTTTCATGATCATTCCTCTTTTCCGTATCAGCCGTTTGTTGTTTCGCAAAGCTCGATGATCCTCCGGATATACGGATCGTTTTCGTAATTCGGGTCTGCGCTCACTCTCTTAACGGCACCGTAGACGCTGTCGGTCTTGACGGCACTGTAATAGGTTACGCCGCCGCAAACGATAAAGGCACGAAGGTGCAGGTTTTCGGTCAGGTAAGCGGCATTTTCCGGAACGCCGACTACAAGGGCATTGAAGGCTAATTCTCCGTTGTCTTCCGTGAGATAGCGGTTCAAATCGCTGCCGCTCTTGCGGACGACGGTGCAAAGCTTGGCATTGGCGGCATTGGCATTTGCCAAGATAAAGCTGTCTGCCGAAGCATCAAAGGCGTTGGTGTAATGCGTATCGCGCGTTGCCATAAAGCCGATTTCGGCAAAGTTTTCATCGGCACGGGTGGCAAGGTCAAGCGTTGCCTTGAAGCGGATGCCGGGTGTGCCGGAGGTGCGCACGGAAACGGCGTCGGCAAACGCTACGTCAGTGGTAGCTGAAACCGTCCAGGTTTTTCCGGCAACAGCGGCAAGAGCGACGGCTTCACCGGCGTTATAGGTCGTATCGCCGTTTTTCCAGGCGCGTACGTTTGCACCGTTGAAGGTTGCCGGAAGGTATAGGTCTCGGCAGACACCACTTTGAATGTGCGGTTGCCGCCTTCGGCATCGACAAGCCAAAGGGCGTTGTCGGGCTTGACATAGACCTTGATATTATCGAAATGCAGTTTATCCGCAGCGCCTGAACGGCCGATTGTAAAGCCGGATAAGCCGGTCTTTCGGTTAAACCGCTCATAGGCGCCGCCGTCACCGGCTGCCATGTATGATTCCGGCGTTCTTGTGGTCAGCCATTCGGATTTTTTGGCTTCCGATAAGCCGTAGATACTGTCATCGCTCGGCGTATAACGGACAAACAAACTGTCTTTTTTATTGAAATCTTCCGATTCGGCAATATCATAGTAATAATCCGTAAAGGCAACAACGCGTCCCGTTACGACCGTTCCGTCTTCATATTTCCACAATTGTCCGTCGCTTGATGTAATGCCGATTCCGGCATAGCCGCCGTTTCCGAACGCGCCGCCCTTTGCGGAAAAGGCAGTACGGCCGCCGACAACAGAAATTCCGTTATAGGTCTTTTGCATAACGGTGAGGCCTTTTACCGGAGAAAGCTCTTCGATTTCATTTGCAAACGGTGCGTCCGAAAGATGGAAGCCCGAATAGAAAACCAACTGGCCGTAGGTTTCATCATAGGTTTCGGGATATTCGAACGGATAAGCCGTTTTCCCGGCAACGGCAGCTTTTTCAACCGTTTTACCGGCGTCATAGAGATTTGCGCCGACTGCCCATTTGGAAACGGCTTTGCCGTTGAATTCCGTCGGCAAGGTATAGGTCTCGCCCGGGATTACCGTAAAGGTGCGGTCTGCGCCGGATTCATCCGAGGTAAGCCAAAAGGCGTTGGTCGGCCGGAGATAAACGCCGATGGCGCGGCAGTATTCGGTACGCCAGTTGTTGGAGAGTATACCGATATTCGTGTAGTCTGCCAACGAAAGAGGCTGCGATTGAACCATTCCCCAAGTTCTTGTGGAAAGTGTACTTTTCGCGACATTCCAAGTGGTATTGTATGCGCCCCAGCCGTTACCCGGTGCGCCGACGGTAAATCTGCCCGGCAGACTGTCATAATCGACATAAAGCTCGACGTAAAGGCTGATTTCGCCGGTCATAGGCGTGCCGTCGGCATACACCCAGTTCGTTCCGTCGGCAGGCGTTACTTCAATACCGACCGGCTCCGGGCTGAGCTTGGATTGGCCGCATTTGAGCGTTGTGAAGCCGTCAAAGGTTTTCTTTTCGGCGTGTGCATAGTCGGCAAGCTTGATATCGGCAAGGTTGGTAAAGCCGGTCTTGCCGGAGAAGTTATCGAAATAGATGAGCTGACCGTAGGTTGCGTCGTAAGAAGCCGGCGCGGTTTGAACGGAAATCGGATAAAGCGTCTTTCCGGCAACGTCCGCCTTTGCGGCACTTTCACCGGCTGCCCATACTTTGCTGCCGTCCGTCCAGTCGGAAACCGTCTTTCCGGCAATTTCAGACGGGAGCGTGTAGGTATCGTTATCGAGCTTTACAAGCACGCGGTCGCTTCCGGCGGCGTCGGAGGTGAGCCAAAGCTCATTGTCCGGCAGGAAGTAAACGCCGATGGCGCGTGCATAAGCACCGGATTGGTCAGAGAGGTTAAAGGCGCCGAAACGGGTATCGGTGCTCAAAAGAGCAAGGCTGTCAAAGTACAGCTTGGTATACGTGTTGGCCTTTGCGGTCTTGGTCTGCCACGGCGTAATAACACCGCCGCCCCAGCCGGACCAGTTTCCGGCGTTCGAGGTGCGTTTGGAAACAACCGACCAATAGTTTTTATCCGAATCCTTGCTGTAAATCTCCGCATAGAATGTCACTTTGCCGGAAAGCAGCGAACGGCTTTCGTCAAGAAGCCGGAAACTGTCGTCGCCGTCGGCATAGCCGACTTCGAAGCCGTAGGTGCGAACTCTGTCGCCGACATCTCCGCTGCCGACCGCATAGTAGCCTGCGCAAGAAGACAGTGCAGGCATGGTTGGAGCGATCGTGATGTTGGTAAGGTTTTCAAAATCGTTGTTTGGTGCGAAGTTTTCGAAGTAAACGAGCTGACCGTAGGTCTTGTCGTATGCGGCAGGACGCGCGGCACTCTTATAGGCGTTGCAGTAGATTCTTACATTATCAATGTAATAAACCTGATTTGAGGAGTCTTTATGCAGTATATACTGCGTGTAGGCCTTGAGGGATTCCTCGGTCAAGTTGTTGCCCGGAAGCGTGAAGGTCTCCTGATAGGTATACCATGCGCCGGTGCCCTTGACATACGCGCCGCCGTTCCACTGGTTCGGGTCGGTCGATGTGCCGTTGTATCTGTCGGCAACAAAGTGCGTCCAAAAGCCCGAAGCCGTGCCGTCCTCCGGAACATAGATATCGACAAGGAGGGTATAAACGCCGGGCGTGGAAAGCTTATCGGTAAAGGTTACCTGATAACCGCCGTGTGCAGCGGTTTGGGTGATTTTCAGTGCCTTGCCGGTCTTTTCGGCGTCCGGATTATCGGCAATCTCCAATGTAGACTTAGCGACGCCGCCTTCTTGATACGCGCCGGCTGTATACGCGCCGACAGCATAGGTGGCGGAAGCGGCGTCTGTCTCATCAAAATTGTTATACCAGACGAGTGTTCCCAGGGTTTCATCCTCCGTGGGAATGTCAACGTCGGCATTCAACGCAGACGAAGCCGAAGCCGTCTCGGGCATCTCTCCTGCCGTTTCGGGCATTTCAAAATCGAATGCGCCGACCGGCAAGCAGGAAACCGTGAGACATAAAACCAAAAGCATAACGACGAAACGCTTTGTTTTTTTTATTTTGATACAACTCCTTTTCAATGTGTAGTTTTCGTCAAAAATATTATACATTATCTTTATTTGATTTTGAATACAAAAAGCTGACATCTATATCAAAAATCTGTAATTTTATGACATCTTTCTTGATTTTAACCTTTTTCTTCCGGATTTTTTGCAGGAAATGCTGAAAACACCCGCTTTTTCACTTCAAAATACAAAGCTTGAACAGCATTTTACACAAAAAGTGCTTCAAGCGTGCTGCTTTACCTCGAATTTACATGCGTCCTCTTTTGAATTTTACATAGTACCCGTACCATTACATTGTAAAATCTGTAAAATACGGCGAAAAATCACACGGAGGACATCATGGATATCTTTTCGGTCATCACGCTGTTCGGCGGTCTTGCGCTGTTCCTTTTCGGCATGACGGTCATGGGCGACAGCTTGGAAAAGCAAGGCGGAAGCAAGCTTAAGGGAATTCTGGAGCGATTGACGTCAAGCAAGCTTGGCGGCGTTCTGCTCGGTGCCGGGGTCACGGCAATCATTCAAAGCTCCTCGGCAACCACGGTCATGGTGGTCGGTTTTGTCAATTCCGGCATTATGAAGCTGTCGCAATCCATCAGCGTCATCATGGGTGCCAACATCGGCACGACGGTGACGGCGTGGCTGATCAGCTTGACCGGCATTCAGAGCGACAGTCTTATCATGCGCTTTCTGAAGCCGTCCTGTTTTTCGTTCGTTTTGGCATTCATCGGCATCCTTTTATATATGTTTTACGGCAAAACCGGCAAAAAGGACATCGGTGCCGCCTGTCTCGGCTTTACGGTGTTGATCGTCGGCATGGATTATATGTCGGCCGCCGTCAAGCCGCTTGCCGATGTGCCGGAATTCCGCAACATTTTGCTGTTGTTCAACAACCCGGTTCTCGGTGTTTTGACCGGTGCGCTTTTAACCGGCATCATTCAAAGCTCCTCCGCGTCGGTCGGTATTCTGCAGGCCTTATCGGTCACCGGCGGCATTCATTACTCCAACGCCATTCCGATCATTCTCGGTCAGAATATCGGCACCACCGTCACGGCACTTCTTTCTTCGGTCGGCACCAACAAAAACGCCAAGCGTGCGGCAGTGGTGCATTTATGCTTCAACGTGATCGGAACGGTGGTCTTTTTAGCACTGTTCTATACGGCCAATGCAATCTTTGCTTTCCCGTTTTTCGGCAAGGTCATCGACAAGGCAGGCATTGCGGTGGTACACACGGCTTTTAATATTTTTTCAACGCTTTTGCTTCTTCCTTTCACCAAGCAGCTTGAAAAGCTTGCATGCTTTATCGTACGTGACGACAAAAAGGGCACCGAGCAAGCCGAGAAAAAGCCGCTCGACGAGCGTTTGTTCGAGGTTCCGGCTTTTGCCATCACACGCGCCAAAAGCGTGACAAACGACATGGCTGTATTAGCCGAAAACGGGTTGATTGACGCGCTCGGCTTATTGGAAAGCTATGACGCCAAGATTGCCGCACAGGTGCGAAGCGGCGAGGAAAAGGTTGACTCCTATGAAGATATGCTCGGCACATATCTTGTCAAGCTCAGCCGCGAGAGCTTAAGCGGTGAAGACAGTCACGGTGTTTCGCTTCTGTTACACAGCATCGGCGATTTTGAACGCATCAGCGACCATGCGGTCAATTTATGTGAGGTGGCTGACGAGATTCATGCCAAAAAGGTGGCCTTTTCGCCCGAAGCTGTTCATGAGATACAGACCATGAAGCAGGCACTCACGGAGATTTTGAACCTGACGGTTGGTGCGTTTGCGCATAACGACCTTGCGGCGGCACGGTCGGTCGAGCCGCTCGAGCAGGTGGTGGATGCGCTGGGTGAAATCATGAAGACCAATCACATCAAGCGTTTGCAGGAAAACCGCTGCACCATTGAGACCGGCTTCATTTATGCCGATCTTATCACCAACTGTGAGCGCGTGGCGGATCACTGCTCCAATGTGGCGGTGAGTATGCTTCGCATAAGCGACGACAGCTTGGATGCGCACAAATATTTGGCACAGGTGAAAAACCATCAAAATGAGCAGTTTGAGACCAAATACAACGAATATGCCAAAAAATATCACGTTTAACTCTTGCAAATCCGCCAAAATCTGATACAATACTTGTGTAAGCTTTTTTAAGGAGGTATCCGTATGCGAAAAATCTATTGCGTTGAGGACGACAGCAGCATTCGCGAGCTTTTGGAATACACACTTCGCTCCTCCGGCTTTGAAGTGCACGGATTTGAAAATGCAAGCGACTTCACGGCGGCTCTTTCCGGCGGTCTGCCGTCGTTAGTTTTATTGGATATCATGCTGCCCGACCGGGATGGAATGCAGGTGCTTCACGAGCTGCGTTCCCGAAACGAGACAAAATCCGTTCCGGTGATCCTTTTAACAGCCAAAGGCGGCCGCCTCGACAAGATCAAAGGTCTTGACGGCGGTGCGGACGATTACATCACAAAGCCCTTTGACGTATTGGAGCTTGTTTCCCGCATCAATGCGGTTTTGCGCCGCACCTCCGCTCCCGATGCGAACCAAAAAGCGTCTTTGCAATACAAAGACGTGGAAATCGACACCGGCAGCCGCACGGTAACGGTTGCCGGAGTGCCGGTCACGCTGACCTTCAAGGAATTTGAGTTGCTGTACTATTTAGTGTCCAACAAGGGCATTGTGCTTTCACGCGACAAGCTGATGAACGAGGTCTGGGGCACCGATTTTGAAGGCGAAACGCGGACGGTGGATGTGCATATCCGCACGCTTCGGCAGAAATTGGGCAGTGCCGGCGAATACATTGTCACCGTGCGGAATGTCGGCTACAAGGCGGCTGTATAACAGACCGCTGCCGGTTTTACGGCGATAAGGGAGGCCGGATATCGGATGTTTCAAAAAATCTATAAAAGTATGCGGTTTGTATCGCTGTTTGCGCTTGTGATTTCGGCGATTTTGGTTTTTTCGACCGGGTACTATGTTTTTAATCTGCGCGTGGAGGCGGAGATACGTGAGCAGGCGTCGCTTCTTGCACGCTTTGCCGACAGCAGCTTGCAAAAGGACGGCGTTCTTCCGGCAGAGCTTCCGCCGTTTTCCGACGGCAAAAGCTATGTGATTCTGTCGTCCGACGGTTCGCTTTTATACGATGCCGACCCAACCGGCAAAATCGCCTCCGACGGACGTTCGCTTTTGACCCGTCCGGAGGTAGCCAACGCCCTTGCCGACGGAAGCGGCGAAGATGAAGCCTATTCCCCCGGCTTTTTCGGCAAGAACTACCGCTATGCAAAAAAGCTATCCGACGGCAGCATTCTCATCGTTTCCTGCAACACGCTCGACATTTTTACGTTAATGAACGAGTTTTCGGTGGTGCTTGTGTTCATGTGCGTGCTCATTTATCTGCTGACCGCCATCATTGCCAAGCGGCTTACCGAAAACATTGTCGCGCCCATCGAACAGATTTCGTTTACCGAAATCGACAAGCAATGCTCGCCGTATGAGGAATTGCAGCCGTTCATTTCAAAGATCGCCTACCAAAGCCGCGAGATCAAACATCAGACCGAGCGCGTCGAGCGGCAGAAGCTGCGCCTGCAGGCGGTGAGCGATTCCATGAATGAAGGTCTTGCGGTGCTTGACCGCGACGGCAACATTCTTTCGCTCAACCGCGGCGCGGCACGCGTTTTGCACATCGACAATCCCGATGCGGTCAAAAGCACCTCGCTTTTATCGCTCACCGGCAACGATCCCGATTTTGCCGCCAAGCTTGCCGCCGCTTACCAAAACAAGCGCGGTTCATTCACCTACAAGACCGGCGACCAAACCTATGAGCTGTATTACAGCCCGGTCAGCGGCGGAAAAGATGTGATCGGAGTGGTCATCCTCATGTTCGACATCACCGAAAAGCTCAAAAACGAGCAGATCCGCACCGAGTTCACCGCCAACGTGTCGCACGAGTTAAAAACGCCGCTCACGTCGATTCACGGCTATGCCCAACTCATCACCAGCGGTCTTGCGCGCCAAGAGGACACGCCGTTGTTTGCCGAAAAAATCGAAAAGGAAAGCAGCCGCCTCATTGCGCTTGTGGAGGACATTATCCAGTTATCCAACTTGGATGAGGGCATCGAGCCGGAAAAGACCGTATTTGCCGTACACCCGCTGCTTACGGAGATTATCGACACGCTTTCGCTTGCCGCCGAAAAAAAGAACGTGCATTTTTCGCTTGCCGACGGCGATTTTCGCATCGAAGCCGGACGCAGTCAGATTCATGAGCTGTTTTACAACATTTTGGACAATGCCGTCAAATACAATAAAGATAACGGACGGGTGGAAATTTCGCTTGACCCGGGCGGCAAGGTGCGCATTGCCGACACGGGCATCGGCATTCCGGACGATTTGCGCGAACGCATCTTCGAACGCTTTTTCCGCGTGGACAAAAGCCATTCCAAAATGGTCAACGGCACGGGACTTGGCCTTTCGATCGTCAAGCATATCGCCATGAACAACCACATCGGCATTCACGTGGACAGCACGCTCGGCAAGGGCAGTGTGTTTACCGTCGATTTTGAAAGCTGTTTGGCGGAATAACCAAACGGGACCGGCAAGTTTTTGCCGGTCCCGTTCTCTTCAGCAGCTTTGAGAAACGAACTTCATCCGATCCGGACAGGCTGTGCAGCAGAATATGCAAGAGACCTGTTCCGGGCAGAAGAAGCACTTGCCAACTGCTGAACCCCCTATAACTATGCTAAAGACCTTTCTCCTTGATATCCGTTTCAAAATTCCGATGTATCCGCGGTACACGGATGCTATTCGGGTCACTCAGTCTTCAAATTTGCGCTCCTTGTTGTTTTATTTTGTTATATGCTGAAAATCATACATCGGTTTTATCGTTCCCGTGCTTTCAAAAACGAACGCTCTGATTTCGGTCTGTTTTGTCAAATCCTCGTCGGTTATGGTGATAAAATCCGTTTCGATGATATCCTGCGCTTCTTTCGGCTCGGACATCTTTAACGCGCCGAGTGTTCCGTTAACATACTTCGCAAGGATAACCGCCGCCGGTTTCCGTCCCTCCGGCAAAACAAGCCTTGCCTTGAATTTTCCTGCCTTCAAGGTTTTATCCGCTTCCGCACCGCTTTCGTCCACAATGATAAACGGTGCTGCCGGGCGGTCTTCTTTTGCCTTATATCGGCAGATAACGGTCAGTCCGCCGGCACCGACGGTCTTGTCCGTCCCCTCCGATTGAACAAGGCTGTAACCGTTCAGCTCTTCGGGAAGCTCCCAATCAATCTTTGTTCCCACCGCAGCCGGAAATACGGTTGGCTTGGTGTTCGGAACGTCGCTGCCATCCTCCAGTTTGTATTCAATGGTAATGTCAGCATAGGTTTTGGTTTCCGTGTCATCATCGGCAAGCGTTACGCCCGCAGCGTCATCCACCACCTCAAAGCCGACGGTATCGCCGTTTTGCAGAACGGCGTTTTCCGGAATCCTGTAAACAAGAGAACAGTTGACAAGTCCGGAATCGAAGTCGCTGCCGTTGTATTCCAACGCCCCCTTCTGCCAGAACACGGACTTTTCGCTCCAGACGGGAATATCAAATTTCTTCTCCGTTAAAATTTTTCTGCCATCCGTTGTAGTGGCTACCGTCCCGTCGGAATGCTCCACCCACATTCGCAGAGTTACCGTCTTTTTTTCGGTGTCCGACAGATTCTGAACAATGGTGCGAAGCTCTATCTCGCTGCCCTTAAGTCCGGGGTGAAACCGGTTTTTACTTGTTCCGCTCAAAAGGCGGTTGCTCCTGTCGGTATCATATTGGGAATAACCGTAAGAGGTTGCATTTTCAAAAACGGAAGGGTTCTCGTTCGGGTTCCTGTAGTCCCCGGTATATATTTTCACCTCCGGGTCTGCCACATAGAGCGAGGGAGGATTTTTAATCCGCTGGCTCATGCGCTTGAAGCCCTGCAGCCTGCACACATCACACAGTTCACTGTTTGTACTTGACCGCATAATGCACATGGAGCTTGAATTGTATATATATGAACCGTCCGCATGCGGGCAGGAATACGTATGCCGGAATCCAAGCATATTCTTCCATTTCACCAGCTTGCTGTCCTTTGTGTGCGACATATTTAACGACGCCTTCATCGAATCCTCCGATACGGGACTATACCGCACTTCATACTCGTCGCCCAAGCGCAGCAGTCCGTGTCCTAACTCGTGTCTCATAGTAAACGGAGAGTAATAGTTATCCGACGATGTAACGATATAATGAATGCCCGATTTAAGATTGTCATGCGATGCTCCGAAATACTGACCGCTGTTTGCAAGTACAACAAACTGATCAATGTAATCGTATACATAATAATACGGTTCGTATTCATTATCCCACAGAAACTCGTTCGGATTTGTTTTCTCAGGAATATGTGCGTCATGAATCTTTTCTATAAATGCGGGACCTATGGCGCGTTCCAGCATATGATTTTTCCAATTACCGTTCAGATTAACCGATATATAGGCGTCACGCGAACCGTTAACTACACTGAAAAACGTGCTGTCACCGCCATAGGTATCTATCGACGCCGTACACAGTGCGTATACATTGAAGCGATCCGCCATGCTGCGGTACGGTTCCGTCTCAAGCGTTTTTCTCCACATCCGCTGAACATCTTTTAGAAACTTTGACTGCTGACTTTTGGTATAACCTTCGGCGCAGAACAAAATGACCATATTTTCCTTATCGCTCCGAGGCTTCTGAATCACATAGACCGGGATTGTGGGGTTGGAATATTTGCCGTCTTTAGAGTAAAACTCTCCCAATGTAAGCTGAATGTTTTTATCCGTATCAATATCCCAGTTTCCGTCTCCGGTATCGCGCTCCGGACCGGAAAGGCTGAGACTCTCCTGCGGCTTGTTTTTCACCGTGCCGACATAGGGGTCGTTCTCTGAGCCTTTGCCCTGCAAAACGGTATAATACTCCGCCTCCAGGTAGAATGCCGGGCGAACTCCGTAATATCCTTTGTACGGGGCATCGCGCAGGATGTTGCCGCGCAGATCAACATAACGCATATCGTGGTTGCAGTCCGTAATCGGCGTGCGCAGCCAGCAGTTCCAGCTTTGTCCTGCTTTATTCTTTCCGATGTAGTAGTTTCCGAGCTTCTGCTTGACCGTATTGAGCTGCTTCACGTCCAGCAGAAACACCTTATCGGTGATGTTTTCGTAATACGCTCTCTCATATCCGTCAGCAACCGTATCAATATCGGTATTATAGGGAAGGTCAATCCCCGGCTCATCAATATAGCCCGCCGTGTACTCCGGATGGGAAACGATGGAGCGCTGAGTTACCGTCTTGATGGCAGAAAGCTCGTCCTGCGTGAAAGCGCTTAAAAATCCCGCTTTTTTATCATATTCATGTCCGGCAGTGACAGATCCTGCCTTTGGCGGATTGCCGCACAGCCAGTCTACCTTCCCGGCAACGGCACCGGAATTGAGCCAGGAACGCATATTGCTGTCGCGCCAGTGATTGGAGCCGTATTTGCTCCGATAACCGCTGCGCCTGTGAGAACGCGTTTCTGCGTTGTCATTTGTCATTGCGTCATAGGGCATATAATCCTCTAACACCCTGTCCGAGAGCATCAGCGGACCGTTGTCGTCAACAGCCACGCAGCGCCACAAAACAGACTCGTTATTATATGTCCCCAGACGAATATAGTCTCCGATTTTGATGCGCGTTTGGGTGTCCGCCGCCTTTGCCGGCAAAACCGTCAGGCTCAGCAGCATTACGGCGGAAAGCAGCATAGACAGCATTCTTTTTCTTTGCTTTTGTTTCATATAAAAATTCCCTCTTATGACTCCGTCTTTTATAAAAAGATGTCTTATAGCAGTTATTTTGTTACAGCGACAGTTTGTGCATTGCCATGTGTTTCATGCTCTTTCAAGGCGTCATAAAGTGCAGCACCGGCAAGCATTCCGGCAACAGCAATACCCATCGCCATATAAACCTCCGGTGAAGGCTGCCATTAAAAACGCCGTTAATACCGTTTTCCAATAATTTCTCTTCACGCCCGATTTAGCAAAACCCTTTAATTCTTTTCTGTTCCACATAAAAGCTTCCTCCCTCTTTCATATACATCCATGATCCAAACCCATTCCTTGCTCAAACCTCTGCCGGCAAGCAATTCAGGCTGTGCCGCCTCGTCGAGGCCGCCGATAATTTTCTTGATTTTGCCGATAACGGAATCAATATCGGATTATATATTATTTTTCTTTTTACATTCCGGGCAGATTCCCTCGAAGACAGTTCTGTGTCTGAACACTGTGTATCCGGTCACCTCCGTAACCTTTTCATCCGGGTCGGAAAGGTAGTCAAACGGAATATCGTTTACCTTTCCGCATTTCAGACAGATGACATGATAGTGAAGATCGGTTCTTAAATCGTATCTGTCTGCGCCCGGCACCTTGATATGCAGTATCTCACCATCCTCCGACAGGCAGTTTAAATTTCGGTATACGGTACCCTGACTGATTTTGCAGTCAACCGTATGAGCCTCCTCATATATCGTGTTAGCAGTCGGATGATCTGTATGGTTTCTGACCGTTTCCAAAACAATTTTGCGCTGTTTTGTTTCTCTGTGTTTCAGCATTACTTATGCGCTCCCTTAAGTCTTGTCATTGTCATATTTCAAGCTGTTATTCGGCTTTTGCCAAGCGGGATGTCGTCTCTGTACGGAGCAACAGCGGCAACACACCGTTATGATCCGCACCCGCGGCTTATCAGGAATCGTTCTTAATAAATTATATAGTAAAATCTTTCTTTTGTCAAGCCTAGCTCCGAAAATCCTTCACTCTTTCTTACGATCTTTCTTCCTTTCTTCCGATTCGTTTTTATGCACAATACGGAGCCGCTGCATCAAATCTATGTTCCTTCTTAAAGAGCGCTTCCAACCTAAAACAAAACTGACACCGCTCGAAAAGCGATGTCAGTTCATTGTCTGATTCTTACCGTTATTCGGTATTTCGGCTTGAAATTGCGTTACCGCAATACGCGCATTTGCCGGAGCTTCCGACGCGAATTCTTGTTGTTCCGTTGCATTTTTCACACACAATGTCGACAAAGCTTGTTTTGCTTCCCTCTCTGCCCGAAAGAATCACGCAGGGAGCGCCTTGCTTTTGCAAAGTGCACTCACAGAACACGCCTTTTTGAAAAAGCTTCTCAAGCTCGGAAAGCACCTTGAACGGCGGTTTTCCCGATTGCTTCGCAAGCTCGTCAATCGTCACCGTGCCGTCCGTGTCGCACATGAAAATTGAGTTGTAGCGATATGCAAGACCGGCCATTCTGCCGTTTTTAATACCGTTTAACAAGAGCAGCGCGGACGGAACAACCATGACTATATTGGTAATCAAGTTCTCACGAAGCTTTTCATTATACCCGGTAACCCCCGAAATAATTCCAAACAGAAAAACCGCCGTGAAGAATCCGCCTATAATCATTTGTATGTGCTTTTTCAATGTAAGCCTTGCAATTGCCACTTTTGAAATATAGGTTCCGCCGCCCGAAAAAAAGTTTTTTGTCCTCATTTTTACTGCCTCCGAAAAACCAGCATTCCCACACCGAGTATTGCAAGCAGTATGCCGGTTACCATGCCGAAAATTGCTCCGCCGCGCACGCCTTTTTGGTTCTCATCGGCAAATTCTTCCGCCGTCATAAGTCCCTTAACGGTTGTAACCGCGTCAATGTTATCGGCTTTTACCAGGCTGCCATCCTTTTGTATGCCGACAATCGTATATTCGAGCGGATCGTCGGGCGAAACAATCCCGTAGGATATTTTTTGAGCTCCGTATCCCGACACGGTGTACATACCTTTTGATTTTTTCGGCAAATAATGTTCTTTCGAAATGCAGTAGCGGCTTTCTTTTCCGCCCGAAAGCAGATTCCATCCCGCTTTAAGGTTTTGCTCGTCATATTGCGTAAATTCCGTGTTTCTTATAAGGGGATTGAGCAGCTTGCTCTCCACCTTAAACTCACCGAGCAAAGTAGGCGCGGCAAGCATGGTTGTTGTAAGTATTTCGGCATTGATTCCGAAATTTGCCTTTTCGCTGTAGTCGGTATTCTCCGGCTTCCAGTCCCACACTGTTTCATCATCACTGTTTGTATCCCGTTCATAAGTCCAAACGGTTCTTTTCGCCGTTACCCCCGGGAGCTTAACGCCCGTTATGGGGTCTTGAAGCGGTTCGGCGGCTTTAAGCGTTCCCGAAACAACCACAAGCTTTCCCTCGTTTTCGGGGATAACCTTGCCGTCTTTAATCGTTGCCGCAGCTTTGATCCTCTCGTAGGTCTGCGGTGCCGACATAAGGGCTTTTACGGCAAGTGAGGCAAAAAGTATGCCGGAGATAATCAGTATAACACCGATTATTTTTTTCATGATCGTTACTCCTGTTTGCTATTCATCAAGCTTTTTAGCCTGATTTTGATACTCGTCCTGTATAAATTTCGCATCTTTGTCAGTAAGATCGTTTACGACCTTGCCAAACTCTTCAAACTGTTCTTTTGTGCAGTGTACCGCAACGGGCTTGCAGGCATAACCGCGCGTCATACGGTTTAAATTCTCGTTTTTGACTAACCCCAGCATAACCTCATAAAGCTCATCGGTGTTAAAATAGGTTGCCTTTTCCTTCCATGCGTCATAATTTTTATCGGATTTGTTTGTAAAGCTTGTCACAGCTGCCCATGCAGGAACCTTGTCGCTGCCCGGGGTGGTCTTAAAGTAATCTATCGTAGCCCTGTATGCCGCTTCGCTTGTGCTTTCGTGCGCCGGATAATCGTACCACAGCCAGACAAGTCCTCTTATGCCGCTTGAATGGAGGTCTGCGTCATCCTCGTTTTTCAGCATTTCCGAGATAGGCTCAACCACTCTGTCATCGCCGAGTCTGCCGGCATACTCATAGGCCGCTTTCCGAACCTCGTTATCCGAATCCTTCATCAGCTCGATCACTGCCTCAACTGCTCCGTCAAGAGTCTTGTTCCACGAGCTGTTGAGAGCGGATGCTGCCTGTCTTCTTACAACTGCGTTTTCGTTCTTTGCCGCATCAAGCAGGAATTGGCCGATTTCTGCATCACTGCCGCCTTCGTTGGCAAGAGCTTTGACCGCACATTTAATAACATAAGGCTCCTTTTCGTTTTTCAGAACCTCCTTTGCCGCCGCTTTATGCGCATCACTTGCTCCCAAAAACGTGGCGATATTTGAAAAAGCATAGCCTCTTACCTGCGGTGCGTCGCTTTCGAGCAAGGGAGCGACAAAATCCGCTGCTGCAGGCAGCTTTGCTTTATTATCCTTCAATTTTCGGATCGCTTTATCGGTTATATTTTCATCAAGCTCCAGCTTGTCATTGATTGTTGCATACGAGTATGTAGAGACAAGATTCACAAATTCATCCAAGGATACCTCTGTCTCATCCTTGATAAACTCTTTGATCAGATCATCCTCAGTCATATTGGCATAATCAAGCTTTTTCGGTGCCGGATCGGCGTCCGGATTTGCTTCTTGATTTGTTTCTTTATTCGTTTCCTGGTTTATTTCCTGATTCGTTTCCTTGTTGTTTTCCTCGTCGTTTCCGGTTTTGTCTCTGCCGCATGCCGCAAGCGAGAACACCATACCGATTGCCAAAATCAATGCAAATAGCTTTTTCATGATATAAAATCCCCCACTGTTATTGTTTGTTTTTTATTTTCAAAACACACCGCCGCCTTCCGGCGGTGTGTTTTCAGAACAGTTTTCTTTTTTTATAGAATTACGGCAAAGCAGATAATTCTTTCCATGTTACCGGAACAGATGAAACTGTCGCCTGCATTGCTGCTTGCTCTTTTTTCATTCATCACACGAATTTTGCTGCCGCAATTCTACTGCTTATCATTATCATCAAATATGTCGCCGCATTCCGGACAGAATTTCGGCGGATTTTGCGGATCCTGAGGCTCCCAGCCGCATTTGTCGCACTTATACAGCGGTGCACCGGCAGGCTTGGGCTTTCCGCAGTTCTGACAGAATTTTCCCTTGTTTACCGCTCCGCAGGAGCAGGTCCAGCCGTTCGTTTGCGGCTGCGGTTTTCCGCAATTCATACAGAATTTGCCGGTGTTGCCCGTCTGTCCGCATTCACAGCTCCAGCCTGCCGGTTGAGTCTGCGGTGCCGGCTGTTGCTGCTGTTGAGCCTGCTGCTGTTGCTGCTGACCCATTGCAAACAGATTGCCGGCATTCATGCCGCCTACATTCTGCGCCATATTCATTCCGAAAAATCCGCCCATTGCGCCCATTCCGCCTTCGTTTGCCGCAGCCGTTCTCATAGCGTCTGTCTGACCTCCTACAATGCGAGCCGCCGCAATATTCGGATTTGTTGTCATAACATTTTCTTCCCATTCGGTAATCTTTTTTCTCTGGTCATCCGGGATAGATACACCGTTAATGCTTACGGCAAAGAGCTCAATTCCGCGCTTTTCCTTCCACTCAACCTTAAGCTCCTCCGAAAGAGCCTTTGTAACCTCTTTTGTGTGTGCGGGAATTTCCGAATACATGATTTTCATCGCCGAAATCTGCGCAAACGCAGGTCTTAAAGCGTCCAAAAGCTCGCTCTTTAACATTTCGTCAATTGCCGAGCGGCTGTATGCGGCTTCCACATTACCGCTTACATTGGTATAAAACATAACAGGGTCGGCTATTTTATAGGAATACACGCCGTTACACCTTAAATCCACCGACAGCTTATAGTTCATTGACTCGTCAATCGTCACCCGGAAAGGCACCGGAGAAGACGTTCCGAACTTGTTGCCCGTGATTTCCTTGGTGTTGAAGTAATAAACTCTCTGATCTTTTCCCGGCTCACCGCCAAAGGTAAAGCGTTTGCCAACCTGTGCAAAGCTCTGTTTTATGCTTTCGCCTAACTTGCCGCAGAAAATGCTCGGCTCTGTCGAATTGTCATAGACAAACTCGCCCGCCTCGGCGCAAAATTCAACAATTTTGCCCGATTCCACGATAATCATGCTCTGCCCCTCATTTACCGAAATGATTGAGCCGTTTGAAATAATGTTATCGCTGCCTTTCGTGTTAGAGCTTCTTTTTCCCGTGCGCTTTTCGCCCTTTGCAACAAGTGTATCGGCATCTAAGCTTTCACAGTAGAAAAACTCTCTCCATTGATCAGCTAAAACACCGCCGAGAGCGCCTACGCCCGCTTTTAAAAGTCCCATAACTCTGTTCTCCTCTCAATTTTTTATTTTTTATACGCTGTTATATTCCCTGTATCAGACATGCATATTGAATTGAAACGAATCCTCAGGACGTTCTTTTCATACGCCTCGCCGTCCGTTAATTTATCCTCGCCTCTGCTTCATCCGCACGTCTTGTATAAACCGCCATGCCGCCGGTCGCCGCATCGTTTACGGCATTCATGCCTTCTTTCAGTTTTTCTTTATCCGCCTCCGTTATTGCGTCCTCACCCTTGGTCGCCGCCTTAAATGCCGTTCCGAAGGCTGCCGCCATTCCTATAGCTGCCGCGTCCTCTCTCTTTTCCGCCTCGCTTCTGCCGAAGCCGAACAAGCCTCTTTCGTCGTCGTGAACACCGAAAATATAATCAAAATGACGCTTTGCATTAAGTACATACTGCATATCCGACCGATTGTTTTTGCTGAAGCAGACTTTAATCTCCTGCTTAATATACGGATGAGGGCGGAGTCCTTTTTTATTGTCTGTATTCACCTTGCTCATATTTCCGCCCAAAAGCTTGATTTTTAATCCGCATTGCTTAAATTCAGGAGCTTTTCCCTGTTCGGTTGCGGTCGTTTCTTCTATGTATTCCTCATAGCTCGCCACCTGATCATAGCGGAACAGCTCTTTCAGCTTGCCTCTGCTCGCATCACTCCTGTATACGATCCGAAACATTCCCAAATCGTCACAGAACTCAATTCCCATCTCTTTAAGAGTGGAGGGGTAGGTGCTTTTTTTGCCCTCTTTTGCGTAAACCTCTTCATAAAGCCTGTTCTGCCGTTTCATATACTCTATATGTTCCTTGATTTCATCTAATGTGAGTTCACTCAAGCGAATATATTTTGAGCATAAATTTCCGCAGTCAGAGCAAAGGAATTCTTTGTTCTTGATCTTTGAACGGTGCATCATGCCGCATTCCTTCCCGCATAACGCACAGCTCTTCTTACCGAAAATATTCTTGAAAAAATCACCGATTCCCATAATTATTTCTCCTTAAAATTTGTTTTTTAAGCTGCCGCTCCTTCCGCCGCAGCTTGTGTCCGAAGACGACGTATGGCTGCCGGAATCCGATTTCGGTTTTTCCGTTTTTGTTACGGCGCTGCAAAGGAATATATCCCTTGAAAAAATCAAAATTCATACTGTCCGGCTTCATATAATTTCCGGAAATGTCATTTTTAACCGCCGTTTTCATTGCGCAGAGTTTTTATACATCCTAAAACACGCCAATTTTTTTATTTTTTC
Organism: uncultured Eubacteriales bacterium; assembly: GCA_934444645.1. Lineage (GTDB taxonomy): Bacteria > Bacillota > Clostridia > Oscillospirales > CAG-382 > UMGS882. The sequence continues at coordinate 2,868 of CAKSCV010000009.1, read as the reverse complement.
TTAAGCTTAAATTGTCCGGCAAAAACGCCGCTTTTTTATAACAGCCGCATCGCCGCGGCAAGGATACTTATGGTTTTACACCGCGTGCATTGTTTCGCTTTCTCTTTACCCGGTTGCTCCCGCCGCCGAAAAACGACGGCGGGAATATCCGGGATATTTGACTTATATCGTCTCTTTATTCTTGGCCGCACCGATTATGTACAGAACCGGAATGATCAGACCGGTAGCGTAGTTAATAATACTAAATTGGCTGCCAAGCACATTGGAGATAACGTTTCCGGCTACGCTTAAAATTGCCACAATGACACCCATAATCAGGCAGCTTTGCGCCTTTTCGGGCTTTTCGCAATTTTTCACGCCCATAATTCCGGCAATCAGCTGAAATATTGCGCTTGCCAGAATCAGCACGCTTGAAAACACAAGTCCGCCGGCACTTGTTTCAAGAACCGCCGCCAAAGCGCTTGCTCCGATCAGTGCGACAAAGCCTCCGATGATACCAAACGCTCCGCCGATGATCATCAGAATCCCCGTGACCTTCAAAAACATTTTCCCTTTCATAATGGACCTCCTTAAAAAAATTATTTATATCCACATTTTTACAAAATGGATATTACTGTTTTTTTACCGCAAATGCATCACAAAGCGGTCTTAGCGTTTTAAGATCTTCCAAAAGGAATATTCTGTCGCCTGCTTCAAGCGTTACCCCCTCGGGAAGTTCAATCTCCGAATTTACGCCTGCGTTAAATTCCGTTGTGAGCGTTTTGACTGTCGTCATTTTTCCGCTCGCATCATAGCTTGCAAATACAACCGTATATGCACCGCCTTTTCCACAATCTATCGCAAGTGTTTTTCCGTCATAGCGTATTGCATAATCCGTTTCCGGCTCGGCTTCCGCAAGGATTTTGATATCCGAAAAATCTGTGATGCGGATTGTCACAAAGCCGCCGCCGCGCCCATCCGATTCATATTCGAAGGTTTTTGCGCCGTTTGCTGCCATTTCAGAATACTCCGGATAGAAAAACTCCTTTGTGCCGTCTTTTTTGTAATGGATAACCTGCTGCGGTTCAATGCCGCCTGTATGCAAATTGACGGTCAGCTCTGCACCATTCAGGCTTTCATCTGTAATTTCGCAGCCGGCAATTTCCTCCCCGTCCGCACCGGCAACACTCAAATGCGGCGTTACCGAATAGGTGATCGAAGTAGCGATTTCGTTGCCCTTTTCATCGGTTACGGCTGTATATCCGTTTACAGATATCGTAGCATATGCCCTTGTATCCAGTGCTGTTACCTCCGTCTGCGCATTAGCGACCGTATCGGTGATAAACGCAATATTTACCGCATTCGTCAGTCCGCTGACATTTGAAAGTCCCAAGCCCTGATAATTGGAAATCATTCCCGGAATCTCCGATATGTTAACATTATTTTTACTGTCGGATACCGTATAGTTTTTTCCGCCGGCCGTTCCGCTCACGGTCATTTTGTACAGATAAATCGGAAATTGCGTCATTTGCGCACCGCTGTAAAGCTGCTTTTCACCGTTGTAATAGCTTTCCGTCTGCATTGTCATGAATTTTGTATTTTCATCATTATAATTCATATCGAACGCACGCAATATTCCATATGGCAAGGTATCCCCGCTTTTTTCGCCCTTGCCGTCCGAGCCGACATTCCAGCATTCGTTATAGACAGAAGCAATTTTTGCGGTCTTGTTTGGTTCAAGCACAATGCGGTAGCCATATTTTGCAGGTTCGTTGGGATACATATTGTAAACATTGTAATCGCCCACAAGTCCGTATCGGGTATTTTCGAAAACCATACTCAATCCGTAGCGCGGTTTTCCTGCGTCAAGCGGACCGCACTCGGCGGCAAACTCCGTTTTCAGCATTACAGCCTCGGCTGCGCAAAGCGCGTTAAAAGCAAAATTGCCGTTTTCATCGGGCATTATCTCGGCAACGCCCATAATATTGCGATATCGTCTTTCACCGGTTTTTCCGTCCTCCGGCGGTGCCATAAGCGCGTAATATTTACCGTCGATTTCAGCGACAAATATATATGTACCGCCGTAAACAATATCTTTTTCGTCCGTTACTTTTATAAATATCGGCATAGGCTTATTGCAAAAGTCGCACACGCCGTCATTGTTTTCGTCGGTGTGCATAACGGCGGTTTTAAGTTCCGCTTTCAGCGCGTACTCAATATCCCAAATCTGTTTTTTGCACTGTTCGTCCTTATAATACCGGTCACAAAAGCCGCAGTAATAATAATCCGCGATTCCGTCTTTCATACATGTTGCCGCCGTACCCGGAATACACGTCAATTCCTCATGCAAACAGCCGCCCTCCGGCAAAACCGTAAGATTAAACTCCTTTGAGGTTATCATATCTGCACATTCGGCAGTTACCGAAAAGGTATATTTGCCGCTTTCTGTCGGTGTGCCGTTGATCGCGCCCGTTTCGCGGTTAAGCGAAAGTCCTGCCGGAAGGGATGAACCGTCTGCAACGCTCCACGCTGCGGCAATATCCGAATTGACCGATAGGCTGCGCGAATATTCCGACCCGACCGTTGCATTGTCCAGCCTGCTTTGCGTTGTAATTTCAAGCGGATCGCTTTCATTTATTATTAAGGTGTATGTTTTCCGGGTGATGCCGTTTTCGTTTTCCGCAGAAAGCGTGAAACGAAGCGTTCCCGTTTCGGTCGGAACTCCGAAAATATCGTAATAATAGCCGTAACGCCAGTTATAATCCGCTTTTCCGGTAAGACCGTGCGTAAAGCTGTATGCCGTATCGTCCGTTTCGCTGACAACCGCCTTGATGTAATCTTTTAAGCTTGGCGGATCTTCGCTTACGCTGATTCTCACATTGTACGATT
>CAKSCV010000008.1 GCA_934444645.1 uncultured Eubacteriales bacterium | reverse complement strand
TTCAAATCATTGCCGGCGATACTCGAAAAATTGCAGATTTCTGCGTTGCCGGTTACCTGATGAAAGCCGGTCACTTTAACTACAATCATGTATCGACCGGCGATTTGAATCGAGGTCGCAGGACGGAGTCCCGCGTGCTTTTTGGTTACTTTTTGCACGATGCAAAAAGTGACAACTCGTTCCCTTTGCAGAGAATATCGAGGTTCCGCAAACCTCAAATCAGCCCACCGCAGTGACATCTTCGCACCGCAACAATTAAAACCTTTTTAAGAAGAGATTCGAGGTTTTGCAAACCTCGAATCAGCACACAGAACAACAACTTCGCACAACCCAATTAAATCCTTTTGAAGCTTTCCGTTTGCATGAGCTTGCACGGAAAGCTTTCCATACTCTGTGAAAAAGTAGAAAAACCGTGTGAAAAAGTTGTTGCTTTTTCACACGGTTTCTGTTATAATGAGATGACTTCTAAAAGAAAGGTCTGCTTTCTATGGAAAAGCTGTATCGCTATATGCGCGGCGAAACCGATCTGTGCTATTACGTCGTTACGCCGGAAAACTATGACCCAAAGAAAAAATATCCTCTCATTGTCTCACTTCACGGTTCCGGAACTCTCGGAAACGACCCGAAAGCGATCCTTTCGAACCCGTCGTATCTCGGCTATAAGAAATTTGCTCCCGATGCCATTTTGCTCTGTCCGCACACACGCTTTGAGGTCTGGAGCTCACAAATCCGCGCCTTGAAAGAGATTATCGACCTTGTCTGCGATATCTACCCGGTCGATTTGCTTCGCATTTCGATTACCGGCGCCAGTATGGGCGGCTTCGGCGTGTGGGAAATGCTGTGCTCGTATCCGAATTTCTTTGCAGCCGCGTGTATTGTCTGCGGCGGCGGAATGACTTGGAGAGGCGGCGCGGTTGCCGACCTTCCCATCCGTATTTATCATGGCGATCGGGACGACGTGGTCTTGCCGGAACGCGGCGTCGAAATGTATGAAAAACTGAAATCGCTTGCACCGAATAACAAAAATCTTGAATTTGTCCTGTGCAGGGATACCGCCCATGACAGCTGGAAGCAGGCTTTTGGGGAGGATAACATCTATGCGTGGCTCATCTCCCATAAACGCCGCCGCTTTACGGTATATGCCGGAGGACCGGGCAAGGGCAGCGGCATTTACCGTTATACCTTAACCGATGGCAAACTGAAATTCGAAGAAAGGGATCCCGATGAGGGCTTAATGTACATAAAAATCAAGCGCGGCAAGCTGTATGCACTGTTAGACGAACCGCTCGGCGACCGTGAAGGCGGTCTTGTCCGCTATGACATTCACGAGGATCACCTGACCAACCGCACACCCGTTTATGCGACCTTCGGAAAAGCCTCCTGTCATTTGGAAGCGGATGATGAAGGAAACGCGTATATCGCGAATTATTTGACCGGCAGTATCACAAAAATCGATCTTGCATCGGGCATCACGCACTGTGTTTATCACAACGGCTCCGGGCCGGAAAAGCCGCGGCAGGATAAGGAGCATACGCACCAGATCGCCTTTACGCCGGACGGGAAATATATCACCGTCTGCGACCTCGGCACGGACACGATTCACGTGTATGACAAGAATCTGTGTGAGATATCGGCAGTGAAAGCCGTTCCCGGCTCCGGACCGCGTCACCTTCTCTTTTCGGAGGACGGCGCGTATGCTTATTGTGTGAACGAGCTTGCCAACACCGTGACGGTGTATGCATATGCCGACGGCATTTTGACACGGCTTGCTTCGTATGCTATGCTCCCCTTTGGCTATGACGGCCTTACGACGGCGGCAGCGATTCGCCTTTGCGGTGATCAGCTGTATGTTTCGACACGCGGACACGATTCGATCACGCGTTTTGCCGTAGAAGGCGCGAAGCTTACTTATTTAGACAATACGCCGGTTCACGGCAAGCGGCCGCGGGATTTTGCAATTTCACCGGATGGGAAATCGCTCATCTGTGCCAATGAGGGCGGCACAATTACGCTGTTTGACAGAAATGAGGACGGATCATTGACCTATACCGGAACGGAATTTGAAGTGCCGTCTGCCTTAAGTGTGGTTTTTAATTGATGATAACGGATTAAAGCGGAAGCAGCACGCCGCAACTGCGGTGTGCTGTTGTTTTATGCTTATGCGGAGGTCTTGTTATTTTGTGTAAATTGTGCCGTAAATTGTGTGAATTGTGCCACCATGCTCTATTGAGCTTTTTTTGGTGTATAATATAAAGGTACGATGCAGAAGATAAGATTTATATAGTTATTGACAACTCCTTGATAACAGAGTATACTTATTGTGATAATAACGTACTGCATACTACGCATACGATGAATTTGGAAATGTCAAAATCAAAGGGTATAATGTTTCCATGGATCTAGAAAAAGGTCCACAACAAAACAATATACATTTGGAAATCAATGGACATAAATACATGTATAATGAGAAAGCACAAGCATTTTTGGATGACTGTGGAAAAACAATTCCTAATTCTCTTAAGGACAATGCCCAAATAGAGAAGGCTTTAGAAAAGGCTTATAAACTAATAGCACAAGGATGGTAAGAAATGAGTAAAATTAGATACTTTAAACTGAATCAAGATGATATTATGGAAATCGTGAGCGAGCATATCGCGTCAAGATGTCAAAAACGCTGCTTTCAAACCCAAAGCCTTATTTTGGGAGAACCGGGAAAAGATTTGCGTATGTTGATTGCAGTCGGTAAAAATAACGATCATTTGGATTTCGATACGTTGTATGAACTTGACAAAACAATGCCTTTTAATGGAGATCATCGCGCTAACACAGGTCTTTCGGATGAAGATATGATTCTTGCTATTGACCGTATGCTAAGGCACAAAAAGTATTGAGCTTTTGTTGGAAAGGTTAAGCTTAGATCGGTTGGATTGTACTGATAAAACAGAGATTCAAATTGCGACTTGTAAGGTGAAAAGCGAAGCTGTTCACTCATTACAGCGCAAAAGAATCACGATAGCGTAATACGGCGTTGCCACAAGACAGAGTTTTTCGACTTTTTTCTAAAGCGAGAAACTCTGTCGCAATCGGCTTTCAAAACGGCGGCTGAAATCGCTCAACACGGAGGTAAATATGTGAAATGAGTAAACCGAGCAGTGAATGTTTGAACTTGTTAACAAATAAAAGGCTATCGAAACTTGGCCATGCGGCAAATATGCTGTGGATTTCCTTTGGTCAAGATATTATGGTGACGGATTATCGAGGAAAGCAAAAATGTGTTGGAGAATATGCCCTGCACATTCAATGTCCGTGGAGAATAACAAGGAAGCTGGATGTCTTGCTTTCCTCTAGGGATATGATATCACTGCGTGAAAATGATTCTGCAAATTCTTTTGAAAGCAAATGTGCATACCTTTGTTCCTACTTAAAAGAAAATACAGAACTTGTTGAAAGCGTTCATATGAACTGTTTTGGCGATATCACAATTCAATGCACAAATATACAAATTGACTCGTTTGTCTGCACATCGGGCGTATGCGAGAGTTGGCGATTGATCGATTCCACAAGCGGCACGCACTATGTGATGGAAGAAGAGGAGTAAAGTAATGAAAGAATCATTCTATCAAAAAATATTGGATCACAGGCAATGGATATGGAAAGCCATATGCATTGTTGCGCTGTATATGCTGCTTATAAATCCTCTGATTATCGGAGCGGATATTTCCAAGTCGGCGTTCAAGAAAATTAACACGGCTGCTGTTGAAAATAGCCTGAAACAAAATTATAGCTTCTTTGACGGAAGCCGTATGGATGGAAAATTTGCTTATTTTGATTCGAGTTGGGAAGGCTTCTCCCATCCAGACAATATAAAAAATAATAGCATAAGCATTACGATATTCGTTGAAGACCAGCCTGAGAAAACATCCGATAAAATTCAAATGGGACGGCAATCCTTTTTTTACGATGGGTATATCCATAACCGCGTTTATTTGACCAAAAACGGCGTTGAAATCTATGGTTCGGAAAGTACGAAAACCGTGCACTCCAAACATCTTCAACAAGCCCTAATGGATGTGCTTACAGCCCTGGGCGCATTTGATGAAACAACGGAAACGGATGAAGTGCTTGCGTCGTTAGAATAATACGGCCGGTCTTTCGGCTTTTCGCATGGCAGAGTTCATCGACATGAAAAATCGGTGAACCCTGCCGGTCGATATAAGTAGCCGAAACAACTGCCGATGGAGCCAATGCCAAGTACGTCCGCGGCGCAGGTTTGCTGTATGCGGAAAACGCGACGGAGGAAAAAACGTGGTATGTCAAGGACGCGCACGGCGATACGGTGCAATGGACGGATAGCAAAAAAACTGACACCTCTTTGTGAGATGTCAGTTTTGTTGTTTATCGGATTCTAAATGAAGATTTCTGCGTTACTTGCAAAGCTCAAGAACCTTTTCGACATAATCGTTTCCGGTGTAATCGGGATGATTCTTGACGGCATTTGCCGCATCGGCAAGCGAAGCTTTTCGCACATTTCCGTAAAAAGCGGTTTGACCGATGAGAACATACGGGCGAACGACGATTTTCTCGGTGCAGGCCTCTTTTGTAAACGGAATACCGACAATGGCGGCGGTGAATTCGTAATCACCGTCAGCGGTCATACCGGACACATAGTCGATACCGCCTTTTTGATAGGCTTTGCCGACGACCATGTTGACAGCAGCCTCCCTTGTGAAGGCTTCGTCGGCAAGGTTTGCGGCGGAAAGCAGGGTGCTGCGCGTGACAAGCAAGCCATATTCGTCGCAATAGAAGCGTGTTCTTGCCGAAACCGACGCTTTGAAGCGGATACCCGTTTGACCGTTTGTGCGCATGGAAAGCTTTTCCGAAAGAACAGGCGATACCGAAACGGCCGTGTAGGAAACGGCTTTGGCAGGTGTTACATAGCTTTCGCCGGGCAGATAGACGGCAGTGCCGTCCGACCAAACGTAACCGTCCGCAAGCGTCGGCATGACGCGTTCTTTTCCGGCAGGGAGCGTGTAGGTCTCCGTGACGGTTTCGCCGTCCGGCGCGGTAAAGGCTGCCGTAAAGGCTTCCTTTACCGATACATTATCCAAGAAGTAGGAAATCGATTTGCCGCCTTCCGGATTGGAGTAAATGCCGAACCATTCGGTCATGTTTAACTCCGCCGGAATCAGATATTCGACGTGACTCCATGCGGAAGAGGATACAATCGTGCCGGTGAGCATCCGGTCGCCGCCGACGTTGGCTGCGCAGTTGACGGTAGCGGCGGCAAGAGCGTTGCCGTCGGCATCTTTGCCGGCTTTGGCGTCGTATTCGAGATAGTAGCGTTTGCCGCTTTCAAAATTGACGTTCCAGCGAACATAGTTCCAGCCGACCTCCGAACGCGGAACAAACAGCATATAGCCGTCGCCGTCGCGCGGCGTGATTTGTCCGTCAAAATAGTCGGTGGCATACGGCAAGTCAAACGAACCGTTCGGAATATGATTTCCGCCGGGCGTATAGGTCGGCGTGCTTTCGAGCGTGTAGGTGCGTTGGCCGGTGCAGTCGTAAACATAGCCGTGCGCATAATCGGAGAGGTTCTTGACTGATACGGTGAAGGCTTTGCCGAGCTTGACGGATTTATAGTCGATGTAGACACGCACGGTGTTTGTGTTTTCCCCATAGCCGACATACGAAAGACCGGTGCCGAAGTTAGCCGCCGTAAGGCATTCTTTCCCGATGGGCTTGTCAAAGGTGAGGGTGGCATAGCCGTCCACATAGCGCACTGTTTCTTCCGAGAAGGCTACAGCAGCGTCCGTGCGCCATACAGCTTTGAAAACAAGGTCTGCGTGACCGGCTGCGAGAGCTTCATATTCCTTATAAAGCTTCTTGCCGTCCGTCCAGCCTTCAAACGCAAAGCCCTCCGGAATGCCGGTGTAGGGATTTTCGGGCAGATAGACCGTTTCACCGGCTTTGACGGTGTAGGAATCGATGTTTCCGGTCACGGCAAGGTCGCAGACAAAGGAAACCGTTACTCGGTCGAGGGCGGTGCTTAACCGAAGGATTTCCGTATAAGCCTTGTTGATCTCGCTTTGACGGGACGTGACGGTTAACGCTTCCGCCGCTTCCACCGCTTCGGCAAGTGCCGCAGAGTCGCTTTCGGCAAGCTTTGCCTTTGCGTCGGCAATGGCGCGCTTCAGAAGCGACAGATCTGAGCCGTAGCCATAAAATTCCGCTTCGCAGAGCGAACCGAAGGAGTTTGTCGGACACAAAACGCGCAAATAGCGGTACTTGCCCGTGTCGCTTACCGGCAGCTCGAACCATGTGTTTTCCTTGGCCGATTGGGTGATGGTCGCAAGCGTCGTCCAGGTTTCTTTGTCGTTTGAGCCTTGGAACAGCGTGTTCTTGATGCGGTCGTTCATGCCGCTGCCGTAGCGCGGATAATAGCGAATATGGGAGAGCGCGACGGCGTTTCCGGCATCAAAACCGCCCGAACCGCTTCCGGGTGAAGCAAAATCGATAAAGGTCGCAAGATCCCCGTCGAACAGCTTGTCGTAGCATTGCACGTCGGGCTGATTCCATGTGCCGCCCTCGCCGAAATACTCGGTGCCGGGTGCCTTGTCAAGCTTGATCGGCGAAAGCGTGGATAACGGAAGGAGAGAAGCGATTTTTTCTTCCAAAGCCGCTGCCGTCGCGGTCATTTGGTCGGCCGTTGCTGCTGCAAGCGCGGCGTCGCGGGCTGCCTTGAAGGCAAAGTAGCTTTCGGCGGTGTATAGGTCCTCGTCCACCTTTTCCGCTTTTGCGAGAGCGTTTGTATATGCGTCGCCGGCAGAAAGCTTAGCGATGCTTTCGCGAAGCGCAAGGATAGAGCGGTTGATGTCGTGCATACGTGCGGCAGGGGAGGAAACGAGCCCTTCGGCATTTGCAATTTCCGATTGAAGTGCTTCGTAGTAAACACCGGAGCCGGCAACGGCCTTTGCCTCGGCAAGTGTGGTGCGAAGAAGCGATTTGTCCTTGCCGGTTCCGTAGAATTCGACTTCGCAGATGCTGCCGAAGGAATCTTTCGGGCTGTATACGCGGAAATAGCGGTAAGACGCATCGGTTTGTATTGTCTGCTCCAGCCATTTTCCGGATTCTTCATTCCATAGAATCGTGTACAGCGTCGTCCAGGTTTGCTTGTCGGCTGAAGCCTCCAGTTTTGTGCCGTTGTAACGGGAACCGACGCCGCTTCGCAGATAATAGCGAACCTTTGACGGAATGCTGGAAGCACCTTCGCCGATATCAAAGCCGCCGATCCCGTCCATGGTGCCGGCATAGTCGGTGTAGGTGCTGATGTCGCCGTCGAACTGCTTGTCAAAGCATTCTGCCGAGCTGCCCCAGGTGCCGCCTTGACCGAAATAGTCGGTGCCGGGTGCCTTGTCAAGCTTTATGACCAATGCAACAAGTGCCGAAACGGCGGCATTTAATTCGTTCGCTGCGGCAAAGAGCGCATCTTCGGAGGCAGCCGGATCGGCATAAAGTGCGGCAGCACGGCACTTTGCCGCATAGGCGTCAAGATAGCTTTGCGAGGTGAATGCTTCTTCGTCGGCGTTTTCAAAGGCTTCCATAGCCGTTTCAAGAGCCTTGCGGCCTTCGGAAAGCGTGGTTAACGAGAAGTATTCAAAAACCTTGTCATTGAAATCCTTTTGTGAATGCTTACGCGGAGAAGCAAGCATGGATTTGGCGCTTAAAACGAACGTTCGCAAGGCTGCATTGTCCGTGACGGCTTCGGCGCGTGAAACGCACTCTTCGAGATACGAAGTATCCGGGATATGGGCGTAAAATTCGATTTCACACAGACTGCCGTAGCTGTTTTGGGGGCAGTTGATGCGGAAAAAGCGGAAGCTTTCGGTGGCGGAGACATCTAAGGTGATCCATTCAGGCGTTGCGTCCTTTTCGATCATGGCGACGGTTGTATAATGCTCACCGTCCACCGACGCTTGAAAGACCTCGCCTTTGATACGGGTTAACAGTGCACCGCCGTCTTCGGCATAGCGCGGATAATAGCGGATATAGGCAAGTGATACGCGGTTGCCCTCGCCGATGTCGATGCCGCCCGTGCCGCTTCCCGGAGAAGCGAAATCAACGTAGGTGGTGGTGTCGCCGTCAAAGAATTTGGTGTAATCGTGACCGGGCTGCCATTCGCCGCCGTTGCCGAATACGGTTCCGGTCAGCTTTTCGGCGTTGGATTTCAGCTTTCCGATAGTCGCGGACAGTGAAAGCAGAGCGGCATTGATGTCCTCCTGCGAAGCGTTAGCCGAGGCGAGAAGCTTTTCAGCCGCTTGTTCGGACAAGCGCAGGTCTACAAAGCCTTTGGAGGCGTATTGTTCTTCATTTTTGAGACCGGCTTTGATGAGCAGCGTCTGCAATGCGCCGGTCACAAGAGTCGTTTTGCCGTTTTCGGCGTTTTCGAGTGCCGCGCACAGATAGGAGTAAAGTGCGTTGGCTTCAAGCTGTGAAACGCCGGTTTGAAGCGCGGTGCGGACAAAGGAGGTCGCCTCGGTGAGCTTTTGCTTGACGGCTGTGTCGGAAAGTGTTGCGGCAAAAGCTTCGGTTTGTGTTAATTTTTCTTCTGTCAGAGACGAGTCTAACGTCTCGCTTGTGTAAAATTCGACTTCATACAGTGAGCCGTAGGAATCGGACGGCGATAAGAAGCGCACATACCGATAGGCGGTCGGGTCGGTGACGTCCAGTTCAACCCATGCGCCGGGAACCTCGGCGTTTAACGTTTGGTTTTCGCCCTGTACGGCTCCGGCGGAGATGGAAGCGAAGGTCATCCAGGTTTTCTTGTCGTTCGAGCCTTGGAAGGCCGTGCCGATAATGCGGTTGTTGATAACGGGAACATGGCTGCAATAGATCGGCAGATAACGAACGCTTGTCACAACGGCTGCACCGGTTTCGCCGAGGTCGAGTGCGCCGTAGCCGACGCCGCCGGAACTGTTGCCGAAATTGACGAAATTGGTTTCATGATCGCCGTCAAAGGCGTATATATACGATTCTTCGCCCGGCTTGTTCCAGGTGCCGCCTTCGCCGAACGTCACGTCGCTTGAGAGCTTTTTCCGATTGGTGACGGTAATGGGCTTCAAGGCTGCGCTGGCGGCAGAAAGAGCTTCGGTGCAGAGATCGACGGCTTTTTGCGAATAGTTGCCGCTGTCGGCGAGTATTTTGCCGGCGGTGGTGTAGCTTTCTTCAAAAGCGAAGAAAGAGCTTTGTGTATATGTCTTTTCGTTGTCAGCCAAAAGCGTTGCCTTGCGGTAAACATTTTCGAGATTTGCCGTGTTGTTGGGGACAAGGCTTGACAGATCGGTGGCTGCAAGCCGGAAGATTTCCTCTTCGGTTAACAATGCGTCAAACGGACGAATGCTGTAGCTCCAGGCATATGTGCCTGGCTGAATCTGATACTTTGGAAGTGCCTTCGGGCCGCAGGAGGCGCTTCCCACGCCGGTGACCAAATAATCAATGTTCAAAATCGTGTTTTCGGATTTGGTGCATTGATATAAATGATGAGCAAGATGTGTGTCTTCGGGCAGGTAGTGCGATGCGCTGACCTGAAGCCGGCTGCCTTCGCCGACGAACATGAGACCGATGTCCGAATTTTCGCCGGTAAGCGTTGCAAACCGCACATCCATGCGGTTGCCGCAGTCCTGCGGACGGATGTAGTTCTCAAACAAATCGTCTACGTTTGCCGTATAATAGCCGACATCTGCGCCGCGGGAGCGATCATTGTAATTCTCGTGCGGTCCTTTGCCGAAATACGAGAGAGTGTCGAGATTCTTGTTTAACGTCATGATCGAGCCGATCTTCGGCACATCGGCCGTGCCGGCGGTAAAGCGGTATGCAAGCTTGATTTCGCCTGTACCGAGAATATAATAATCGGTCGTCAGGTATGAGGAGGTCGTTAAGAAATCATTTTTGGCTTCGATCTTCAACAGCTTGATCTTGCCGTCTTCGGCAACCGGCGTGCAGGTGAAGGAAGAAGCAAGAACCGCATTGCGGTCGAGAATCCGATAAACCGTGCTCATGCCGTGAATGTTGTTGTCAATATAATTTTTGAAGAAATTCGGACTGATGGGGGAGTCGAGCAGCTTTGTGCCGTTTACGGTGTAGGAGGAGATTCTGCCGGTGGCTTTATCAATGACGACCGAAAAGCCGTTTCCGTTGACTGTTAATGCAGACGAATCCTCTGTGTAGGAAAGCTCCTCAATTTCGCTTGCGGCTTTTCCGGCAAAGCGGCTTCCGTCAGTCGGAAGCTCAAATTGTGCACGGCAGTTTTCGCTCGTTTCTTCACCGGCAATGGTGCCGAGCTTGCGCACAGCGTGAATATTTAAGAAATATTCCGCGCCGTCCTTGTCCGTCGGATAGGCGTAAGGAAGCGTTATCGTTTTGCTCTTGCCGGGCGCAACCGACGGCGAAAACGTGCCGCTCTGCACGACCGTGTTGTTTTCGCGGATTTCCCACGTCAAGGTATACGCATCGGTGGAAAGCGCGATGTTTTCGTTGATAAGGCGGATACCGCCGTTTGCAAGGTTGACTGCTTCAAACCGAAGATTCTGATGAACGCGTTCGACCTCGTAAATTTCCGGCTGTACCGTTCGGTCGGCCGAAACGATTCCGTTGGCACAGAAATTTCCGTCGTTCGGACTGTCGCCGAAATCGCCGCCGTAGCCGAGATATCTTGTACCGTCTGCCGAGGCTGTCCATACGCCTTGGTCAATGAAATCCCAGATAAAGCCGCCTTGGAGGTTGTCATAGCTGCGGATAACATCCCAATAGTCGCCGAACGAGCCGAGCGAGTTGCCCATGGCGTGGTCGTATTCGCATTGGATGTACGGCATGGTCTTGCCGCTTTTGCCGTATTCCTCCATGTAATCGATTGTCCGGTACATACTGCTTTTCATGTCCACGCCGCCGGCTTCTTCGTACATTTGAACCTCGGTGCCGTCGGCAGCGGTCATTTTGTGCGCGGAATGGTCTGAATCAAACGGTTCATATTGCACCGGACGCGTGTCGTCGAGCGTATGAATATAGTTTCCCATCTTAACAAGCACGCTGTCCGTGCTCTTGCCAAGCCCCGATTCGTTGCCGTAGGACCAAACCACCACACACGCATGATTGCGGTCACGGTACAGCATACTGTCCACACGGTCGACGACCGAGCCTTCAAAATACGCCGTGATTTCCGGCTTGTCGTAAATGCCGCTGGCCTCTTGGTTGGCTTCGTCCATGACGTAGATGCCGTATTTGTCGCATAAGTAATACATATACGGATTGTTCGGATAGTGGGACATACGAAGAGCGTTGATGTTGTGCGCCTTCATGAGCTGTACGTCCTTTTCCATGGTCGCATAATCGACTGCATAGCCGCTTTCCGGGCTGAAATCATGGCGGTTGACGCCTTTGAAATATAAAGAGCTCCCGTTAAGGCGCACATTGTCATAGCTCCACGCGCCGGTATCCGCTTCACAGTCTGCGTGTGTGCCATAGCTCCCGTCGGACAGCTTGCGGTAAGTGATCTTGCGGAAACCGACCTGATAGCTGTCATAGGTAACAGTGTTTTCACCGTCAGAAAGCTCGAAAACAGCCGTGTACAGGTTCGGCGTTTCGGCTGTCCAGATTTCGGGAGCGGAAACCGGAATGCGGAATGTGATTTTGTTTTCGCCGCCCGCAGCGATCGTGCCGGCTTCGGAAATGTTTCCGGCAAGCGCGATCTCGGCGCCGTTCTTGTCAAATAAGCGAACCTTTACGCTGTAACCGGCTGTATCCGATGCAGTGTAGTTGTGCACATACGCTTCCGCCTTCAAAACCGCGTCGGTATAGGTGGAATCAAAGTCGGTCGAAAGCGAAAAATCGCGTAACCGGATATCCTCCGTGCAGTATACATATACGTCGCGGATAATGCCGGATAAGCGGAAATAGTCTTGGTTTTCGAGCCATGAGCCGTCGCTCCAGCGGAGCACCTTGACGGCAAGCACGTTTTCGCCGGTCTTTACGTAGCCGGTCAAGTCAAATTCCTTTGCCGTGAACATATCCTCCGCATAGCCGACTGCTTTGCCGTTGACCCAAAGATACATGGCGCTGCCGACACCCTCGAAATTGATGTAAACGCGCTTATCCGACCAATTCTCCGGCAGTGTGAAGGTCGTGCGGTAAGCGCCGACGGGATTGTAGACGGTCGGCGCAAGCGGCGCGACGGCAGAGCTGTTTCCGGTGGCATCGTTGCTCCAGGGAATGGTGGTGTTGGTGTAACGGATGTCGTCGTAACGCTTGCCGTTTTTGTCGGTCTGCAATTGCCATACTGACGGCACTTTGATTTCATGCCAGCCGGAAACATCGTAATCCGGCTTATAGAAATCGCTTATGGCTGAGTCGCCCGACGTAAAGAGGGTGTTGTTGTCGCGCAGCGCAAATTTCCAGTTTTTGCCGGAAAGCTTTTGATAGTAGGGCGAGAGCGACTTGTTGTAGTCGACCGCTCCGGTGATGGCCGTTTCTAAGGACGCGTAAGGAATGCTGTCCACGCGCGCTTGTTCGCGGTTGATGGCGAAGATTTTGCTGGTCTCACCTTCACCCGTCCATTCTTTGTCGGTGAAAATCACCTCGGATAAAGAGGATCTGGCCGTCTCTTGGGTGACGAACGGTATTTCTTCGGCTGTTTCCACACCTTCAAAGGCATCGAGCGCCCATGCGCCAAGCGACAGTCCCTGTAAGGCGAGACAGGCGGAAAGAAATACGGATAGCAGCTTTTTCATGCGTTTCATCCTTTCCTTTTTTGTATTTTGTGCTTTATATACATTTTATAAAGTTTTTTACAAAATTACAATAGACAAAACGCACATATTTATGGTATAATCGTACTATCGACCACCGGATAGGAGGATAAAGCATGAAACGACCGATTTTGGTTCAATGCGCGTATGAGATATGTTCACCGGATAAGCCGCCGCACAACTGTTATGCGCCCAGTCATATGCTCCATTTCATCCGCAAGGGAAAAGGCACGTTTAATGGCGCCATATTATCAGCAGGGCAGGGCTTTTTGGCACGCTATGGGACATTGGTGCACTATTATCCGGATCCGGATGATCCGTGGGAATACGCTTGGATCAATTTTTACGACAAGGAAATCTTGGAGACATTAGAACATCTGATTGCTTTTGATGAGCGGTATACTTTTTCATTTGATATGGCAAAACCGTACTTTGACATGATCGCCGAAGCCTATGAGCGGCGTGCGCGTGTGACGTATACATATGATATCACCTATGCACGCACGGCACTGTTTTATGAGCTTATCGGCCTTTTTGCGGAGGATTCGCACCGCAAAGGCTCTTCCGGCGTGTATGCTTCCGCGCGGCGCAAGCACGTAAGCGAGGCAAAGCGGCTGATCGAAAACAACTATTACCGCACCGATTTCAATATGCAGGCGCTTGCGGACAAGCTGCACCTGAACCGAGCGTATTTGCGCAACATTTTCTCGGAATACGAGCACGTGTCTCCCAAGCACTATTTGGTTACAACGCGGATGACCCATGCGCGTGCTTTTTTGGAGGATGCGGATATGCCGATCCATTTTGTGGCAAACTCGGTCGGCTATGAAGATCCGCTGCAGTTTACAAAAATGTTCAAGCATTATTTCGGTGTGTCGCCCAAGCAGTTTCGTGAAAGAAAAGAGCGCATTTAATTGGATTGTATGGATTTGTTGTTTTGTGCGCTGCTTCGAGGTTTGCAGAACCTCGAAGCTCCCTTTGTCAAAGGATTTAATTTGTTTTGTGCGAGGTTGTTGTTTGTGTGTGTTGTTCCGAGGTTTGAAAAACCTCGGAGCTTCCCGGAAAGGGAACGAGTTGTCACTTTTTGCGTCGTGCAAAAAGTAACCAAAAAGCATGCTCGGACGCACAAAAAGTTGCCGGTGGCAAGTTTTTGTGCGTCGGAGACCGCCGAAACAGGGAGAATTGCGAACGGACGTGAGCAAGGCGACCATGTTTCAAGGAGACGACTCCGTCCTGCGACCTCGATTCAAATCGCCGGTCGATACGAGATTTTTGCTGAAAATGTCCGGCATTCATCAGGTAACCGGCAACGCAGAAAACAATAGTTTTCCGGATATCGCCGGCAATGATTTGAATCGGTGCGAGGCTCCGGCTTTACAGCACAAAATTAGAGCGAACATCAAAAGAACAGCCGCATTCTTTGCAAACAGTAGGTTAAGGGTGGCGGGAATGGGAAGCGGAGGGTGGAAAAGAGTAGCTTTGGATAGCAATTAAGGAAGGATTTGTGCAAAAGGAAAGCTTTTGATTTATGAAAAAGAAATGCTTTTAAGTGCAGTTTGTAAAGCTTTCTGCAAAAGAAAAACTTTTGGTTTGTGAAAATGGGAAATTTTTACGGATAGCGAAGAAAGGCACGTGCAAAAGAAGTTTTTGTGCGTAAAAAAGCGGCTTTGAGTGAAGTTCGTAAAGCTTTCTGGTAATGAAAATAATTTTCGATTCGCGATAATGGCGTTTTTGGGCTCATGCAAAGCTTACTGATAAAGAAAAACTATTTCTCAGCGCACCGCGGCAACAACTTCCCACCGCACAAAAGCTAACGAGCAGCAACCCTTTTTGAATATCGCTTGCTACTGTGAGCTTGCAGTACACCTTCTCTTTTTCGAAAAACATCAGTCTTGCGTTTGCACTACGGTAACCCTTTCGCACCGATTCAAAGCCTTTACGCCGGCGTTTTGTGGGCAAAACCGGTTTCGACACGTGCCGCCGGAAATTTTTGCAAAATTACTTCCGGCAGAGCTTTGAATCGTCCCCGGAGTCCAGAGGTTCGCAAACCTCTGGCGTGCTTTTTGGTTCTTTTTGCACGACGCAAAAAGAACGTAAAAACGTCCCCTTTGCAGGGAGTTTCGAGGTTTTGCAAACCTCGAATCAGCATACCGCAGCCGCAGCTTCGCACCGCAACAATTAAAACCTTTGTAAGGGAGCATCGAGGTTCTGCAAACCTCGATTCAGCTCGCCGCAATGGCAGCTTCGCACCTTAACAATTAAAACCTTTTTAAGGAAGCTTCGAGGTTTTGCAAACCTCGAAGCAGCGCACATAGCAGGCAACTTCGTGCAATCCAATTAAATCCTTCCGCCGCCTTCGGCGGCATCCTTTCGGCGGTATCCGACGCACAAAATTTGCCACCGGCAACCTTTTGCACGTTCGAGCGCACTTCTTCCGGCAGCCGTTTTGGACGATTTCGGCGGATAAAACCGAAGGAAACCCGTTTTTTTGCAAAATGAAGGTCGTTTTTTGTAAAAATCTCTTGCATTTTGCTTCATGGCATAGTATAATACTACTATCTTCACAAACCGGAAAGGTTGAATTTATCTATGAAACTCTTGGAAGACAGAATACGAAAAGACGGTCATGTCGCGCCCGGCGGCGTGTTAAAGGTGGACAGCTTTTTGAATCATCAGATCGACATTGCCTTGTACAATGAAATCGGTAAGGAATTCAAACGCCTGTTCTCGGATGTTAAGGTGGATAAGATTTTGACCATTGAAGCGTCGGGCATCGGCCTTGCCTGTGTGACCGCCCAGTATTTTGACGTGCCGGTGGTGTTTGCCAAAAAGGCAAAATCCAAAAATATCGAGGGAAGTGTCTTTTCCGCACCGGTGCACTCGTTTACACACGGCAAAACCTATGATGTCATGGTTTCGGTGAAATTTCTGCATCCCGAGGAAAATGTTCTCATCATCGATGATTTTCTCGCCAACGGCAAAGCGGCTTTCGGCCTTATCGATATCGTAAAACAGGCCGGTGCCAATGTGGCAGGCATGGGGATCGTCATCGAAAAAGGCTTCCAAAAGGGCGGTGAAAAGCTGCGCGAAATGGGCGTTAACCTCAAATCGCTCGCTGTGATCCGTTCGATGGACGACGATGGCAATATTGAGTTCGAAGAAAACGAATAAACGTGTTTTGCACCGAACCGGCCTCGCTTTTTGTGCGTTTTCTCTATCGGAGACATGAAAAAGGCCCGGACTTTTGACGGTTATGGAAAATTCGGCGGAAAGCTCTTGAAATACGCACGTGTTTGTGTTATAATCAAACGGTAATGTGTCTTGCTTTAGCTTGATGCATTGCCGTTTTTTCAATTTTTCGGAAAGGAGGAGGTTCTGTGAAAACAAAGCAACTGTACGATTTGTCTCATACGCTGGCGCGCCCGCTTCTCGAAAAAAGCGAATATCCGTGGGAAATTCTCGGTGAAATCAAAGCGTTCATTCTTGAGCTCGGCAAAACGCTTGACCCGGAAAAGTACGATATGGTGAGCGAGAACGTTTGGATCGCCAAAAGCGCGACCGTTTTCCCGAGTGCCTATATCGGCGCACCCTGCATTATCGGCGAAAACACCGAGGTCAGACATTGTGCCTTTATCCGCGGAAGCGTGCTTGTGGGAAACAACTGTGTGGTCGGTAATTCCACCGAGGTCAAAAACAGCATTGTCTTTGACAACGTTCAGATTCCGCACTACAACTATGTGGGCGATTCGGTTCTCGGCTATAAATCCCATCTCGGCGCCGGCGCTATCACGTCCAACGTCAAGAGCGATAAAACGCCCGTATCGGTCAAAACAACCGACGGAAAAGTGGAGACCGGCTTAAAAAAATTCGGTGCCATGGTCGGCGACGGAACCGAGGTCGGCTGCAACAGCGTTTTGTGCCCGGGTACGGTGCTCGGCAAAAACTGCACGGTGTATCCGCTCTCACGTGTTCGCGGCTATGTTCCGGAAAACCGTATCTACAAATCGGAAAAGAGCATTGTCGTTAAGCTGTAAGGCTTTGAAACGGCACGCTTTGCCGAAACATTGTATCCAAAAAACGAATATAATGAATACGGGACACGGAAAAGCGGAACCGCAAAGCGACCGCTGTTTCGCGGCAGTCGTATTTGCATTGTAATGAAAAGACAGTCTTGCCGGCTCTTGGCAAGCAGCAAGGGAAGCCCTTTGCCGAACCCTGTTTTAGCGCCAGACCGCACAGGCAACGGAATTTTTTCTGTGCGGCGACGAGGAAAGAAATTATCGAAATTTTCGGCGGATATTTCTTCGGCAGTCTCCTGTCGAAAGAATCCATACAAAGCGTTTTTTGAAAGAAAAACCGTACAAAAATGGATTCACGGAGAAACTGAACCTTAACAATTCAATTTTCAGCTGACAATTCCGGCTTTGTCCCACCGGAACAAAAGCAAATTTTGTGAAACGGAGACTATTTATTATGTGTGGAATTATCGGCTATACGGGCGGCGCAAACGCCGTCCCCAGACTTTTGGAAGGACTCGAATCTCTCGAATACCGCGGCTATGACTCGGCAGGTATTGCGGTTTTTGACACGAATAATACCTTGAAGGTCGTCAAATCCAAAGGGCGTCTCGCGCTCCTTCGCGACAAGCTAAACCATCTTGCTGACAAACTCGAAGGGCATTGCGGCATCGGCCATACGCGCTGGGCGACTCACGGTGAGCCGAGCGATGTCAACGCGCATCCGCACGGTACGCCGCGCGTGTATATCGTGCATAACGGCATCATCGAGAACTATCATGAAATCAAGGATTTTCTTGTCGGAAAAAGCTATGATTTCGTGTCGGAGACCGATACGGAAATCGCAGCAAAGCTCATTGATTATTACTTTGTCGAGACAAGCGACCCGACAGCTGCCATGCAGAAGGCTATCGCACATCTCAGCGGTTCTTATGCCATCGGGGCTGTTTTTGCGGGGCATCCGGATACAATCTATGCCACGCGCAAGGATAATCCCTTGATTGTCGCAGTATCCGATAACGGCAATTTCATTGCGTCGGATATCCCGGCTGTTCTGAAGTATACCAATCGTTATTTTCGTATCGATGAGGGCGAAGTGGCTGTTATCACGGCAAAAGCCGTGACAGTTCTCTCACGCGACGGAAAAACGGTCGAGAAAAAGCTCGAAACGGCGGATTGGAATGTTGAAGCGGCTGAAAAGGGCGGCTATGAGCATTTCATGATGAAGGAGATCCATGAGGAGCCGGATGCGCTTATCAAAACGGTTCGTCCGCGCGTCAAAAACGGGATGCCGGATTTCGGTATTCCGGAGCTGACCGACCAACGCCTCGCGTCCTTCGAAAACATCCATGTTGTTGCCTGCGGAACAGCTATGCACGCCGGTCTTATCGGAAAATATGCCGTCGAAAAGCTGGCACGTGTGCCGGTAAATGTGGAAATCGCGTCGGAGTTCCGGTATAAAGACCCGATCCTCGGAAAAAATGACCTTGTGATTATCGTTTCCCAGTCAGGCGAAACGGCAGATACGCTTGCGGCTCTGCGCCTTGCCAAGGAGCGCGGCGTATATACGCTTGCCATTGTCAATGTCGCCGGTTCTTCGATTGCAAGAGAGGCAGACAGTGTCATCTACACCTGGGCAGGTCCGGAAATCGCCGTGGCAAGCACTAAGGCGTATACCGTCCAGCTTGCCGTGATGTATCTGTTTGCACTGCGGCTTGCTTATGCCTGCGGCAAGCTTGACGGGCAGAAAACCAAGGCATATACGGCGGAGCTTCTCGACACGGCACCCAAGATGATTCAAAAGGCGCTCGACAGTGAAAAGGCGTGCGCGGCAATTGCAAAGAAATATAAGGAGAACAACGATATTTTCTTTATCGGACGCGGTGCGGACTATGCGCTCAGCATGGAATCGGCACTCAAATTAAAGGAGATTTCGTATATTCACTGCGAGGCCTATGCGGCAGGAGAACTCAAGCACGGCACCATTTCGCTTGTCACCGACGGAACGCCGGTGTTTGCGCTTGCAAATTATGCAGGGCTTTACGAGAAAATGTTAAGCAACATTAAAGAAGTACGCGCGCGCGGCGCAAGAGTGATACTCTTATGCGATGAAAACGCCGTTGTTCCGGAAAACATCGCGGACGATATTCTGCGCGTGCCGACGCTTGACGAGCTGTTCATGCCCTTGCCGACGGCAACCCTCTCGCAGCTTATCGCCTATTACACCGCGCGTATGCTTGGCTGCGACGTGGATAAACCGCGCAACCTTGCAAAATCGGTCACGGTCGAGTGAAAAACAGCCGAAGGAGCCGCGCTTTATGCGGCTTCTTCCGCAGGAATACCTGAAAGGCTTCTTGCGTACAATATGAATGAACGTAAATAATGGAGAATGGATATGGGAAAATATTTCGGTACAGACGGCTTCCGCGGAGAAGCCAACATTACCTTGAATGTCGAACATGCCTATAAGGTCGGCCGGTATCTCGGCTGGTACTACGGCAAGGAACATAAGTGTAAGATCGTTATCGGCAAGGATACCAGACGTTCGAGCTATATGTTCGAATATGCACTTGTTGCCGGTCTTGTGGCAAGCGGCGCGGACGCCTATTTGCTGCACGTTACCACCACGCCTTCGGTTTCGTATGTCGTGCGTACCGAGGATTTCGACTGCGGCATCATGATTTCTGCCAGCCACAACCCCTATAACGACAACGGCATTAAGCTTATCAACAGCCGCGGCGAAAAGATGAGCGAATCCATCATTGCCGATATCGAGGCATACCTCGACGGCATTATCGGCGAGATTCCGTTTGCTACCGGCGAAAACATCGGCTGCACGGTTGATTATGCTGTCGGCCGCAACCGCTATACCGGCTACATCATCTCGCTTGCAAAATATTCCTATAAAGGCCTTCGGGTCGGGCTTGACTGCTCCAACGGCAGCACCTGGATGCTTGCCAAAAGCATTTTTGATGCGCTCGGCGCACATACCTTTGTTATCAACAACACGCCGACCGGCTTCAACATCAACAACAACTGCGGCTCAACGCACATCGAGGGGCTTTGCGAGCTTGTCAAGCGCGAGAGCCTTGACATCGGCTTTGCTTTTGACGGCGACGCCGACCGCTGCCTTGCCGTCGATGAAAACGGAAACGTGCTGACCGGCGACCATATTCTGTACCTGTGCGGCTGCCATATGAAGCAAAAGGGCGAGCTTGCCGAGAACACCATCGCCGCGACGGTCATGTCCAACTTAGGTCTTTTCAAGGCACTTGACGAAAAAGGCATTTCCTATGTCAAGACCGATGTGGGCGATAAATATGTCTACGAAGCCATGCAGAACAAGGGCTTGTGCCTCGGCGGCGAGGAATCCGGGCATATCATCTTCTCGAAATATGCCACCACCGGCGATGGCCTTATCACGGCACTTAAAATTATGGAGGTCTTCATCGAAAGCAAGCTTCCGGCTTCCAAGCTCTGCGAGGGCTTTACGCGCTATCCGCAGCTTGTGAAAAACGTGCGCGTGGAGGATAAGGACGCCGTGGTGAACGACCCGGATGTGCAAAATGCCCTTGCGTTTGCCAAGGAGCAGCTTGGCGACAACGGCCGCATCCTTTTGCGCAAGAGCGGCACGGAGCCGGTAGTGCGCGTGATGGTGGAGGCCATGGGCGAGAACCTTTGCGAGGCACTTGCCAAAAAAGTTGTGGATGTAATCGAAACAAAGGGCCTTGCGGTTCGGTAAACGTGCAAAAACGGAAAAAGCAGCGAAGGAGAGGTGACAAAAGTGCGCACGGCAGAACGAAGAACAAGATTTTTTGCCCTGTTGACGGCCTTGTGGCTGGTTCTGATTTTTCTTCTTTCGGCGCAGGATGCCACCAAATCGACCGTCTTCAGCGATGCGTTTACCCGATTGATCTTGAATTTTCTCGAGCCGGGCGAGCATACGGAGGAGTCCGCACTGCCGGACGCATCCGGCAAAGCCGATGAGTCGGACGCCGCCCAGACATTTGCGAACAGCTCCAACAGCGATACGTATGACCCGGTTCCCAACCGGGATTGGTTCGGCATTGCTCCCGTGTTTTTCAAATCCTTTGTCCGCAAAACGGCGCATTTCTTCATGTTTTGCGGTTTAGGCTTTTTGGCGGTATGCACCCTCCGTTCGTATTACGGAAGACCGCACATCCGCGTTTATGCGTCGGCTTGGCTGTTTTGCATCTTCTGCGCGGTCTGCGACGAATTTCATCAGCTGTTTGTGCCGGGACGCGGCGCACAGCTTTCGGATGTCTGCTTGGACAGTGCCGGTGCGCTTACCGGCGTGCTCCTTGCGTTTTTGCTGTTGTTATTGCGCAAGAGCTTGCGCAAACGTCCCAAGCGGGAAAATGCCAAAACGATCTCATAACAGTGCCGCGGCAGGAAACCAACCTGTCGCGGCTGTTTTTTTAGTGGTTTTGCATATTGCACAAGTTTTTGCGCTTTTTTTGTCGGAGTTTACAAATGTGCGTTTCGCACAAAGAAATTCATGCAAAAGAAACAACTTTATGCTATAATAAAGCATTCATGTATGCCGGAGGTTATACAGGCATACAGCATCGGAAAGGAAGCTTGCCATGAATATACCAAAACGATTCAAAATGCTGTGCGGAACCGTCCTTGCCGCACTTCTTGCCGCCATGAGCGCTGCGGCAGCCTCTGCCGCCTATGAGCCGTATACGTTAAGCTACAATTCGACCTATGCCGGTTCGCACGAAGGCATCCAAGCCGGTTGGACGCTTGACAACCGCGGCGGCTTGCTGCGCACCACCATTCACGGCGGCTACGATACGTTAAAAGATACAAGCACGCTGCGCGGAAGCTCTCTTTACCGCGACTTGAATCTGATGGAGGAGGGCGTTGCAACGCTTGAGACCTCGCTTGTATTCCGCGAAGGCTTTGACGGGCTGAAGCTGATACTTACCGATGCGGACGGCAATGTTACCTATCAGCTCGAAACCGACGACGGTGCGTTTTATCTTTCGGAAACGAACGGACGCCGCAAAATTTTTACGCCGCAGGATACCGCGGCACGCATTCATGTTCTTGTTACGCTCGATTTTGAAACCGGTCGGGCAAACACCGTCATTGCCGATACCGATTGCGGCGACAGCGAGCTTTTGTCGGATAATATCCGGCGCTTCGCTTTTACCACCACGCCCGAGGATACCTTGACCCTTGTTCCGAGCGGCTTAAAACTGGTGGCAAACTACACGCTCCATGACGATTTTACCTATTATACCGGTTCGGCTAAGCAGATTCCCTACGGTTGGGAATCGAGCAACCCGGCGAATGCCTACGTGCAGAACACGGTCGGCTATGCCGCAGGCGGCATGTTTATGAAAAAAAGCTTTTCCCGTACAAGCGGCAAGCAGGCCTTCGATTTCTGCTTTCTTTCCGGTGCCGGTTCGAGAAACCTTGTCGATCTGTCGACAGGACAAACGGCTGTGCTTTCCTTCAGTATGCAAAACGGGGAATTTCGCTGCAACGACCAAACGGTGTATGCTTCCATGCTTGACAACTTTTGGTATCGGGTTCGCGCGGAAATCGATTTTGACAAAAGCCGTGCCCTTATCAAGCTCAACGGCAGAAAGATGGCTGAGGTACCGTTAAAGATGGTGACCGACGGCGTGGACGGCATTTGCTTTACCGGCTTTCAGAGCGGCTTCCGCTTTGACGATATCCGCCTTGCCGCCATGGTGGATGAGGCAGATTATGTTCCCGAACCGGTGATCCCGAACGATTCGAAAAACAACATCGTCGGCATGAATGTCTGCTCGCTGTGGGCGTATACCTCCAACCATGGGTGGTCGTGCGTCACGCCGTATGATGAGGTGCGGCCGGTGCTCGGTTATTACGACGAAGGCTCTGCCGAAACCGCCGATTGGGAAATCAAGTTTTTGACCGAGCATGGCGTGGATTTCCAGGCGTTCTGCTGGTATGCCGATAACCGCAACGCGCCGCTCAAAACCACCCGCAATTCCATCCATCTGCACGACGGCTTCATGAACGCGCGTTACAGCGACAAGATGAAATACTGCATTATCTGGGAGGCTGCCAACGGCGCACATCCCGAAAACAGCAATGCGTTCCGCTCGTATTTCGTGCCGTTCTGGATCGAAAACTACTTCAAGGACGACCGCTATATGGTCATTGACAACAAGCCGGTGCTGTTGGTGTTCGGCATCAATCATTTTATCAACGATATGGGCTCGAACGCCGCCTGCAAGGCTGAGCTTGACTATCTGCGAAACGAGGTCAAAAAGCTTGGCTTCGACGATTTGATCATCCTTGCCAGCAATGCCTGGGACTCCAAATCGCTTGCCGATGCGGGTCTTGACGGCTGCTATGCGTATAACTGGGGCACCTCCGGCTATGACGTGGAATATTCCATCGGACGGATCACCTCGTGCGCGGCCGTCGGTGCAACCTATACCGTGCCGACCATCAGCACCGGCTTCAACAGCCTGCCGTGGCACGGCAAACGCTATCCGAACATGTCGGTTTCCGATTATGAACGCGGCCTTATGTGGGTGCGTGATACCTATTTTGAGACCTATCCGAAAAAGGATTGGCAAAAGCGGTTTATGATGCTCTCGACCTGGAACGAATACGGAGAGGGCACCTATATCATGCCGGCGGAAAAGTTGAATGGCTTCGGCTATCTCGACACCATCCGCAAGGTGTTTACCGATGATGATGCCGTGCATAACGACGTCATCCCGACCGAAAACCAGCTTTCGCGCATCACCAAAAACTATCCGCAGCACGTAAGACTTTTGCGCCGCCTTGACCGTGAAAAGAACAATCCCGAAGAAACGCTGCTTGCGTTGCAGACGGTCTCGTTTGACAATCCGCTTTTGTATACGGTTTCCGGAGCAACCGGCGTGTCGTATGACGGCGGCATTTCGGGTATTGCTTCTTCGGGAAGTGCTTCGTATATGACGTATATCGAATCACGCGATACCGTCGGCTTGAATTTTGAACCGTTGAACGCCTTGCGCATCACCATGAGCGTTTCGGAGGATACCGAGGTAAACGTGTATTACACGACAACGGTAAACCGCGGCTATGACAACAAGCGCAAGCTCACCTTTACGGCGACGGCCGGCGGCATGAAAACCTATATCCTTGAAACAGGCTCCGATAAGGGAATTCTCGATAAAATCCGTATTTTCCCGGCAGATCATACCGGCGTGCGCTTCTCGGTTTGCTCGCTCGAAGGGCTTGGCGCAAGCAAGCTGTTTTCCGACGGAAAGGAATTGACGTCTGCGGTGCTGCCGGTGATTCGGGACGGCAACATCTATTATCCGTTTGATCCGTCGATTGCCGAAGGGTATATCTTAAATCTGCACTTTGAGTGGGACTATGCCTCCAAAACACTCACATTCTACGGTGACGACGGCAGGAGCATTGCTTATACCGTCGGCAGCGACAAAGCTGTTACCCAACTCGGAACGGTCAGTTTGCCGTGCGAGGTGTTCACGGTGGATGGGCTGCCGATGTTATATATGCCGTCGTTCTGCGAAGCCTTAGGCTTCGACTGCCATATGGAGAACAACTATTTCTACATTTATACGCAGAATTATGAGGATAACTCGTATTTGTTTACCCGTCCGGAAAATGAGTGGGATTTCACACACGGCCATACGCTGGGTTGGACGATGAACGCGACCTACTACAATACCGGCGACAGCCTGTATGTCAAGGCGACCGACAACGATACGCGGATGAACTCCGGGAAAATTGCCATCAATTCCACGGCGTATTCCGAAGTGGAGGTCTGCCTGTCCTTTAACAGCAAGCGTTCCGGTACGGAATATCTCCAATGCTTCTTTATCACCGAAAACGACAGCACGTGGACAGAAAGCAAATCGGTACGTCTCTTGTACGAATCCAAAAGCACGAACGGCGCGTTCAAGACCTATCGGCTTCGGATGACCGATTGCCTGTTGTGGAAGGATACCATTACCGAGATCCGTATCGACCCGTTCAATGCGACAGACAGCGAAGGGTATATCAAGTATATCCGCTTAATCCCGTCCGGCAAGAAACCGGATGAAGCGGTTTCCTTTACCGGCCTTGCGGCGGATGCCGAGGATGGCGAATGCCCGTTTTATTCGGATAATGCGGAAGTGACGATTGTGCCGGATCCGACGGATGCTTCAAACCATGTTTTCCGTGTCGTGCCGACCTCGGCCGGTACGTATACCCACTTTGTGTACGATATCGTCTATGAACCCGGCGCAAGCTATACGGTAAGCTTTGATGTCATGGCAGGTTCTCTTGCCGGAGGAGACACTGAGACGCAAAAAGAAACGTATATCCACGTCGATCCGCGCTATGATGATCCCAAGCAGTATCCCAATGAACGCAATAACTATGACCATGTGCAAAACCCAACGAGCCCCGCATCGTATTCCAATTCCGGACAGTGGCGGCATACCGAGCGCACCTTTACCGTGCCGCAGTATTCGTTTATCCGTACCATGGATTTGTTATGGATCTATGCCAATCCCGTTGACGAAAGAGCGTTGGAGTTTTATGTGGATAATGTGGTGATTACCAAAAATACGCAAAAATCGCTTTCGGTGGATTATGCTTCGGCAGACACGTCCGGGACAGTTACGGTAACCGGCAGCACCGGACAGGCTCTGCCAGCCGGAACAACACTGATCGCTGCTTTGTACGACACGGACGGCCGTTTCTTAACGCTTGGAATGCCGGAGGTGTCCTCGACCGGTTCGTACAGCATCCGGTTTGATAATATGACCTCTGCCAAAACGGTCAAAGTGTATTTGTGGAGCGGTTTTCGGACGCTGCGTCCGAGAAGTGCCGAAGTGACGAAAAATATCGGATAAAGCAAAATAACGAAAAGAGTGTATGTTATGAAAAAAAATCTTGTGTTGGCAAGCGCCTTGGGGCTTGTCATCGGGCTTCTTTGCGCGTGCGGTGCCAAAGAAAGCGTGGTCGGCCTGTGGTCGTGTGAATTATACGGTTCGGAACAGGTCGTCGAGTTTACCGCAGACGGAAGATTTGTCGATCATTCCTTGCTCAACCTTTCGGTCTCTTCACAGGATACCGAAAACCGCTATCGCATCAAGGGTTCCAACGTGGAAATTTATGTGGAGGACGACCCGTCAAGCACCGTGGAATTAGAGTACAGCGTCAAAGACGATGTCTTGACCTTGGGCGGCGTGCAGTATACGCGCGTTGCCGCCGAAACCGACGACCGGAAAGCGGAGAACGAATGAAAAAAGTGACGATTTATACCGATGGCGCCTGCCGCGGCAATCCCGGCAAAGGCGGCTGGGGCGCGGTGCTTGTGTACGGCGATAAGCAAAAAGAGCTTTCGGGCGGCGATGCTCATACCACCAACAACAAAATGGAGCTTACGGCGGCCATCGAAGCTTTGGCGGCCTTAAAAGAACCGTGCGAGGTCGAGTTGTATTCCGATTCCAAGTATTTGACCGACGCGCTCAATCAAGGCTGGGTCTATGGATGGAAAAAGCGGAACTGGAAAAAATCCGATGGGAAACCGGCATTGAATGTTGAGCTTTGGGAACAGCTGTTGGAGCTGTTGAAAAAACATACGGTGACGTTTATCTGGGTCAAAGGCCATAACGGCACACCGTTAAATGAGCGTTGCGACGCGCTTGCCACCGCGTTTGCCGACAGCTTGTAACCGCACGAGAGGGCAGGGAGCCGCCGAAAAAGCCGGTTCTCTGCTTTTTACAAGCCGAAAAAATCCGACAAAATGCAGTTTTTATCAAAAAAAGGTTGACAAACGGCTCGCTTTGTGGTATATTATATAGGTAAACGGAACGGCCCCTTGGTCAAGCGGCTAAGACATCGCCCTCTCACGGCGAAAACGGGAGTTCGATTCTCCCAGGGGTCACCAATGAAGAATAATCCGAACACTTTTATCTTTTTTAAGACAGTATTTGGACAAACAAAAAACACCGAACAGATTGATTTCTGCCCGGTGTTTTTCATAAGCCGAAAATAGCGCCGCAAGCAAAAACTCACGGCGAAAAACTTTCTCAAAAGGTATTGACTTTTCGGGAAAAAAGCATATAATATAAGTGTAAGGGCAAGACCTCAAACGGTTGCGCCAAAACAGAGTTAAAAATAACGTCTCATTTTAGCGGAGTGGGCGTTATTTTTTTATGGCTAATGCCAGCACAATAAGTGCCAGCAGATACATCATTATGTATACATATTCCATAAGCTATCACCTCCTTTCGCGGAGATGATGGCATAACCGCCCAGTTGTTACACTGTTTTCAGACTTGCCCTGCCGGAATTACTTCCGGCGGGGCCTATTATACATCAAATCATCCAATATGTCAATACCGCTTCCGCCGCCGTGAGCGGCTTTTTTGTAGTGTTACAATAGAAGTGAGACCGAAAGCAAGAAAAAGATAGAAAAAGTGATCGAGTTCTGTTAAAATAGAATCACCACAATCTCAATCAACACACGCCAAATATCTTTTTTGAAATATATCTTGAAATATATCTTGAAATCAAGGCTGACCTGTGGTATAATACATTTAACTATGATTCGCCGAAAATCGGCATAGCAAAGAAAGGTATGATTCTATAATGAAAGCAAGACTTCCGAAGGGAATGGGCGGCGGCCCGCAAAATATGCAGGCCATGATCCGTCAGGCACAGAAAATGCAGGAGGATATGGAAAAATTGCAGGCCGAGCTTGATGAAAAAGAGCATGAGGTTTCGGCCGGCGGCGGTGCCGTTAAGGTGAAGATCCGCGGCAACCGCGAGCTTGTATCGCTTGAGCTGTCGGAGGATGTGGTCGATCCGGACGATATCGAAACGCTGCAGGACCTGATCATTGCCGCTGTCAACGAGGCTGTCAAGACGGTGGACAAGCTCAATTCCGAAGAAATGAATAAGGTGACAGCCGGACTCAATGTTCCGGGACTGATGTGATATGAAAGTCGAACTTCTTGAACATACGCCCAATCCCGAACGCGTTATCGCGGCGGCTGCCAAGCTTTGCTATTCAGCCGTGGGCGTGGATGATATCATGGAAAAAATGACGCCGGAAAAGACGGAAAGCTTCATCGAAATGCTCATGACCCTGGGTCATGAAAGCCCGGTGGAGCACGTGTCGTTTACGTTTGCCATCGAGGGCGTTTCGCGTTCCCTGCTTGCGCAGATCACCCGACACCGCATCGCGTCTTTCAGCGTCCAAAGCCAGCGTTATGTGGCCAAGGACAACTTTGATTATATCATTCCTCCTGCCATCGAAGCCATTCCCGAAGCCAAAAAGCT
Organism: uncultured Eubacteriales bacterium; assembly: GCA_934444645.1. Classification (GTDB taxonomy): domain Bacteria; phylum Bacillota; class Clostridia; order Oscillospirales; family CAG-382; genus UMGS882. Next base: position 78,199 of record CAKSCV010000008.1, on the reverse strand, counting down.
GTTTGTCGAAGCCATGGAGCAGGATCGCGAAACCTATAAAAAGCTCGGTGAAATTCTTGCTGCATCGCATGAAAAAGAACTGACGGAGGCAGGAAAAGAGCCAAAGGACGCGCAAAAAGCCGCCAAGAAAATGGCAAACGAGGATGCGCGCTATGTGCTTTCCAATGCCTGCGACACCAAAATCGTCATGACCATGAATGTGCGTTCGCTCTATAACTTTTTTGCGCTTCGGTGCTGTGAACGCGCCCAATGGGAAATCCGGGCATTAGCAACCGAAATGTTACGGCTTGTCAAAGGCGTTTCGCCGGTGCTTTTCAAAAACGCCGGTCCTGCCTGTGTGCGCGGCAAATGCGCCGAGGGCGGCATGAGCTGCGGCAAAGCGGTGCAAATACGGGAAAAATTTGCTAATCTTTAAGACGGACACCGGGAAGAAGCGTGAAAACCATGCATATTAAAGATAAAATTCTGCTGGATCAAAAAGGGTTGGAGCAGTATGGCCCGATCACGATTGTCGCGTTCGGCGACAGTGTCACGCACGGCGCGTTAAACGGCGAGATCAACTATGAAACGGTGTACTGGAACCGGCTGCGAAAGAAAATTCTTGACGTGCGTAATTACGTGCCGGTCAATGTCATCAATGCCGGAATCGGCGGGATTACGGCTTCAGGCTCGGTCGGACGCATCGAAAGTCAAGTGCTGACGCACCTGCCGGATCTGATCATCGTCTGCTTCGGCTTAAACGACGTGAACGACCCGTTAGAGCGGTATCTTTCCGCATTGCGGACAATTTTTGAGAAATGTCTTGCAAGCGGCGCGGACACCGTCTTTATGACGCCGAACATGCTCAATACCTATGTCGCACCCGATACGCCAAAAGAGCATCTTGCCTATGCGGCTGTTACCGCCGGGTATCAGACCGAGGGCCGCATGGATCTGTATATGCAAGCCGCTGTCCGCTTAGCGGAAACAATGGGTGTTCCGGTCTGCGACTGCTATGCAGAATGGAAAAAGCTTTCCGAAACCGAAGATACGACCATGCTTCTTATCAACCGTATCAATCATCCGACACCGGAAATGCATGAACTGTTTGCCGAGAGCCTTTTTCGGATGCTGTTTCCGAAAATGCCTGCGGCTGTGCCGGAAAACGCAAGCACCATGCATGAAACTGCCGCCGTGCAGCAACATCAATAGGAAAGAGAGAATCCTTTCATGGGATACTTACTCACCATCGAAGCGCCTGACGCTTCAGGAAAATCCACACAGAGCGACCTGCTTTGCCGAAAATTAAAGGCAAACGGCATACCGGTTTACGAACACCGCTTTCCCAATTACGGAAGCAATGCCTGCAAACCGGCTGAGGACTATCTTGCCGGCAAGCTCGGCAGCGATCCGGCCGATACGAGTGCTTATGCGGCGTCGGTGCTTTTTGCCGTCGATCGGTATTTTTCCTACCGCACGGATTGGAAAAAAGAGCTTGACCGGGCGGACAGCGTCGTCCTTCTTGACCGCTATACCACCTCGAATGCCATTCATCAGCTTGCCAAAATTTCGGATGCGTCCGAAAGAGTGGCGTTTCTCGATTGGCTGTACGACTTCGAGTTCGGCAAGCTTGCGCTGCCGGTGCCCGACGACACGATTTTTTTGGATGTGCCGCCGGAGGTGTCGCTTGAACTGATGAAGAAACGTGCCGAAACCGATAAAACCCATTTTACCGACATTCACGAGGCAAATAAAGACTATCTTGTGAAATGTTACCAAGCGGCGCGCTTTGCGGCTGCCTCCAAGAATTGGCACACGATTGCCTGCACCCGAAACGGCGTCATGCGCCCGATCGACGATATCGGCGATGAAATTTTTGCGTATGTTTCGGAAAGAATAAATGAAAAACGAAAGGAATCCGAATAAATCATGCTGTCCTTTTCCTCGGTCGAAACGCTTGACCGGCTTTCCTACCGCACTCATGTCAAGAAGAGTGCCTTTCTCACCAAAAGCTGCGAATATGCCTATGCCAACATTTACGCATGGACGGCCATGTATCAGACCAAATGGGCAAGCGGCGGAGGAAGCATGTATTTTCGAATGCGGCATGAGGACGAGGACTATTTTCTGTGTCCCGTCACTTCTCTTTCAAATTTTGAAAATGCGCTTGCCGTGTTGACGGAATACGAAAAAAAACGCGGCAGGGAAACCTTGAATTTTGTCTGCCTGCCGAAGGATTTCGCCGAAAAGCTGAGAGAGCTTCGTCCGGAGGTCACCCTCGAAGAAAACCGCGATGGCGCGGACTATCTGTACGAGAGGGAAAAGCTGGCCTCTTTTTCCGGCAAGGCTTTGCACGCCAAAAAGAACCATAAAAACCGCTTTTTGGCGTTATACGGCGATTCTTACGAATACCGCGTGATGACGCCGGACGATGTGCCGCTCTGCAAGGCGTTCAACGAAAAATGGTATGCCGCCAACCGCGCGTATGCCGATTTTGAGTTTTCCAATGAACACATTGCCACGACCAAGCTGCTCGATCATTTCGAAAAATTGGATTTAGTGGGCGGTCTTATCTTTGTCGGCGGCGAGCTGCGCGCCTATACGCTTGCGTCGGACAATTACGACGGCGCGGACACGCTTGATGTTCACACGGAAAAGGGCGATTATGATACGGTCGGCGTGTATCCGACGGTCTGCTCGGAGTTTTTGCTCCACAGCGGCAGCGCGTATCGGTATGTCAACCGCGAGGATGATGTCGGCGACGAGGGCTTGCGGCAGTCGAAGCTGTCGTATAAGCCGGTTGCCATGGAAGAAAAATTTAACGCAACATTGATGCTCTGACAGGCGAAACCTTTCGCCGTCCGAATGGGAGGTTGTTTTATGGTCTATGTATTTCTTGCCGATGGCTTTGAGGAGATCGAAGCGTTGACACAGGTGGATTATCTGCGCCGTGCCGGCATTGATGTCAAAACGTGCGGCATCGGAAAAATGCTTGTCGTCGGCTCAAAGAGAATCGGCGTGCAGGCGGATATGCCGCTCGAAGACGTAACGCTCGACAACGCCGATATGCTCATTCTGCCGGGAGGTCTCGGCGGCGTGAAAGGCATCTCGGAAAGTGCGCACGCCATGCAGCTTATTCACGAAGCGTATGCCAAGGGCATTCGGATATCCGCCATCTGTGCCGCTCCGACGATTTTGGCGAAAGCAGGCCTTTTGAAAGGCAAAAAATGCGTGTGCTATCCGGATATGCTCGAGGAACTGGAAAAGGCCGGTGCAGTCGTTTGCGCCGACAGCGCGGTGGTCTGCGACGGATTGTTTATCACGGCGAAAGCGGCAGGTGCGTCGGAGGAATTCGCGTTTGCCATCATTGAGACATTGAAAAGCAAGGCTGCGGCGTTAAATGTGAAGGAGTCCATCTGTGCGCGATAGCAGCCGATGCGTTTCGGAAAAACGCGCCGAAAAGAAACGTGTGCGGCAGGCGTATAAAGCCGTCCGGGAAAGCTTGCTGCCGGAGGACAAAGCGCGCTTTGACGCGTGTATCGAAGAAGCGCTTCTTGACAGCATGAGCGTTCGGTATTCCGGAAAAATCCTTGCGTATGCGTCGCTTGCGGGCGAGGTCGAAACGACGGAATTCTGCCGCAAAGTGCTTGCCTGCGGCCGTGAGCTGTATCTGCCGAAAAGCTATCCGGGAGGCCTCCTGCGCTTTTTTGCCGTCGGAAGCCTTGAAGAATTGCAGAAGGGCGCGTTCGGTGTTTTGGAGCCGGAGGAACGTGCGGAAAAGGCGTATGTGCCGAGTTCGCAAAAGCCGGATCTCTGCTTGGTGCCGGGCATTTGTTTTGATGTCTACGGCTATCGGATCGGCTACGGAAAAGGCTATTACGATCGTTTTTTGGCGAACTTCACCGGCGTTTCGATGGGACTTGCCTATGAGGCATGCGTTTGCCGCGACGCGCTTCCGATCGAAAAACGCACCGATAAACCCGTTGATTTTATTGTGACCGAAAAGGGGATAAACAAACGTGTCTGCCCGTAAAAAACGCGTGAGCTTTGACGAATTGGATGTCAATCCCGCGTATGTCGGCGAAGACGAAAATCCTTCGCCGGAACCCGAAAAAAACGAAGAGAAGCCTAAAAAACAGCGGATCTATGCCTTCCGTCCGGCAAAAAAAAGAGCCGATGAAACCGATTCCAAGGTCTATGCGGTCGGCTTTATAAAGGTGTATGCGCTATTTGCAATATGCTTTGCGTTGGCTGCCGTCGTTTTTGTTTTGTACCGTCAAGGGATTTTTCAAAGCCTTTCCGAACGCCGGCACGCACTTTTGTATGCATTTTTCCCGTGTGCACTTTTCCTTGTTCCGTCCGTGATTTATGTGTTTGCCGTGCAGAAAACGGGCTTTGCCGGTCTGCACATACATCGGTTTTCGCCAGTGTATGCGACCTTTCTGTTTTTGAGTTTAGCTTTGATGATTGCGGCTGTGGCGGCTGAAAAGTTTTCGCTTGCCTGTTTTTTTTCAGGCCTTGCCGTGCGTGAGCCGGTGCGGCTTTCGTTCCAAAACGATTTTTGGATTCATTTGCTTTTATATGTCCTCGTTCCGGTCGTATGTGAAGAAATCTTTTTCCGCGGCGTATTGCAGACGTCGCTTTCGGAGGCGGCAGGCGGCTTTGCCGGGATTACGGCTTCGGCGCTTGCGTATGCGCTCATCCACTTTGATTTTGCCGGTTTTCCCGTATATTTGACGGTCGGTGTGCTATCAGGCATTTTAAGGCACGTCTGCGGTTCGATCGTTCCGGGAATGCTTGTTCATGCCGTGTTTCGGTTTGTGTCGCTTACCTTTTCGGCACAGCTTTCGTTTATCGCGTCGGAACGTGCCGGCGGCTATTTTGTGCTGGTTGTGCTGGTATTAGCCGTGTTCGTGTTTTTGTTGTTTTATCTGAAAAGCTTGGAAATTGTGTGCACCAAAAAGGCGGTATCGGTGCTTGTCATGCAAAACGACACGCAAAAAACGGAAAATGACCGAGCCGCTCAAGCACCGGCGGAAAGCGAAAACCTTGTGATTTTCCGTTCCAAGCCGTTTCGGCTGACGGCCGAGACCGGTTATACGTTTCATAAATTCTGGCGTGTGCTGTTTTCACCGGCACTGATTTTGGCGTTTGTGGCGTACGGTTTAATTCTGTTTTTGTGAGAGCTCGCGCCCCAAAGCGGCGCGATTTGTGAGGAACTATGGATATGATTCGAACCGGCGAGGGCTTATCCGAACCCAACGTGTTGGCACTCGGCGATTTTGACGGCGTCCACTTGGGACACCGGAAGCTGCTTGAAACGACTGTGCGCCTTGCGGCGGATATCGGCGGAAGGGCAGGCGTGTATACCTTTCGCATCAACACAAAAAAAATGCTCGGAGCGAAGGATTTTTCGCTTTTGACCACCGATGCCGAAAAAAACGAATTGTTTGCGGCACTGGGCATCGATTTTGTCTGTGCGGACGACTTTGAAGCGGTGAAGAATTTTACGCCCGAAGAATTTTGCGCGTATTTGGCAAAACGCTTTGCACCAAGCGCTGTTGTGTGCGGCGAAAACTTTACGTTCGGAAAAAATGCGGCGGCCGGAAGTGATTCCCTGCGCCGCCTTTTGGGTGCATACGGCTGCAAGGTCGAGATCGTGCCGAGCGTTGTGCTTGACAGTGTTTGTGTTTCCTCCACCGAGGTGCGCCGTTTGATTGCCGACGGCGATATGGAAAAAGCGTGCCGCTTTCTCGGATATGCCTATTTCATCCGCACCAAGGTGGTGCACGGCGCAGAGCTTGGGCGAAAGCTCGGTTTTCCGACGGTCAATCAGTTGGAATACAGCGGCAAAGCCGTGCCGAAATTCGGTGTGTATGCGTGCCTTTGCCGCGTAGACGGAAAGAGCCGTCCGGGCGTGGTCAATGTCGGTGTGCGCCCAACTGTGTCGCAAGGGCTTTCCCATCCGCCGGTGGTTTTCGAAACGCATATTCTCGATTTCAAAGAAAATTTGTACGGCCGCGACATTACCGTCTCGTTCTGCAAAATGCTGCGCCCGGAAAAGAAATTTGCGTCTTTGGACGAATTGCAGGCAAATGTTTTGAAAAATATCGAACAAACAAGAGCCTATTTTCAAGCGCATCCGGAGCTTTTACGGGATGAGGAGGGTCAGCTGTGAAGAAAATGAAAGCGGGGGTCTTTCTTTGCCTTTGTGCGCTGTTCTGTTTGCTCTGTACGGCAGAAGAAGCTTTTCCCGAACGCTTATATGACGGAAAATCGTTTGTCGAATATGCCGGCATTGCCGATGTCCCGGAGGTCAATGGGTACAGTGCTTATGTGTATAATGTTGAAACCGGCAGTGTGATGTACCAAAAAAATCCGAACGACGTTGTCTATCCGGCTTCCACCGTTAAGCTTATGACCGCGATTGTAGCGTATGAAAACATTCCGGAGCTTTCTGTTTCGATCACCGCCTCCGGCTCGGCTGTTCGTGCCGCACGAGGTACGAATATGGCCATTAAAGAGGGCGAAACGTTCACGGCGGAGCAGCTGTTATACGGTTTGTTGGTGACGGGTGCCAACGATGCGGCCAATGTGCTTGCGGAATATGTCGGCGGCAGTATCGAAAGCTTTTGTCAAATGATGAATGAGAAGGCGGCTGCCATCGGTGCGGTATCCACGAAGTTTGTCAACCCGACCGGCATCCATGACACGTCTATGGTGACAACGGCAAGGGATATTGCCGTCATTGCCCGGTATTTTTACTATATCAATCCGCTTTATGAAATGAGCTGCACCACGCGTTACATTGTTCCGCCGACACCGCAGACCTCGCGTCAGCGCGTGTTGTTAAACCGCAATCTGCTTATTTCGCGTGTGCGTTCGGATAAATACTATTATTCCGCGGCTAAGGGAATGTCGCTCGGTAATACACCCGAAGCCGGGGAATGCATTGTCACGAGTGCTGTCGACGAGTCGGGTTTGACCTATATTTGCGTGATTATGAACGCCTATGCCGACGAGGAGTCCAACCGGGCGTGTACCGATGCGGCGGCATTACTCTCCATGTGCCTGAACCATTTTGCATATACGACCGTTTTGTCGCCCAAGACGCTGATTTCGGAGCTTCCGGTGCATTTGGCGGTGGATACGGATTATGTTACCCTGCTGCCGGCAGAGGAATTGAAGGCATTGCTGCCGAAGGAGCTGAATTTTGCCGCAGATATCTCTACCGAGCCGCGTGTGAGCGAGGATTTTGCCATCGCTCCCGTCAAAGAAGGCGAAGCATTCGGCGAAGTAGTCGTGAAGTATAAGGGCGAAACCGTCCTCGGCACCGTAAAGCTGGTTGCCAGCCAAAGCATCGATAAAAGCAATGTGCTGTATTTTTTAGACAGAGCCAAGCGCGTGGTGCTCGGCGAATGGTTTCGCGTGTTTGTGATAGCGGCGATTGTGTTGTTTGGAATCTATTTTGCACTGTCGGCAGTTGTCATGCGCAAAAGACACCGCCGCGGCAGACGGTAAGCTCTTTTGACCGATGCGGCAAAAAAGAAAAAATATTTTTATTGACAAATCAAAGGAACTGTGCTATACTTATTCTGTTGACAAAATGACAGCGGAATAAGCACCTTTAGCTCAGTTGGTCAGAGCTACCGGCTCATAACCGGTTGGTCCGGGGTTCGAGTCCCTGAAGGTGCACCAAAGGGGAGCCAAGCGAACACTTTGTTTATGATACGGGGCTGTTTCGTTTTGAATTGTTGGCTCCAATGAGAAAAGCACCGAACAGAGTATTTCTGCTCGGTGCTTTTCTTTTACTTTTACTTCTTATTCAACTTCTCATGATACCGCGTTCCCGGCACTGTTGTCTGAACCGGTGCGAACCTTGCCGTCCACAATGCTGTATACCGTCGTGTCGTCAAGCCCGACAAGGTCAATGCCGTGGTGATAGCCTTTGACTCCGTTTAACACCCGGTCACCGCTCGGACTTGTCAAACGGAATTTGCCTTTGAAGCAGCTTACCATGTTCTTTTCCTCCTGTCTTTTCAAAAAAATAGCGCCGTAAGTAAAAACTCACGGCGAAAACTTTCTCAAAAGGTATTGACTTTTCATGGAAAAAGCATATAATATAAGTGTAAGGGCAAGACCTCAAACGGTTGCGCCACGATATATCAGTTAAAAATAACCGCTACAAAGTGATGCTTGGGGCGGTTATTTTACTTTTAATGTAAAAGCTATTGCTATGAGAATAGCAAAGATAATAAATCTTATGTATTTCTGCATAACAACCACCCCCTTTCGGGAATGGCACAACCGCCGTCCACCTTTCTTTCGAAGAAAGGTGGAGCCAAAGAACTTGAAACAAAAAGAACTCTCTTTCAAGCTCAGAATGAAGTCTCGCCCTGCCGGAATCACTTCCGGCAGGCTCTATTATACGGCAAAAAAACCAATATGTCAATACCGCTTCCGCCGCCGCAAGCGGCAACTTGCGGCGAAAAATTGCAAATATTCGGATAAAGGTGTTGTTTTTTCGAAAAAGTATCATAAGCATGTGACATATTCAGCCGACGGTGCTATATGTATAGGTGCCTGTATTTTTTTCAGTCGGCATCAGGATAAGATGCTTTGCGGAATCGGGATGCGCTTGCGGTAATGGAAGATGTTCCGAAAGCCAAGCTCGCGCAGGATTTCACGCGTTTTTTCAAAGCCGTGGGCAACGCGTTCCGCCCTATGCGCATCCGAGCCGACGGTGATGAGATAGCCGCCAAGCTGCCTGTAGCGGTTTAAGATGTCCGCATTCGGCATAAGTGCATCATAGCCGGAGTCCAAGCAAGAGGTGTTGACCTCCAAGGCGATGCCGCGGCGGATGATTTCGGAAAGAATCGTGTCGATGACGGCGGTATAGGCGGCAAGATCGACCGAAAAGCCGTATTTGCCGCAAATATAGCGTAACGGACAGGTCAAATGCGACAGCACATCGAAATCCGTTTTTTGAATCATTTCCAACATATCCGCAAAATAAACAGACAGAAATTCCGCAATTTCGGTTTGCGAAAACAGAGAAAAATCAATACCGGAATAGGGCATTGTCTTATCCTTGTACCGCACGGCGTGTACCGAGCCGAGTACGATATCGAAATCGCGTGCCGCAATCAGTTCATCGGCATTTTGAATGTGCCATACGCCTTCGCCGATTTCCACGCCGGAAAGCACGGTGACCGGCGTTTCGGCATCTAACGTGCGCGCACAGTCCGCCGAACGCAAGATCGGCGTTTTAACATCTTCTGTTTCGCAGAACTCGTTGTCGCAATGGTCGGTAAAAGCAAGACCGGCAAGACCGCACGAACGGGCTTTTTCAAGGCTGTCCTGCGGCTCACAGCTTGAGTCGTGCGAAAAATGTGTGTGCGTGTGGCAGTCAAAAAGGCGTGCTTCATGGCCGCACGGCTTGATTTGCCCGGCCGTTTCGATGATATCCGCATGAAAGGCCTCGGCCTGTTCGAGCTGTTCGGATGTGCTTAGAATCCATAAGCCTAGGTTTGCGTAGCGTTTGACGGTTTTGCATAACGCTTCATCGGCGGTCGGAACGGTCACCCAAGCGGTTTCGGGCGATTTGACCGGTAGCCAGACGGTGAGCGCGTTTTGCCCGACTAAGGCACGCAGCTCCTTTAGCGTCGTTTCATTCACCATGCCGTCGTAATGGATTTCGGCATCGGGAAAGCGGTCAAGCACGCGTGCGATATAGGCCGTATCAGACCCGGTGAAGGCGACGGAGGCACCGGAAGCGGCGACCGTATCGAACAGGGAAGCGGCTTGCTCTTGCGAAAACGACTGCACGCGGTTATCGATTTTGACGGTGACACCCGTTTGTTTTGCCCATGTCAGCACCTCGGACAGCAACGGAATTTTGGTGCCGCGGAATTTATAGGCTTTGGCGATGCCGGCATCGAGTTTCTGCGTCTGCTCATAGGAAAGGTCGCAAAGGCGGATTTCCTTTTCGAGCGCGGTGCCGCCCGCGGCACGGCAGGTGCGGTTCACGGTATGGTCGTGGAAAACGACGCAGTGTCCGTCGCTTGTAAAGGCCGGGTCAAGTTCGACATAGGTATAGCCTTGTGCAAAAGCCGCCTCAAAGGCCGGCAGGGTGTTTTCGGGAAATTCTGTGGACACGCCGCGGTGTGCTTCAAAAATCATGGTGAAAGCCTCTTTTGTTCTTGACAAATCGTCGTATAAGAGTATAATATACCTAACTGAGCAAATAGTCAAGATTCGCCGCGAATAATGACAAAACGCTCAAATAATTGAGTGCTTGGAGGTTTGTTTGCATGAACCGGGAACGGGAAAAGAGCATTTTGGAAATTGCCGTGAAAGAAAAAACGGTCACCGTCAAGGATCTGGCGCACCGTTTATATGCCAGCGAGCCGTCCATCCGTCGGGATTTGTGCAGCTTGGAAAAGCAAAAGCTCTTGCGGCGCACACACGGCGGCGCGGTGCTTGACGAAAGTGCGCTTTCCGATACCATGATCCCGTTTTTGATCCGAGAGCTTGAAAAAAGCGATGAAAAGATTGTCATCGCCCGCAAGGCGGCCTCTCTTGTGCCGGACGAAAGCGTGGTGTTTTTGGACGCTTCCACCAGCGCGTACCGCATGATTCCGTTTCTTTCGGAAAAGCGGAATTTACTTGTGATCACCAACGGCATCAAAGCACTCATGAAGCTCAGTGAAAGCCATATCCCTTGCATCGGCACCGGCGGCGAGGTGGTGCATTCGTGCCTTGCGTTTGTCGGCGAGAACGCGCACGCACTCATCGAACGCTACAATGCCGATTTTTGCTTTTTTTCCTGCCGCGGCTTGTCCGCGGACGGCAGAATTACCGATATTTCACAGCCGGAAAACGCCGTGCGGCAGAAAATGATGGCGCACGCAAAGCGTTCCTATATGCTGTGCACCAGCGATAAGCTCGACCAAACCTATTATCATAACCTTTGTACAACAGCGGATATTACCGGTGTTATACAAGCGGAAAAATAAATTCGATTATCAAATGCGGAGTGATGATTCATGCGATTAAATGCTTTATTTTGTGACGGAGCGATTTTTCAGGCAAATAAACCGGTGCGTATTTTCGGCACCGGCGGCGGAAACCTCGAAATCGAATTTTGCGGTAAAACCTATTCCGAAGAAAAGACCGGTGCGTGCTGGTGTATGGAGCTTGCACCGTGCGATTACGGCGGCCCTTACGAAATGACCGTTACCATGGACGGCAGAACGCAGGTGCTGCATGACCTCTATTTCGGCGATGTGTATCTGCTTGCCGGGCAATCCAATATGCAATTCAAGCTCAAAGAAGCAGACTATACCGAAGATATGTGCGAAGACGACGCGCTGCTTCGGCTGTTTTCCACCGAACGCGTCGATAGCGGCGAACGCTTTTTTCCGCAGGATGGCTGGGTCAAAGCACAAAAAACAACGGTGACGGATTGGTCATGCATCGGCTATTTTGTCGGCAGGGAATTACGCAAACAAACCGGAAAAGCCATCGGGTTAATTGGCTGTTACCAGGGCGCGGCGGATATTCAAACCTTTCTTCCTGAAAGCGCCTTTGAAAATCCGGCGTTTCAGCTTGCCGATAAGGATCGGTTTGATATGCATTATCCTTGGAACGCAGGACATTCGCAGTTATACAATTTCCAGGTGAAGCAAATCGCACCGGTTTCGCTTGCGGCGGTGTTATGGTATCAGGGCGAAAGCAATGACTCCGACAAGGAAAGCTTGGTATACGGCGAAATGCTTTCTTGCCTCATCGCCTCATGGCGTGCGGCGTTTCAGGATGAAGCCTTGCCGTTTGCGGTGGTGCAGATTGCCGATTTTGACGGCAGAAATAACGTGTATTGGCACCGCATCCAAAAGGCGCAAGAGGAGATTTCGCAAACCGAAGCAAACGTAAGCACCGTTATCAGCCGGGATGTGTGCGAAACGAGCGACATTCATCCAAAGAAAAAATACGCGCTTGCCATGCGTATCGTTCAAGCTATCCAAGCCTGGAAAAACGAGAACTGATTTGCTTTGGACACTTTTTTTGCTTAAGAGAATAAAAAAACCGGGACTTGTCGTTTTGTGACAAGTCCCGGTGTGTTAACAGGAGGTCCGTGTCTTTGCATAAGACGCGGTTTTTTATTTGACGTTGCAGACAAGTTTGCCGTCCTCTGCATCTAACACAAGCGTCGAGCCGGTGTCGATGTTTCCGGCAAGGATGACCTTGGCAATCAGCGTTTCGGCTGCGCTTTGCAGATATCTCTTTAACGGACGCGCACCGTAAACCGGGTCGTAGCCGTTGTCGATGATGAGTGCTTTGGCTGCGTCGGTCACCTCAAGCTTCAAGCCGCCGGCACTGCGGTCGGCAAGACGCGCACGTAAGCCGTTCAAGAGGTTATCGATGATGCCGCCTAAGTTTTCCTTGGTTAAGGGCTTAAACATAATAATCTCATCGAGACGGTTCAAGAATTCCGGACGGAAGGAAGCGCGCAGATCGCTCATGACCTTGTTCCGGGCGTCCTCGGAGATTTCGCCGTCCGGCGTGATGCCGTCGAGCAGGTAGCTGCTGCCGAGGTTGGAGGTCAAGATGATAATGGTGTTTTTGAAATCCACCGTGCGGCCCTGGCTGTCGGTGATACGGCCGTCGTCGAGAATCTGAAGAAGGATGTTGAATACATCCGGATGCGCTTTTTCGACCTCATCAAACAAGACCACCGAATACGGACGGCGTCTGACAGCTTCGGTCAGCTGACCGCCTTCGTCGTAGCCGACATATCCGGGAGGTGCTCCGATCAGACGGGACACACTGAATTTTTCCATGTATTCCGTCATATCGATACGCACAAGGTTGTGCTCGTCGTCAAACAGGCATTCGGCAAGCGTTTTGGCAAGCTCGGTCTTGCCGACGCCGGTCGGACCTAAGAATAAGAAGCTGCCGATCGGGCGGTTGGGGTCGGAAATACCGGCGCGCGAACGCTGAATGGCTTCACTGACAAGCCGCACGGCTTCGTTCTGACCGATCACCCGTTTGTGGAGAATGTCCTCCAAATGCAGAAGTTTTTCCCGTTCGCCTTCAACCAATTTTGACACCGGAATGCCCGTCCAACGCGCCACAACCTCTGCGATTTCTTCATCGGTCACGGTTGAACGCACAAGCATATTCTGGTTCTGCGCTTCGGTGGCTTTTTCCGCGTCGGCAAGCTTTTTCTGCAAAGCCGGAAGCTCGGAATACTGAAGCTTTGCGGCTTTTTCGTATTCGCCGCGCAGCTTTGCGTTCTCGATATCGCCGGACATTTTTTCCATGTCGGCTTTGAGCGTCTTGACGTTTTCGGTGGCTTGCTTTTCAGAATCCCAACGGGCTTTCATCTCATTGAATTTCTCTTTCTTTTCGGCAAGCTCGGCTGTCAATTTTTCAAGCCGCTCCTTCGAGAGCTTATCATCCTCTTTTTTAAGGGACATTTCCTCGATTTCAAGCTGCATGATATCGCGCCGGAGGTCGTCTAACTCACTCGGCATGGAATCGATTTCGGTACGGATCATGGCGCACGCTTCATCCACAAGGTCAATGGCCTTATCCGGCAGGAAACGGTCGGTGATATAGCGGTGCGAAAGCGTTGCCGCCGCGACAAGCGCATTGTCGTGGATGCGCACGCCGTGGAAGATCTCATAGCGTTCTTTCAAGCCACGCAGGATGGAAATGGTGTCCTCCACCGTCGGTTCGTCCACCATGACCGGCTGGAAACGGCGTTCGAGAGCCGCGTCTTTTTCAATGTATTTGCGGTATTCGTCGAGCGTGGTCGCACCGATACAATGAAGCTCACCGCGTGCGAGCATCGGTTTTAACAGGTTGCCGGCATCCATCGAGCCTTCGGTTTTGCCTGCACCGACAATGGTGTGCAGCTCATCGATGAACAGGATGATTTTGCCCTCGGCTTTTTTGACCTCGTTCAAGACTGCTTTGAGACGCTCTTCGAATTCGCCGCGGTACTTGGCACCTGCAACAAGAGAACCCATATCGAGTGAGAAAATTGTTTTGTCTTTCAAGCCGTCCGGCACATCGCCGCGGACGATTCGTTGGGCAAGCCCTTCGGCAATTGCCGTTTTGCCGACGCCCGGCTCACCGATAAGCACCGGATTGTTTTTGCTTTTACGCGAAAGAATGCGGATGACGCTGCGGATTTCGGAATCACGGCCGATGACCGGATCAAGCTTTTGTTCGCGTGCGCGTTCCACAAGGTCGGTACCGTACTTGGCAAGCACGTCATACGTGTCTTCGGGATTGTCGCTCGTGACCGGCGAGGTTTTCACCTTGGCAAGCTCATCGGTAAAGGCTTGTTTCGTAATGCCGTATTTGGCGCAGATGTCTTTCACGGTCGAATTGCCCTCCGACAGAAGACCGAGGAAGAGGTGCTCGACCGAGATATATTCGTCTTTCATGCCGCTTGCGGCTTTTTCGGCAAAGCGCAGCACTGCGGAGACCTCACTTGACGGATACAGATCGTCACTTGCGCCGGTGACCTTGGGCAGACGGTTAATGGCCGCATCAAGTTCGCCCAAAAGCGAACCGACAATGTCGGTGTTGCCGGCTTTTTGGCCTATTCGGTAAACAAGCGTCCCGACAAGGCCGCCGTCCTGCGACAAAAGCGCATACAACAGGTGTTCCGGCATCAGCGTCTGGTTTTGCTTTTCATGCGCAAGATTTTGCGCGTCGTTGATGGTTTGGATGGTTTTTTGAGTGAATTTTTCAGCATTCATGGTGTGTAACTCCTTTCGGAATCATGGGATTGCGGTTATTATAAAAGAATGGTTCGTTTTTCAAGGTCGGCGGCATACATGTCGGTCAGCGTCCGTGCATCCGCTCCGCCGATACAGGCCTTGATCATGCGGTCAATGAGACTGACATAATTGGTGATGGCCTTGGAGATTTCTTCGGCGTCGAGCATTTCACTTCCGCCTGCAGCGTTTCGCTTGGCAGGATAGGCAAGTGTCCGTGTAAAGCGTCCGCCGTCAAGCGAATAGGCGATATCCGACGGAAGAAAATGCGTTTCGATGCGCTCCAAACAGCGGAAGAAGCGGCCAAGCAGCTCTAAAAGACCTTGTGACTGCGTGCGGAAATTGACGGAGAGCGTACCGATCGGTTCGCCCGGCATAAAGCCGGAAGCAAGCTCAACATCGTAACGAATCGTCGGATGGTATTTGTATTCCAAGCTGGAACGCACGGCAACGCGGCCGGTGTTGGGAGCAAAGAGCGGCACAAGCTCACGCGAAGCGGCAAGCAGACGTTCAATGCCCGAAAAAATGTCGTTTGCCTGCTGTTCGGGCGTGCGCACGCTGACGTGCTCCGCCAAAATGCGGTTGACAAGGCTTGAACGGTTTGTTCCCATGCGGTGTGCCAGCAAATCGATCTCGCGCATGACATCGTCCGACAGCATTAAGCTGTATAATGTTTTTTTCATATTTCCAATCACCCTTTCGGTCGATTCGGTTTTCTTTTCTTTACGCGATTATTATAGCATGCTAAATATAATTTGTCAAGCGATTTATATAAATTTCACTGCAAGTTTTGCAAAGTTTCAGCCGGATTTCACATTGCAAGCGGCATATCAGTGCGTTTTAGAGCGGTATTCACGCGGCGTGTAGCCGGTTTTGGCGGTAAAGAGCTTTCCGAAATGGGTACTATCGCCATAACCGAGCATAAGGGCAATATCCTTGATACGCATATCCGAATCGGCCAGCAGCTTTTTGGCATATTCAAGCCGCAGCGACAGCAGATATTCCTTGGGCGACATACCGTATTTCCGGTGAAACAGCTGCTCGAAATACCGATAGCTGATGCCGAACTCCTTCGACAGCATTTCCAACCGAAAATCGCTGTTCAGAAAATTCTCCTGCATTTTTTCGACCGCTTGAGTGATTTTGGCATACTTTTCGGACGGCAGAAACAGCCTTTCGGCTTCTGCCATATGCTCCAAAATCTGATAAAACAGTGCTTTGCAGCCGAAAACACTCTTTTCGGTATGTTTCTCGCAAACCGCTTCCATTTTGGCAAAAAGTCCGGCAACCGAGTTGGCTTCCGGCAGCTTGATAAGAAAGGGACGTGTTGGTTCGGTTTCGGCAGCCATTTCAAAATCAATGGTGCGTACATCGCTTTTTTCACCGGCAAACGCAATGGTATAGTCTTCGTTTTTCGGTATATATAACACCGAATGCGGTACGGCGGCAATCGTTTTATCGGCAAACCGATAGGTCTCCGTGCCTTGGAGCGTGTATAAAAAGCCATGGTGGCGGCGGCCGGTGTTGTGCATGGGATAGTTTTCGGGGAGGGCAAGGTAGTTGTTTACAAAACAG
This sequence comes from uncultured Eubacteriales bacterium, assembly GCA_934444645.1. Taxonomy (GTDB): domain Bacteria; phylum Bacillota; class Clostridia; order Oscillospirales; family CAG-382; genus UMGS882. The sequence goes on along the minus strand of CAKSCV010000008.1, from coordinate 61,850 downwards.
ATTTCGGTAAGGCAAAGCCGACTCAAAAACGTTAGTATCTGCATTTCGCTTTTCTCCGTATGTTTTTCTTTTTCTGCATTATATACCGGATTTTCCAAAAAATCAAGTATATTTTTGTGTTCGTAAAAACACTGTTTTTCGTTTTTATGCCTTTACATTTCCGCTTCTTTCATGGTACAATGCCTGCAAAGGGGTGACAACGATGAGCTATATCAGTGAAAACGACAGATATTATATTGAAAACAAATACCATCGCACGGATGAAGCCTTTGATCCGTTTGACAGACTGAACTACCATGGCTACGAATACGACGCGTCCACCGGTCTTGACGACGCACAGATGCACGCGGCTCTCGAAGAGCTGTTCGAGCAAAACCGCGGCGTCGATCATGCGCTTGCCAAAGCGCGCGGCTTTGCCTTTGTTCTCGACCATGCGCGCATTGATGTTTCGCAAAACGACTGGTTTTTCGGCTTGTACAATTGGGCGCGGCCGCTCACCAAGACCTTTCTTTCCAAATGGTACAATGAGGTTTTCGACACCATGCCGGATATAAGAGAGCTGATGCACGATTACAACGCCTCCGGGACGGCGGAGCTGTGGCTCGATACCGAGCATGTCGTGCCGTATTGGGTGGATATTCTGAAGCTCGGCTTTCCGGGGCTTTTGGCGCGCGTGCGGAAATATCACCAAGCATGCACGGATCCTGAGCCGAAGAAACAAGCCTTCTATCAGGCCATCGAAACCGAATACGAGGCAATTTTGCGGTTCCTTTCACGCCTTGCCGCCTATGCTGACGCACATCCGAGTGAAAAGAGCGGACGTATTGCCGCTTCCTTGCGCACGATTCGCGACGGCGCACCGCAGAACACGTTTGACGCCTTGCAGACCATGTATACCTATCATGCGCTTTCGGAATATGTGGATTGCTATCAGGCGCGTTCCTTGGGCAACGGGCTTGACCGGAGCCTGTATGCATTTTGGAAGCGCGATATCGAAGCCGGCACGTTTACGCGTGAGGAAATCAAAGGCTTTTTTGCGTATTTCTTATTGCAATTTTCCGCTGTCGGCAATTATTGGGGACAGCCGTTTTACCTGTGCGGCACGGATTATGACGGCAAGACCGATATCAGCGAGCTTACGCTTGATATTTTGGAGGTCTACGACAGTCTTGATTTGTATAATCCGAAAATTCAGGTAAAGATCCATCCGGAAACCAATCCGAAGATCCTATATAAGGTGTTACGCATGATCCGCGCCGGTCACACAAGCTTTGTGTTTTGCTGTGAGCCGGGCATTGTCAAATCCTTAATGAGCTGCTACGGCGTGACCGAGGAGGAAGCCAAAAACGTCGATATCAGCGGCTGCAACGAAATGCATATCTGCGGCAAGGAAGCCTGCATGATTTCGGCACTGCCAAATGCGGCTAAGGCCATCGAATATGTATTTAACGACGGAATCGACGGCGTCACCGGCAAGCGCTTGGGGCTTGTGACCGGCGATGTGGCGCAAATGAAAAGCTTTGAAGAGTTCTACGCGGCGTTTCTCAAGCAGTTTGCACACATCCTCGATACGGTCATAGACGCGGCAAGGCGCTACGAAAAGCACGTTGACGAAACAAATCCGTCGGTGCTTTTGTCGGCGGCAGTGAAAAGCAGCCTTGAAAAGGGCGTGGACGCCTATGCCTTCGGCTTCAAATACCCGACCTCCTGCCTTATGCTTTGCTCGTTTGCCACCACCGTCGATTCGATTTTAGCCGTCAAAGAGCTTGTTTTTGAAAAAAAGGCCACAACGCTTGCCGAATTGAAAGACGCGCTGCAGCACAACTGGGAGGGCTATGAGGATCTCCGCCGCCTTGCCTTGAACGCGCGTGACAAGTACGGAAACGCCAATCCGCACGCGGATTTGTATGCCGCCGCACTGTTCCGTTGGTTCAGCGTATACGTCACGGGACAGAAAAACAGCCGCGGCGGTGTTTACAAGGTCGGCGTGCCGTCCACACTGCATTTTATCATGCAAGGCAAAGTGACCCAAGCCACACCGGACGGCAGAAAAATGGGCGAAGAATGCTCCAAAAACGTGGCACCCGTCATCGGCATGGAACGCGGCGGTGTGACGGCGATGATTCATTCCGCCCTTGCGACACAGCCATGGCTGTTTTCCGAGGCGTATGTGTTAGATGTGATGCTGCATCCGTCCGCCGTGAGCGGCGAGGATGGGTTGGAAGCCATGAAGGGCTTGATCGATACCTATATGAAGCACGACGGAATTTCCATCCAGTTCAATATTTTCAGCGTCGAAATGCTGCGCGACGCACAGGCGCATCCCGAAAAATATAAGAATCTGCAGGTTCGCGTATCGGGCTGGAATGTGCTTTGGAACGATTTGAGCCGTGAAGACCAAGAAGCGTATATCAAACGCGCCGCAAGTCTCGGCGCGGAATAACGGAGGTTTGCCACGATGAAGAAGATTTTGCTTATCGGAGACTCCATCCGCAAGGGCTATGACGCGTATGTGCGCGAACGCATGACGAACCTTGCCGAGGTGTATTTTCCCGAAGAAAACTGCACCTTTACCACCAATATTTTACGTTTTTTACACGTTTGGACGGACAATCTGAAATTGTACGAGGCTGACGCGGTGCATTTCAACGCCGGGCTTTGGGATACGCTTCGCATCTATGGCGACGACGTTTTGGTGAAGCCGGACACGTATGCCGATAATCTGAAGCGCATTGCAAGCCGCATTCGCTTTTTGTTCCCGAACGCCAAAATCCTGTTTGCCACCAGCACGCCGGTTTGGGAGGACGGGTATTTTACCGATTTCGAGTCGCGTACCAACGAGGATGTGCGCTTGTACAACCGGATCGCAAGGGACGTTTTTGCCGGAACGGACGTTGTTATCAACGATCTGTATACGCTTGCAGCGGGATTTCCGGAAAGCTGGCGTTCGGATCAAACGCATTTTTACACCGGAGAAGCCACCGAAAAGCTTGGAAATCAGGTGTGTGACGCGTTATGCGATGCCTTGCAGCTCGATAAAGGCAAGCTGCTTCAGCCGGAGCTTGCGCCATATCATTATCCCGACCGCTTTCCGGGCGACAAAGAGGTCTATGTGAAAAAGGGACATATCTATGTTATGCGCTGACGGCGAGAAACGCCCGTTTTTTGCAAGCAAGCGGAATGTGACGCTAACGGCGGTCGGCTACACCTTTTTGTGGGGACTTGCCTTTCCGCTCGTTAAGCTCTGCATGGAGGGCTTCGGCGTTCCGGCAGATAACCAAGCCTCCAAATGTCTGCTTGCCGGGCTTCGCTTTGCGCTGTCGGGGCTTTTGACGCTGGCGTTGTATGTCATTTTCGGCAAAAAGAAGCTGAGCTTCCCAAAAAGCGAGTTTTTCGTGTGCGCCGTTTACGGTCTTACGGCGACGGCGGTTCAGTATGCGCTCACCTACATCGGACTTTCGTTCATGGACGGCTCGAAAGGAGCCGTGTATGACCAAATGGGCGTTTTTGTGACCGTGCTTGCAGCAGGACTGTTATTCCAATCGGATAGGCTAAGCGTTCGCAAGGTGCTTGGCTGTATCGTCGGACTTTGCGGCATTTTTGCCGTCAGCGGCGATATCCGTTCGTTTGCATCGGTATCCGGCGGCGATGTGTTTATGCTCGGCGCGGCGTTGTGTCAGACGGCTGCCTATTTTATCGCCAAACGTTTTTCGGCAGACATCGCTCCGGAAAAATTAGTCGGCTTGGGGCAGCTTTTCGGCGGCGGAGTTCTGTGCCTTGTATCGCCGCTGTTTGGCGGCAGAATCGAAGAGGTCACACCGCAGGGAGCGCTTTCGCTTGCAGCACTTATTTTTATTTCATCGGCAGCCTACACGCTCTCGCTAAAGCCGTTAACCTATTTTCCGGCATCGGAAATCGCATCGTTTAATTTGCTCATCACGGTGTTCGGCGTGGTATTGTCGGCGCTTTTGCTCGGAGAAAACATCTGGCAGATTAACTATGCCGCCGCACTTCTCTTGTGCAGTCTTGGTATTTTTCTCATCAATACATCCGGAACATCCGGAAAGAGGTGACCGACATGAAGGGCAATATTTTTGACATCAAGCGTTTTGCGGTGCACGACGGGCCGGGCATCCGCACAACGATCTTTTTCAAGGGCTGTCCGCTTCGCTGCGTGTGGTGCCACAATCCCGAAGGCCTTTCGGCAAAGCCGCAGCTTGCCTATTATGCGCACAAATGCGTCGGGTGCGGCAGCTGCGTATCAAGCTGTCCGGCCGGTGCGCATACGCTTGACACAGAGCATATCCATCGGTTTGAGCGTGAAAAATGTCTTTCCTGCGGCAAGTGCGTAAGCGCCTGCTATAACGGTGCATTATCGCTTTTCGGGCGAACCGTCACGGTGGAGGAGCTTTTGCCGGAACTCACTGCCGACCGCGATTTTTACGAAGCCTCCGGCGGCGGTATCACGCTTTCGGGCGGCGAATGTTTGCTGCAAGCCGATTTTTGCGCGGCACTTCTTGCACGTCTCAAAGCGGAAGGAATTGCGACGGCGGTGGATACCTGCGGTTACGTTCCGCAAGACGCGTTTGAAAAGGTGCTTCCGTACACCGATTTGTTTTTGTATGACATCAAAGCCATCGACGAGGACGTACACCTTCGCTGTACCGGACATTCGAATAAACGCATTTTGGAAAACCTGCGGTATTTGCAGCATTGCGGCAAAGCCGTCGAGATCCGCGTGCCGTATGTGCCGGGCTTTAACGACGGACAAAAAGAGAAAATTCTAAACTTTTTGAAGGTTTTTTCAAACATTGTCCGCATTCGGATCCTGCCGTATCATAACTATGCCGCAACCAAATACAAAGCCTTGGGGCTTGCCGATACGCTTCCGCCGACGTTACCCGAAAAGCGCGAAATCGATGAATTTCAGTCTTTGGCGGACCGTTTGTATAAAAAGGCTTGACACGGGCTTGAAAAGCGGTTATACTACCGGTAGAAACCAAAAAGGAGTAACCGCATGGAAACATTACCGATAAAAATCAAGAAATTAGACGAGGCGGCGATATTGCCGACCTACGGAACGCCGTTTTCGGCCGGAGCGGATCTGTATGCGCTTTGCGCCGAAAGCATCATCATTCAGCCGGGACAGACGGTGCTCATCCATACCGGCCTTGCCTTTGAGATTCCCGAAGGCTACGGCGGCTTTGTGTTTGCACGAAGCGGCCTTGCCACCAAAAAAGGCCTTGCACCTGCCAATAAGGTCGGCGTGATCGACAGCGATTATCGCGGCGAGCTCATGATACCGCTTCACAACGGAAGCGGTGTTGCTGCTGTAATCGAGCAGGGCGACCGCGTGGCGCAGCTTGTTTTCTTGCCTTGCCCGCAGGCAGCGTTTGTGCTTTCGGATACGCTTTCGGACACGCTGCGTGCCGACGGCGGCTTCGGGTCTACAAACAAATAACGGCAGCCGAAAAACAGCTCCCCAAAAGTGTTGAACTTTTGGGGAGCTTGCTTTTTTTATCAGTTGTTGTACCGCGCAAAGATCAGATAATCGCCGTCGTCACTTGTTTTGTGTGCAAAATAGGTGATATCCGTTTTGTCTTTATAGTCGGCACTGCCGGCACGGTGCAGAATGTGTGTGAACGCAATGCGCACCGACACGGTGTTTTGGTCGTACCGGAAGAATTCGCTTACCGATTCGTCCGTGAATTCATAGCCGGAATGTTTCCATACAAACATATTATCAGCCGAACGGATGCTGGCATATAAATCCGTGCCTTTTTCGAAGTATTTGAGAACCGAGGCTTTGGAGGCGTCGTTTTGCATACATTTCGCATATTGCTTTGCCGCCTTGACCAAATATTCCGTCAAGGCCTTTTCCGGCTCGTCGTACAGAACATCCTCGCAGAACACACCGTCCTTTTCCGAAAGGGTTGGAGCGTTTCCGTTGCGGTCGGTAACGGCGGCTTGCGGCTCAGCCGTCAAACCGGGGATGTCATAGGTGACCCAAACGGGTGCCGGAACGCCCTCCGGCAGAAAGGCGGTTGCTTCGGTCGGCTCACGGGAGACAATATAGCTTTCCGAAACCCGGATGCCGTTTAGATACAGCGTACTGCTGTCCAACAGACGGTATTTTCGGCTGTCGCCGGTCGGCAGATGCAGTGTGACCGAGGAGACCTGCCAAACCTTGTCCGCATTTTTCGTGAGGGTGAAATCGGCAATTTTGTAATCGCCGGATTTGACGATGTACTTTTTGTCCGTTTCCGAACCGGAGGAAATACTGGTGTAGGTGAGGGGATTCTCTTTTAGGAGTGCGGTAATGTGCGCAGTATACCTGTCAGCCGTTTCGAATTCGCTCGGCGAAGCGGTTGCGTAGCTTAGCAGCGTGTTTACATCCGCCTTCTCAAAGCAGCTTTCAAAAAAGCGCTGGGAGACTGTTTCGGGAATGCCTTCGTTGTAGTTTTTCAGCCATGCGTTCAAGAAGAAGGCTCCAACGGCGAGCAATATGCCAAATAGCACCAGAAGCGTCAGATACACCCGGTAGAAGACCGGCATCCGGCGTTTTTTGATTTTCGGTTCTGCAGGCTCGAAACTGTCGCCGCCTGTTTCGGTTAACAGATATTTGCTGTCAAACGTGTCTTTTTTCATGCCGCATCGCCTCCTTTGGCCGGAGCGTCGGCATCTTCGCGAGCCACGCAGAAATAAGTGGGGATCCGGCGCGGATTGGTGAAGGCTTTGTAGCGGTTCACAAGGCCTTTTTTCTGGTATTCGTCCAGTGTGCTTTCGTCAATGCCGTATTTGGTGAAGTAGTCCTCGTAATACATGAGACTGGAGGAACCGCCATCTAACATTCCGGCAGTGATGGCACCGTATTTGACCATCACATCGATGACATCGTTGCGTGTCGCACCAAGGCTGCTGGCACTTCTGCCGTCGGTGACAAGCAGAATGACCGTTCCGTCGGCGCGCTGCCCGATGGCGGTGCGCTGTGCGGTGCCGGTGTTGTTATCGGCATAGTGCATGGTGACGTTGCCGTCTTGATTGGTAATCAAGATGTTGCCGGTCTGGAAGCTGACACCGTCGCGGATACCGAGTGCTTCGGCGGTTTTCTTGTCCATGGGTTCTGACACGATCAGGTTGTTGTCCTTGTCGAACCCGATAAATGTCCGCTTTAACGAATCGGACCATACGCAAGCACCGCGCGTATAGGTGATGCCCATCGGGTTGTTGCCCGTGCCGCTTCCGCCCGGATCGGCAAATTCACCGCCGTTGATGGCGGCAACCGCATCTTCCTTCTTGACGATATCGAAAATGCGCATACCGGCAAGACCCTTTGTGAAGTCGCTGGAGGTGCCGACAAACACGCGCGACGCATCCTTGACAAGCAGGATATAGCCGTCAAATGTGGCACCCTTGACCGATTTAAGTAACATCCCGTCGATGGCATTTGCCCATTCGTCTTCCGTGGTCTGCGTGTCCTCTTTGCTTTTCTCATATTCGTCGAGCGAGATGACGTCTGTGTTGACTACATAGCTGTTTGCAACGATTTCATCCACCGTTTTGCCGGGCAAAAACAGACCCGGAACCCATTTGGTGGCACTGGCCTGCATGGCGGACAGCACCAAACGGTCGCGTAACGGCTTGCAGGGACCGTTCAGAACAACATACGCTGCCGCCAAAACGGCAATCACGAAACAGAGTAAAAGGGTAAAGAGACTTAAAATAACGCGAAAGACGATTTTTCCGATGCCGGATGCCGCCGTTTTGTCGGAGGCACCGGGCATTCTTTCTTTGCGCTGTGCCTTGCTGACAAATTCACCGTGTTTTGTCAGCCGATTGTTTTGTGCCATGAGGGTTTTCCTTTCAAATATGATAGCTTAGAGAATTATTTTTTTTCGCGGAAGATCCAGTATTTCTGCAAACGGAAATTGAGGATAAACAAAACAGTATCCACCGCTATTTTGAGAAGCGTTACCGCAAGACTGTCCTTATTCAAGTGAAACAGCGTGCATAAGCCTGTTACGCCGAAAGCCGAAACGAGCATGACCGGTATGGCGAGCGCGTAGTACTTCACAACCGCTTTCACCACCGACGTATGACTCTTGAAAACCACACTTCGGTTGAGGGTGAAATTGAGAAGCGAAGAGAAGAGCCGCGCAAGCACGGTCGATGCAATAATGCCGAGCTGCAGCAGATGGTTAAACAGTGAGAACAACACGATGTCCGCCGCAAATGCCGCAAGAGAGCTGCCGATGTACTTTAGCAGCAGGGACGCAATGCGCATCGAATCGGCAAACGGGCGATAGTGGGAGCCTTTGTTGCTGTCGAGATACACCGTCTGAATGGTGACTTGCGCATAGGCTGCCTTCATGTTCTTAAGCTCTAAGAGCACATTGGTCTCATATTCGAACCGATCGCCGGAAACGGCGGCCATCGGCGCAAGAAGCGACGGCGGAATAGCGCGAAGTCCGGTTTGCGTGTCGCGCAGGGTTACGCCGCTGACAAGTGCTAACATAGCGGCACTGGCACGGTTGCCGATGCGGCTTTTTCGCGGCACATCGGGCAAGGAGAAGTCGCGCACGCCTAAGACATACGCGCCGGTTTTTAACATTTCTTCACAAACGCTTCGTGCGTCACGCGCCAAATGCTGTCCGTCGCCGTCGCAGGTGAGTGCACCGCGTGTCTGCGGACGGTTTTGAAGAATATAGCGAAGCGCGGTTTTTAAGGCTGCGCCTTTGCCGCGGTTGACCTCGTGAACAAGTAAGGTTATGCCGTCGCCGGACGGGAAAAACGGCTTGTTTTCCGGTTTGCTGCCGTCGTCTACCAAAAGAATGTCGGAAAAGCCCTCCGTTTGCAGGGAACGAACGACTTCGCCGAGACGCGTGTCCGGATCTAAGGACGGGATAATGACGGTCACACCGTCCAAATCTTCGCGCGGATTCATGAAGCATCCATCACCTTTCAGAAATTTGTGTTTTTGGGGAGCGGTTTTCTTCTGCGGCGCGGCTTCCGCGGAAAGACAAAGAAGAACAGAATAGCGACCAGAACGGCTGTTCCGAGAAGACTGAGCGATACGACTAACTGCGTCTGCTTTTTTTCGCGCTGTTCGGAGGCAAGACGCTCGGCTTCACGCGCCTCTTCCTCCAGGCGGACGGTGTCGGCTGCGTGTTCCTCCTGTTCCTTTAAGCGGCGTTCTTCTTCCTGACGCTGCAATTCGGCCTGACGTTCTTCCTCCTCGGCTAAGATCGCGCCGTAGGTCTTGACGTTTTCAAGCATATCGTTTGTGCCGGTGTCCGCACCGACCGACGAATAATATAAACCGTAGTTTGCCGGACTGTAGGATTTGATCTGCGATGCTTTGGTGATCTCGCCGTTTTTGCCGTACAGCCATTTGTAGAACCACGTCCAATGTTGGGATTTGTGAAAGCCGAAAGCCTCTTGTGAGACCTGAAAAGCGGTTTTCCCGCCAAACGATTCGAGCGGCGTGTCGATGTCCAAAACAAGCGGATTTTCCTTGTACAGATGGACATAGATCTTTTCGGGAAGATAGAGCCCGTTTGACGGATTTTCGACGGCTTCGATAAAGGTGGCAGTGTTTAACATATGTGCGCCGTGTCCGTATTCGCCCTGAAAATCGTGCAATACGGCAACCTTCGGCTTGTAGCGGTTTAAGAAAATGCGCTGTAAATTCAAAATGTTTGCGTGCTCAAAGCCTTGACCCTTCAGGTATTTTTCCGCACCCTCAATGCTTTCGGAATAGCCGTCCGGCAAGGGAGAAATGATCGGATAGTTCTTCAAGCCGCAGTGCCAAAGGCCATCCAACAGTTCATGTGTGCGGTTTGCCGTGTCGAAATGGTTGACAAAATAGGCGACACGCACGATCACGCCTTTATCAACATAATAGGGAATCAAACCGGCAAAAAACAGCTGATCGTCGTCCGAATGCGTGGAAAACAGCATGAGGTCCGTGCCGTCCGGACCGATCTCCCAAACCTGCACGTCTTCGGGCAGCTCGCCGACCGCGTAAACGGTGATTTCGGCAATGTTGGCTTTCGGATAGGAAAGGGTTGCCTTTGATGCGCCGTCTAAGGGAATGTATTCATGGATAAAGCCGTAACCGGCGATCGGCGTGCTGCCGTTGAGCGCGCCTTGCGCGGGAATTTCGCGGTATTTGATGTAAAGACCGCCCATCGGCTGTTCCGCGTCTATCGAAATCGAGAAGTTTTCACCGCTCGCCGTTGTTGAAAGACTGCCGTCGGTCAGCGCGGATACCTTGTCAAGGCCGGTTGCCTTGATGGTGACGGTGTCGGTGATATCGGCGGCTGTTTCGGCAAAAACGCCGACAGCCAAAGCCGCGGCAAGGGCGCATACGGTGAGCGTAAAAGCCAAAAAGCGTTTCGGAAATTTATGCTGCAGCATGGTTTTGTCCCTCTTTCATGGTTTCCGGCAAAAATTCGTCGGAGATGGTGTCTTTGGCATATTTGACAAGACGGTCATAGTCGAACGCGTGCCTGTAGGCGGCACGAACGCCATGTGCGGCGGCAAGTGCCGGTGTATATGCGTCCATCGGATAGATGCGGTTGGATGTAAAGGAGGCGGTGAAGTGGAAGACCGTCGGCGTGAACACAACGTTTTCCAGTTGAGGCTCGGTGTTTGCGATCTGCACGATGTCAAACGAGATCATGCCGCCGACCATGTTGTAGTCATATGCCTGCTCTGCCGCAAAATTGCCGAGCGAGTAGACACAGAGCATTTTGTTGCCGTTCTTGCCGGTAATCCATTCGACCGGCTGAATGACGTGCGGATGATGTCCGATGACTGCCGTCACGCCGCAATCGGCAAACAGCTGTGCGGTGCGCTTTTGTGCGTCGTTCGGCTTGAACGAACCTTCATCGCCCCAGTGTACCGAAACAATGACGGCGTCGGCAGCGTTTTTGGCAGCAGCGACCTGACGGGTGATGTCGTTCTCGTTGATATACGGAATCACGACGGAGGAGGACGCGGCCTTGGTCAGTCCGTTGGTGCCGTAGGTATAGGCAAGAAACGCGATTTTGATGCCGTTTTTCTCGAGCACGCGCACGGTGTCGTAATCCTCTCTGCTGTCATAACCGCCAATGAGAAGCACGCCCTCCATGTTTTTCCAGAAAGCGATGGTTTTTTCGAGCCCCTTGGCGCCTTTGTCAAGCATATGGTTGTTGGCAATGCCGACCACGTCAAAGCCGAGCTCTTGCAGGTCGTAGCCGACCTCCTGCGGTGAATTGAACATAGGGTAGTAGCTGAGCTCATAGCCGTCGCCGGCCATGACGGTCTCTTGATTGATGAAAGCAATGTCGGCACTTTCAATGCGGTCGGCAACGAGCGCATAGGTCGGCTTGAAATTGTAGGCTCTGCCGCCGGCTTCGGCGTTCGCCGCAGCTTCTTTGACATTGCCCTTGTAGATGATGTTGTCGCCGCAGCCGAGAAAGCTCACTTCCTTTATGTACGAAGAAAAATCCGGCATGACGGCTGTCTGAGCGGCCTGCGGCTGTATGTCGGAAAGAAAGATGCCGGTGTAGGGACGCGCTTTGCCGCATCCGCTTAAAACGGCAAGACAGGCGAAAGCCGTGAAAAGCAGCGAAAAAGAACGCTTATGATTGAATTTCATATGAACCGCCTTTTGAATGTAAAATTGAAAAGATAAAATGTAAAATTAAATTGTTGAAAGCGGTAAGACAGCCCGCTCATTCCCGATTTTCAATCTATTTGGCTTCTGTCCGCACAGCTTTTGTTTTTAACCTTCCAATTTCACATTTTATATTTTCAATTTATATAATGTTATCATACCGTGCGAAATCTGTCAAGTAGATTGACGGTTTTTCCGCGCGTTTCGACACGATTTTTGCTTTTTGGAGCAGAACGCAAGTCCTGCTTTGCCGTTTGTGCCGCACGGCGGTGAAATGCGAAAAAAGCATATTTGAATTTTCTATAAATTTCTTGCAAATACCGCTTATTTCGCCGATACGCCCCTTGACAAAGCGGCAAACTTGTTGTATACTGAATGCAATCTAACTTATCAAGAGAGGCAGAGGGAACAGGACCGAAGATGCCCGGCAACCTGTCGACATGACAAGGTGCTACTTCCTGCACGGCTTTTGCAAAAGAGCCGTGAAAGATGAGAGACTCTTTTTCCCATGCCGTTTTGTGGCATGGTTTTTTGTTTCTCTGCGAAAAAACGTCCGAAAAAACGGACAGACGTATAACAGAAAGGAAAACACAATGAGCAAAAGACTTTTTACCTCCGAATCGGTGACCGAAGGACATCCCGATAAAATCTGCGATGCCATCAGCGACGCTATTCTCGACGCATACCTCGAAAGCGATCCGATGTCGCGCGTGGCCTGCGAAACGCTTGCTACCACCGGCCTTGTGATGATTTCCGGCGAAATCACCACAACCGGATATGCTGATATTCAAAAGATCGTGCGCGATACCGTGCGTGAGATCGGCTATGACCGCGCCAAATACGGCTTCGACTGCGATACCTGCGGCGTCATTCATTCCATCCACGGCCAATCGCCGGATATTGCCATGGGCGTCGATAAGAGCCTTGAAGCCAAAAACGGCGAAATGACCGATAAATTCGATATCGGAGCCGGCGACCAGGGTCTCATCTTCGGCTTTGCCTGCGACGAAACGCCCGAGCTTATGCCGCTGCCGATTTCGCTTGCCCATAAGCTGGCAAAACGTCTTACCGAGGTGCGCAAAAACGGCACGCTGCCGTATCTCCGCCCCGACGGAAAAACGCAGGTGACCGTTGAGTATGACGACGATAAACCGGTGCGTGTGGATGCCGTCGTCGTGTCCAGTCAACACGACGATACCGTCACACTGGAGAAGATCCGTGCCGATATCATCGAATACGTTATTAAACCGACGCTTCCGACTGCTCTGTTCGATGACAATACCCGGATTTTCGTCAACCCGACCGGCCGCTTTGTCATCGGCGGTCCGAACGGCGATACCGGCCTTACCGGCCGCAAGATCATCGTCGATACCTACGGCGGTTATGCCCGTCACGGCGGCGGCGCATTTTCCGGCAAAGACCCGACCAAGGTTGATCGCAGTGCTGCTTATGCCGCACGGTACGTCGCGAAAAACGTCGTTGCCGCAGGCCTTGCCAAAAAGTGCGAAGTCCAGATCGCGTATGCCATCGGCGTGGCGCGTCCGGTAAGCGTGCTCGTCGATACCTTCGGCACATCCTCCTACGACGAAGCCAAAATTGCCGAAGCCGTGAACCGCTGCTTCGACCTTCGCCCGGCAGCCATCATCGAAATGCTCGATCTGCGCCGTCCGATTTACAAACAGCTTTCCTCCTACGGTCATCTCGGCCGCGAGGATCTCGGCGTGACGTGGGAAAAGACCGACCGCGCGGAGCTTTTGAAAAAGACTGTCGAAAGCCTGTAAAATTTTGCAAAAAGAATGCGTCTGCCACGGAACAAAATGCCGGGCGGATGCGTCTGATTCAATATTAAATAAATGAGGGATTGTTTATGGCATTATCGTACGAAGTAAAAGAATTCTCTACCTTTGGCAAATGCGTCTGTATCGAAAACGGCGCGATGGAACTGTATGTTACGGTTGACCGCGGCCCGCGTATCATCAAGCTGAACCTTGTCGGCAAGCAAAACATGATGTTCAACGACGACGCGCTTGCCATCTATCACGACGAGCCGAATCTGCAGGACATGTTCGGCAAAGGCGCACGCTGGAACATCTATGGGGGTCATCGCTTTTGGGTCAGCCCCGAAAAGCATCCTGAAACCTATTATCCCGATAACGCGCCGGTTGCATATACCGTGGAGCATAATGTGTTTACCTTTTATGCGCCCAAGCAGATCTTCACCGGCTGGCAGGAAACGCTCATCATCACGGTGGATGAAACCGAAGCCAAGGCAAGCGTCAAGCATGTGCTCACCAACATGTCCGACCGCACGCAGACCGGCGCCATTTGGGGCCTCAACGTGACCGATAAGGGCGGCAGGGCGTTTGTGAAGCAGGCGACCGAGGATACCGGCCTTCTTGCCAACCGCACGCTTATGCTTTGGCCGTATAATGTCATGACCGACAAACGCTTCTATATGGATGATACCTATGTGGGACTTGCCCAAGATGTTCATGCGGAGCTTCCGTTCAAAATCGGCTCCAACAACACCGCCGGCGTTGCCGTTTGCCTCAATCACGGCACCGCGTTCCGCATTACGACTTCCTACCTTCCGGGCGCTTCCTATCCCGATAACGGCTGTTCGGTAGAAATGTATTCCTGCGCCAGCTTCTTGGAGGTGGAAACCCTGTCGCCGCTCTATACCTTAAAGCCCGGCGAAGCATGCGAACACATCGAAAACTGGGAGCTGTTTGAGGAAGATTCGGCAGATATCAAGGATTTGCACAAGTATTTCCTGTAAATTTGTTGAAAAGTAACAAATTCTGTTTTTGACTGTTTGAAAAACTCCCGAATTCTTTGATATACGCTTTGATTCATCGTTTTTTGTAAAACATGCACAAATATGCGCTGAAAAATTTGGGTACAAAAACACTTTTCTTTTTCGGAAAAATTTGTTATTATATATGCTGATAAGATAAGACTGTATCTTTGATGATAGAAAACGTATGTTTTATTCTTTGGGAGGAATAACAAAATGGCAAGTGTAAGCTTAAAACACATTTTCAAGCGTTATCCGGGCGGCGTAACGGCCGTTAACGATTTCTGCCTTGAAATCAAAGACAAAGAATTTATCATTCTCGTCGGTCCTTCCGGATGCGGTAAATCCACCACACTCCGTATGATCGCGGGTCTTGAAGAAATTACCGAAGGCGAGCTGTATATCGGCGACCGCATCGTCAACGATGTTGCACCGAAGGACAGAGATATCGCGATGGTGTTCCAGAACTACGCTCTGTATCCGCACATGACCGTGTTTGAAAACATGGCATTCGGTTTGAAGCTCCGCAAAACGCCGAAGGATGAGATCAAGCGCCGCGTGGAAGAAGCCGGCCGTATCCTCGATATCTCGCACCTTCTCGACAGACGTCCGAAGGCTTTGTCCGGCGGTCAGAGACAGCGTGTTGCTTTGGGTCGTGCCATCGTGCGCGAACCGAAGGTTTTCCTTTTGGACGAACCGCTTTCCAACCTCGATGCGAAGCTTCGTGCATCCATGAGAACCGAGCTTACCCTGCTCCATAAGAGACTCGGCACCACCTTTATCTACGTAACGCATGACCAGACCGAAGCTATGACTATGGCTTCCCGTATCGTGGTTATGAAGGACGGCCTGATTCAACAGGTCGATACGCCGCAGAACCTGTACGATCTGCCTTGCAACGTATTCGTTGCCGGCTTTATCGGCACACCGCAGATGAACTTCATCAAGGCTACGCTTTCCAAGGAGGGCGCAGATATGTATGTTTCGTTTGCCGGCTGCAAGTTCAAGCTCCCGACCGAAAAAGCGGAAAATCCGGCTCTTGCCGAATATGTCGGCAAAGAAGTGAACATGGGTATCCGTCCGGAAGCTATCCATGACGAACCGATGTACCTCTCCACGCTGACCGATTGGACGGCAGACGCAAGGGTCGATGTCACCGAGCTTATGGGCGCAGAAATCTATCTGTACCTCTCCATGGACGAAGATACCAACCTTATCGCACGTGTTTCGTCCCGCTCCAAGGCTAAGAGCGGCGACACCGTTAAGGTTGCTTTCGATATCACGCACGCACACTTCTTCGATATCGAAACCGAAAAGTGCATCGCTCACTAAGAAACAATCAACAGGCAGCGGTTTGCGAAAGCAAGCCGCTGTTTTTTCATGCAGCTACTTGACAAATAGAAAATTCAGACTATAATGGTTGTATATACAACGATGTACATACAACCAAAAAAGGCTGCGGAGGGATACACATGGATATAACCGAACGAAAGATCACAAAAATCGCCCGAGAAGCCGAAAAACTGGTGTTGGTCTCTTTACGCGAGCAAGGCGTCGGCACGGCGGAGATCGATTTGATCCATGCCTTGCGCCACAATGCCGGCTGCACGCAGGCAAAGCTTGCGGAAATCCTGAATGCCGACAAAGCGGCCATTGCGCGCCGAACCAAAAATCTCGAAGCCAAAGGCTTTCTTGTGCGCAAGGACGACCCGGACGACGGGCGCAGCAAGCTGTTGTATCCAACCGAAAAAGCCGAGGCTATGAAAGCCTCCAAAGCTGAGATCGAAACCGCTTTTTACGAATATCTGACCTCCGTTCTGACCGATGAGCAGGCGAAAACCTTTGCAAGCTTATTGGACAAGCTGTATGCCGCCTCCAAAACCGAAAGCCGCCAGGGTTTTCCGCATTTTTGCGGCGGTCAAAGGAAGTGAGATACGCATGAAAACGGAAAAAACGTTTCGTCCGGACCGGATTTTGTCTTATTTCCGCGCCGAATGGCTGCCGCTTGTGCTTGTGACGCTTTCGGGATTGCTTTATAACGTCGGTTTGCTTGCCGCACCGTGGTTTGAGGGACGTCTTGCCGGAACACTTGCTGACATTCTCGGCGGCAGCAAGACTGCACAGACCATGCTCGTGCTCGTGCTTGCCTATCTTGCTGTCACGCTTGCCGTACAGGCATCTCGCTTTGTCAAACGCTTCTATGTGCGCCGCTTTGCCAACAACATCAACCGCCGCATGAAGGGCATTTTATATGCCAATCTTGTGCGTGCAAGCCGTGCTTCGCTGGAAAAAGAGGGTGCTGGCGAGATTATGACGAAGGCCATCGCCGATGTAGACGATTGCGTGGAGGGAATGCGCAAATTCACCACCGAGGTCTTCGATACCGGCGTGGCATTTGTCGGCTACGCGATCATGCTTTTGGTATACGACTGGCGGCTGGCGTTGCTTAGTCTTGTTTTTGCGCCGCTTTCCTGTTTTTGCGCGGCACGCATGAAAAAGCCGGTGCAGCGCGCCGGAGCGGCATACAAAAAGGCAGCGGCAGCCTTAAACGCCGGTGCGCTCGACCGCGCGGAAAACGCCGTGACCTATCGCATATACGGCTGCGAAAAAGCCGGAGAAGAACGTTATGAGAAGACATTAAATGCCTATGAAAAGACGGCTGTGCGCAACAGCGTGTGGCAGTCGGCACTTCCGCCGCTGTATCTTGCGGCTTCCGAAGCCGGTGTGCTGTTTATCCTGTGGTTCGGCGTGAAAAATGTACAGGGAGTCGGATGGAGCGCATGGGACATTGCGTCGTTTACCACCTTTCTTTCGTGTTTTACCAAGTTAGTCGTCAAATCCTCCAAGATGGCAAAGCTGTTTAATTCGGTGCAAAAAGCCGAGGTCTCGTGGAAGCGTATCAAGCCGCACATGACAAGTCTTTCGCCGTTAGAACCGCTCAAAATTGCGCCGCAAGCGGACCTGACGCTTTCGAAGCTTTCCTTTGCCTATGGTGACCAACCGCTCTTTTCGGAGCTTTCCCTCACGGCGCATCCCGGCGATATCATCGGTGTGACGGGACCGGTGGCATGCGGAAAGTCCACCTTCGGGCGTGTCTTCCTCTGCGAAGCACCGTATGGCGGCTCGGTTCGTTTCGGCGAAAAAGAGCTGGCAGATCTTTCTTCAAGGGAACTTGCCGGAACGGTCGGGTATTTGGGACATGACCCGGAGCTTAGTGCCGACACGGTGAAAAACAACGTGCTTTGCGGCAGTGAGCAGGATATTCAGCCGTATCTTGACGCCGTCGCACTAAGCGATGAGGTGGCGGCGATGGAAAACGGTGCCGAAACCGTTATCGGAAGCAGCGGCACGCGCCTTTCCGGCGGGCAGGCCAAACGTTTGGCACTGGCAAGAACACTTGCCCATCCGCGTCCGGTGCTTGTTTTGGATGACCCGTTCTCGGCTCTTGACCGAAAAACGGAGGATACGGTTTTTGCAAATTTACGGGACTATTCCCAAGATAAGGTCGTTTTCTTGATATCGCACCGACTGTACCATTTTCCGCAAATGCAAAAAATCATTTTTATGGAGAATGGCAAAACGACCGTCGGCACGCACGACGAGCTGTTTGTGTCTGTTCCGGCGTACCGTCGGCTCTATGAAAGCCGGACAGAAGGGGAAATACATGAAGCATAAAGGTGTATTTGCAGCATTAAAACAGGCGGCGTTGACGCATCGGCTTCTTTCCCTCGGAACACTTTTGTGCGTGGCGGCCTCCGTCATAGCGTCCTTGGTTCCGCCGTTACTGTTGGCACAGATCATCGACCGGTTGACCGGCGGCTTGCCGATCGCGCTTGCTGCCATGCTTCTCTATTTCGGAAGCTTGGTGCTTGAGGGCGTGCTTTCTTCGGCACAGGAAACGCTGCTTGTGCTGTTCGGGCAGAAAATGACGCACGCGCTTCGTTCCGAAATGTCGCAAAAGCTTACGTTGCTTCCGGCAAGCACGCTGGTCTCGCAAAAACCGGGGGAAGTGGCTGCACGTTTTTCGGGCGATGTGGACACGGTGGAGGCTCTGTTTACCTCAGGAATCGTAAGCATGGTGGCGGATGCCTGCCGTATTCTTTCGATTTTGGCGGTCATTGCCGTAAAAAATACGGGACTTGCGGTCGTGTTAGTCGTGGTTCTGCCGCTTTTTGCGGTTTTTACACGGCACGTACAGAAGAAAGTGCTTTATGCACAGACAGAAAACCGACGCGCCGTTGCCGCCGCATCTGCACAGGTGCCTGAAACACTGCATAATCTGCGCACCATC
The DNA here is from genome assembly GCA_934444645.1 of uncultured Eubacteriales bacterium. Lineage (GTDB taxonomy): Bacteria > Bacillota > Clostridia > Oscillospirales > CAG-382 > UMGS882. The sequence continues at coordinate 43,100 of CAKSCV010000008.1, read as the reverse complement.
CGTATTCTCGGCTTGGAAAGCTACATGGAACGCCGCTATGATCGCTGCATTGGCGAAAGCTATTCCGCTGCAGAAAAAACAAATTTTTATGACGCGCTCTATTCGCCGGTGGTGCTTTTGTTGAATGCCGCCGTTGTCGGCATCGTTATGCTGCTTTCCGCCTCCGGAAAGGCAGAAATATTGACGTTATTCGGTATGTCGGTCGGCACGTCGGTCGCTGTCATGAACTATATTTCCCGCATTTTTGCGCCGATCGAAAGCCTTGGCATGGAAATTCAGACCATTCAGTCGGCCATGGCAGGCGTTAAGCGCATCGACGCCTTTCTTGAAGGGCCGGAGCGCGTCCTTGCGCCGGAACGAGAAAATCCTGCGCGCGGTGATATCGTGCTGTCTCATGTCACCTTCGGATATGGCGAAAAGCCGGTGCTCTGCGACTTTTCCATGACAGTCAAGCAAGGCGAGCAGGTTACGCTTGTCGGCAGAACCGGAGCAGGAAAAAGCACAGTGCTTCGACTGTTGCTCGGCCTTTATGAACCGGAAGCAGGAACAATCACGATCGGCGGTTTGGATGTTGCAAGCATTACCGACCGCGAGCGACGTGCCTGTATCGGCTGTGTGGAGCAGAATTTTTCCCGTGTGCCGGGAACGGTGCTTGAGCAGATTACGCTTTTTGACCCGAATATTACCGAAGAAATGGCGCATAAGGCAGCAAAGCTTGCCGGAATCCATGCTTCTGTCTGCGCTCTTCCGGACGGCTATGCCACCGTATGCACAGACGGGCTGTTTTCGCAGGGCGAGTGGCAGCTTCTATCCATCGCGCGTGCTGCTGCGGCAAACCCGGCCGTGCTGCTGTTGGATGAAATCACCGCCAATCTTGATGTCGAGACGGAAGCACGCGTTTTGGCGGCTCTGCGCCGTGCCTCCGAAGGACGCACCGTGCTTTCTGTTTCACACCGTATTTATGAAAGCTTGGGCGGCAGAACCGTGGAAATACAAGCGCAAAATCGGAAAAATCTGCAAAAACGGGACTAAAATCCGGCTTTTGTCCATGAGTGCCGATAAATCTTCCGCCTGCAAAACAACTTGCACAAAAAACGCCTCACGCTGTTGCGTGAGGCGTTTTTGCGCGGTTAACCCGCTTAGTAACAGAGATCAAACTCATCCGGGGGAAAAAGCAAATTAAACTTCGGTTGAAAACGGAAGTATGAATTATTCAAGCTATAAAAACCCTGATTCGAGTTTGCAGGTTCTTGATTACCGTTCTTCCTTCATTGCTGCGAAGCAGTCGCTGCAGTAAACAGGTCTGTCGCTGGTCGGCTGGAAGGGAACTTTTGCTTCCTTGCCGCATCTTGCGCAAGTGGTGGTGAAGTACTCTCTCTGCGGTCTTTGAGCGTTCTTTCTTGCATCGCGGCAAGCCTTGCAGCGCTTCGGCTCGTTCTGGAAGCCCTTGGATGCGTAGAATTCCTGCTCTTCGGCTGTGAAGATGAATTCATTTTTGCAATCTTCACAAATGAGTGTCTTGTTTTCGTACATTTGTCTTTCCCTCGCTTTGAGTAATAAAAAAGTTTTTTGCTTCCGCATGGGGATGACCCACGCTGCTTTCGCATCGTTTCACGAAGAAGCGTACAGAGCGGATACCGTCCGATATCCGAAAAAAGCGATTTTTTTCATTATTCCAATGCGTTGAGCCGTGCTTTTAATTTTTTTCGCGCACGAAACAGCGTATTTTCCACGGATTTTGTTTTTTTGCCGGTCAAAACCGAAATTTCCGGAATGCCGATTCCCGAAAGCTTGTATTGCAGCACCTGACGCTCCGACTCGGACAGCTCCTCACGGATGATTTTTTCCACCTCGTGCAGAAATTCCTCGGCTAAAAGCACATTCTCCGGCATATCGGAATCGTAAGCCACCGGCGAAACGCTTGCCGTTTCCGGATCATCGAGCGACACACCGTCTTTGGACAGCTTGTTTCCGCTGCGGTAGGAACGCATGAGCGACGTCATGGCATTTTTGATACACACCTTGGCATACGGCGTAAAGCAAGACCGCTCGCTCTTATAGGAGCAAACCGCGCGGTATAACGCAATACGCCCGACCTGGCACAAATCATCGTATTCGCTTTCGGGCAAACCGAAGGAGCCGGCAAGCGTACTGATGTACGGCGAGAACGTCCCGGTAAGCTCGATAAAAGCAAATTTATCATTGGCAGCTGCCGCCTTGGCAAGTGTTTCCACCGCATCGTTTCCGGCATCTGCGTTTGATTTTGTTTCTTTGACCATGAAGTATTACGCTCTTTCTTTACTTACTATATATTATAGCAGAAAAAATAAGGTTGTCAATAGTTTTTTTACAGTTTATTTCACACATTTCTAAATAATTCGACCGCGTTTGCCTGTTTTTTGTGAAAAACACCAAAAATACGGGCAAAAACGTTTTGCTCAATTTAGTTTACTAAATAATCTTTGTCACATTTGCACAATTGTGAAAAAACAAGCAAACTGTATGAAATCTGCCGTGATTTTGTTGCGGCATTTTACCATATCTGTGGCGTATGAGCGGTGCTTTCATGTTTTTGCTTTCCGGGGCTTGCCGGTGTCCGCTTCGACGGTGCGGCGGTATTCAAGCGGCCGTTTGCCGGTGGTTTTGGTGAAGCTTTTGTTGAAGCTTGCACTGCTGTTGAAGCCGCAAAGCGTGGCGATTTCGAGCATACTTTTGTCGGTTGAGCGGATGAGCCGGATGGCCTTGTCGATACGCTTGGAATTGATGTATGCCTTGGGCGTAATACCGTTGATTTTCTTGAAACAGGATGAGAAGAAATTCTGTGACATCCCATATTTGACTGCAAGGTCATGAATACGCAGCTCCTCGCTGAAATGCTCTTCAATCTCATCGACGGAGGCGTTGATGAGCGGAAGCACATCGCGAAAGGCTTCATCGCTTTCATCGGTTTTTGTTTTCCGATCGACGGACCGGGAAAGCGTGATGAGAAAATCCAAAATCCGGTTTTTGACGGCTTTTCGGTAATAGGGCTTTTGCTTTGTCCATTCGGCTTCGATTTGTGAAATTTGCCCGGCAAGCGTTTGATACATCGGATGAGTTATATCAATCCGATGCTTACCTGCTTCGCCAAAGGAGCGAAAGGCTGCAAGCAGATCATCGGAGAAATCGTCGGTTAACGCATCCCAGACAAGACGCGGCTGAAATAACACCGCCAGCGTCTGCATGGGTTTGTCGGGACGGACGGTGGTTATTTTGTGCAGCTCATCACTGTTAAAAAGAAAAATGTCACCCGAACGGATTTCGTATTGATGTCCCTTGACGGTATAAATGCCGCTGCCGCTTTTGAAATAGCCGATTTCGAGTTCCGGATGGCTGTGCGGAATGAAGGCGGTTTCGCGCGGCGGCGGAGCAGAGGAGCGGAGCTTGAAAATTTCGTTTGTCATAAAACCCCCGGATAGAATTGAAAATTGAAAGTTGAAAATTAGGCTGTGAAAAACGGTAGGTATGCGGACAGCGGAAAATTGAAGCGGAGGATGAGAAACAACACATTATTAGATGAAGAGTTATTGTCGTGAAGATTTGATAATACGCACAAGTATTTTTTCCAATTCAATGCAATCTGTTAAAACGGAGGATGATTCTTCTTTTGTGAGAAAATTTGTTGCACATAGCAGGTTGATCCAGTATTTGGTTTCCGCAGTTTCTTTCAGCGCAATGTTCATCTTTGAAACAAAGTCGGGCTTGCTCTGTGCCTGTTTGGCTTCTGCAACGTTTGCACCGATACTTGTTCCGCTGCGAAGTAACTGCTTAGAAAGAATATACTCTTTCTTCTGTTGTGTCAGATATTTGTATAAGTTTACAATCCGAACAGCAAAATTAAAGCTCTTTGTTCCAATCACACTCTCCATACCGTCCGCAAACCTGCCGTTTCTGATCAATTTTCAACTTTCCATTTTCAATTTTCAATTCATCAGACGATTCCGAAATAAATCATCAGCACCTGAATGTCTGCCGGGCTGACGCCGGAAATGCGTGAAGCCTGCCCGATGTTTTCCGGCCGGAATTTTTCAAGCTTCTGCTTGGTCTCGGCGCGGATACCGCGAATGGCGGCATAATCGGCATCCTTCGGCAGCTTTTTGCTTTCTAACTTGGTAAAACGTTCCGCTTCGCGCAGCTGCCGCTTGATGTAGCCTTCGTATTTGATCTCGATTTCGGCGGCACGCTTTTCTTCGCGCGTAAGTTCCGGACGGGTTGGATCGACCGGCGCAAGCGCATCATAGTCAAGCTCCGGACGGCGTAACAGATCGGCGAGGCACGCGCCGTCATGTACCGGCGTTGAGGTGCGGCTTTCGAGAAGCGCGTCAAGCGCTTCACTCGGTGCTAAGTAGGTGTTTTTGATGCGTTCGACCTCGGCATCAACTGCTTTATATTTGGCGGTGAAAGCGGCAAAGCGCTGTTCATCGATTAAACCGAAGGCGTGGCCGAACGGCGTCAACCGGCGGTCGGCGTTGTCCTGCCGCAAAAGCAAGCGGTATTCACTGCGTGAGGTCATAATGCGGTACGGCTCATTCGTCCCCTTGGTGACAAGGTCATCGATAAGCGTTCCGATATACGAAGAATCGCGCGTCAGCGAAAATGCCGGCTCTCCGGCGACATATAACGCCGCGTTGATGCCGGCGATAAGTCCTTGCGCCGCCGCTTCCTCATAGCCGCTGGTGCCGTTGAACTGTCCGGCACCGAAAAGCCCGGCATGTTCTTTGAACTCAAGGCTTGCCTTGAGGGCGAGCGGGTCGACGCAATCGTATTCGATGGCGTACCCGATACGCATGACTTCGGCGTGCTCCAAGCCCTTGATCGAGTGTAACATCTCAAGCTGAACCTCTTCGGGCAGCGACGAGCTGAAGCCCTGCAAATAGACTTCTTTGGTGTCGCGTCCCATCGGTTCGATAAAGAGCTGATGACGGGTCTTGTCGGCAAAGCGCATGACCTTGTCCTCAATGCTCGGACAGTACCGCGGCCCGATTCCCTTGATCTTGCCGGAATAGAGCGGTGAGCGGTGGATGTTCTTGCGGATGATTTCATGCGTTTTTTCGTTGGTGTAGACGATGTAGCAGGGAAGCGGATCGAGATTTTTCTCAAAATCCTCGGTGAGTGCCGAAAAATGCTCCGGCAGCTCGTCGCCCTCCTGCTTTTCGAGATCGGTGTAATCGATGCTGTCGGCGTGAAGCCGCACGGGCGTGCCTGTCTTGAAGCGCATGAGCGGAAGGTCGAGCCGGAGCAGTGCCTCCGACAGGCTTCCGGCAGGGAACATACCGTCCGGTCCGCCCGGATAGCTGACGTCACCGACGATGACAGAGCCTTTTAAGTAGGTTCCGGTGCTGATAACAACGGCTTTTGCCGTCCAGACCGCGCCGAGGCGCGTAACAAGCTCCCATGCGCCGTCCGCTTTGCGAAGATCAACAATCTCTGCTTGCGTCAGTATAAGATTTTTTGTGTTTTCAACGGCTTGCTTCATCAAAATGCGGTATTTGGCGCGGTCTGCCTGCATACGGAGCGAATGCACAGCCGGACCTTTGCCGCGGTTTAAGATGCGGCTCTGCATACAGACCTTGTCCGCAATCTGTCCCATTTCGCCGCCGAGCGCGTCGATTTCATAGACCAAATGGCCTTTGCCCGTGCCGCCGATGGAGGGGTTGCAGGGCATATTGCCGACTGCGTCGAGATTGATGGTGAAAAGAACGGTTTCATGCCCCATACGGGCGGCGGCAAGAGCCGCTTCGATGCCGGCGTGGCCTGCGCCGATAACGGCGATGTCCACGGCCTGTGCTTTGTATTCTGTCATACGTATGCCTTCTGTATATGAATTTGAAACGATTATTTTTCGGGATTTTTGAAAAGGATTTTCGTGCGCGTTACTGCGTAATCATCAGGAAGCGCAAGGCCTGCCGCATTTAACGAATCGACCACGTAATCCGGCTTTAAGTACATATTGTCATAAGCCGTAAGCGTCAGAAAGAGCGTTGTTCCGGCATCGGATACCGTGACGGAATGTGCGCGTAAATAGGGTGCGATGTCGGTCAGCTTTTCGCCGGACTTGGTGTGTTTGGCTACCGGCGGCGGATTTTTTAACGCCGCACCGATAGCGGCTGCGTCCGCTTTGTAATCCGGAAAAAACACCTCATAGTCGGCAAGCTCGATATATTTGAGCTTGACAAGCGGCGTTTCGACGCTTTTGACGGTAATATCCGGCGGCATGGCGTCTTTTAAGCGTTTTTCGACTTCTTCGTTTGACAGTTCTTCCGTCAAAGAGATGTCCACAAGCTCGTTTAAGCCCTCCATGCCGACCGAAAGCGGCAGCCCGAACACGATCTTCGGACGCGGATTGAAGCCTTCGGAATAGCGTAACGGCAGCCCGGCACGCTTGAGAATGCGGATAAAGCTGTGGTTGAAGTCTAAGTGCGAGATGAAAGACAGACTTCCGGTCTTTGAAAAGGTAATTCGATAATCTTGCATGAAATTTTCTCCCAGTATGGTTTTAGAGGTTAAGAAACAGACTAAACCCACCATTCCGGCGTCAACTCGCCGAGCGTCACAACGCGGTTTTTATCATAATCCAACAGAATTTGCACCGCCTTGTATGCACCGTCCGTCTCCATCAGCTGCGCCATGAATTCGCGGCATGCACCGCACGGCGCGCCCGTTTTCCCGTCCGGCATCACGCAAAGCACGCGCTTTACGGCATTTTCGCCGCAGGTGATCATGTGGAAAAGCGCGTTGCGTTCGGCGCAAATGCCGAGCGTGCTTGCCGTGTCGATGCAGACGCCCGTGTAGATTTTTCCGGATTCCGCTTCGATGGCTGCCGCCACACAGCCGGCACTGACGTGCGCCGAGATGTCGCGGCCGTTCTGCACGGCTTTTGCCGCTTGGTATAAGTCGTTCCAAATCTTGTTCATGACCGCTCACCTTATTTCATCTTTTCCGCTTCGACCGGATCGATACAGCGTTTGGTGCAGAGCGTTGCACCGAATTTTGCCGCGCCGCAGCCGGAGCATTTGGTTAAGCAGTCGGGCGTGGTTACGCCGTCAAGCGCATGCTTTGCTTCGGCAAGGAGAAATTTCTTGGTCACGCCGCAATCGATGTGATCCCACGGCAGTGCTTCGTCAAAGGCAAAGCGGCGCGTGGCGTAGAAATCGATATCCATGCCGGTTTCGGCAAAGACCTCCATCCACTTGTCATAGTCGAAGTATTCGTCCCAGCCGTCAAACACGATACCTTTGGCGTGTGCTGCAAGAAGTGCTTTCGACAGCCGTCTGTCGCCGCGTGCAAAGACAGCCTCCAACCGGCTGACCTTGGCTTCGTGCCAGTTGTAGCGAATCTTTCGGCTCGGAATGTTCGCACCGAGCAGCTTCTGCTTGCGAACCAATTCCTCATAGCTGTCCTGTCCGAACCATTGGAACGGCGTGTGCGCCTTGGGGACAAAGCAGGAGCAGGAGATGGTCACATCCACGCTCTTGCCCTTGGGGCGGCCGGGCGTGTGGTAGTATTCGTCCACAACCTTGCCGCCGAGTGTGGGAATGCCGATAATGTCCTCGTCGGTCTCGGTCGGAAGTCCGAGCATAAAGTACAGTTTTACGTTCGTGCGGCCGGCGGCAAACGCGCCCTGACAGCCATGTAAGATCTCTTCCTCGGTCAGATTCTTGTTGATGACGTCGCGCAGTCTTTGGGTGCCGGCCTCCGGTGCAAAGGTAAGACCGGATTTGCGCACACCCTGTACTTTTTTCATGATCTCCGCTTCAAAGCTGTCGATACGCATGGAAGGAAGCGAAAGCCCGATCTTTTCCTTGTCGGTCCAGCTTTTGAGGTCGTCGACCAGTTCCATAAGCCGCGGATAGTCGCTGATGCTTAAGGAGGTGAGCGAAATTTCCTCATAGCCGCTGGTCTTGTATTCGTCAAACGCTTCTTTGTTTAAGGTTTCCGGCTTTTTGGCACGGTAAGGACGGTAAATGATCCCGGCTTGGCAGAACCGGCAGCCGCGCATACAGCCGCGTGCGCATTCAAGCATAATGCGGTCATGTACCGTTTCGGTAAACGGAACGGGAATGGTGGAGGGGAACTGCGCCTTGTCAAAATCGGCAATGCAGTTCTTTTCTACAAATGCCGGAACGTCGGGATATTTCGGCGTAATGCCGGCGAAAAAGCCGGTGTTGTCGTCATAATGCGGCGTGTAGAGAGAGGGAACATAGTTGCCCTTCAAGTGCGACGCAAGCCGTAAGAACTCCGCACGGTCGAAGGTTTTATGCGTTTTTTTGTAGTCGATGTACAGCTCCACGGTTTCGGCAAGCGATTCTTCGCCTTCGCCGATGTTGAAGATGTCGAAAAAGTCGGCAATCGGTTCGGGATTGTAGGAGCACGGACCGCCGCCGATGACAATCGGTTCGTCCGTGCGGTCGGCAGCAAGCAGCGGAATGCCGGAAAGCGACAGCACGTATAAAATGTTGGTGTAGCACATTTCGTATTGCAGCGTGAAGCCGAGAAAATCGAAATCGCGCAGCGCGTCGCCGCTCTCATGCGCATAAAGCGGAATGTTTTTTTCGCGTAACAGCGCGCCCATGTCCGGCCACGGCGCATAGCAGCGCTCGCACCAGATGTTTTCATGACTGTTTAAGCAGTCGTATAAGATCTTGATGCCGAGATTGGACATGCCGATCTCGTAAGCGTCGGGAAAGCAGAACGCAAAACGGGCGTCTACGTTCGCCTTGTCCTTGATGACCTCGTTCATTTCGCCGCCGGTGTAGCGTGCCGGCTTTGCCACTTTTTTCAGATAGCGGAAGGCTTGTTCCTTCGGAGTCATGTTATTCCACCTTTTTGCCATGATAATATTCCATTATATTATACCAAAAAAATCGCCTTTTGTAAAGACAAAAGGCGAAAAAATTTCATTTTGGCAGTTTGTTTAATCGTTAAGCTCAAGCATATCCGGCATATGATACAGTCCCGGCACTTTTCCGACCAAGAATTTGGCGGCACAGAGCGCACCGTGTGCGAAAACCTCGCGCGAAAGCGCGTTGTGCGACAGCGTGACCACTTCGTCGGTGCCGGCGAAGATCACGTCATGCTCACCGACGATCGTGCCGCCGCGGATGCTGGCTATGCCAAGCTCGTTTGCGCTTCTCGCGGCGCGCCGCCCGGTGCGGTCATAGACATATTCCAAGTCCGGCCGAACCGATTTGATTCCGTCGGCAAGCATGAGTGCCGTGCCGCTGGGTGCGTCAAGCTTTTTGTTGTGATGCTTTTCGACAATCTCCACATCGAAGTTTTGCAGAACCGCCGCCGCTTTTTTGGACAGTTCGATGAGCAGGTTCACGCCGACCGACATATTCGCACTGGTAAACAGCGCCGCTTTTTCGGCGGCTTTCCGAATGGTTTCGAGTTCTTCGGGCGTGTAGCCGGTGGTAGCAAAAACGACCGGTGTTCCGGTTTTGGCGGCATAGTCGCACAAAGCCGCCGCGCAGGTGTGATGCGAAAAATCGATGATGACATCCGCACGTGTTTCGAGCGCAAACGCATTGTCTGCCGTGGGAAATTCGTGCGGAACACCGAGATTTATGTCGATGCCGCCGACGATTTCCACTGCTTCATCCGCTTTGCACAGTGCTTCCACGGCTTTTCCCATACGGCCGTTGACACCGCTGATAATGACCTTTATCATAGTAGAATCCTTTCTGTTTTACGTCCTTGTGCTGCTTTGAGCTGCTTTTCAGAAGCTTAATCCGGCGTTTCTCATGTCGTTTGCCAAACGCTCCAGGTTCTTGTCTTCCATCTCGCATAACGGAAGCCGGATCTCTCTGTCGCAGAAGCCCAAAAGATGCATGGCCTCTTTGACCGGAATCGGATTGACTTCACAGAATAAACTGTCGATTAAAGGTAAATACTTGATTTGAGCGTCAGCGGAAGCTTTGACGTTTCCGGCAAAGAAATCGGCACAGATCTTGTGCGTTTCGGCAGGCAGCAGGTTGGAGAGAACGGAAATGACGCCCTTGCCGCCGAGCGAGAGGATCGGCACGATCTGATCGTCGTTGCCGGAATAGATGTCGAGCGCGTCGCCGCAGTGACAGCGGATTTCGGCGACCGCACTGATGCTGCCGCTTGCTTCTTTGATGGCGCAGATTTTCTCATGCTTGGCAAGCTCCGCACAGGTTTCCGGCTTTATGTTGACGCCCGTGCGCGAGGGAACATTGTACAGAATGATGGGTTTATCCACGGCGTCGGCCACGGCAAAGAAGTGCTTGATGAGGCCGCGCTGGGTGGTTTTGTTGTAGTACGGCGTGACCTGAAGCAGTGCGTCCGCACCGACCTCACAGGCATATTTGGAAAGGGAAATGGCATAATCGGTGTCGTTGCTGCCTGTGCCGGCAATGACCGGAACGCGGCCGGCGACCTTTTCAACACAAAAGCGGATGAGCTCTTTGTGTTCCTCGTCGGTAAGCGTGCTCGATTCGCCGGTCGTACCGCAGACGACAATAGCGTCAATGCCGTTTTGGATCTGAAATTCCACCAAACGTGCGAATTTCTCGAAATCAACGCCGCCGTTTTTCATCGGCGTGATAATAGCGGTGGCAGCTCCCGTGAAAACTGTGTTTTTCATGATGATTTCTCCTTTGATGATAAAGAATTGGGTGTTATACAAACAAAAAAGCCGATCGTACAATCGGCTATCAAATGCATAAACCTGACGGAAAGGCGTATAGGGCGCTGCATTTTGATAGCTCAACACCGGACACATCCGGTGACAGTCGCAAAGCTCTTAACCCTGCGCCCAGCTTTCGGTGACAAACCGACGCTTCGGCGTTTTTTCCTTTCACATAAGCCGCTCCGCTTCGTCTTGCGGTCATAGCTTGCGCTACTGATAAAAAACGCACCTCTATCTAAAGTATATTGTTTCACAAACATTTTTGTCTGCAAACACAGTCTACCATATTTATCACCATTTGTCAAGAGGTTTTGCATATTCGGCTAATTGCATAATAATATTCACAAAAATATAGGAAAATTTCATAAAAAAATGCCTTTTACTTATTGACAGATGGAGAAAAACAATGTAAAATAGTATATAACTACTGAAATATGCTCCGAAAGTCTGTGATTATTGCACAAAAGGCGAATTTCGTCGGAATGCGGAGCGAACACAACTGTATGGGAGACGTATATGCTTTGGATCAAAACCGTCGTTCACACGACCACCGCCGGTATTGAACCGGTGTCGGGCATTCTGCTGTTGAACGGCATTAACGGTTATGAGGTCTGTGACAGCGAAGACTTCAACCGCTTTTTGGAAAACAAAGAGGTCTATTTTGATTATATCGAGGACGACCTTCTGAAGCTCAAGGACTGTGAAACAACGGTGACGTTTTATGTGCCGGAAAACTCGCAGGGACTCGAAATGATTTTAGCCATCAAAAACGCGCTTGACGGCTTAAAGGACCGTGACGCAAAACAGGAATTCGGCACGCTTGTGATGGATTCGGATACCCGCTTGGAGGAAGAGGACTGGGAAAACAACTGGAAAAAGTATTTTAAGCCTTTTCCGGTCGGAGAGCATCTTATGATCAAGCCTTCGTGGGAAACGCTGCCGGAAGGAACCGACCGAACGGTGGTGGAGATCGATCCGTCAAGCTCCTTCGGAACCGGCTTGCACACCACCACACGCCTGTGTCTTGAAAAAATCGAAAAAACGCTTGCCGAAACGGCAGACCCGTCCCGTGTCCGTATGCTCGACATGGGCTGCGGCAGCGGTATTTTGGGCATTGCCGCCGTTAAGCTCGGCGTCGGGAGTGTGAACGCGGTCGATATCGACCAGAACAGCGCACGCATTGCCGCCGAAAACTATACTGTCAACGGCATTGATGCTACCTGCTTTAATGTATATGCCGGCGATATTCTGAAAGATACCGCTCTTGCGGAAAAAATCGGCGAACGTCCGTATGACCTCATCGCCGCCAATATCGTGGCGGATGTCATCATCTGGATGGCTCCGTCGTTCAAGCAGTTTTTGGCAAAGGACGGAACGCTCATCGTTTCCGGCATCATCGCCGAACGAAGCGGTGAAGTCATTGCCGCACTCGAACGAAGCGGCTTTGCGGTCAAGGAGTTTGCCGAAAGCGAAGATTGGGCGGTGGTGACGCTGTGCCACGCTTCTTTATAGAGCCGCGTGAGGTAAGCACAGGCGAAGTGCTGACGCTTACCGGCGAGGATGCGCGTCACATCTCTTTTTCGCTTCGCGCACGCGTCGGCGATGCGTATACGTTGTGCGATACCTGCAACTATGAATACGCTTGTGTGATCCGCTCGATTGACGCGGACAGCGTGACCTTCGAGGTGCTTGAAAAAAAGCCGGGCGACACCGAACCGGACGTAAGCGTTACCTTGTACCAGGCACTCGTCAAGGGCGATAAATTCGATACCGTCGTGCAAAAGGCCGCGGAGCTGGGCGCAGTCAAAATCGTGCCGGTGCTTTCCGAACGGTGCGTGTCGCGCCCGGATGAAAAATCGCTTGAAAAAAAGCGCGAACGCTGGCAGAAAATTGCAAGATCCGCTGCTATGCAGTGTGCAAGAGCCGTCGTTCCGGAGATCGGCGCGGTTCTGCCGTTTGAACGGATGCTCGCCGAACTGCAAAACGCCGATTGCGGCTTTCTCTGCTATGAAGCCGAACCGCATATCCCCATGAAAATCCTGTTTTCCGAAAAATCCGCCGAAAAGAAAGCCGTCGATTACCGCTTTTTTATCGGTCCGGAGGGCGGTATTTCCGCAAGCGAGGCTCAAAAAGCCGCCGCAGCCGGTCTTCCGCTTGTTTCGCTCGGGAAACGGATTCTGCGAACCGAAACCGCGCCGCTATGCGTGATTTCGTCCATTATGTTCTTTTCGGACAATCTGAATTAATATTAGAAAAACGGAGTGTATATCATGTCATCCAAGCTTTCACCCAAGAAACGGGATACCGCCGCCAAGCTCAAAAAGAGCGATATGGATTTCTACCGTATGTCTGCCATCTTTTTTCTGTTGTGTGCGGCTCTGCTTTTGATTTTAAGAGTCAGCACCACGATTACCGTTCGCCAGGCGACCGGGCAGAATATGGGCTATGAATTGTACAAGCTGTTCCGCCACCCGGTGTATATCGTGCTTGTCGGAGCTTTGCTTGCCGCATCGATTATTTGGGTGATCGTGTGCCGCGTCCGAAAGATCAACGAGCATGAGCGGATGTTTTCCAGCATCAATGCGCTTTCGCTTATGCTGTATGTGACCGGCTTCTCGGCTTTTTTCGGCGTGCGGATCGTCAACAATGCGTCTTCGTGCATGTTTGCACTGACCGCAACCATCGTTTTGGCTTTACTCTATTATATCTCCAAGATTTATCATCTCGATTTTCTGGTGTTCAGCATTGAAAATGCACTTCTTACGCTGCTTTTGTATCGCTATTGGCCGATTTACACCACGCGCGGCATCGTCGGGAAAATCCTTCTTGTCGTCGCGTTTGCGGCTGTCGGCATTGCGTTTGTGCCGTATTTGAAAAAATGCCAAACGCGTCCGCATCATGCTTCCAAGGGTGATGCGCCGCTCATGTTCCCGTATTTCGTGTCGCTGGTCATCTGGACGGTCTTCATGTTTATCAAGCTCCCGGATATTCTCGGCGAGCCGCTTGTCCATTCGGATACCATGCTTACGGTCATGCTTGTTCAGTATATCGTTTTTGCCATTATTTACACCATAAAGCTTATCAGAGAATAATTTCGGGAGGGTTACCAATATGTCAGCAAGAGTTTTTCAAAGCGTCATCAATCAATTGAAAGAGAACGTCGGAAAGTCGATCTATGTTCTCGACGATACCGGCGTTGTCATTGCCTGCACAGACCTTGTTCATGTCGGCGAAACCAGAACCGAGGTTCTCGGCTGCTTCGACGAAGACACCACCATCATCACCTCGGAGGGCTATACCTATTGTCCGCTCGGCTCGTATACCCGTCCGGAAAACATCATTGCCGTGGAGGGCGAGGATGCGGAAGCCGCCGATCTGTGCCATGTGCTTTCGGTGTCTTTCCTCAATATCAAGAGCTTGTACGGCGAAAAATACGATAAAATCAGCTTTATCAAAAACATCATTTTGGATAATATCCTGCCCAGCGATATTTACATAAAAGCCAAAGAGCTTCATTTTGACGTAGACGCCCCCAAAGCCGTTTATTTCATCCGCTTTGCCGACAAGGGCGAGGTAATTCCTTACGATATCCTGCAGAATATGTTCCCGGATAAGAATAAGGATTATGTCATCAGCATCGGCGAAAACGACATTGTGCTCATCCGCGAAGTGAAATTCAACGTGGAGGGCAAGGAATTGGAAAAAGTGGCACATACCATTGCCGACACCATCAGCGCGGAGTTCTTCCTTCGCGTTACCATCGGTATCGGCACGGTTGCCGAAACGCTGAAAGATCTGTCAGCCTCCTTCCGCGAATCACAGGTGGCTATCGAGGTCGGCAAGGTGTTTGATACCAAAAAGAATATCATCAACTATGAAAACCTCGGCATCGGCAGACTTATCTATCAGCTGCCGACCACACTTTGCGAAATGTTCTTGCAGGAGGTCTTCAAGAAAGGCTCTCTCGAAAGCCTCGACCGCGAAACGCTCATGACCATTCAGGCATTCTTCGAAAACAACCTCAATGTGTCCGAAACCTCGCGCAAGCTGTTCGTTCACCGCAATACCCTTGTGTATCGCCTGGAAAAGATCCGAAAACTAACCGGCCTTGACTTGCGTGAATTTGAACACGCCATCACCTTCAAGGTCGCACTCATGGTCAAGAAATACCTTACCTCCAAGCCGGTAAAATATTAAGCAGGACAAGAACACTTATGATAGAATTCAAAAATGTCAGCAAAACCTATGACGGGAAAACCTACGTCTTAAAGGACGTGAACCTAAAAATCGACGACGGCGAATTTGTCTTTATCGTCGGTCATTCCGGTGCCGGAAAAACCACGCTTACCAAGCTGTTATTGCGTGAAGAGCGTGTTTCGGACGGCAGACTTCTTATCAACAACTTCCGCCTTGATAAAATGCGCGAAGGAAAGGTGCCGTATCTGCGGCGCACCATGGGCGTTGTTTTCCAGGATTTCCGCCTGTTCCCGAAAAAAACGGTGTATGAGAACGTCGCCTTTGCCATGCAGGTCATCGGCACACCAAAGCGTGAAATTCAAAAGAACGTGCCGCTGTTTGTCGAAGCTGTCGGCCTTAAAGACCGTATTGACGCGTTTCCGCGCCAGCTTTCCGGCGGCGAAAAGCAGCGTGTCGCACTTGCCCGTGCACTTGCCAACAATCCGACTATCCTCATTGCCGACGAACCGACCGGCAACATTGACCCGGAAATGAGTCTCGATATCATGAATCTTCTCATTGCCTTAAATAAGGAACTCGGCAAAACGGTGCTTGTGGTTACCCATGAAAAGGACCTCGTGGATCGGTTTCAGAAACGCGTCGTGACCTTGAAGGACGGCATGGTGGAAAGTGACAGAATAGGCGGTATGTTTGATGAATAGATTCGGATTTATTGCGGAGGGCTTTAAGGGCGTTATCCGCAACGGTGTGCGAAGCGTGGCATCCATTTTGATTTTGGGCTCCTCGCTGCTTTTGGTCGGTATTTTCACCACGCTCATCGTGGTTATCAACCAAAGCATCGACAGCATCGATGATTTTAACGAAATCGTTGTTTATATGGACCTCGACGCGTCGCCGGAAACGGTAACAGCTGCCGGTGACAGCATTCGGGCGCTCAAGAACGTCAAAAGCGTGACCTTTGTGCCCAAAGCGGAAGCACTTGCTTCCGAAAAAGATAAATTCGGCTCGGATTATGCCTATATTTTCGATTCCTACGATGACGCAACCAATCCGCTTCCGGATTCCTATAAAATCGAATATGAAACGGTGGAGGATATCGACGCGCTTGTATACAATCTTACGCATATGGACGGCGTCAACAAGGTGAAAAACCGCTATGACATCGCCAAAAACATCCAGAATTTCAAGAGTGCCATTTCCTTGGGCGGTACATGGCTCATGATCTTGCTCATTGCCGTGAGCGTGTTCGTCATTTCCAATACCATCCGCTTGACCTATCACGCGCGCGAAATGGAGATTACGGTCATGCGCTATATCGGAGCTACCAAATTCTACATAACCATGCCGTTTGTGTTCGAAGGTGCGTTTATCGGGCTTTTGTCCGGTGCGTTCGGTTATCTGATCCAGTACTATCTGTACGAAATTCCGCTCACCGAGCTTGCCGCTAAATTCGGCGGTTTTATCAAAATTCCCGCGTTTTCCGAACTCAACAGCTATTATTTGCCCATCTATTTTGCCGCCGGGCTTGTTCTCGGTATCGTCGGAAGTGCGCTTGCAATCCGCAAATATATGAAGGCATAACCGCTTTTCGTACGGCTTTGTGCTTCATGCTTTCATCCGAACATCCCTTTATTCTCGTTCAAAGGAGGACGTGTCTTGACGCTAAAGAACATCCAACTGCCGCGTTTTGCCGGCAAAGTCGCAGCACTTTCGCTCTGTGCGGTGCTTGTCACCGGAATGCTTGCCGTTCTTCCGGGCTTTCAGGCGAATGCCAAAAGCAATGCGGAGATTCAAAGCGAGATCAACTCCCTAAACAGCAAAATGTCGCGCATTACCAAAGAACAAAAAGAACTGAAAAATCAGATCGCCGGTGCCAAGGCGCAGGCATCCGGGTATTCCGCGCAGATCACCGATATTACGCATGAAATCGATTTGATCGACGAACAGATCACGGTCATCGAAGCCATGCTTGCTCAATACGATGAGCTGACCGCCGCACAGGCCGCGCAGATTGCAGAGCTTGAGACCGAGATCGAAAACCAACAGCACGTGCTTGACGATATGATCCGTATGTCGTATGAATACGGCGGTGCGGCAAGCTCGATCGAGTTTATTTTCAGCGCCGAAAATTTCACCGATCTGCTGTCGCGCATCGATTTGCTCTCCTATCATTTGTCCTATAACGACAAAGTCCTCGAAACCTATACAGCCACGCTCGAATCTCTCGAAGCGACCAAAGCGGAGTACGAAGCCGCAAAGGCAACGATGAAGGAGTATAAGGACGAGCAGGAAAAGCTTCGCGCCGATTTGCAGGTCAAGCAGGCAAACGCCGCCGCCATGCGTGAGAAGGTTCTCGCCGACGCGGCAAGCTATGAGGCAGAGCTCGCTCAAAAGCAAGCCTATATCAACGAGCTCAACGACGAGGTCAAGCGCCTTGCCGCTATGTTTGCCAAAGAGGATACCTCTACTTATACCGGCACGTTCAAATTCCCGCTTCCGGCAAATGTTTATCGCATCACTTCGTATTACGGCACGCGTAAAGACCCGTTTACCGGCAAAACTCGCTCGCATACCGGCGTTGATCTTGCCTGCGCCAAAGGCACGGAAATCTATGCTGCGGATGACGGCACGGTGGTTATTGCCAAATATAACGGCAGCTACGGCAACTGCGTGACCATCAACCACGGTGGCGGAATCATGTCGTTATACGGCCATTGCAGCTCGTTAAACGTTGTGTCCGGCCAACAGGTCAAGCGCGGCGACGTCATTGCCTATGTCGGCTCGACCGGCCGTTCGACCGGCAACCACCTGCATTTTTCCGTGTTCAAAAACGGAAAGCTCGTCGACCCGGCACCTTATATCGGTCTGAAATAACCTAAATGCAACCTGCCACAGGGCTGTCTGCCGGAAAAGGCGACAGCCCGTGTGTGTTTTCAGCGTATGCGAACCGACATCTTTTATACGGAAAGGAATCAAAGCATGAATAAAAAAGGCCTCCTTATCTGGCTGATCCTGCCGAAGTTACTCATTCTTTTTACAGCCGCCATTCTTGTCACATGGCAAATCACCTACAATTATGTGCATAAAAGCATGGATGAAAAATATACCGCTATGCTGGCGGATGTGACCGCGGCAAGCGATATCAGCCGCACGCTGTACAACGTAGACAGCATTGTCCGCGGAAAATACATCGGCACGGTGGACGACGAAAAGCTTATCGATTCTACCATCGCCGGGTATATTGCAGGTCTCGGCGATAAGTATGCCTATTACATGGACGCCCTCGAATATGACGAATATCTGCTCGAAAACACGGGCGGCGTCAAAACCGGCATCGGCATTTCGGTTGTGTATGACAACACCGCCGGCGGCTTGTATATCACCAATGTGTATGAGGACACGCCTGCCGCTCACGCCGGAATCTTGCCCGGGGAGGTCATTGCCCGTGTGGACGGCAAGTCCGTTCTCGAAATGGGCTACAGCCTTTCCGCCGAGCGCATTTCGGACGGAGAAGAGGGAAGTGAGCTTACCTTATCCGTGCTTTCTGCGGACGGAGCGGAAAGAGCCGTGACGCTTGCGCGCGCGGAAATCAAAGTCTATACCGTTTCGCACCGCATGGTCGGAACGGATACCGGTGTCGTCAAGATCAACGAATTCACCTCCCAGACGCCGACCGAATTCAAAAATGCTATTGAGGATCTGATTGTCAACGGCGCGGAGCGTTTTATTTTCGATGTCCGCAACAATCCCGGCGGCAGTCTCGACGGCGTCAGCCAAACGCTCGATTTTCTCTTACCCGAAGGCAATATCATTATCATTAACGAAAAAAGCGGCACCCAACGCACCATTTCGTCGGATACCGCCGCATTCAACGCGCCGATGGCCGTGCTTATAAACGGCAATACTGCCAGTGCCGCCGAGCTGTTTACGGCAGCTCTGCGCGATTACGGAAAAGCCGATAGCGTCGGCGAAACCACCTACGGCAAAGGCAGCATGCAGGAGATCGTACCGCTCCCGGGCGGCGGAGCCGCAAGCGTTTCGGTCAGCAACTATCTGCCGCCGAACGGTGTCAGCTACGACGGCGAAGGCATCACGCCGACGTATCCGGTCTCGCTCTCCGAAAGTGCCGCTTCGCATTCTTACCGCATGACCGATGAGGAGGACGCACAGCTGCAAAAAGCACTGGAGCTTGTCGCTGCGATGGAAACGGATACCATCCAATAACTGTCTGTTTGAGTGAGGAATTTTCATGAACAATAAACTTGCCGTTGCGGCGTCGCTGCTTGTTGCTCTCGTGTTTACGGTCGTGCTGCTTTTATCGGCCGGCGGAAAGAGCGGCAAGACGGAAAAACCGGTCAAACCGGAAAAACCGGATATTCCGGAACAAGCAGTCTCCGTGCCCGTATCGGAAAGCACGGCAGATATGCCCCAACCGCAGCCGGAGAAGCCCGTACGGGCGGCTGCGGATACCAACGCCGAAAGCAAGCGGAAAGCGTCCGGTTCTGCGGCGGTTTCCGTACTCGGCTATGCCTTTGGCGAGGTGATGCCTTGCGTGATGGATGTTCCGGCGGAAAAAGTGCCGGTGCAGACCGTTTCGTTTATTGCCTGCGGCGATAATCTTGTGCACAGCTCGGTGTATTCCGATGCCAAAACACTTGCTGCCGGAACCGACAAGGAGTATAATTTCCTGCCGATGTACGACAACGTTGCCGACATCATTCAAAATGCCGACCTTGCCTTTATCAACCAGGAAACGCCTTTCGGCGGCTCGTCGCGCCCGATTTCCGGTTATCCGCTGTTCAACACGCCCGAACAGATGGGCGACGACCTTATCACGCTCGGCTTTGACATTATCGGCCTTGCCAACAACCATATGCTTGACAGCACCGCCAAAGGCTATGAAAACACCATTGACTTTTGGAACAGCAAGGACGGCGTGACCGCCATCGGCGGCTATAAAAATAAGGAAGATTTCGAAAACATCCGCGTCATCGAGAAAAACGGCATCAAAATCGCCCTTCTTGCCTATACCTACGGCACCAACGGGTTGAAGCTGCCGCAAGGCAGTGAGCTTGTGATTCCGTTATATGACGACGAGACCATCGACCGGCAGACCAAGAAAGCAAAAAGCCTTGCCGATGTGGTGATTGTGTCGATCCATTGGGGCGTGGAGGATCAGTTTAAGCCGAATGCCGATCAAAAGCGCAAAGCCAAGCTCATGGCGGATAACGGCGTGGACGTCATCATCGGGCACCATCCGCACGTTTTGCAGCCGCTCGAATGGATCGACCGCGCCGACGGCGGAAAAACGCTCTGTATGTATTCGCTCGGCAATTTCCTTTCCGGCATGATGTATTCGCGCAATATGGTCGGCGGCATTCTCGGCTTTGACCTTTGCAAAGCTCCCAACGGCGTTTCGGTGGATAATGTCTGCTTTATCCCAACCGTCAGCCAGTATAACAAAAACGTGCGCGGCTTCAAGATCTACCGTTTTTCGGAATATACCGAAGTGCTTGAGAAAGCCCATGGCGCACATAAATTCGATTCGGGAATGAGCATGAAATCCATGCGGAAGATCATTGACAATGCTATCCCGAAGAAATTCTTGACTGAAGACTTCTATCAGTAAATAACTATGTTTTGGCGGTGACCTTGTGTTTTCCGATCTTGTTTTTGTCTTAAACGGCGTCGTGCCGATCTTCATTGTCGTCTTTATCGGGTGGTTCTTAAAACAAAAGGCTTTTTTGACCGATGATTTTGTCCGTGTGGCGGATAAGCTGGTGTTCAAGCTGTTATTGCCGTGCTTTCTCTTTACGAAGGTAGCGGATATGGATACGGACAGCTTTCAGAGTACGGATGCGGCGGTGGTGCTGTTTGCGCTGGCGGCGGTGTTTGTTGTTTCGTTCGGCTTGCTTGCCGTCTGCACACCGCTTATAAGAGACAGTGCCAAGCGCGGCTCGTTCGTCCAGGGCGTGTATCGCTCCAACACGGCGATTTTGGGCGTTCCGTTTGCCGAGAATCTGTTCGGCGCGGAGGGCGCACGCGTGGCGGCAATCCTGCTTGCCTTTGTCGTGCCGCTTTATAACATTATTGCTGTGATTATCTTAAGCATCTGTGATCCGCAAAAGAGCAAAGACGGAAACATCGGGAAAAAGGTGAAAGCCGTTGCTAAGGACATCGCGAAGAATCCGTTGATCATCGCCATCGCGCTCGGTCTTGCCGTGAGCTTTTCGGGTGTCACGCTTCCGAAAATCGCCGCCAAAACCATAAGCTATTTTGCCGGTGCATCCACACCGCTGGCGCTGCTTGCCATTGGTGCAAACTTTAATTTTTCGGATTTGAAGGGCAGGGCAGGTCTTGCCGTGGCGGCATCGGCACTCAAAACCGTGTGCGTTCCGGCGTGCGTGATTCTCGCGGCATATTTTGCCGGCTTTCGCGGCGCACATCTCGGCGCGCTGTTTATCGTGTTCGGCACACCGGCGGCCGTCAGCAGCTATATCATGGCCAAGAACATGAACAACGATGCCAAGCTTGCCGGGCAGATCATCGTTCTTTCAACGCTGTTTTCGGCATTTACGGTGGCACTCGGCAGCTTTCTCTTGTTTTCAAGCGGCCTTGTTTTGCGTTAACTGACCCGAAACAGTGGTTTGTAATAAAAAATTTATATTTAATTTTTGAGGAAATTTGCTTTTCCTCTTGACAAATGCCCGGTTTATGGTATATAATATCTTGTGATTTGTAAAGATATGAATGTGAGCATGTTTATGGCTCATTTTTCCGAAAGTGAGGTGCAGGATTGTGGTCAGAACCTATCAGCCGAAGAAACGCCAGAGAAAAATGGAGCACGGTTTCAGAAAGCGTATGAGAACTGCCAACGGCAGAAAAGTATTGAAGAGAAGACGTGCAAAGGGCAGAGCAAGACTTACTTATTGATAAAGTCTAAATGAAGAGCGTGGTTCGATGGTCTGCGAGGATGCAGAATTCTTGGGGCTTCGCTCTTTTTTCGTATGTGCTTTTCCCATGCAAATACCGAAACCCGTGAGGATTCGATGCTGTTTATGGTAAAAAAACTCTATCCGCTCTGCGAAAACCATTTGTTTTCCAGAGCTTACCGCAAAGGTCGCTGTGATGCCAATAAATACGTCGCCGTGTACGCGTTAAAGAATTACGAGAAAACAAAAAATCGCGCACAGCCGCCGACAAAGCTCGGCATTACCGTCAATAAAAAGCTCGGAAAGGCGGTTCGGCGTTCACGCGTCAAACGCATTATCCGCGCGGCCTACCGTCAAAACCTGCCGGATTTGAAAAACGGCTATCTGATCATCGTTGCCGCACGCGGCGCGGTGTTCGAAAAAAACGTCAAAAGCACCGCTGTTGCCGAACGGATGCGTCTGAGCTTTGAAAAGCTGGGGCTTCTTTCCGGAACGCCGGAGGTTCGTCCGAATGCGGCAAAGCAGCCAAAAAAATCGTTTGACCGGGAAAAATCATGAAAACATTCTGTATTTTTTTGATACAGCTTTACCGGAAATATTTATCTCCGCTCAAAGGCACACCAAGCTGCCGTTTTACGCCGACCTGCTCGGAATATGCGCTTGAAGCCTATCGGGTGCATGGCTTTTTTGTCGGCACGGCACTCAGTCTTTGGCGCGTGCTTCGGTGCAATCCGTTCGGCAAGGGCGGCTATGATCCCGTGCCGCCGAAAAGACAGCGTAAGCACGTAAATAAAGCCCCTAAAAATCGAGAATAAGAGGACGCATTACATTATGAGAATACCAATTATCACAGACGCATTCGGCATTGTCATCGGCTGGATGTATAAATACCTTTGCTTTGAGAATTATATGCTTACGCTTGTGCTGTTTGCTTTGTTTATCAAGCTTTTATTGTTCCCGTTCGGTATCAAGCAGCAAAAAAATACCTTAAAACAGGCAAAGCTGCGTCCGATGGAAATGGCGATCCGCAAGAAATATGCCGGACGCAACGACAAAGCCACCCAAGAAAAGCTTAATAACGAGCTTATGCAGCTCTATCAGCAGGAAAACTTTAACCCGGCTTCGGGCTGCCTGCCGCTTCTTATCCAAATGCCGATTCTGTTCGGTCTGTACAGCGTGATCATCAATCCGCTTCGCTACATTTCCGGTCTCGGAAAGGATATTATCGATATCTTGACCAACGTTATCGGGCTTCGTGCCAACTATGATATCGATGGCATTAAGGCCATCATCAACATGGGGGATGCCGTCAGACCTGCTATCTGTTCGCAGATCAATGCTGAGCTTGCCGCAAAAGGCATTACCGATACAAACGCAGCAAATATCTTCGGAACAATCAGTGAATTGCAACAGAATTTCAGCGTTTTCGGCATCGATTTGACCGAAAAGCCGACCTTTGCCTTCAATCTCTACATTTTAATCCCGATCTTGACCTTTGTGTTCGCGTTCTTCAGCACCAAGATCATAAGAAAATTCTCCTATCAGCCGGCAGGCACGGCACAGACACAAACCTCGATGGCTATGATGGACTGGACCATGCCGCTCTTCTCGGTGTGGATTTCCTTCTCGGTGCCGTCGGCAATCGCCATCTACTGGATTCTCCAGAACATTCTCTCGGCTGCTCAACAGATGCTGCTGCATAAGCTGTATCCGATCCCGAAGGTGACCGACGAAGAACTCAAAGAAGCGGAACTCAAATTAAAAGGAAAATCTGCCTCCAAGAAAAAAGATATGCCGCTCGGTGAACCGGACAAGAATTCCCCGATCTTCGAAGAAGTGCCGGACGAATTGCCCGAACCGGCTGAAATTCCCTCGGTCGGCAAATCGCCGCTCGGACTTACGAAAAAAATCAAGAAGCACTTGCACCAAACGAAAAAGCCGTTGAAGGCAAGACGCAAGATTTAAGGTTTGTTCATTCGGCAGGACGATTTTTATGAGTTTTGAGGAGCCTGCTGCAAATAGAAAGGAGTTTACAATACGATGGAAGTCATTGTAAAAGCAAAAACCGTCGAGGAAGCGGTCGCACTCGGTGCCGCAAAGCTCGGCAAGGATATCAAGGACGTTAAGTATGACGTCATCGAAGAAGCCAAAAAAGGCTTTTTGGGAATGTTTTCCGCTGAAGCGGAGGTAAAGGTTTACGCTGATGTACCCGAAACAACCGAGAAAACGGAAAGCGCCGATGCCGATGCTCAAAACGCGGAATCGCTCGAAGCGCTCGGTGAAATCGTCGATGAAAAAACCTGCACGGAGGAATTGCCGCCGGTTCAGGACAAAGTGGTGGAATTTCTGAACACCCTTATCGCCGATATGGGCGTGAATGCCGAAGCTAAGGTCGTCGGCATTGACGAAAGACTCAGCGAAAACAACAAAACCTATGAAAAGGACATTCGCATCGAAATCACCGGTAAGGGTCTCGGTATGCTCATCGGCCGTCACGGCGATGTGCTCGATTCTCTCCAATACCTCTGCAACATCGTGGTCGGCCGCTATCCCAAGCGCTCGGATAAGCATGAATACATCCGCATTGTTCTCGATATCGAAAACTACCGCTTGAAGAGAGAAGAAACCCTAAAGACACTTGCTTCGCGCATGGCCTCCAAGGTGCTTGCCACCGGACGCAACTTCACACTCGAACCGATGAGCTCGTATGAACGGCGCGTCATTCATTCCGAGGTGCAGAATATCAAGGGTGTACACACCTTCTCGGTCGGCACCGAAAACAACCGCCGCGTGGTCATTGCTTACGGTGATGACGTTGACGACGAATAAATAATCGATTCAATTTTAATATACAAGGGATGATTAGCATGAACATCAGAATCGAAAAAAGAGCGGAATTGAAGGAAAAACCGAAAAAAGGCGAACCGCTCGGCTTTGGTGATATTTTCACCGACCATATGTTCCTCATGGATTACACCGAGGGCAAGGGCTGGCACGACGCAAGAATCGTTCCGTATGCACCGCTTTCGCTTGATCCGGCTGCGATGGTTTTCCATTATGCCCAAGAAATGTTCGAAGGCATGAAGGCTTACCATGCTGTTGACGGTTCCATCCGACTTTTCCGTCCGGACATGAACATTAAGCGCATGAACAATTCCAACCGCCGCCTTTGCATTCCGGAGGTCGCTCCCGAAGACGTCATGCAGGCACTTACCGAGCTTATCAACCTTGAAAAGGATTGGATTCCGACCGATCCGGGTACGTCGCTCTACATCCGTCCGTTCATTATCGCAACCGATGCACATCTCGGCGTAAGACCGTCGAACAAGTACCTGTTCTGCATCATCCTTTCGCCGGTCGGCTCGTACTATAAGGAAGGCATTAACCCGGTCAAGATCTATGTTGAGGATGAATATGTCCGCGCCGTAAAAGGCGGCCTTGGCTACGCAAAGACCGGCGGCAACTACGCCGCTTCCCTCAAGGCACAGGAAAAAGCCCATGAGCTCGGCTATTCGCAGGTTCTGTGGCTCGACGGCTATACCAGAAAGTACATCGACGAAGTCGGCACGATGAACGTGTTCTTCGTCATCGATAATGAGGTCATCACGCCCAGCCTTGAAGGCAGCATCTTACCGGGCGTTACCCGTGATACCACCATCAACCTTCTCAAGCATTGGGGCTATAAGGTTTCCGAGCGTAAGCTCTCGATTGATGAAGTAACTGCCGCCTATGATGCCGGAAAGCTGAATGAAGCGTTCGGTACCGGTACGGCTGCCGTCATTTCCCCCATCGGCGAGCTTAACTACGAAGGAAAGCTTATGCCGATTAACGGCGGCGAAATCGGCCCGATTTCCCACAGAATTTTCGATACCGTTACCGGCATTCAGTACGGTAAGGTGGAAGATCCGTTCGGCTGGAGCGTTAAGATCGGTTGAGAAGCTTGATACCAAAGGCACGTAAGAAGCACCGTCTTTGCCGTTATCCGGGGTTAGCTCCGACAGAACTCGGCTGTATAAGACGCTTTGCTTACGGGAAAATAAACCTAAGACTCAATCCTGCGCTTCGGCGCAATGAAAATCAAGGAGGAACTCTCATGGAGATTACCAAGGATACCATTATCGGCGATATTCTCGATATCGCTCCCGAATCCGCCCCTCTGTTTTTGGAGATCGGTATGCATTGCCTCGGCTGCCCTTCGGCAAGAGGCGAAAGCATTGAAATGGCTTGCGAGGTTCACGGCGTGGATGCCGATGAATTGGTCGAAAAGCTGAATGCGCTCATCAAAAACAAATAATGGGTCGTGAACTGACCGCTCCGAATGAGCGATTGATTGCGGCGGCGAAGCTTGCCGCCGCAATTTTTTTTGAGGATGAAAAAATCGGTTCGCTCCGCGCCATTGACGTCGGCTGCGACCATGGCAAGCTTGCCATCTATCTTGTCCAAAGCGGAATCTGTTCGCACGTGCTTGCCTCGGATATCGGGGAAGGACCGCTTGAAAAGGCAAGGGAAGCGGTGGAAAGACGGCACTTCAAGTCCGAACCGCTTGCAAACTATATCACCGTGCGCCAAAACGACGGACTTTGCGGCTTTGACGATGTTTCTGCCGAACGTATTTTTATTCTCGGCATGGGCGGCGAGCTAATCGCGTCGATTTTAGAGCGCGCCGCTTTCTTGCATGACCCGAACCGCAAAACCGTCTGTATCTTGCAGGCCATGACCAGTGAGACAGATTTAAGACGCTATCTTGCGACACATGGCTTTGAAGTGCTCCGCGAGGTGCTTGTCAAGGACAAAGGCCGCATTTATTCATTGCTTGCCTGTCGGTATGACGGGAAAGAACGGAACATGAGTGAGGCCGAGCTTTGCGTCGGTATCTATCACGTTTCGCATCCCGATAAGGAGCTGTTTTTGCCGTATATCGACCGCAAAATCCGCATTCTGTCCAAAAAAATCGCACAGATGACGCAAGCCGGCTTACTGTGCGAAGCCGATAAAGATGTACTTTGCGAGTTGCAGAATCTGCGTGAAACGGCGATTCGGAATATGCAGAAAACAAAATTGTAAGACAGATAAATCAAACTTACGGAGGAAAAAGAAAAATGGGCTTATTTGATTTTTTCAAGAAAAAGAAAGAAGAATTACCTGCCAAGCAAGAAGAGAAAACAGATGCGACCGAGCAAGAAGCGACGAGCGACGCTGTCGAGCAAGATGCGTGGGACAGAATGTGGGAGCTTTGGGGAGAAGGAAAGGCCGATTCACCGTATGCCGAGGTGCTGACCTATCAAAGCGAGATCAACAACGGCGGACATGACCAATATTTTTTCAACATCGAAAATACCGGTGATCTGAAAAAAGAACTGGCGGTGTTAGATTCCGTTTTGCCGGAGGTTTTGAAAAAGAATCTGAATGCCGCCTATAAAGCCTATGTAACGCTGCAAAAGAACGAAGACGATGAAAAAGCTGAAGCGATACTCAATCAGTGCGATGAAGTGTATTACGAAAACGAAGAAGCATTAGATGACGTGTTGAACGAGTATGCCGCGAAAATCGAGCTGAAAGAATAAATAGGGTGCAACTATGCTTCAAAAATTTCGAAGTATCATGAATTCCGGTTCGGTTATGGGATATTTTCTTCAGGCTCTTCCCGTCGCCATTCTTGTCGGAATTCTCTATGTTGTCATCCGTATAGCTTTTTTGAAAAAACAAAACCGGCAAATACAATGGCTGTCAGAGCTGCTTCGCGTGCTGTTCGTCTGCTATTTGACCGGCCTTGTGAGCCTTGTCGTGCTGCCGGCAAACTTTTGGCTGTGTTTTTACGATGGCATTTTCTTTGGCTGGTGGGATGGTCTTCGAGAGCGGCTTCACATCGGAGACGTCAATCTTGTTCCGTCGGTCATCAAATGCCTTGCCGGTGAGCTTTCGCTCGGAAGCTGGGTCAAAACGATGCTTATTTATAATATTTTGATGTTTGTTCCGTTTGGCTTTTTCCTTCCGTTGACAACGAAAATTAAAAGCTTTCGAAAAATGATTTTGGTTGCCGCCGTTACGCCTGTTTGCATGGAAGTTTTGCAGCTTGTTTTCGGCAGAAGCTTTGATGTGGACGACCTTATCTGCAATTTTATCGGAATCCTTGCCGGAGCGGCTTTGGCGTTTGCGGTTCTGAAAATTTCGGCTTTGTCGGCACGGAAACATTGAAAGCTAAGCGAAAATATGGGGTGATTTAATCGATGATAGGACCGGATCCGAACAAAATCTATCCGAATGAAAACATAAAGCAGATCGTGTATATCAAAAATGTCATCACCCGTCCCGGTATTATCGTCGGGGACTATACCTACTACGACGATGTGAACGGTGCGGAAAAATTTGAGGAACACGTGACGCACCACTATGATTTCTTGGGCGATAAGCTGATGATCGGGAAGTTTTGTGCCATTGCAAAAGGGATCGAATTCGTGATGAACGGCGCAAACCACCGCATGAAAAGCGTATCGACCTATCCGTTCAACATCATGGGCGGCGGATGGGAAAAATTTGCACCGGCTCTTGACGACCTTCCGTTAAAAGGAGACACGGTGGTTGGAAACGATGTGTGGATCGGGCAGAACGTGACGGTCATGCCGGGTGTGCATATTGGCGACGGCGCGATCATTGCCGCTGATTCGGTTGTTGTGAAAGATATTCCGCCGTACTGTGTTGCAGGCGGAAACCCCTGTCGGGTGATTCGGCAGCGTTTTGACGAAGAGCTTACCGCGTATTTGCTCGAACTCAAATGGTGGGATTGGGATGCCGACAAAATTTTCCGCAATATGGAAGCCTTGTGCAGCGGCGATTTAACCAAAATTAAAAAAATCAAAGATTAAAAGGCAGGTTATCACATGATTACCGTAAAAGAAATCGATAAAGCTTTATCGCAAGCCGCACCGCGCACACTTTCCGAAGAATGGGACAACGACGGCGTAATGTTATGCGAAAATCCGAATAAACCGGTAAAAAAGGTGCTTGTCATGCTTGAAGTGACGCCGGACGGCATCACGGCTGCCGAAAAAGGCGGCTATGACCTCATTGTCACCCATCATCCGTTTATCTTCCGTCCCTTCAAACGCTTGACCGGCGGCGATTATACGAATTTTAAGCGCTTAATGCAAAAGAATATCGCCGTGCTTTCCTATCATACCAGACTCGATTCGGCTTCCGGCGGCGTCAACGATACGGCGGCGGAGCTACTTGGACTTTCCGATGTCGTTCCCTTTGGCGGCGAAAACGGACAGTGCGGCCGCATCGGCTCACTCCCCGAACCGCTCACACCGGAAGCTTTTGCAGCCGTCTTGAAAGAAACCTTCGGCAGCACGTCGGTGCGTGCGTCGTTTTTCAAAACGCCGGATAAAAAAATCCGCCGCGTCGCCTTTGTCGGCGGAGCAGGCAAGAGCTTTTTCTATGACGCCTATGCCGCCGGTGCGGATGCGTTTGTCACGGGAGAGGCTGCGCATAACACGTTTCTCGACTGCAAAGAGCTCGACATGTGCTTGTTCGACCTCGGGCACTACTTCACGGAAAACCCGGTCTGCGGGCGGTTTAAGAATCTGCTTGCCGATGCTTTCGGCAGTGAGCTTACGGTCGGTATATTTGACGTGCAAAGCCCGTATATCAGCCTTTAAGCAACATTTTTTCTTTCATATAGGAGATTTATTTTATGCCATTTGATGCAGGCGTTATGGCCGCCGTTGTTCATAGCTTGGAAACCGAAGCCGTCGGTGCGCGTATCGAAAAGGTGTGCCAGCCGGAACGCGATGAGATCTTGCTGCACCTGCGTTCCAAAAACGGCTCCAAAAAGCTGCTTTTGTCGGCCGCCGCCGGTTCTTCACGCGTCGGCTTTACAGCGAGCGACCGCGAGAACCCGGCCGTCCCGCCCATGTTCTGTATGCTGCTTCGCAAGCACTTAACCGGCGGTTTCATCACGGGTGTCAGGCAGCTCGGCTTTGACCGTGCCATGGAAATTTCGCTTATTTCTTCCGATGAACTCGGGTTCCAATCCGAAAAATATCTGATTTGCGAAATCATGGGCACTTACAGCAACGTCATTCTGCTTGACAGCGAAAAGCGTATTTCCGCCGTGCTTCATCCGGTCAGCCTCGGCGCGGATAATAAACGGCAGGTGCTTGTCGGTTTTCGCTATGAAAATCCCGACAAGCAAGCCGGAAAGGTCAATGCGCTCGATGTGACCGAAGAAAGCTTTCGTGCGCGGCTTGCTTCCGATCTTGCTTCCGGCGTTACGATGGCTGCCGACAAATATCTCATTTCGCGTTATGCCGGGCTTTCGCCGCTGACCGCGCGTGAAATCGTTTTCCGTGCCTCCAAAGCGACCGGGACACCGCTTCACGAATGCGATGCCGACGCGCTGTGGTTTTACTATCACACGCTGTACGGTGCTGTACGCGAAAAGAAATTTTCGCCGTGCTTGGTGACAGACAAAAACGGGAAAGTGCTTGAATTTTCGTTCTGCGAGATACGCCAGTACGGCGCGTCGGGCGTGGTTAAGCCGTTTGACAGCATTCATGCGCTGCTTGATACGTTTTATGCCGAACGCGACCGCGCCGAAAGCATCAAACGCCGCGGACAGGATATTCTGCGCCTGCTTACCAACGCGTCCCAGCGCATTGCCAAAAAGACCGAATTGCAGCTTGCTTCCCTCGAAGAGGGCAAACAGGCGGAAAGCTGGAAGCTGTACGGCGACCTGATCACGGCAAACATTTATGCCTTGAAAAAAGGAATGGAAAAAGCATCGCTCGTCAATTATTTTGACGAGGCTTTGCCAACCGTCGAAGTCAAGCTTGACAGCCGCTATACGCCGGCGCAGAATGCCCAAAGCTACTATAAAAAGTACAATAAAGCCAAGTCTGCCCGCGTGATGCTGACCGCGCAGATTGAGGAATCCAAAGCAGAATCGGCGTATATCGACACGGTTTTTGAAAGCCTTGCCAAAGCCGAAACCGAAAACGACCTTGCCGAAATCCGTGCAGAGCTGGCACTTTCCGGCTACGGGAAAAAGCTCGACAATATGCGCCGTGCACACGGTCTCGGCAAGGATCGCGCCAAGCTTAAAAAAGAGTTAAAGCCCATGCGCTTTGTCACAAGTGACGGCTATACCGTCTATTGCGGCAAAAACAACCTGCAAAACGACTATGTCACCACTAAGCTTGCCGAGAAAAATGACTATTGGTTCCATGTCAAAAACGCCGCCGGGTCTCATGTTGTGATGGTTTGCGGCGAGGATGAGCCGTCGGCTGCGAGCTTCACCGAGTGTGCCATGATCGCACTTTTTTACAGCTCTGAGCGTGAAAAACCGCAGGCTGCCGTTGATTATACACGAGCGCGCTATGTCAAAAAGCCCTCCGGTTCAAAGCCCGGCTTTGTGATTTATGAGAAAAACTACACTGCTTTTGTGACAGCCGATAAAGAGACGGTCGAAGGATTGCTTGTTGATAAGGGCAACCGGAAAAATTAACGATGTTTTGTCTCTTTTGACGAAAAATGTCGAAATCGGCGGAAAAATGCAAAAAGTGATTGATTTTTTGCCAAAATCGTGTTATAATAAATATAATAAACGTAATAAACGGTATTGACCGTCAATTTCCGGCTGTTTTGTGCCGAACGGACGGCTTTGCTGCTTCACTATTTTGTTTTCAATCAGGGAGGAGTTTTTCGAATGCCCCATTCCGATTATTTGTTTTCCGTTTCTCTTTTCGGTTTTTCGCGCGAAGAGGTTGCCGCCTATATTGCGGAAATGAACCGTTCGTTCAAGGAAACCGGCGCAAAGTATGAATCACAGATCGCCCTTCTGAATGAGGAGCTGGAAAAGCTCCGGCTTTCCGATGCCAAGTGCGGTGAGATCCAAAAGGCCGTTGCCGACAAAGAAGATAAGATCACGGCTTTGGAAGAGGAAATTGCACGCTTAAAAAATGACACGGAAAATGCCCGTTTGGCTGTTGCTGCGGCTGAAGATCACGCCAAAGAATCCGAAAATACCGCCCGTCAGCTGAAAACCGACCTGGAAGCCGAACGCATCAAAGCTTCTGCCATGGAAGCCAATGCCAAGGAATATGATGCTATGTTGGCTGATGTCAACGGAATCCTTTCGACGGCACGCCGCAAGGCGGAGGAACTCATCGGAGAAGCCGAAAAACGCGCTGCGCAGATCGTCGCCGACGCCGAAAAACGCGCACAGGAAAATGCCGATGAAATCGTTGCCGCCTCGGATGAAAAAGTGGCGGAAAACATGAAAAAAGTCAAATATCTCTATCGCCGCAAAGAAGAACTGGACGAGATTTTTAAGGATCATAAAGCCAAGGTGGACGCGTTCTTCTCTTCTCTGCCGGCCAAGGAATCGGAATAAACACGCTTTTTGGGGCGGCACATGAAAGAAGGAACGGCATGGCGGTCATACATATTTCCACGGCAGAGTTAAAAGAAAAGATTTCCGAAATTCATGCCGGTGATGAGGTTTTCCTTTCCGGCACGGTCTATACCGCACGGGATGCGGCACATAAACGCATTCGTACGCTTCTCGAAGCCGGAAAGCCGCTGCCGTTTCCGCTGGAAGGCGCGGTAATCTACTATGCCGGCCCGACCCCGGAGCGTCCGGGAAGTCCCATCGGTTCGTGCGGACCGACCACTTCGTCGCGCATGGATGTGTATACGCCGCAGCTTTTGGCAAACGGCCTTTGCGCCATGATCGGCAAAGGACCTCGCTCGCCGGAGGTGGTGCAGGCGATTGTGAAGAACAAAGCCGTCTACTTTTGCGCAATCGGCGGTGCAGGAGCACTTGCCGCCATGGCTGTAAAAAAAATGGAAGTTATTGCCTTTGAAGAATTGGGCTGCGAATCGGTTAAGCGATTGGAAATACAGGCGTTTCCGGTTTTGTGCGCCATTGATTCTTACGGCGTGAATTTGTTTGACCGAAAATAAAAATGAGCATAAAATATGGAAAGGATTGTCAAAATGAAGATTAAAGACGGATTTCTGTTACGAAACGTTTCGGATGCCTATGTGGTTGTTGCCGTCGGCGAAGCTGCAAAGGATTTTAACGGGATGATCACGCTTAACGAGACCGGTGCCTTTTTATGGAAAGCATTGACGGACGGCTGTGCCGACAAAAATGAATTGGTCAAGAAGCTGCTTGACGAATACGATGTTGACAAGGCACTTGCCGAAAAAGATGTTGACGCATTTATCCAAAAGCTTGAGGAGCAAGGGCTTTTGATCGAATCATGAAAAAGGGCATCAAACCGCCGGTTTGATGCCTTTTTTATCGGCTTTTCGGGACAAAAAGCCGATAAACGTTCCCGAAAGGGAACGCCAAGGCGGCTTGCCGCCGGAAGAAGCCGCGAAGCGGAAAAAGGATTTAATTGGATTGCATGCAGTTGCCTGCTATGTGAGCTGCTTCGAGGTTTGCAAAACCTCGAAGTTTCCTTGAAAGGTTTTAATTGTTGCGGTGCGAAGCTGCCGTTGCAGTGTGCTGATTCGAGGTTCGCGTAACCTCGGAACTTCCTGCGAGGGAGAACGGGTTGTCACTTTTTGCATCGTGCAAAAAGTAACCAAAAAGCACGCGGGACTCCGTCCTGCGACCTCGATTCAAATCGCCGGTCGATACGTTTTTGAAGCGAAAATGACCGGCGTTCATCAGGTACCCGGCGGCACAGAAAACCGCGAGGTTTTCGGGTATCGCCGGCAATGATTTGAATCGGTGCGAGGTTCCGGCTTTACAGCACAAAATTAGAGCGAACAGCAAAAGAACAGCTGTATTCTTTTGTGGACAGTAGGTTAAGGGGTTTTGGAATGGGCGGCGGAGGGTGGAAAAGAGTTGTTTTGGGTGGCAATAAAAAAAGTTTGTGCAAAAGAAAGGCTTTTGGTTTTGTAAAAGCAGGTGACTTTCAAGTGCGGTTTAAAAGTTTTCTGCAAAAGAAAAACTTTTGGTTTGCGAAAAAGAACAGCTTTTTCAGCTCTTGCAAAGCCAACCGACAAAGAAAAGCTTTTTTCAGCGCACAACGATATCGACTTTGCACTGCACCAAAGCTAACGTGCAGCAACCCTTTTTCGAATGCCGCTTGCTACTGTAAGCTTGCAGTACAACAATCCATTTTCGAAAAACATCAGTCTTGCGTTTGCACTACGGTAACCCTTTCGCACCGATTCAAAGCCTTTACGCCGGCGTTTTGCGGGAAAAACCGGTTTCGACACGTGCCGCCGGAAAACTTTGCAAAATCACTTCCGACAGAGCTTTGAATCGTCCCCGGAGTCCAGAGGTTCGCAAACCTCTGGTGTGCTTTTTGGTTCTTTTTGCACAACGCAAAAAGAATAAATCCGTTCCCTTTGCAGGGAGCTTCGAGGCTTTGCAAACCTCGCTTCAGCACACAAAGATAACAACTTCGCACCGCAACAATTAAACCCTTTCAAGGGAGCATCGAGGTTCTGCAAACCTCGAATCAGCACACCAAAACAACCACTTTGCACAAATCCAATTAAATCCTTTGCCGCTTCGCGGCATTTCCGGGCGGCATAGCCGCCTTTGTGACTTTCTGCTTCGCAGAAAGCTTTTTGAGGAGATTTTCGAAAAATCGAAAATCTCCTCAAAAAGTACTTGAAATTTCCGCTTACTTCATGTATAATGATGGCAGAAGCCATTCTACCCAAAAAATACGAAAGGAAGTAATTCCCATGAAAGTAGGACTCGTCACCGTTCCGCTTTATGACCGTTCGCTCGAAGATATGCTTGCCTATGTCAAAGGCTTGGGCGTCGAAGCTGTCGAAATCGGTACCGGCGGATTTCCCGGCCAAGGCCATTGCCACCGCGAGGAGCTTCTCGCCGATAAGAGCAAATTAAAGGCCTTTAAGGAACTCTTTAAGAAATACGATATCGAGATTTCCGCTTTGTCCACACACGGCAACGCCGTTCATCCCGATAAAGAAGTTGCCGCTAAATTCCATGAAGATTTCGAACGCACCTGCGTGCTTGCAAACGAACTCGAAATCCCGATGGTTATCACCTTCTCGGGCTGCCCCGGCGGTTCGCCCGAAGATAAAACACCCAACTGGGTCACCTGCCCGTGGCCGGAGGATTTTCTCCATATCCTCGATTATCAGTGGAACGACGTGCTTATCCCGTATTGGCAGAAAGAATCCGAATATGCCGCAAAATACGGCGTCAATAAAATCGCTTTTGAAATGCATCCCGGCTTCTGCGTCTATAACCCCGAAACCTTGATGAAGCTGCGCAATGCTGTCGGTCCGTGCCTCGGTGCCAACTTCGACCCGTCCCACCTCATTTGGCAGGGTATCGATCCGGTGGAAGCCATCCGCTACATCGGCGAAAACGGCGCTATGTTCCATTTCCATGCCAAGGATACCTGCGTCAACCGCCGCAATACCGAGATCAACGGCGTTCTCGACACCAAGCATTACAGCGATGAGATCCATCGTTCGTGGGTGTTCCGCGCACTCGGTTACGGTACGGACGAGAAGAAGTGGAAGGATATGATCTCCATGCTTCAGCTTGTCGGCTATAACCACGTCATGAGCATCGAACATGAGGACAGCTTCATGACCAGCAAGGAAGGCCTTGAAAAAGCCATTGCTTTCTTGCGCCGTATCATCATTTCCGAACCCAAGCCGGGCGGAATGTTCTGGGCATAAGTATTTGTTTTTCAAACCAAGACAGAGATTCGGTTAGCCGGGTCTCTGTTTTTTTGTGTCATCGACAGCGGACGGTGTTCGGCAATGTGCATGAAAAGCTGAAAATGTTTTTGTAAAATGTGACGAAAGCATAATTGCGGCTGACGGTTTAATCTTTCAAATAATCTCCAAAATTGCCGGAAAACGCGCAAATTTTTGAGCGTTCAGTCTTTTTTAGTGGCGATACTTGACGATTCATTCATAAAAAGCTATACTATTTGCATAAAGAATGCTGTTTTATTTCTCGATATTTTGTAAAAATACACTTGAAAGGATGAATCACTTTGAAACCACTCCGCTTTTTTGCGTCACTGCTTCTTGCTTTTGCAGTATCCGCCGGATTTCATGCCATGGCGGCGGAAAGCGTTCTGACACTGACAGCCGAGACCTCTACATTAGACGAAATCAAGGGTGTTCGCTTGTTTTCGGACGATTTCAAGACCAAGGACACGCAAATCACTGATTTTGACAGCGTTCTTTTGAACAGCACTGCCATCAGTTTCCCGAAATGCGAATTCGGAAATGTCGTTCCGTATTCCGACGGCTATGTCACCATCGGCTATAGCGACCGCGTGGATCAAACGCTTGTCCGCTTCGATTTCAACGATAACGGCTCCGGCTTCGCCTTTTCGGGCGGCACCTTTACCGCCGGGTATCACGTTGCCGTAGCGAAAGGCTCGACCGCCGAAACCGTTACAGCGCTTGCCGAACGGCTTTTGTACAACGGCAGCACGTCCGACGACGCATCTGTCTATACCTACGATCATTCGGCTGATCTTGCTGCGGTCATTGCTGCTGCGGATGGCTGGGTTTGGACAGAAAACACCTTTACGCCGGACATTTCGGACGCACAAACGCTCAATGCCTATGAAATTGCCCTCACGTCTAAAGGAAAGCAGTATTACGACAACATCGAGCTTTGGCTGTATCCGAGCAATGCGTTTTTCTTAAAGCGCGGTGATACGCTTTCGATGATGGTGGCAAACGGTTCTTCTGTCAAACTTCCCGAAGACAGCGCCTGGAAAGCGCCGTCCGGCAAAACCTATGCTGCCGGCGCGACGGTCACACTGTCGCAGATTGCAAAATCCACGCTTACCGCCGTGGATGCACCCGAAGCGTTCAATCCGACTCTTCACCCGACTTACGGCGTGCGTCTTGCCTTTGCCGATTTCAAAACAAAAAAAGAAGAAGTCGCTGATTTTGAAAAAGGCTATATGGAATCCTGCGATATTCAAATCGTTTCCTGCAAGAGCGGCGATGTATCGCAGTACGGCGACGGCTATTATCAGATTTATACCGACAAAGGTGAGTATTCCGACGTCGCGTTCTTCTTTAACGGCGGCAGCGGCTTTTCCGTGAACGGCGGCCGCATTACGGCAGAATACGATGTGGCGGTGGCGAAAGGCTCGAATGCCGAAACCTGTACCGATATTTATGACAGAGTCTATTATAACGGCACATCGGATACCGATGCAGTCTATGCCGAGGTCAACCATAAGGCGTCGCTTGCCGAGGTCATCCGCGTGGCGGCTGACTGGTATCATGAGACCGTGACCTTTGATCCGATTCCCGATGCCGCGACGCTTAACAGCTATCACATTTATTTTGCGTCCCATTACGGCAGACAGTATTATGACAATATGGCGGTGTATTACTTCCCGAAAAGAAGCTATATATTAAATATCGGCGGCACGTTGAGCCTTGTGACGGATGCGGACGATGTGGTAACGCTTCCGACCGGCGAGAATTATGTCAGCTTCTTGTGCGGCGACACCGTTTATCCTGCCGGTTCGCAGGTGAATTTATCCGAAATCGAGATGAAGACCTTGACAGCCTCCAATATCACCCATTCGTTAGACCCGGCTGAATTCGCGTTGAGCTATACGTTTTCCGATGACAAGCGCGGCAGTGCCGACGGCGTGATCACCTTGACGACCGGAAAAGAGACGCTTTCTGCCGAACAAGACAGCTTTGTGTTGTACTGGGCTGCCAAAAAAGAGACTGGTGTTTATGAGCCGCTTGAAGGCTATACGCCGTTTCGCTTAAACGACGTGAAGGCATTGCTTTCCGGTGTGACGGTCGATAAGAATTTAGCGGTTCCGTTCGGTGCGGAAGCACTGCTTTGCCGCGTGACCGATCCGTTAAAGAGCTTTGATGTGGTTTGTGAGATTCCCGAAGATAAACGCCCGACCGGTGTGCCGAGCCGCACGTTTGCCGTTATTTCCGACGTGCATATCGGTTACGGCTTTGGCGACGGAAGCAAGATTTCGCCGAATGCCCGTCAGTTGGCAACCCGTGCCGAATTAAATGCCTTTGCGCCGGAGTTCATTGTTGTCAACGGCGATTTTGCGCAATGGTACGGCCGGAATTTGGATGCCGAGCAGGGCGGCGAATGGGAGGTCTTGACCGAGTATTTCAAAGGCTTTACCCGTCCCGTATACTTTGTGCAAGGCAACCACGACGGTCCGAATGAGCGTGACCATTATGTCAATAATACCATCGGCATCGGTGAGTTTACGTGGGAGCATTTCGAAAACTTTATGGATACCTGGCTTGCCTATTGCCGTGAAAATAACTATTATACCGTGGAATACACGCGCGGCGTTCATTTTTATGATACCGATATCAACGGGATGCACTTCATTTTCTGCTCGGTTCCGAACGACAACAAATATGAGTTCGGCGAAGAGCAGCTCAAATGGCTTTCCGAGCGGTTATATGCCGATGAAGCCAGCGGCAAGCCGATTTTCGTATTCGACCACGTTCCGCCTGCGCATAAGCTCAATCACAAGGACAGCGCCTGGAACGGCGGCATGACGGATTCTGATGCATTTGAAGCCATCCTCAAAGAGCATCCGACCGTTATCAATATCTCCGGCGATTCCCATTACACGCTGGATACCGTTCTTGCCAACACGGTCGGTGCGGACGGTGAGGTCCACTATGTCAACGACGGTGCCATCATTGACGAATGGATTGCCGTCGATGAAACCAATCCGAATTCCTCGTGGAAGCGCAAATCCAACGATTCGATGGGCATTCTCATTGAGCTGTACGAGGACAGAATCCTTGTCCGCGGCCGCAATTTCGTGACAGGCGAATGGATCACCGAGGCCTGCACCGAAATCCGTTTGAATAGCCCGACAACGCTTGAAAAACCGTCTGTTTCCCGTATCGCCGAGTCCGACGGAAGCATGACGCTTTGGTGCAAATCCAATCCGGGATGCGCCAAAACGGAGTTTGTGGTGAACGGCGTTCGAACGGAAGCCGATCATATAACGCTTTCGGCTGACGCGGCAAGCGCCGTCGCTGTCCGCCAATATGACAAAGACGGCGGCTATGTCAGCGCGCTTTATGACGATGTGCGCGACATTCCCGAACAGAAGCCGGAAATCACCGTGACCGGCTCGGAAATCGCGGTTTCCGCCGCGCCGGACGGCGCGATTCTCACGGTCGCCGTGTTTAATGCGGACGGCAGACTGCTTGCGGCAGATTCCTGCCCGATAAGCGGCAGCCAAACAAAATCCATCTCGGATTTTGAAGTTGTTTTGTCGGAGGGCGATACTGTCAAAGTCTTCTTGTTCGCCGCCGACGGCATAACACCGCTCTGTGAAGCTAAAAGCGAGCGCGTATCTATCTGACATACCATGTTTTTCCCTTGCCGTGAAGTGCACTGTGCTTCCGGCAAGGGTGTTTTTTTTGTAAAATCGAATACTTTGGGTCAGTGAGAATTGCTTTTTGTTCTTAAAATCACATTATTCCCTCGAATTGCCGAAATAAATGCGAAATTTGCATTGCATTTTTGCGAAAAGCATGGTAAAATATACATACATATAATAGCGGATACCTTGTTCGCGAAAAATGATTAATATTGGCTATGGGAGACTCTTCAGATGAAGAAAGTTGTCGTAACAGTCGGCTGCCGGCCGGACTGCATTAAAATGATGCCGCTTGTCAAAGAGCTTCGCGGCAGAAAAGACCTTGAAACGATTCTGCTTTCCACCGGTCAGCACCGGCAGATGCTTGACCAGGTGTTTGAGGTGTTTGGTGAAAAACCGGACTATGATCTGGCAGTGATGAAAGACGGGCAGACGTTGTTTGACATCACCACGTGCATCTTGGAACGCGTAAAGCCGGTTTTGGAGGAGCTCCGTCCGGATGTGGTGCTTGTGCACGGCGATACGTCCACCGCCTTTGTTACGGCTTTAGCCTGCTTTTATCTGCAAATTCCGGTGGGACACGTCGAAGCCGGTTTGCGCACCTATAATATCTATTCGCCGTTTCCCGAAGAGTTCAACAGGCAGGGCATCGGTCTCGTCGCAAAATACAATTTCGCGCCGACCGCGCTTGCCAAGGAACATCTCTTAAATGAGGGCAAGGATCCGCAAAGCGTTTATGTCACCGGCAACACGGTCATCGATGCGATGGGCCATACCGTGAAGGAGAACTATACGCATCCCGAACTGGAGTGGGTCGGCAAGGATAAACTGATTTTCATCACCGCGCACCGGCGCGAGAATTTGGGTGAGCCGATGCATCATATGTTCCGCGCCATCCGCCGCGTGCTTGACGAGCATCCCGATTGCAAGGCGGTGTATCCGATCCATATGAATCCGCTTGTCCGCAAGGCTGCGGATGAGGAGCTTGGCTCTTGTGACAGGATCCATATCATCGAGCCGATCGAGGTGTTCGACTGCCACAACTTTGAATCACGCGCCTATTTGATTTTGACGGATTCGGGCGGTATCCAAGAAGAAGCACCTGCCTACGGCGTTCCCGTTTTGGTCATGCGCGATACCACGGAGCGCCCCGAAGGCGTTGAGGCAGGCACCCTAAAGCTTGTGGGAACCTCTGAGGACGTCATTTACAGGGAATTCACCCGACTGCTCAATGATCGGTCGGCCTACGAAGCCATGAGCAAGGCCTGCAACCCGTACGGCGACGGCAAGGCCTGCAAACGGATTGCCGATATACTCGAAGGAAAACCAACCGAGCCCTGGCGTTAAGGAAAAAACGTATGTGGTCAAGGTTGTCACAGAGCCCTGCAAAAAGAATACTGTATGAACTTTGTTAACAGATGCGGCATTTTGAATCTATTGACTTTTTCTTATATATGTAGTATAATATCTGTATATGTAAACTGATTTTTTGAACAAAATGCAACGAAAACGGAGAAAAAGTTATGTATAAGCACGTTATAAAGCGACTTATGGATTTGATTTTGTCGAGCATCGGCATTGTGATATTGGCACTTCCGATGTTGATCATTGCTGTTGCCATCAAAATCGATGACCCGGGTCCCGTTTTGTTCAAACAAAAACGTGTCGGACAAAAGAAAAACGGAAAGATCACCTATTTCATGATTTGGAAGTTCCGCAGCATGAAGATGTCTACACCGCATGATACACCGACGCATCTTCTTGAAAATCCCGAAAAATACATAACGCGCGTCGGCAGCTTCATCCGCAAGACCAGCCTTGACGAGCTTCCGCAGATCTATCAGGTGTTTACCTCCAAGCTCTCGGCGATCGGGGAAAGAGGTATAATAGAGGCAACCAAGAAAAACATGGGTTTTTCAAGGGTTGTCGCGGTTAATTCGGATTCGCTATAAGGTTTTGTGCGGGGCATGAAAAGGCGAATGACAGCCTTTGAAACAATCAAAATGGCTTCTTGATAGCTTATTTTGACCCAAACGATAAGCACACAAAATTTTATTGGGAGGTTGAATTAGCCGGGGATGAGTAATCATCGTCGGCTGATTGTCGTACCCAAAAAATACGGTTGTATAAACATAAGTTACAAAACGCCAACAAATTTTTCGAGGGGGGGGTAAAACCTTACTTCTCTCAAAAAACATGAATTGGTTTTATGAGGAGAAGAAATATGCGAAAAAAATATGACATTTCAATAGATTCTAAAAATCGTTCAGTATTTGAAAATTTTCATATAGCATCGATTCTTTTAGTCATATACGACATCATTATGTCGGCAGGTGCATACCTTGCCGCACTTTGGATTCGGTTCGATTGTCAATATTCTCAGATACCGCAAGACTATTTTATGGCATGGCTTAAATTCATGCCGGTCTATGCGGTTGTTTGTGTTTCCATTTTTTGGCTTTTCAAGTTGTATCAGAGTGTCTGGAAGTATGCAAGCTTCTCCGAGCTTGCGAGAATGGCAGTAGCGTCGCTGATACTCGGAATCTTCTATACTGTCGGAATCACGGTGATATTTAAGCGTATGCCTGTTGCCTACTACGTGGGCGGAATTGTAATTCAATTTATGCTTTCGCTTGCCGTGCGCTTTGCATATCGCTTTATTCACTTGGAGCGAAACAGAATGTCGTGGAGACAGAACGACGGCACGGCAAGCCGCGTCATGCTGATCGGTGCCGGCTCAGCAGGGCGCATGATCCTGCGCGATATTCAAAACGCAAAAGAAGTACATGACCGTGTGTGCTGCATTATAGATGATGACAAAAACAAACGCGGTTGCTTCATTGATGATGTTCCCATTGTCGGTGGCAGAGAAGATATTCTGTTAAATGCCGAAAAGTATAAGATTGAAAAGATTTTGCTCGCTATTCCGAGTGCAACTGCCGAGGAGCGCAGAGATATTCTCAATATCTGCAAGGAAACGACTTGCGAGCTGAAAAACCTCCCCGGTATGTATCAGTTTGTGACCGGTACGGTTTCTGTAAGTCATATGAAAGACATTGCCGTGGAAGATTTGCTCGGTCGTGAACCTGTCAAGGTCGATATGAAAGAAATCTACGACTTTATACAAGGCAAAACAATTCTTGTCACGGGCGGTGGCGGTTCAATCGGCAGTGAGCTCTGCCGTCAGATTGCGTCCCATGAGCCAAAACAACTT
This sequence comes from uncultured Eubacteriales bacterium, assembly GCA_934444645.1. Classification (GTDB taxonomy): domain Bacteria; phylum Bacillota; class Clostridia; order Oscillospirales; family CAG-382; genus UMGS882. The sequence continues at coordinate 680 of CAKSCV010000008.1, read as the reverse complement.
ATTATCTTTGATATATACGAAAACAATGCACACGCCATTCAGTTGGAGCTTCGAGACAAATATCCGAAGCTGAATTTAGAAGTCCTCATAGGTTCTGTGCGCGATAGCCGCAGGATTAATCAGGTTTTTGAAAAGTACAAGCCCGACGTTGTATATCACGCGGCGGCGCACAAACATGTTCCGCTTATGGAGGACAGCCCGTGCGAGTCAATCAAAAATAACGCTATCGGTACGTATAAAACTGCTTATGCCGCAATGACAAACGGTTGTAAACGCTTTGTTCTGATTTCTACCGATAAGGCGGTCAACCCCACTAATATCATGGGCGCGTCGAAGCGTCTGTGCGAGATGATAATACAGTCGTTTGACCGCAAAATCCGCGACAACAAAGCGGACGAGCTGCTTCCGCTTCATGTTCACAGTGATGATGAGGACGGAAGTATGTTAGATATTGCGAAGCTTACAAAAAACGCAAAGACCGAGTTTGTGGCAGTGCGTTTCGGCAACGTTCTCGGAAGCAACGGCTCTGTCGTGCCGCGCTTTAAGGAGCAAATCGCCAAAGGCGGTCCTGTAACGGTCACGCACCCCGATATAATCCGTTACTTTATGACGATTCCCGAAGCCGCGTCGCTTGTTTTGCAGGCGGGAACCTACGCAAAAGGCGGAGAAATCTTTGTGCT
>CAKSCV010000007.1 GCA_934444645.1 uncultured Eubacteriales bacterium | reverse complement strand
TCTACCAAACAACGGCTTGAAGAATTGGAAAGCAAGAAAAAAGATATTGAAATCGAGATCGCCAAGGAGAGCATCCGTCGCCCGTTACTGAATGAGGATCAAGTACGATTTTGGTTTGAACGTCTGCGCAATTTGAACATAAACGAACTGCCCCACCGGAAACGACTGATCGATACCTTTTTGAATTCTGTGTTTGTTTACGATGATAAACTGCTTATCACCTGCAATTATCCCAACACAAGCACAATTGTGCGATTTTCCGATATAAATGCAACATTCAACGGTTCGGATATACTCGCATGTGGGCGACCAGAACAGAAAACCGCTTGTACAGCGGTTTTCTTTGTTTTTGGCTTAGCTATGCGGTTTTCAGGTGTTTAGAATTTTAAACTAAAATTTAAAAAATCATACTAAAATGCGGTATTTCAAACAAAAAGATGACACGAAAGATGACACGAAAAAGCCGCGCAAATGCGCGACGTCAGACCGCTGACAAACCCGTCAGCGGTCTGACGCCCTCTTACGAGGGCGCCCTTGACATGCCGACAATTTTATGCTATATTACGATTAAGGACTGAAAGCCAAAATCCGACTTTCAGTCCACAAAAATTACTTAGATTATAGTATCATTATGTCACAGAACCTTTGTCAAATTCCGGTATATTCTATCCGCAATTCTTTTCATGCCCTTGTCACTCGGATGTGCCGCAACGCCCGAATGTTCAAACTTTCCTATTGCCCGAAATGACAGGTCTTGCGAAAGTTCACTCATATCCATAACCATTACGTTTAATTCTGCCGCCGCTTTTTCGATCGCCTTGCACACAACCGGCTTTTCCCATAAAAACGGTTGTGAGATAAGAACGGGAACTTTACTTTTCCCCTTTCTTAAATATGAAATCAGTTCCGAAAATTTGTCCGCAAGTTCATCTTGTGTATGCTCATTCTCATGAATGTTTTCGCCGAGAACAATTACAACTGCATCCGCTTCAAAATCCTTTAAATTTGAATATTCATCAAACACGTTATCATCATTCATATGTCTCTCCCAATACGCACATTGCGCAATGCAATATGTCGCATTGGGATATTTTTCTCTAACGAATCGCATTGTTTGGTGAACATAATCCTTCTCACGTTTTGATGCTGCCATTCCCCAATCACCGCTCCAACCGATATCGTCTTTCGGGGCATGCCACGCCATCGAATTACCGGCAAACAAAATCTTGGGCGAACCTTGCACTTCTCCAAAGCGCAAGAATTTTCCGTCTCCAAGCTGATTGCTTGCATCAACGGTATTTGTTAAATCAATATTCCGCATATATTTTCTCTCTGTTTTCCGTATTTTTTGTTTTCAATCTTATTTTGATAATTTCATACCTGTAATATTTTTGTCATATTCGCCATATCATTCACGGAAACTCTGCTCATTTTTAATTACTTACTTCAAAATAATATTTTCCGCAAATTTTCCGACAGATATATTTGCTTTTGATATATCCGTAATTTTTTCACCGTTTAAGTAAAGGTTTTTTATTTTAATATTCTTTACTCCGTACTCCTCGCTGTAACCGAAAAAATTTGACGGTGGCATTGCAGGAGCGGTCACGTTAATGTTATTGAAAGTAATATTTGATATTTTTCCTCTTTCTCCTTTTGAAGAATAACACTCGGAATAAAATACCATCCCCCAAATTAACGGCGGCATAAAATTCGTATCTTTATTTACATATATGTCATCTTCCTGTTCTTGAATCATCGGATAAAAAGAGACTTCGTCATATTCCACCCGTATGTTTTCAAACACAATGTTATTAACATGTGCATAGTCAACATTCGAAACGTCCATAACCGGCCCTGTAGCATGAATTACATCACAGTTTTCAAATCTGCAATTTTCTATTCTCTTTGCGCAAAGGTCGATTCCTACCTCCAAAGCCTTTCCCCATTCGTTAAATACAACGCAGTTGCGAAATACAATATCCTCCGAAATGTCGTAATCCCTGTTGTTATGATGAATTCCGTCGGCATAAGCACAGGCAAACCCCTTTATGCACAAGGAATCGTCAAAGCTTCTGACAAAACAGTTTTCAACAAGCGCATGACGGCAATTTAACAAATCGATACCATCGGAATTATATCTCCAGTTTCCGATTATTTTAATGTTATCTATATGTACGTTTTCGCAGCATATGGGTCTTACTGACAAAAAACATGAATCGCGGATTACAATGCCGCAAATTGTAATATTTTTTCCGTATTCTATTTTTATCGGACTTGGTCTTGGCGGGTCAATAAATCCATCTTCTTCGATCGTTTCTTTCATTTTGCTGTGATCTAATATGCCGTATCCCATTATTTTTACATTTTCGACGTCAATTCCGTAAATTTCACCGTATACAACAGCTCCCTCGTCGATAAAAACGGTCTGTCCGCTGACTAAATTTATTCTGCCCGTGTTATGCTCTCCTTTTCCGAAATACAAAACATTTTCTTCCGAAAGGTCATAATTTTTATCTTCATTTGCAAAAAAATGTAGTTCTTCCGATACATCTTTAAATTCAACCACCGCCTGGCACGGCTTATTTATTTCAAAAATTACCGTTTTGTCCTCTACAATCGGCTTAATATTTAATGACAGCGGTCTGACAATTATATTTTTAATGTAAAAATCACATTCAATTCTAACCGTTTTTTTATCTTTTATATTAAAGGATAAAAATGCTGTTTCCTTCGTCTGATCAAGCGATCTCTGGAATCCGGGCCAATGCCGGTTAATCGGGTACTTCGAAACTCTCGCAGACTGTAGCTCTGTCAATTCATTGTCAATATATACTTTGTATTTTTCCATTTTAATCTCCATTCTGCCGCTTGCGCACCGGCACAAATAGGAATGGAAGTGCAGATAAGCGGCTGTTTTTTTGTTATACTGTTGCTGCAATTTGATTTTTGCTTGCCCTTTGCAGTGTGGTAAAACAATGCTACACTGTTTTTGCCGATGATAAATTTCAATTTGTTCTTGAGTTTCTCACCGTCGGCACAATATTTCAAGCATTGTTTTGCCTAAGCCGTCAAGGATGACGGTAGGTTTTCACATACTTCTTTTTTCATATGCTGCTTTACACTACCCTGCGAAAATACTTCGCAGGGAAAGTGACATAACCGCCCTTCCACCTTTCTTTCGGAGAAAGGTGGAGCCAAAGAACTTGAAACAGAAGAACTCTCTTTCAGGTTCAGAATGAGATCTTGCCCTGCCGGAATTTCTCCCGGCAGGCTCTATTTTACAGCAAAAAAACCAATATGTCAATACCGCTCATCACCGTGAGCGGTGCTTTTCTATCCGCCTGCCATTATATCGCATTTCGATGTGTGGAAAAACAATTGTCACACGGCAAAAAACGGCTGCGCAAACGTTTTCCGAAAACCGAAAATCTGCTTGCGCAGCCGACAAATTACCTCTTTAATTGTTGAAGTAAATGGCTGTAACGTCGTCTAACATATCTCTTTCGAACAGCGTATTGATGCGTTTGACGGCACTCTTATCGAGCTCAATGCCCTTTATCATGGCATTCTCAATCGATAACCTTCCAACGTTGTCTACCAACTTTTCAAACATCTCATCCTCGTCGTCGTAATCGCTGTATTCTTCCAGCTCCAAATCCGCGACAGAACAAAAATAGGACCATTCGTCATCGTCTTCATCCCATCTGAAAAGCCAATAATTTCCAACGCTTGCTCCATAGCTGTTTGCGGATCGCTTATAAACCGAGCAGCCGATTTTTTCGCGCGGTATACTCGCCTTCGGTAATCACGCCCTGTTCCAACAAGGTCTGCAAGCTCCGCAGCTGTGCGGAAACATCTACCGTTCGCGCAGGAGAAGCCGGGGAAGCCGGTGCGGCTTGCGGAATCGGTGTGGTCGGTGCGACCACTCCAGTCGGCGCGTCTGCATACAGAGAAACCGGCGCGGCTTCTGCGGTCGGCGCGGTCGGCTGAACCGGCGCGGTCGGCTGAACCGGCGCGGTCGGCTGAACCGGTGTGGTCGGCTGAACCGGTGTGGTCGGCTGAACCGGTGTGGTCGGCTGAACCGATGCATTTTGTGCTGTATCGGTCTGGTAAGACGGTACGGACGGCTGCGCCGGAGAAGGAGCGTAAGACGTTTGATTTGTGGGTGTGGGCGATTGGGGCGGTGTGTTCGGTGCATAAGACGGCATGGGCGGCACATTGCCGGACGAAGCAAACGGTTGAACCGGTACGCTGTTTATTTGTGTACCGGCATACTGCTGTATTCGGTTGCTTCGCTCACAAATTTGATTGATTTTACTCTGCATGAGAATCGGTGGCACAAAGCCTACGAATATTGCAAGCACGGTTGCACCGGAGGTAATGTCGGATGAAATCCCGTTTTGACGGGCAAATGCATCAATGCTCCGTGCCGACTTATACGTCCAATAAATCAGATAAAACGGCACACACATACACAAAAGCACCTTCGTGACCGGGTTGCGTTTCGGCGCAAACGGGCAGCTGTTCAAAAGCTTGGTGGTACGATATACCCAAATGTATTGCCAAATGCCAAAGGTAAACAGCAATAACAGAACGTGCTTTGTCATGCCGCAATAACCTTCGGAAAAATTACGTGCGGACAGGATTTCCTCCGGTATAAAAATAGCAGTAGCAAGCAATATCAGAGAAACAACAAATATTACTGCCTGCAAAACCAAAGTTAGTATCCACGCAGGCGGCATTTCTTGGTTGGAAAAATAATAGGCAAAATTTTGAAGGTCTTCACTAAGCCAGCCGCCGTAAAGCATCATAGTCAAAATAACCGATACAATAAAGACGCCGACGCCATGCCCTGCTTTATGCAGGTTCAGAAAGGTTAAGGTCATAATGGATGCCCAAATGAAGGCAGTCAAAAGATAGGCACAATACGTAAAAATGTCGAATACATAACTCGCATTACAGATATCGATCAAATAAATCAGTTCCGTCAAGCTTAAAAAGCCATATAGCGCCGCAAAAACAGCATGATTTTTACGGAAAGCGATACAACATACGCCAAGAGCAAGCAGAACAAGCTTTTCCGTTAATCTAAGGATACTTTTCCAATCGGAAAAAACAAAGAGATAGGCCAGAGGCGTATCAAAATAGATCAACTGAAGCACTCTGATAACTTCCAAAAGCAAGGCATTCAATATCAAGAATACCCCAGCCAAAACAAACCACAGCTCATTTTTCTTCTTCGGTCTTGCGTAATTCTGCGGCGGATATGCCGAATACGACGGGTCGGTATAGTTCATAAAAAGGCCTCCTATCATTTGTTAACCAAATTATACAGCATATATAATAATTTGTCAACCTCTTTGAAAGAAATTTGTCGACAGCAAGCAAAAAACCGCAATTTTCCTTTTTGAAAACCGCGGTTTTTTCGTTTTTCGGATGTCCTTATCGGATTATCTACCAGTCAAGCTCCTTCAAAATACCCTTCAGATTGGAAAGGCCTCTGGAAACTCCGGCAATGCAGTCTTCGCTGCCCTCGTATTCCACCGTCAGATAGCCTTCATAACCGGCTCTCTTGAGAATGGCAAGATTTTTCTTTACCGGAACATCCCCTTCACCGACCACAACACCGGCAAAATAATTGCAGCCGCGCGTCTGGTTACGGCAAGGACCGATCGGTTCGCTGCGGATCATGAAATCCTTGACATGAACATGGATAGCATACGGAGCCACGCGCGAAACGGCCTTCGAGGTATCCTCGTCGGCACAGATAAAGTTGCCGATATCGCACAAAAGGCCATAGTTATCGTGATGAACGGCATTAAACAAGCGTTCCACGCGGTCGCTGTCTTGGGCAATATAGCCATGGTTTTCGGTGCAGGTGCGGATGCCGCGCGTTTCGGCATATTCCGTCACTTTTCTTGCACCGTCCGCAATGTACGGAAGCATACCGTCAAAGCTGCGTGCCGGCCATTTCTTGCCGAGTGAATAGCAAACATCGTGACGCATGAGCTTCACACCGAGGATAGCAGCAACGTCCACCTGTCCCTTTAAGCGTTCCACTTCGGCGGCACGCTCTTCTTCCGTATCCTTATAAAGGCTTGCGCCGATGGTATAGGAAACCGCATCAATACCGACCCGTTCGATCTCGGCACGGTACTTTTCGGCATTGGCTTTGCGTTCCTCAAGCGTTTCGCCGGGCAGATCGGTAAACTCGATACCGTCAAAGCCAATCTCTTTGGCTTTGGCGATCGTGTCAAACTGGGTCATCTTGCCGGCATTGATATACTGATGGAAAGAATACGTAGTAACCGATGTTTTCATGTTGTTTCCTCTCCTATTTAATAATAACTTCATGTCCGGTTCTGCCGGATTCATAAATGGCATCGAGGATCTTCATGACGATAATGCCGTCCTCGGCGGTTGCGCGGCATTCGGTGCCGTTGGCAACACAATCCACAAAGTGCGCCATTTCTTCCACAAACATATCGCCGGAATTCTTATAATTTGCCGTATGAATATTGACATCGGCAAGGAATTTGTTGAATTCGGTATACAGCTTCACGCCATCGGTCAAATCAAGGCCACCCTTGGTTCCGAACAGCTGCTTTCTTCCCTCATCCGGACCGTTTAAGCTGTAGGTGGTTTCCAAAAGAACGGTGGCACCGTTATCAAAGCGAATGAGCGCCGAACCGAAATCCTCTGTCGTGCAGGGATCGCTGTCCTTAGCATCCTTCGGCTTCCAGCCGACATCCGTCTTTAAGTCGTCGCGCTTGCCGAGCTTGGTCTGCACCGTAGCAAAAACGCTGACCGGCATCGGCTTGCCCATCAAAAAGCGTGTTTGGTCGATGACGTGAACGCCGAGGTCAATGACCGGACCGCCGCCGCTCTTTTCCTTATCGCAGAACCAGCCGCCCGGCGCACCGTGACGACGGATATATTGGGCTCTGGCGTAATAAATATCGCCGACATAGCCGTTATCCACAAAATCCTTGGCAATTTTCGTGCCGACCGCAAAGCGGAGCACAAAGCCGATCATGAGCAGCTTGCCGTTTCTTTCGGCGGCTTCCTTCATTTGAATGGCCTGTTCGGTATTGTAGGCCATCGGCTTTTCGCAGAGTACGTTCAGACCGGCATCCAACGCTTTGACGGCGCAGGACGCATGGTTGCAGTTCCATACGCACACATCGGCTGCATCTAATTCGTTTCCGACAGCGGCAAGCATGGCATCCACGCTGTCAAAGCGGCGTTCAATGCCGTATTTGTCCGCCGTTTCCTTCAAACGGTCTGCGTTGATATCACAAATGGCATAAATTTCGGCATCCGGAACATGACGGTACGAATCCAAATGGGTGTTTGCAATATTGCCGGCACCGATTAAGCCGATTTTTACTTTCTTAGACATAACGCTACTCCTTTGTTCTGAATTAAACTCAGTTTTTCGCAATGACTTTTTTTAAGAAATCGTATGCGATTCCGATATCCTTTTCGGGCGTTTCGCCGGCTTCGCGCTCGATCGTGAGGAAGCCCTTGTAGCCGATCTCCTCGAGTGCCTTCAAATAGGCCGGGAAATCCACCGAGCCGGTTCCGAGCGGCACTTCTTCATAGAAGCGAACGCCTTGGAATTCGGTCGGAACGGGATGCACGACACCGTAAATGATTTCCGGATCGCCGACAGCCAACCGGTTGCCATCCTTGGCGTGCGTGTGCACAATGTACTTCTTTAAGCGATGAACCGCCTTGACGGGATCGTCACCGGTGACCATGCGTAAGTTTGCCGGGTCGAGATTGACGGCAACGCCGGTGGAATTCAGGCTGTCAAGAAAATCGCCGAGCGTATCCGAAGTTTCCGGACCGGTTTCCACGGCAAAATGCGCGCCCATGCTGTCAGCAAAACGGGCAAGCTCGCCGCAGGCCTCCTGCATGATCTTGTAACGGTCATGGTTTTTATCGTTCGGAACAACGCCGATATGCGTGGTGATGATGGTGGTATCGAGATCCAATGCCAGCTCCACAATACGTTTGGACTTTTCGATCAACTCCGGATTCAAGTCCTTGTTGCCGAAGCCCTTGCCGAGGTCGCCGCAGAGAGCCGAGAAAACAAGGCCGGCATCTTTGACTTCTTTTAACAGAGCCTTGCGGTCGGAGACGGAAAGATTTTCCGGCGAATTCTCACCTTGCGTGGCATACATCTGAATACCGTTTGCGCCGATGGCAGCAGCTTTTCGGATGGCGGTCGAACGATCCGTGCGGAAGGATTCGAGAATAACGCCGATAGGGAATGAATACATTTGAATTACCTCTCTTTCGGATTTGGAAATTTTTCAGCAAAACGCCGAAACCCGTTGACTTTTTTCCAATTTTATTGTATAATAAATCCCATAAAATTGCAAGGTCTTTTTTTGACTTTTTTTAACACAATCTTGCTATGCACGGAGGTGTATCCATGCCGAAAGAGCCGGAACGCAAAACCGATATGATTTATGAGCCGCATATCATGTCCAATCCGCAGATCCCGTTCATCTTTCATACCGATACGCAACGGCACGAAAACCGCGACTTGCCCAACTGGCACATCAACATTGAAATTCTGTATGCCACCGATGGCTGCGGCAGCGTGAACCTGGATTCCATGGAGCATTCGTTCAAAAAGGGCGAAATTGCCGTCATCAATTCCAACGTGCTGCACGTGACCCATGCCGAAACAAGCGTGTTAATCTATGATTGCCTGATCATCGACCACAATTTCTGCAAGGATTGCGGCATTGATACGGACAATTTGGTGTTCGAAACCATCATCGGCGACCCGGCTCTTGCCGAGGCGTTCCGCAACGTGCATACCGCCTATGCGACGGACAGCGTTTGCCGGGCGGCGCGTATCCGTCGGGCGGTGCTTGAGGTTTTGATCCTCTTGCGCGAAAAACACACCTTATGCAAACGCAGCCAAGACGTTCCGGCCGACAGCGGTGCGGAGCGCATCAAGAACGCCATGATCTATATCAAGCAAAATCTGCGTGAGACGCTCACGTTAAACGATATTGCCGCACACGTCGGCATCAGCAAGTATTATTTTGCGCGGGAATTCAAGCGTGTGACCGGGCAGACAGCGGTGGAATATATCAATATTGCGCGGTGCAAGGAAGCCAAGCGGCGCATTCGTGAGGGTGCGTCGGTGTCTGAGGCGGCACAGATATACGGCTTTGAAAATTTATCGTATTTTACGCGGACGTACAAGAAATACATCGGCGAATTGCCTTCGAAAACAGGAGCTTAACGCTGCCGGAAGGCAGCGTGTAATCGAGGTTTGCAAAACCTCGATGCTCTTTAGCACAAGAAGTATGCTGTCCCGGCAGGGACACCGCCGCAAGGCGAAAAGAATCGCCGCCGAAGGCGACGAAAAATGTTGCGTCAGCAACAGGAAATAAGACGCCGAAGGCGGAAAGAATAGCCGCCAAAGGCGGCAAAGGATTTAATTGGATTTGTGCGAAATTGTTGTTTATGTGCGCTGATTCGAGGTTTGCAGAACCTCGATGCTCTCTTAAAAAGGTTTTAATTGTTGCGGTGCGAAGCTGCGGCTACGGTGGGCTGAATCGAGGTTTGCAGAACCTCGGAACTCCTTTTGGAAAAGGTTTTAATTTTGTTTGTGCGAAGCCGCCATCGCGGTGTGCTGATTCGAGGTTTGCAGAACCTCGAAGCTTCCTGCGATGGAGAACGAGTTGTCACTTTTTGCATTGTGCAAAAAGTAACCAAAAAGCACACGGGGCGAAGCCCTGCGACCCACGATTCAAAGCTCTGCCGGAAGTGATTTTGCAAAGTTTTCCGGCGGCTCATGTCGAAACCGGTTTTGCCCACAAAACGCCGGCGAAGAGGCTTTGAATCGGTGCGAAAGGATTGCCGTAGTGCAAACGCAAGACCGTTATTTTTCGAAAAAGAGTTATTGTACTGCAAGCTTACAGCGGCAAGCAGTATTCGAAAAGGGTTGCTGCACGTTAGTTTGGGTGCTGTGGGAAATTGGAGTTTTTGTGCGCTAATTCAAGGTTTGCAGAACCTCGATGCTCTCTTAAAAAGGTTTTAATTGTTAAGGTGCGAAGCTGCGGCTGCGGTGGGCTGAATCGAGGTTTGCAGAACCTCGAAGCTTCCTGCGAAAGGAACGTTTTTCGTGCTTTTCGCTTGTACGAAAAGAACCAAAAGTACACCAGAGGTTTGCGAACCTCTGGACTCCGGGGACGATTCAAAGCTCTGCCGGAAGTGATTTTGCAAAGTTTTCCGGCGGCTTGTGCCGAAACCGGTTTTGTCTGCAAAACGGCGGCAAAAAGGCTTTGAATCGGTGCGAAAGGGTTACCGAAGTGCAGACGCAAGACTGATGTTTTTTCGAAAAAGAATTGTTTTACAGCAAGCTCACAGCAGGTTTTCGCAGATGAAAATTGTGGCTGCTCGTTAGCTTTGGTGCAGTGCGAAATTGCGGTATAGTTGCGATTTGCGGTATACAAATTAATAACTTAATAATAAGGAGATACTGATATGTACAATATATCTGATTTTGGTGCAGTTGCAGACGGAAAAACTTTAAATACTGAATTTATTCAAAAAGCCATTGACGTATGTTACGAAAATGGCGGTGGTAGGGTGACAGTGCCTGCCGGCGTATTTGTCACAGGTACGATTTATTTAAAAAGTAATGTGGAGCTGCATATTTCTCATAATGCTGTTCTGAAAGCTTCGGATAACCTTGATGACTATAATGAGACAAATGAATATCCGGAAAATCAAGAAATATGTGTTGGAGAGGAATGGGTTGGAAAACATTTAATTATAGCACGAAAATGCGAAAATGTTGCTATTATCGGCACCGGAACAATTGACGGAGCGGGTGATACATATTTCTGTTCTCCGAAACCTCATGACCGTTACATATGGAGAGATGGCTTGGCTCTTGCGAAGGATAAAGAAAAACTGCGTCCGGGCCAATTGATTTGCTTTATTCTATCCAATCAAATCACTGTTTCGGATATTACTATTCGTAATATGCCTTGCTGGGGTTGCTTTTTCCACGGATGTAATGTCGTTTCTGTAAAGGGTTTAAAGGTTTTTAATCTGTCGTATGCCGCAAATACGGATGGAATTGACATTGATTGCTGTAAATATGTTACAATTTCCGATTGTATTATTGATACCGGAGATGATGCAATCGCCATTCGCTGTGATTCAAAAAGGCTTGGGGCAGAAGCACAGGCGTGTGAATTTATTGCAGTATCGAACTGCGTACTCGGCTCATCTTCAAGTGTGTTCAGAATAGGTGTTGGTGTTGGTGAAATTCGTCACATTCGTATTTCTGATATTGTAATTACCCGTGGAGGTGCCGGTGCCACAATACAAACAAGCTTTAACGGAAACGGTGCCGCCGATATCAGTGATATAAACATATCGAATGTTTCTGCTGTCAATGTATCCTTCCCGTTTGAAATTTACAGTGAGGTTGGCAGCATAAGACATTTGACTTTGCAAAATATGAGATTTGAGGCTATTGCTGCTGCGAAAGTTTTTTGTAATCATGACGAAAGCATGGAGGATGTATTGTTAAAGGAAATTGATATCTTTATCAAACCTGAAACTACTGAATTAACTGATGAGAATATAGAAAGACGCGGTAGAAGTATGCTCAACTTAAGTAATGTAAAAGGTGCAAGACTGAATAATGTAAGAATTTTTTCACAAGATTCAACTACTTGGAGGGATAAGGCTGAAATCGTCGGTTGTGATGATATTTCAATTGAAAACTGTTTAATTGAATAATGCTTTATAATTCCAAACATAAATTTTCCGTCAATAGTTGTGTTGTTGGTTTTATAGGGGGATACACAAGGCGAATTACGAGGAACTACGTGATCTTGAGGAACGAGAAAAACGCAAAGAAAAGATCACGGTCGTGAAATTGATATGTACCCGGTTTTCTGGACACCGATATTTGAATTGAACAAATCGTTTCACAGCATGGATGCTTCCTTTATTTTTTTCAGAGTTTCCGAAATAAACGGCGCAACACTATCTCTTTCGATATGCAAAACATACGCTACTTCCTCCTGGAACATTTTTTCCGTCTCCGAAAGCAGGCGTTTATCAGCAGAATGCATTTTTTTGTTTTGTTTTTCGAGAGAGACATGTTTTTCATAAAGCGTTTTGACAAGACCTGCGATTTCGCTTGTTGAACCACTTTTCAAAACGCCGGAAAAAACGCTTTTTGTCGGTTGGAAAAAGGATTTAATTTGGTTTGTGCGAATTTGCTGTTTTGGTGGGCTGATTCGAGGTTTGCAGAACCTCGGAACTCCTTTTGGAAAAGGTTTTAATTTTGTTTGTGCGAAGCCACCATTGCGGTGAGCTGCTTCGAGGTTTGCGAAGCCTCGATATTCTCTGCAAAGAGAACGGGTTGTCACTTTTTGCATCGTGCAAAAAGTAACCAAAAAGCACGCGGGACTCCGTCCTGCGACCTCGATTCAAAGCTCTGCCGGAAGTAATTTTGCAAAAATTTCCGGCGGCATGTGACGAAACCGGTTTTGCCTGCAAAACGGCGGCGAAAAGGCTTTGAATCGGTGCGAAAGGGTTACCGCAGTGCAGACGCAAGACCGATGTTTTTTCGAAAAAGAGAAGGTGTACTGCAAGCTCACAGTAGCAAGCGATATTCGAAAAAGGGTTGCTGCACGTTAGCTTTGGTGCGGTAGAAAGTTGGAGTTTTGCAGCACTAAATCGAGGCTTGCAAAACCTCGGAACTTTTCAAAAGGATTTAATTTGTTTTGTGCGAGGTTGTTGTTTGTGTGAGCTGATTCAAGATTTGGAAAACCTCGGAGCTTCCCGGAAAGGGAACGGGTTTATTCTTTTTGCGTTGTGCAAAAAGAACCAAAAAGCACACCAGAGGTTTGCGAACCTCTGGACTCCGGGGAGCGATTCAAAGCTCTGCCGGAAAAGATTTTGTAAAGTTTTCCGGCGGCTCGTGCCGAAGCCGGTTTTGCCCGCAAAACGCCGGCGTAAAGGCTTTGAATCGATGCGAAAGGGAGACTATACAGCAGACGCAAGACCGTTGTTTTTCGAAAAAGAGTTGTTTTACTGCAAGCTCACAGTAGGTTGTCGCGGATAAAACGTGTGACTGCACGTTAGCTTTAGTGCGGTGGGAAGTTGGTGTCGTTGTGCGCTGAAAAATGCTTTTCTTTATCGGTTGGCTTTGCATGAGCCGAAAAAACAGCCCTTTTCCGCAAACCAAAAGTTTTCCATTTACAGAAAGCTTTACGCTTTTCCCACAAAAGCCTCTCGTTTTCGCAACAAAAACACCGCTGTTCGAACAACTTTTTACTGTCCGCAAAAGCCGCTTTTTTATGTACAAAAACAACCTTTCCTTGCTGGTTTCAAAAACCGCCCATTTTCACAAACCAAAAGCTTTTTCTTTTGCACAAACCTTTCCTTATTCCCACCCAAAACATTCTTTTTTTTGCCCGCCGCCCCTTCCAACCACCCTTAACCTACTGTCTGCAAAAAATTCCCTTTTTCACAAACCAAAAGCCTTTCTTTTGCACAAACCTTTCCTTTTTACTATCCCAAGCAATCCTTTTCCACCCTCCGCCTCCCCTTTCAACGTCCCTTAACCTACTGTTTGCAAAGAATACAGCTGTTCTTTTAATCTCCGCTCTAATTTTGTGCTGTAAAGCCGGAACCTCGCACCGATTCAAATCATTGCCGGCGATACCCGGCGAAGTTGCAGCTTTTCGCAAAACCGGTTACCTGATAAACGCCGGTCGTTTTCGCAACAATCACGTATCGACCGGCGATTTGAATCGTCCCCGGAGTCCAGAGGTTCGCAAACCTCTGGCGTGCTTTTTGGTTCTTTTTGCACGACGCAAAAAGAACGTAAAAACGTCCCTTTCGCAGGGAGCTCCGAGGTTTTGCAAACCTCGAAGCAGCCCGCTGCAGCTGCAGCTTCGCACCGCAACAATTAAAACCTTTTTACGGGAGCATCGAGGTTTTGCAAACCTCGAACCAGCGCACCGCAATGGCAGTTTCGCACCGCAACAATTAAAACCTTTTTCGGGAGCTTCGAGGTTCTGTAAACCTCAAAGCAGCGCACATAGCAGGCAACTGCGTGCAATCCAATCCAATTAAATCCTTCCGCCGCCGCAGACGGCTGTTTTTTTTGCTGTGCGCAAAAAGAGCCTCTCACGCAGTTTTCAAAGCTCTGCGCGAAAGGCTCTTTCTTCTTACCCGTTTTTACGGGCTTTTATGGCTGTTTTTGAGAAAAAACGGCTTTTTCGTTATTCGAAACGAATCCAGTCAATCCAGAATTCGCCCGGAACGTTGTTGAACGGGTCGATACGGAGTCCCGTGATCTTTCCTGCCCACTCTTCGTTGGAGGACAAATCAAACGTATACTCGACATAATCGCCATTCGAGGTCTTTTCGAGATCGGCACGGAAGGTGCGTCCTTCGGAAAGTCCGGCAGAACTGGTCTTAAAGTAGACCACAAGCTGGAATTCGCCCTTGTTTTCCTCGGTCTTTTCTTCTTGGATCTCATGCTTCATGCGAACCTTCAAGGTCTTGTAGCGGTTTGCCTCGATCGAGAGTGCCGGAGACGAGAGTGCCGGGTCATAACGGCCGCCCCAACCGCCCTTTTGATCCATATCATTGCCATAGAAGTTGCCGTCGATAACGGTAGCCGTAGCATTGCCGAGCTGCCAGCCTTCGCCGTCGCCGGTGAGGTTGAATTCCCACTCGTTTTCCACACGCTTGGAAATGATATCGTAAACATCCTTGGTAATGGTGATGACGTTAAAGTCGGTAACACCGTCCTCGGCAACCTTGCTTTCGGTCTGATAGCCGAAGGTATTCACGATAAAGTGCAGCGGAACCATCGGAATGCCGTCCTCAAGATACGGTGCGTAGTTGACCGATACCGGTTCGCCGTTGACCGTGATCTTCTTCGAGCCCATGGTGAAGACAATCTGCTTGCCGTTCTTGGTGAGCGTCAGCTTCTTGTTGACCTTATCCCACGTGTACGCGCAGCCGAGACGATAGCCGATGCCCTCATCCGGGAAGAACGGGATCAGTTTATCGCCGTCTACCTCCACCGGTTCATAGCTGAACTGCACCTCTTCGCCGTTCAATAAGAAGCGTTCGGTAATCGGATTGCCAAGGAACTGAACCTTTTCCACACGGAAGCTGTTCTGCGAGGTGATCGGGTCGATACGCAAAGCCGTGATCGTACCCGTCCAGGTCGAAAGTGCGGAAACATTGACAACCACCGGATGCATGCCTTCTTGGGTAATCTTTGCGGAAGTACCCTTATCGGCCGACCAGTTGCCGCTGGAATCGGTCAAGAAGTAAACCTCGACGCTGTCGCCGACCGGGCCATCCACCCAAACCTTGACTTGTTTGATTTCCGACGCCTTGAACTTCGGCGAAGTGTCGGGACGGTGGAGAATCGGGTCGGTGTTGGAAGCCGTACCGGTCAAAATATCGCCGTCAGCCGAAACGGTGCAGTTGCCCGGGCTCCAGAGAGCCGTGCCGTTTTCAGCAAACTTTTCTTCGTAAATCACCGTGCTTGCTTCGGGTGCTTCATAATAGCCCTGCGGACGGATAATTTCGCGGTTGATCGGATACATATGACCGAGTCGCGCCATCTGGAGCGTATTCGGCTGTTCATCCGTGTGGTTTGTACCCTTGGTGAATACCTTGCGGACGGTATCGAGATAACCGAAGCCGTTAAGACCGGCCGGCATCATATACGTACCTTCGCCGTATTCATTCCAGGTAGACAGCATGACGAATTTCTTTTTCCATTCGTCGCCGTTACCGGTGATTTCATACTTGTTGAGTGCCGAATCACGCACCCAGGTCAACACCTGTTCCATATTTTCGGTGGTGATGAGCGGATAACGGGTATAAGCCCATGCAATGTTGTTAAAGCCGGTGGAAACGGTGGGAACGTTATGAAGTACGCCTGCGCCGTTTTTCTGTTGGTTGGCAATCTTCTCTTGATTCCATTTTGCACTGTAAGCCAGGGTGCCCCAGTTATATGCCTGAACGGCATCGATGCCCATATTGGCAAGGCTTTGGAGCTGCGATTTGTTGTCCGAACCGTCGCACGCCATGATGATGATATCGTCATAGCCCATTTCCTTGACGCGGCTGCGCAAATAATCAAATGCTTCCTTAACGCCTGCTTCCGTGCCGCCGAAGCAGTTCTTCAGATAACCGGCGCCGAAAATGGACATGACCGGCTTGTTATCGATAACCATATAGCGCGGATCGGAGAAGAAGTATTCGACCCAGTATTCCACAAAGCGGCTCTTGAAGTCGTCAAGATTCTGCGGCTTTACGCCGTTGGCTGCTTCCCAAAGAAGCGCAAACTTGCCGTACTTTTCGCTGTATTTTGCGTTCATGAAGCCATCGAACAGTGCTTTCGGCGTGGAGCCGTAGAACGTTTTGAAGGGTGCATCACCCGAATGATACCAGCAGATAAGCTGGAAGTCAACGCCGTGTTCGACCATGAACTTGATTTCCCAGTCGGCAACCTCCGGCAGGCCTTCGTCATACCAGCCGAGCACCGGCTTGTTTTCGTCATACGGCGAGATGTTGTCCCAGCCCCAATGATAGCCGTTTCTCCACAGGTTGCAGACGTTGATACCGATGAAGTAATCGTCTGCACCGGCAGGAACCTTCGGCTCGGAGGGATAATCGGCGTATTCGACGATCTTTTCGACGATGATATCGTCTAATTTCAGTGTTTTTCCGCCGTTGTTTTCGGAAGCGAGGTACAAGCCGTCAAGGGTGGAAGCGGCAGATGCAAACGGGATATCCGTGGCAATGGTCTTGCCGCTGACCTTGATGGTGGCTTTCTGGGTTGCCGTGTCGGCATACAAACGAACCATATACCACATATAATTCGAGTAGCTGCGAAGCTCCTTGCCGTTGGCATACATCTTGCCGTCCTTGGTAGTAAAGGAAACGATCGGTGTGCCGCCGGAGGTGAGCGCATAGGTAAAACCGTCGGCCATATCCGGGTAGAGCATGATAAGCTCGGTGCTGATATTGCCGCTTACCGGTTTGAAGGATTTGGACATGGAGGCTTTGCCGGTATTGCCGTTAAAGACGAATTCGCCGCCGGAAATCTCGACAGTCATGTCGCCGGTCTGCTCCACTGTCCACGAATCCGGGATAACCTTGGTGCGTGCGGAATCGTTGACAAGGTAGTTGCAGTACATGCGGAGCGGATACACCGAGGTATCCATGATAGCTTCATCGGTCGTGCCGGTGCGGAACACGGCAACGTCGATGGCTGCGCCCGTGGCAAAGCCGAAGGTGCCGCAGTTTTTGCCGTCAAGCTCATAGCGGTTAGTTCTTGCGGCAAGGTCGGTATCGATACGGATGATGGTCCCCTTGCCGAGCACCGGCTTGACGCCGAGTGCTTTTTCTTCGCCGTTATCAAGCACGTAAAATTCATTATTTTTGGTAAAGAGCTTGTAAACGGACGTGCCGGACGTGCTGAGCGTTTCCATATACCAGCCGTCAAAAGCCGAATTGAACGTAACGCCGAATTCGGTGGTCACAACACCGGCATCCTGCACGGTAAGCGTGCGGGTAAGCGTTACCGGTTCGGTCGCGCTGATATCGCTGAGCGGATAGGGAGGCTCGTCCTTGGATTTGCTTGAACCGCCGCGGTTGTCGTAATCCCAGCCGGACTGAAGCGTTTCTTTCACGGTGTTGCGCGTCGAATAGGCGGAATCATCGGCAAGCCAATATGCGCTTTCGGGATTGACGCGGACAGCAAGATCCTTGTCCAAACGGTGCGCTTTATCGGCAATGCGGTCGGCAATGGCAGCCACTTCGCTGCGCGTGATGTTGGAATCGGGATTAAACGTGCCGTAAATGTCGTTGCCCATGCAGATACCGGCGTTGTAGAACATCAATACAGCCTTTGCATAGGCAGCATCGGACGAAACATCCGGAATATGGGTGACATAATTCAGAGTCTCAAAGCATTCCTCGGGAAGAGCGGCAGCAAAGAGAGTAACCATCTCATGACGCTTGATTTCGCGGTCAAAGCTGTCAAACATACCGTCTTTCAGGAAGCCTTCCTGCTTTGCATAGTTTACATAATTCGAATACCATGCGTCGCCCTCGGCGGTCGCAAGCGACGCGCCGTCGCCCTTGACGGTCGAATGCATACGGGAGGCAAGCGTCACGGCTTCCGCCACCGTCATGGTGCCTTCGGGATTGTAGGTGGTGGCACTGTCGCCGTTGACAAGTGCGAATTCATAAGCGCCGGAAACGGCGTCATAGAACCAATCTTTTACGGTAACGTCGGTAAACGCGTCGGTATAGGTGCGGCTCTTGGAAAATTTCGACGGAATCACCGTTTTGGAAGGTGTCGGAAGGTCGGTGATTTTTTCAGCGTCGGTCAGCATGATTTTCTTGACCGGGCTGCCCTCAACAAAACGGATGTTTTTGATCTGCACCTTGCCGGTCAAATCGTTGAACGAGTAGAAAATACCGGTGACCTTGCCGGCCCAATCGCCGTGCGTACCCATGTCAAAAGTATATTCTACAAAATCGTCGGATTTCTGCTGCAGCTCTACCGAAATCTTTTTGTCTTCGGAAAAGTTCTGGGCGTTCTCCGTGCGGAAATAGAAGCCGTGCGAAAAGCCTTTGGACTGCGGCTGAACGTCGCTTTTCACTTCCATTTTTATAAAGCGGTAAACACTCGCGTCAATATCGACGCCCGGGAAGAAGATGGCCGGGGATTCGTTTTTGTCATTCTTGCCGGTCAGCTCCAAATCCAGCACGCCATCCGAAACGTTCGCGTTGATACCGCGGAACGAAAGTTTGTCGTCAAGCGCAACGCGGACATCTTCCGCTGCAAACGCCGCGGCTGCAAAAAATGCAAGCAGTGCCAAAACGAGAGCCAAACGTGTCAATGTTCTTTTTTTCATTGCTTTCTCCTTTTACTTTTGGGTTGAAATATTCGGAATCCGCTTCGATCCTCCGACAGAACCACAGCCGATCCATAGTGTATTATAGCAAAAAATCGCGGCGTTGTAAATACAAAATCTACACGCGCGCGATTTTTGTGCACAATGTTCTTTTTGACCGGAGCATTTTGTGTAGTTTTCACAAAAGCAACCGGCTTTAGCGGTAGCGGTTGTTATGACAGCCGCCGTTTTTTTCACAATATGCCCGGTTTGAGCATTCAAAAACCGTTTTCCCGTTCGCGGTATAACGGCAGACCGGCACATTGGAATCGACCACATGACAATACCGTTCGACCATTTCGCGATAAACATCGTTTTGCGGCTTTGTTTCTTGCTGTCTCACACAAATCCCCTTTCCTTTTTTCGGTGTATAGACAGTATATGCCGAAAAAAGGAATTTATGTGTCAAATTCAGTGAATATCAACAGTCACGGAGATCGGATAGTGGTCAGACAGCCAAACCTCGCCCTTTTTGTCCTTATGGACGGTAAGTGTGCCTTTGACGGCGGTTTTATTGGAGAAAATGTAATCGATCTTGCAGCCTGTCTCCTTGCCGTAGCCGTGATAGGTGGTTTCCTTGACGGCAGCCGTTAAGTCATGAACGCCCTTGAGGTTCTTGATTTCCTTGATGGACGCTTCGTCCGGAAGGGCATTGAAATCACCGGTTAAGATAAACGGATACTTGTTTTCGGAAAGCAGCTTTGTCATGAGCAACGACGCGCCGCACAAACGGGCATACACGCCGACATGGTCAAGGTGCGTATTGGCAAACGTGAAAAGCTTGCCCTCTTTCCGGGAAACAAGCGTGGCCTGCACGGAAATGCGCGGGCAGGGACTTTGGTCGAGCATATAGCGCGAACCCGGCACATCCGGCGTATCGGACAGCCAGAACTGGTCGAATTTGACAAGGTCGAACTTATCCTTGCGGTAAGCGATCGACACGCTTTCGCCGGAATAGTCGGGATTTCGTCCCATGCCCAAAACGGTGTAATCCGGCAGATTGCCGCACAGCCATTCGCGCACATGCGGCATAACCTCCTGAAAGCCGATTACATCCGGTTTTTCGCGGTCGATGAACTCTTTGATAAGTGCCTTTCTGCCCTCAAAGCAGTTTGCACCGTCGTCACGCGTATCAAAACGGATGTTGAAAGTCATTGCATTTACAAGCATATTTTAATCTCCTTTTTTTACGGCAATCCGAAACCGGATGTCGGTTTTATTTTTCTTTCGGCTGCCAGCCGTCGAGGTCCGCCTTCTGCATCGCGCCCATAATGCGGTGTTTTAAGCCCTTGTTCTCTCGATCCATGGCAGCAAGCATCTTTTTGTAGCGTTCACGGTCGCTGATCTTATCCATCGGGCAGGGACTGCCAAGCACCGGCAGATCGGAATGGTTGATAAAATAGCGGATATCCTTTTCCGGCACATACACAAGCGGACGGATCATGGTCAGCTTCTTGCGGTCAAGGTACGTCACCGGCGAAAAGCAGGCGATGCGTCCCTCATTGAACAGATTCATCATGAACGTTTCGACGGCGTCATCAAAATGATGTCCGAGTGCGATTTTGTTGCATTCAAGCTCCTTAGCGCGGTCATGTAACATCCCGCGGCGCATACGGGCGCATAGCGAGCAAGGATTGGACTCCCTGCGCTCGTCGAAAATCAGCTTTGCAAGCTCGGTTTCGAAAAGAGTAAACCGCACACCGAGCTGTTCGCACAGCGCGGCAAGACGTGCAAAGCCTTCGCGCGTTTCGGCTTGGTCTCCCATACCGGCCTTGTAAAAGCCGGGATCCATGGTCACGGCTTCAAGCTCAAAATGCTTTGGATAAAAGCCGCGCAGCGACGCAAGCGAACACAAAAGCGCAAGCGAATCCTTGCCGCCGGACAAGCCCACGGCAATGCGATCGCCCTCTTCGATCATGTGAAAATCATCGACCGCCCGTCGCGTATAGCTGAGAATTCTTCGAATCTGATAGGTAAAAGCCATGTTTGTTTCTCCAAAAAGATGTACGGTCTTATTATAAACACTCATCGAAGCTTTGTCAATCATATTTTTTGAAATTCTTCCGTATATTTTTATGAGGTTTTCCTGCGGCACGCTTCCGCGGAAAGTGCCGTATTTTTGCTTTCGAAAGGCCGTATGTCTATGAAACTTGTCCGTTTGCCGTCCGCACCGATGTGCCGAACACGCAAAAAACCGGCTTCGCCGGGATTTTTCCTCTGCTTTGCCGCCTGTGTCGCCTTATTCTGCTGTGTCGCCGCGGTCGGTCTTTCCGCAAAACGCGGTGCTGCCGTGCCGGAGATGCTTCCCGTTTCGGTGACCGTTCCGCTTTTGGGTGAAGGTGCCGGTTCGCCGCCGCAGACGTATGCCGAGGCGGCTTGCTTGATCGACGGCAAAAGCGGCGCGGTTTTATACGAAAAAAGCGGTAATCTGCGGCTTCCCATGGCAAGCACCACCAAAATCATGACCGCACTTGTCGTTCTCGAGCATTTACCGCTCGATACGATTGTCACCGTTCCCAAGGAGGCGACGCTTGTCGAAGGCTCGTCCGTTTACTTGCGTGAAAGCGAGAAAATTACGGTGAAGGAGCTGCTGTACGGACTTTTACTTGAATCGGGCAACGATGCGGCACACACGCTTGCCGTGGCGGTGGCCGGCGATCTTCCCTCTTTTGCCGCCCTCATGAACCAAAAAGCGGCTGCGTTGGGACTGCACGACACACATTTTGAAAATCCGCACGGACTTTCCGCCGACGGGCATTACACCACCGCCTATGAGCTTGCGCGCATCACCGCCGAAGCCATGAAAAACGAATTCTTCCGAGCCGCCGTCGCGACCAAAAAGCACATTTCGCCCTCCTTGGACGGCGAATTAACACGCTATTTTTTCAATCACAACAAGCTTCTGCGGCTGTATGACGGTGCCGTCGGCGTGAAAACCGGCTTTACCAAAGCGGCCGGACGCTGCCTTGTAAGTGCCGCCGAAAAGGACGGTTCGCTGTTCATCGCCGTCACGCTCGACGACGGCAACGATTGGAACGACCATATGGCCATGCTCTCGTATGCCTCCGCGCAGTTTGATACTGTCGAAATCGCCGCGGAACACGCCTTCGGCGTTTATGCGCACCAAACGCATTTTTCCAATCCGGACGGCATTTTCCTCACCGTTCCGAAAGGCAATGCGCCGGTCCTTTCCTATCGGGCGGCAATTTCCGAAACGCTCGGCACGGTGGAATATTTTACTGCGGACGGCACGCCGCTCGGCAAATTTTCGCTCTGTCCCGACAAAAACGCCGACGCACCGGAAACGGGCATCGGCGAAAAGGCCGGTGTTATTTCAAAATAAAGTTGCTTCTTTAAGCAGCGGCTTTGCGTTCGGAAAATGCCTCGCCGATTTGGTCGGCATCGGCATACACAACGCTTTTTCCGTCGGAAAGCAGCACGATATCACCGCTTTCATCGGTGCGCAGCACCGTCACACCGTATTTTTTGAAGGTGGCAAGCGTCTTCTTGTGCGGATGGCCGTAGCTGTTGTTTTTACCGCAGCTGACAACGGCAAAGCTTGGCGAAACCGCCGCGACAAAGCCCTCGGAATTGGAGGTGGCAGAGCCGTGATGCCCGGCAGAAAACACATCGGCCTTCAGGTTAAAGCCGTCGGCGAGCATGGCATTTTCCGAGCCTGTTTCCGCGTCGCCCGTAAACAAAAACGCCGTTTCGCCGTAGACAAGCTTGATGGCAAGACTGGATTCGTTGGCATCGTCGGGATCGGCTTTTTCGGGTGCAAAAATCCGAAACTCCGCCGTATCCGCAAACGTAAATCCATCGCCGATATGCGCGCCGATCACCGTCGTTTCCGTGTCAAAACGATTGTGCGTGGCCATGTAAATCAGGCGGTCATACGGATAGAATTCGGTGCTGTCACCCTGAATGAGAAAATTTTCCACCGGAAAATTCTCGATGACGGCACTTGCGCCGCCGTAATGATCCTCATGCGGATGCGTGAGAATGAGATATTCAAGCGTTTGCACGCCGACATCGTTCATGTATTTGACAAGATAATCGGCACTTGCCGTCGGTCCGCAGTCGATGAGCATACTCTCGCCGCCCGGTGCGACAAGAAGCGTGGCGTCGCCTTGGCCGACATCGATAAAATAGGCGGCAAAGAGACCGTCTGCCTGTAAAAAAGCCGTTTGGGCGTTTTTACGCTCGTTTTTATCATGAAGCGCGGTGAACGCCCCATAGACAAGCACGATGACAATAGCCAAGATCCTGACCGTTTGCTTGCGCGCTTTTCTGTTCGGATACGGCGCAAACGTCTTTTTTCGCATATTGCCGCGCTCCTTTCGCCGCCCTTGTCCGTTAAGAGAATTTAACGTCCGTGATTCATTTTGAGTTCCAGATATTCCTGCGGCGTGATAAGCACCTTACGCGGTTTTGAGCCTTCAAACGGACCGACAATGCCGAGTTTTTCAAGCTTATCGACAATGCGCGCCGCCCGGGAATAGCCGAGCGACAGCTTGCGCTGCAACAGAGACGTGGAGATCATATTGGCATCCACCGCCACTTTAATGGCATCAAACATGGCGTCGTCCGACTCAAGAATTGAATCGCGATCCTCTGTGTCGTATTCGTCGCCGCCGTCCTCCGAAGAGCCGCGGCCTTTTTTCTTTTCGCCGCAATGCTCGGCTTCGCGCTCAATGCTGTCGATGATATCGCTGTCGTAAACGGCCTCCGAGCCGCTCTTCAGGAAATCGATGATCTTCTCGATCTCACTGTCGGTCACAAACGAGCCTTGCACGCGGATCGGCTTCATGCTGCCGACCGGCGCATACAGCATATCGCCGCGGCCGAGTAATTTTTCCGCGCCTGCCACATCGATGATGGTGCGCGAATCGACCTGCGACGCCACCGTGCAGGCAATGCGCGACGGCACGTTGGCCTTGATAAGACCGGTGATAACATCCACCGACGGACGCTGAGTACCGATGACAAGGTGCATACCGGCGGCTCTTGCCTTTTGCGCGATACGGCAGATGGAGTTTTCAACGCTGTCGCGCGCGGTCATCATGAGGTCGGCAAGCTCGTCGATGATGATGACCACCTTCGGCATATGCTCTTTTTCCGGGTCGTTTTCGGTGGCTTTGTTGTAGGAATCGATGTCACGTACACCGACCTCTTCAATAAGCTGGAAGCGGCGTTCCATTTCGTTGACCGCCCAGGCAAGCGAGCCTGCCGCCTTTTTCGGATCGCTCACGACCGGGACAAGAAGGTGCGGCATCCCGTTATACACGCCGAATTCCACTTTTTTCGGGTCGATGAGCAGCAGTCTGCATTCGTCCGGACGCGCCTTGTACAAAAGGCTGACGATAAAGCTGTTGATACACACCGATTTACCCATACCGGTCGCACCGGCAATGAGTAAGTGCGGCATTTTGGCAATATCCATATACACCGGGCTTCCGGCAACGTCCATGCCTAAGCACACCGAAAGACGGCTCTTTTGTTGGGCAAATTTGGGATTTTCGATCAGATTCCGAATGTAAACCGTCGAAACCGTCTTGTTCGGAATTTCGATACCCACCGCCTGTTTGCCTGGAATGGGGGCTTCGATACGCACACCGGCAGCGGCAAGGTGCAGTGCGATGTCATCCGACAGGTTCTGAATGGATTTGACGCGCACGCCGATTTCCGGCTGCAGTTCGTAGCGCGTGACCGTCGGGCCGCAGCAGATATTGGTGATTTTTGTTTTAACGCCGAAGTTTGCAAGCGTTTCGACGAGCTTCACCGAGGTGCTCTTAATCTCATCGGTCACGGCAAAGGTCGCCGGGTTCGGATCCTTCTGCAAAAAGTCGATGTCCGGGAAGCGGTATAGCTCTGCCGGATCCGGCTTCGGCTCCACCTTTACCTCTTGCTTTTCACCGGCATCTTCGGCATTTGCCGCAAATTCAGCACCGTCACTTGCGCCGGTCAGCACCGACGTATTGGCGGTAACACCGGCGGCGGCAATTACGGCATCCTCAGTGAAAATATCCGCAAGGTTGATTTCTTCCACGTTCGCATCGGTAAGCGGCTTGTCCGATAAACCTTTTTCGGCTGCGTTCTCCTGCGCTTCGCCGCCATGAGCCGCCTCCGGCTTGTCGGTAAAGTGCACGCGGCCCTTGATGCTGTCGTACACCGCCGGGTCGGGCGTTACGGCTTCATCCTCGGTCACGGCGTCAAAGGAAGCCGACGCGCTGCCGGTGGCAAGGCGTACCGCATCCGGTGAAATGGCAAGCTCCGGAAATTCCGGCTTGCCGTCGCCGCACTCATCCGAATCGAAAACGTTATCCGGCTCTGCTTGCGGCCGGGCGGCTTCCGCCTCCGGTTCGACGGTTTTTTCGCTTGTTTTATCCGTTATTTCCGTTTTGTCGTCATCGCCTACGCCGGCAAGATACGCTTTCTTCTTTTTGGGCGCTGCCGGTTCTTCTTCAAGCGGAAGCTGCTTTTCACGGTCGAGCTGCCGGCGAAGATCTTCTTTGCGGCGCACGCGTGCGTTGTATACGCCGGATTTGATCCGTTCGCGTAAATACGCGGCAATATCGAGCGGCGTAATGCCGAGCACAGCAAAAGCCAGCAACACCACTGCAAAAACCGCGATGATCCATGCGCCAAGGTCTGTGATCATCCGCATGACATTGGCAAGCACACCGCCGATCACGCCGCCGCCCTTATACAGCTTTCCAAGCTCATACAGGCTTCCGTCGCCAAGCAGCCGATAGCCGTCAAACAACGCTTTTTCCGCCGCCGGGGCGGATGTAATCGAAACCAAATGCGTCAGCACGGAAACCGAGGCGACAAACCCGGCGTCGATCAAGGCTTTGGCCTTCAAACGACCATGCTTCATATCGTTTTTCCAAAGGAGAGCTTCGACAATCAGGCAAACCGGCAAAAAGGCCGCGCCTGCGGAAAGCAAGCCGCACAAAAAATGCACCAAATAGCCGATAAAGCCCATTTTTTCGGGAATGATAAAGCAGATTCCCAAAAACAGGCCGAGAAACAGCAAGATATACGGCATATAATTATAAGAAAAGGTGCTTTCGAGGTCACGGCTTTTTTTGAGCGTTTTGATCTCTTCTTTCAACCGAAGGTTCTCTTCGCGCTGTTTTGCCGCTTTTTCGTTTTTTCCTTTATCATTTTTGGAGGTGCCGGACGGTGCTTTGGCCGTTTTCGGTTTGATATCGGGTGTTCGTTTTGCTGGCATGAACGTTCTTCTTTCTTTTTAGTTTAACAAATCTTCAAGGGGTTCATCAAATCTGAAGCGTGTGACAACGGCAAGCGACAGAGCGGAAATTTCGGCATTCGGGAAGTATCCGCGCAGCGTTTCCGCCGCCGCAAGCACGCTCGAACCGGTGGTAATCACATCGTCCGTAATCACAATATGCCGCGGAACCCACGGCAAATGACGGAAAAACGGACGCACATACAATCGTCCGCTTTTGTTGGCTGCACGTTCGCGTGCCGTTAAGGCTTTCTGCACCTTGCCGAACGGGCGCACTGCCAACAAATCGGCAAAGTATACCGCCGGAACAGCCGCTTTTGTGCCGCCCTTCGCCCAAGTGCCCGATCGGTCAAGCAAGCGCACTGCCGTCGAAGCAAGAAGCGCCGCCTGATCAAAGCCGTATTTCCGCATTCCGGCGGCACTGCGCGGAATGTTGACGTACAGCGTCCGGTCGGCTTTCCGGCTGTCGGGCAGAATTTCGCAAAGCCGCGCGGCAAGCTCTTTAGCGGTACGGCGATCCGGGTATTTTTTCAGATAAAACAACAGCTTCCGCACCGCATCGCTTTCATAGGCATAAAACGAAAAGCAGTCGAGCGGTTCGGGCTCCTTCCCGGCATTCCGAATGTCTCCGCTCTCGTGCTGCCGTCGCAGAACAAACGCGTTTTCCGGAAGCCGCGCCGCATCGAGAGCCGTCTCACAGCCGGTACATATGTGTCCGCCGCTCGTCTCCCGTCCGCAGAGCGGACATCCTCCGTCGTCGTAGTAAACACGCACCGCATCGGCAAGCACCGACGCCAAGCGCCGCACGCTATGCATAATAGCGAATGAGCGCGATCACCTTGCCCAAAACCGACACGTCGCTTACGATAATCGGCTCCATGGTGCGGTTTTCCGGCTGCAAGCGGAAATGGCCGTTTTCTTTGAAAAAGCGTTTGACGGTGGCTTCTTCACCGACAAGCGCAACCACGATCTCACCGTTTTCCGCCACGCTCTGCTGCTCCACAACCACATAATCACCGTCAAAAATGCCGGCCTCGATCATGCTTTCGCCCTTGATCTTCAGGCAGAACAGCTTGCTTTCGTCGTAGGTGCGGAAGGTGGAATAGGTAATGTAGCCCTCCAAATTCTGGGTCGCCAAAATCGGAAGACCCGCAGCAACCTGCCCGACGAGCGGCACACGATAGCGCTTGCCCTCCTCGGTGCCTTCGTCGTTTTTCTTGATGGCACGGCTCTTTCCTGCCAATTTTTCGATATAGCCTTTGGAGGCAAGACGCTCGATATACATATGCGCCGTCGATGTGGATTTGATGCCGAGCGACGAGCAAATCTCCCGTACCGACGGCGGATATCCCTGTTCATCGATGGTCTGATTGATAAAATCCAAGACCCTTTTTTCCTTCGGTTTGAGCTTATCCATGCAAATCCCCTTCCCGAAACGCGACAATCTATGGTGTCTGTGCTTTTTTTCGGTTTATGTTGCTTCCATTATACTCTATTTCTCGCAAAAATTCAAACATAAGTTCTCATTTTAACACGTGCGTTTATATTTTTTTACTATATATTCACATATCGTGATATACGGAATCATACTCGGCAGGTCGCAGCCGCATTTGCCGCAAACCGTCTTGTCAAAGCCGTCCCCGATGCCGCCAAGCAACTTTTTTGCCGCTTTTTGCGATTTTTCCCGTCAAAACGCTTGTAAAATTCAAAGAACTATGCTATACTATACTGTAATTATGTGCAGACACGTCTCTGTTCTGCCGAACCTCACCCGAAAGGAAGTGCCGTCATGGCAAAATTAACCTACAAACCGAGCGGCGTATGCTCGCGCGCGATCCACATTGAAACCGAAAACGGAATCATCACACACATCGATTTTGAAGGCGGCTGTGCCGGAAACACCAAAGGTGTTGCTGCGCTTGCCACCGGTATGCGCATCGAAGATGCCATCAAAAAGCTCTCCGGCATCCAGTGCGGCTTTAAGGGCACCTCCTGCCCGGATCAGCTTGCAAAGGCACTCAAGCAACTTGAAGAGCAGAATACATAATTTTTGATACACGCCCAAAAAGGAGAAACACTATGTCCGATTCCATCACCGAATACAAAAAATGGTTAGCCAACAAAGACCTTGACGGGGAGCTTCGCACCGAGCTTACCGCCATCGAAAACGACCCGAAAGAGATCGAAGAACGCTTTTCCTTTCCGCTTGCGTTCGGCACCGGCGGGCTTCGCGGCATCATTCGTGCCGGTACGAACGGCATGAACATCTACACCGTTGCCCAGGCAACGCAAGGCCTTGCCGAGCTTGTCAAACAAGACGGCGGCGCGGAAATGGGCGTGGTTATCGCGTCGGATACGCGCATCAAATCCGATGTCTTTTCGGAAATTTCCGCACGCGTGCTTGCAGCAAACGGCATCCGCGCTTATCTTTTCGACGCACCGCGTCCCACGCCGGAGCTTTCGTTTGCTCTCCGGCATCTGCACGCCAAGGCAGGCATCAATGTGACTGCGTCGCATAACCCGAGCATTTACAACGGCTACAAGGCCTATTGGGAGGACGGTGCGCAGATTTCGCCCGAACAGGCAGACGTGGTTTCCGCCGCCATCGAAAAGGTGGATATTTTCACCGGCGTAAAGCTTATAAGCTTTGAAGAAGGCAAAAAATCGGGGCTTATCCGAATTATCGGTCAAGAGGTCGATGAGGCCTACATGAAGGTCGTGCTTGCCGAACGCATTCGCCCGAATGCCATTCCGGACGTTGCCGACGATTTCAAGGTCGTTTACACGCCGTTCCACGGAACCGGACGCATTCTTGTGCCGGAGGTGTTAAAACGCGCCGGGCTCAAGCATTTATTCTGTGTTCCGGAGCAGATGATTCCCGACGGACGTTTTCCGACCGTCAAAAGCCCGAATCCCGAAGATAAAGCCGGCTTTGCGCTTGCCATGAAGATTGCCGAGGAAAACGGCTGCGATCTTCTCATCGGCACCGATCCGGACGCCGACCGCGCCGGTGTTATCGTACGTGCGTCAAACGGCGAATTTGTGCCGCTCACCGGCAACCAAATCGGCGTTATGCTGCTTTCTTATATCATCGAAGCAAGAAAGCTTGAAAACAAGCTGCCTGCCAATGCCGCCGCCGTCAAATCCATTGTCAGCACCAAGCTTGCCGACAAGATCTGCGAAGCAAGCGGCGTTGCCATGATAAACGTCCTTACCGGCTTTAAGTTCATCGGCGAAAAGATCAAGGAATTCGAAGAAACCGGTTCGCACACCTATATTTTCGGCTTCGAAGAGAGCTACGGCTATCTGTCCGGCACGTATGCACGCGACAAGGACGCCGTCTGCGCCTCCTTATTGATCACGGAAATGGCTGCCTTTTACCGTGCGCGCGGCAAGAGCCTGTATGAAGTGCTGTGCGGCATTTTCGAAAAATACGGCTACTATTCCGAAGGCATCGGCACCATCGTTCTGCCGGGACTTGACGGTCTTGCCAAAATGGCCTCTCTCATGGACGGCTTGCGTCAAAATCCGCCGAAAGAGATTGCCGGCGTCAAGGTTGCGTCGGTCGCTGATTACCAAACCGGCATCATCACCGATGCGGACGGAAAAACCGCGCCGACCGGGCTGCCGGTATCAAATGTACTCTTCTACACGCTTGAAAACGGCGATTCGGTCGTCATTCGTCCGTCCGGCACAGAGCCGAAGATCAAGCTGTATTATTTGGTTTCCGACAAGACAAAGGAAGCCGCCGAAGAAAAACGGAACGCCTACAAAGCAGCTTTCGAAAAGCTGCTCGGCTAAATAAGAAATCGAATCAAATCGAAAGGATATAAAAAGACATGGCGAACGACAACAAAAAAATGGTGGAAAAGATCACCTCGCGCGATGTGGACTTTGCCCAATGGTACACAGACATCGTCAAAAATGCCGACCTTGCGGATTATTCCGGCGTTAAGGGCTGCATGATCATCCGTCCCTACGGCTATGCGATTTGGGAAAATATTCAGCGCATTATGGACGACAAGTTCAAGGAGACCGGACATGAAAATGTCTATATGCCGATGTTCATTCCGGAAAGCCTGCTCAACAAGGAAAAAGACCACGTCGAGGGCTTTGCGCCGGAGGTGGCATGGGTTACGCACGGCGGAAACGAGGAGTTGACCGAGAGGCTTTGCGTGCGTCCGACCTCGGAGACGCTGTTCTGCGAGCACTACGCCAACATCATCCACTCCTACCGTGATCTGCCGAAGTTATACAACCAATGGTGCAGCGTGGTGCGCTGGGAAAAGACGACGCGTCCGTTTCTTCGCACGCGCGAGTTCCTCTGGCAGGAAGGTCACACCATGCACGCAACGGCAGAAGAAGCCGTGGAGGAAACGCTGCGGATGTTGAACGTCTATGCGGACGTCTGTGAAAAATCGCTTGCCATGCCGGTAGTCAAAGGTCCGAAAACGCCGTCCGACAAATTTGCCGGTGCGGAGGACACCTATGCCATCGAAGCGCTCATGCATGACGGCAAGGCACTGCAGGCCGGAACCAGCCACTATTTCGGCAACGGCTTTGCCAAGGCCTTCGGCATTACATACAAGACCAAGGACAACAAGGATGAATACCCGCATCAGACCTCGTGGGGCACGACCACACGTCTTATCGGCGCCATCATCATGACCCACGGCGACGACAACGGACTGGTTCTGCCGCCGGCAGTCGCACCGATTCAAGTGGTTATTGTGCCGGTCGCCCAACACAAAGAGGGCGTTCTCGACGAGGCAAGAAAGCTATACGACAAGTTAAAGGCCTGCGGCATTCGCGTCAAGCTCGACGACAGCGAAAACAGCCCGGGCTGGAAGTTTGCGGAATACGAGATGAAGGGCGTTCCGGTACGTGTGGAGATCGGTCCGAAGGATATTGAAAATAAGCAGTGCGTTGTTGTCACGCGTCACAACCGCGAAAAGTCGTTCCTGCCGCTTGACGGTATGCTTGAAGCCTTTGCCGACGGCATTCGGAAGAAGCTTGTCGAAGTGCGCGACGGTATGTATGCCATTGCACTTGAAAACCGCGAAAAGCACACCTACAACTGCACGAGCATTGAAGAGATCAACAAGGTGCTTGCCGAAAAAGGCGACGGGTTTGTGCGTGCGATGTGGTGCGGCGAAGAAGAATGCGAAGACAAGGTCAAGGAGCTGACCGGCGTCGGCTCGCGCTGCATTCCGTTTGAGCAGGAAAAGCTCAGCGATGTATGCGTTTGCTGCGGACGTCCTGCCAAAAAGCTTGTCTACTGGGGCAAGGCCTATTAAAACAGAAGTTATATGCACGAAGAACCGCATTCGGACGAATGCGGTTCTTCGTTTTTGCACAACTTTTTGCGTCAAAAAGTTGGGAAAGCCGCCAAGGGCGGCAAACTCCCGGCAGGGAGGGTCTTTTTGTCATACTTTTTGAGCTCGGACGTGCAAAAAGTTGCCGGTGGCAAGTTTTTGTGCGTCGGAGATCGCCGAAAAGATTTAATTGGATTGTGCAAATTTATTGTTTATGTGCGCTGGTTCGAGGTTTGCAAAACCTCGAAGCTCCCTTGAAAGGTTTTAATTGTTGCGGTGCGAAGCTACGGCTGCAGTGTGCTGATTCGAGGTTTGCAGAACCTCGGAGCTCCCTGCGAGAGAATACGGGCTGTTACTTTTTGCGTCGTGCAAAAAGTAACCAAAAAGCACGCTCGGACGTGCAAAAAGTTGCCGGTGGCAAGTTTTTGTGCGTCGGAGACCGCCGAAACAGGGAGAATTGCGAACGGACGTGAGCAAGGCGACCATGTTTCAAGGAGATGACTCCGTCCTGCGACCTCGATTCAAATCGCCGGTCGATACATGATTATAGTTGAAGTGACCGGCATTCATCAGATAACCGGTTTTGCGAAAAGCTGCAACTTCGCCGGGTATCGCCGGCAATGATTTGAATCGGTGCGAGGTTCAGGCTTTACAGCACAAAATTAGAGCGAACATCAAAAGAACAGCCGCATTCTTTGCAGACAGTAGGTTAAGGGTGGTTAGAAAGGGCGACGGAGGGCAAAAAAGAGTTATTTTGGGTGGGAATAAGGAAAGGTTTGTGCGAATAAAAGGCTTTTTGAACGTAAAAAAAGGCGGCTTTTGAGGGCAGTTCGTAAAGGTTTGTGCAAAAGAAAAGCTTTTGGTTTGTGAAAATGGGATTTTTTTTGCGGACAGCGACGAAAGGCACGTGCAAAAGAAGTTTTTGTGCGTAAAAAAGTGGCCTTGAGTGAAGTTCGCAACGTTTTCTGCTGATGAAAAAATTTTTGATTCGCGATAAAGGTGTTTTTTCGGCTCATGCAAAGCTTACTGATAAAGAAAAACTATTTCTTAGCGCACCGCGGCAACAACTTCCCACCGCACCAAAGCTAACGAGCAACTGCAAATTTTATCTGCGAAAACCTACTGTGAGCTTGCAGTACACCTTTTCTTTTTCGAAAAACAACGGTCTTGCGTCTGCACTACGGTAATCCTTTCGCACCGATTCAAAGCCTTTTCGCCGGCGGTTTGCAGGCAAAACCGGTTTCGATATGAGCCGCCGGAAAGCTTTACAAAATCTTTTCCGGCAAAGCTTTGAATCGTCCCCGGAGTCCAGAGGTTCGCAAACCTCTGGTGTACTTTTGGTTCTTTTCGTACAAGCGAAAAAAATAAATCCGTTTTCCCTTTCCGGGGAGTTTCGAGGTTTCGCAAACCTCGAATCAGCTCACCGCAATGGTGGCTTCGCACCGCAACAATTAAAACCTTTTTAAGAGAGCATCGAGGTTCTGCAAACCTCGAATCAGCGCACAAAACAATAACCTCGCACAATCCAATTAAATCCTTTTGCCGCCCTCGACGGCTGTTTTTTCCGCCTTACGGCGGTGTCCCTGCCGGGAATTTTTCCTTCTTTTTGTAAAATACAAAAAGAAGGGCAAAAAAAACTCCCCTTTCGGGAAGTTTTTTACCTGCATCCGTTGCACAGACAATTTAAGCAAAGCATCGTCGTGCACAAATCGCCGCAGGAGCAGCCGACACAATCCGCATCCGTCTGCGGAGAGGAATTCCACGAACCATAGGAAACGTTTGCGGCTCTGTCGCGCGCCGCACGGTATTCCATATTTCCCGGTGCCATGGCGCAGGCTCGCTCCAAACAGGCTCTGCCGTCAAAAGGCCGACCGATCGCCATCAGCACAACGCCGTACAGAAAATTCCATTCCGCACCGCGGTCATCGTTCGAAATCGCCTGCAAACGCGCCTCCGCCGCCGCATAATTTCCGGCATTGATGCAGTTGCGGACATACACGTAATCCGCCGCATGGGGGCCTTGATAGGAGGCATTGCCGTAGGTTTGCGAGCCATAGCCTTGCGAACCGTAGCTTTGCGAACCGTACCCCGCCGTTTTTGCGCCGGAGGCACGCATTTTCTGAATTTCGTCATAGGCGGCATTGATCTCCTGCATTTTTTCGTTTGCAAGCTCCGCAAGATCACTGCCGGCATACTTGTCGGGATGATATTTTTTGGCAAGCTCTCTGTAAGCCTTTTTTATCTCTTCGTCGGTTGCGTTTTCCGAAACGCCTAAGACGCTGTAAGGATTTTTATTGGAATTCAATGCGTTTCTCCTTTTTTCTTCTTGTTTGCCAGATCTTCCGTGGTTTTGTGCATACCCTCAAAAACGATATGATAAAGCAGGGTGCGGATATCCGTATC
Organism: uncultured Eubacteriales bacterium; assembly: GCA_934444645.1. Lineage (GTDB taxonomy): Bacteria > Bacillota > Clostridia > Oscillospirales > CAG-382 > UMGS882. The sequence continues at coordinate 84,582 of CAKSCV010000007.1, read as the reverse complement.
TTCAAAATCCATTAAATCAAACGCGTTTCCGATTGCAGCAAGCTCATTCTTCATGGTATCGGCAATCGCTCTTCGGACACTCTCCGACAGCTCTGTTCCGTAAAGCCGCACAAACGGGTTATACGTGCCGCTTTTCCGGTCTTTTTCAAAATCATCCAGCGCGTCTGCCGCATAGATCCACCGCCCGACATGGGTTCCGACGGTTTGTGCCAACAGCCTTTGCTCTCCCTCCAAGCCGAAGGAAAAACACGCGGCACACACCGCGCCGAAGAGGTCTGCCGGCTTGTCGAAGGAATCGTCCGGTTCCGCTTCATAGGCCGAAAGCAGGGTTAACTGTTTTTGCACGCAGGCATTCAGCTCTTCAAGCCCTGCTTTCTTTCGAAAATGCGCTGCAAAAGGCTGAGCCAGCCGGCAAAGCGTTCGTTTTGCACCGCGCGTATCGGAAAGATCATCGGCCACCTTGCCGTAAATAAGCAGTGCCGACACACGTGCGCTGTACGCAAGTGCTGCGTTTTGCCTCAGCATCGGGTGCTTTTTGAACGGATGCAGAAAGCACCGTTCGGGCTGTATTTCCGGTTTTGTCTTTTCCAAAGCCATGCGCACCAGTGCCAAAAACACACCGTCATACGACAGCGTGACACGCGAGCAAAAGCCGGTACAGCGTCCCATGCTTTTGCAAAGGCCGCAATATACGGCGCGATACAGCACATGATGCTTTAATTTTAACTCCGGCGGATACTCTCTCACATAGCCGAACATATGCACTCAAAGCCTTTCACAACGACGTTTCGGGAGTCTTTTCTTGCCGCTTGGGAATGCCTCCGCGTTCGGCAAGCTTTTCGGCAAACATGGCGCAAACGGTTGCCGTCGGCAGAGAATACCGCACCTCTTCGCGCACATACGGGATATGCACGATGGCATCCGCCGCTTCCATGAAACAAGGCGAAATACCGCGCTTTTCACCGCCGATAAACAGCACAAACGGCGCACGCGGCGAAAAGGCTGCTAACGGCTGGGAATTTTTCGCCAGAGCCGAGCACACGATTTTTACGCCGTGCGAACGGATTTCCTCCACTGTTTGCCCGTCTTCCGGCAAAATAGCCATATCACACCGTTCGCTTGCGCCTGCCGACGCACGCGCTAAAACTCCTGCCGCGCTTGTCCAATCCCGCTTCGGAAGCAAAAAGCCCTTGCAGCCCATCGCATAGAGCACGCGCACGGCATAGCCGAGGTTAAACGGGTCCTCGATGCCGTCAAGGCACACGAAATAATCGCCGTCCCCAGCCGTTTCCAACAGCTCGGAAAGTGTGCTGCAGGTGCGTTCGGATGCAAAGGCAATTACGCCGCCATGTGTATGTCCGGCGTGTTCTCCGGCATATTCGTGCACCAAGGCATCAATTTTCTCCCGTTCGGCAAGAACCGTCGGAACATGATTTTGCTTCAAACAGGATAAAAGCGCGAGGATCTTCCGATCGCGCTTTTCCTTTTTATATTTGTCCACAAAAACGGTTTTTATCACGCGTTTTTTGCCTTCGAGAGCCGCCCGCACCGACAGTTCGCCTTCTAACAGTGTCAGACCGCGATACACAGCCGGCTCTTGCTTATCCGTCGGTCTCATGCTGCCGGCGTTTCGGGCGTCTGCACAGGAGCGGTGCTTTCGGCGATCTGACCGCCGGCAAAGATGCCCACATACGGTGCTTTGCCGTTGCCGAAATCATATGTGCCGTTCCCCTCCATCACGTCGTTCACCCAAGCTCCGTCATAGCTTTGGCCGGAGGCCCAGGTATATTTGCCGCTGCCGTTGCGTTTGCCGTTCAGATAATCGCCGACGTAGGTGTCACCGTTGGAGAAAGCGAATTTGTTCTTTCCGGTATAGACCATGCCGTTTTCGAGTGTAACGGTGATCTCCGATGAGCCGGTACGCTTATCGTCTACGAACGCTCCATAGTAATACGAGCCGTCGGGATAATGCTCCTCGCCGACGCCGCCACGCTTGCCGTCCTTCCATTCGCCGTAGTAGTATGAACCGTCGGCAAAAACGTATTTGCCCTTGCCGTCAGGTTTGCCGTCAACGACGCTTCCGGTATAAGACGCGCCTGAGGCAGCCGTAAAGGTGGCCTCGCCGGTCAGCTTATCCGCTGCGAAATCACCTTCGTAGGTGTCGCCGTTCTTATAGGTAATGGTGCCTTTGCCCTCTCGGACAATGCCATTTAAGCTTCCTTCGAACACATCGCCCGTGCTGTAAACGATTTTGCCTTGTGCCGAATCGGCATCCTTGGTCAGCTTTCCGTTAATGCCGTCGGCGTAATGCACTGTTCCATCCACCGGCTGTCCGTTTTTGACGTGTCCGGAGAACTTCACGCCGTCTTTGGAAATATAGCGATAGCCGCTTGCCAAAAGAATCGCGCCGACAAGTGCGATGATGGCAAGAGCCGCCGCAAGCGTCAGCGCAAGCGGACTTGTTCTTCTCTTTCTTCTGCGCACGGTGCGCTTAGGCTGTCCCTGCATGGTTTCAAACTCCTTTATGTGTTGATTGATTGAATCGATTGAATCAATGCGTGGATATCCGCATCATTCGGTTTCTTCTGGGGTTTCGGTGTTTTCAGATGTTTCCGTATTTTCGGGAACGGCTTCGTTTTCGCCCGTTTCATCCGTTTCATCCGTTTCATCCGTTTGATCGGTTTCATCCGTTTGATCAGCTTCGGCGGCTGCGGCAGCTTCTTCGGCGCGGCGTTTTTCCTCGTCTTCATTCAGCTTTTCCTGTTCGTCAAGCAGCGAATCGTCGCGTCCGTTGACGCCGTAGGCGTGCTTGTTGGAATCGCCGTCAATGAGAGAGTTCGTCCAATTGCCGAAAAAGCGGATGACGCCCGTTGCGGCAAACGCGGTAGCAAGCAAAAGAAGGACGATGGCTGCGGTCTTGGCAAGCGGCAAGCGTTCCTTATAATGCTTTTCAAAGCTCTTCGTGCGGTTTTCCTCGGGAAGATAATAGGAAAGCTCCGCCTTTTCGGGAAAGAGCAGCTCCGTATTGTTCAGATCGGGAGCCGGCGGCGTGCAGACGACAACGGCACGTGCAAGCGGCGAGCCGCCCTTGACGAACGTCCGGACAAGAAACGGCAGAACCGAACCGGTGTATCCTAACTGTTCCAACGTTTCGGCTTTTTCCGGCGCATCGGCTTCCGCTTTGATCAAGCGGCTTATAAAGCCGGAAAGCACGCGCTGAACGGCAAACGAATACAGTGCTGCCGCAAGAATGGCTGCAAAAATCGTCCAGACAAACATGGTAAGCGTTGATTCCGTCATAACCTTCCCGCTCCTTTGCACAAAGCCGTTTCCCGACAGCTGTTTCGGCTAGTTTTTGAACTCATCGAAAATATCATTTCCGCACAGCTGCTTTAACAAGGCTTCCAAATCCTCGTTATTGTAATACTCAATCTCCAAACGTCCGGCGCCTTTCTTACGGCCCGAAGCCGCAATCACGGTCTTGCGGCCGAGCTTGCCGGTGACCTTTTCCTGCAATTTTTCCATGTAGATTTTCAACTCTGCCTTAGCAGTACGCCTTTCCTCTTGCGCATTGCCTCTTTCGCGGCGCGTAAGCAGGTTTTTGACGTATTTTTCGGTATCACGCACTGAAAGCTGTTTGGCAAGCACCACGTCAAGCGCATCATTGATGGCTTCCTCGCTGCCGAGCGGCAGAAGCGTGCGTGCATGTCCCGAGGTGATATCGCCGCTTGCCAAAAAGTCGAGCACATTGGCCGGCAAACTGAGGAGCCGCAGAGAATTGGTCAGATTCGGCCGGGAAATTCCGACGATTTTGGCGGTTTCCTCTTGGGTAAGACCGAATTCGTCGATCAAGCGTTTGAGACCGCGCGCCACTTCGACCGGGTTCAGATCCTCGCGCTGGAGGTTTTCGACAAGCATGATGGCACTTGCTTCGGTATCGTTTAACTCCTTGACCACGACCGGCACTTCGGTAAGGCCTGCCATCTTGGACGCGCGCCACCGGCGTTCGCCCGAAATGATGCGGTATTTTCCCTTTAACAGTTCCTTGGTTTCGGCATCGTCCTCGGGACGGGCGGCGCTGCGCACCACAAGCGGCTGCAAAACGCCATGCGCGGCAATGGAATCCGCAAGTGCCTGCAAAGCACTCTCATCAAAGCTTTTGCGCGGTTGGCTGCGATCCGGCTCGATATCCGAAAGGCGCACCGAAGCAATGCTTGCCGCATCCGTCGGCGCGGACCATTCGCTGATACCGGTTTCCGTAAATATTTTGTCCAGACCTTTGCCGAGGCCTCCGAATTTCTTAGCCATGAAATATTCCTTTCTTTCGGCATCGCCTTATGGCGGCGAATGCGCCGAAAACGCTTACGCGGTTCTATCAGAATTGGAAATACAAAAACGGACTATAGCTGTTGCCTGCCAAAAGCGCCGTGCAAACGGCAAGAATGGCCGCAAGCCCTATGCTGCGGATAATGCTGACGGTTCCCGTCCAAAACGCCGAGCCGTTCTCCAAGCGCGCCGCAAACCGTCCCAGCTTTTGCGAGATCGGTGCACACAAGAGAAATGCTGCGGCAATAAAGAAGAGGTTGTTCATGAAGGTCACCGAAAGATCGGTGTTTATCACTGTTTTGGCACCGAACATGGCACCGAGATACGAGAAGGCGCGTCCGATATCGCGGAAATAGAAAAAGACAAAGCCGATATCCACAACAAGGATCAAGTAGATATGCCGGATAAAGGCCGGCAGACGTTCAAACGGCTTGCGAAGCACTCGCTCAAGCGCGATGAATACGCCGTTGTACAAGCCCCAGAAAATGAAATTCCAGCTGGCACCGTGCCAAAAGCCGGTCAACAGCCACACAATAAGCAGATTGAAATAAACGTGCTTACGGTTTCCGCCGAGCGGAATATAGACATAGTCGCGGAAAAAGCTGCCGAGCGTCATATGCCACCGCCGCCAGAATTCCGAAACCGATTTGGAAATATACGGGTAATTGAAGTTTTCCGGGAAGCGAAAGCCAAAGATTCGTCCAAGGCCGATGGCCATATCGCTGTAGCCCGAAAAATCGAAGTACAGCTGAACGATATACATAAGGCTGCCGAGCCAAGCTGCCAAAGCCGGAAGAGCTGCCGGATCGGCCTCCATATACTTTTTGGCAAGCACGCCGGCTGTATCCGCAAGTATCACCTTTTTGGCAAGGCCGCAGATAAAGCGCTGCATCCCGGCATAGGCCGACGAAACGGAATGTGCGCGCACACCGATTTCCTTCTGCACGTCGGTATAACGCACGATCGGTCCGGCGACAAGCTGAAAGTACATGGAAAGGTACAGCAAATAGCGGGAAAAGCGCGGCTGCGCCTTGCAGTCGCCGCGGTACACATCGATAACATAGGTTAGCGTCTGGAAGGTATAAAAGGAAATGCCGATGGGCAGCTCAAATTCCGGCACGGGAAGCATTGAGCCAAAAAGGACATTGATATTTTCCGCCAAAAAGCCCGAATATTTGAACAGCACAAACACGCCGATATCAAAGATGAGCGACGCCGCGAACGCGGCATTGGCGCGCCAGGTGCCGCGGTGCTTTTCGATGCTGCGCGCGTTTCGGAAATCGAGCCACGCCGTAAACACCAAAAGCAGCATCCATGCCGGTCTTCCCCACGCGTAAAACACCAAGGAAAAGACAAGCAGCACCGCATTTTTCATCGGAGTTGATTTGGAAAAGAAGTATAAAAGGAGATTTAACGGTAAAAATAGATAAAGAAAAATCAAACTTGCAAAAATCATATCAAAACCTCTGACGTATCCATTCGATTACAGGGGCAAAATAAAAGAAAAAGGAGTTCCTTTATGGACAAACGAAAATTCAATGAAGCCGAAAAAAAGAAGTTTCGCGCCTATGCCGAAAACCATGCGCCATCCTCCGCACTCGGAAAAGATATATGCTTTGCCTTTCTTTCGGGCGGCCTTATCTGTGTTATCGGGCAAGCCATCGGCGATATGGCGAAAAAGTTCGGCGTGAACGAGGAAAATGTCAAAAGCGTGATTCCTGCCGCGCTCATTTTTCTCTCCTGTCTGCTCACCGCTTGCGGCATTTACGACAAAATTGCCGCCGTCTGCAAGGCCGGAACGCTTGTCCCGATCACAGGCTTTGCCAACGCGGTCTGCTCGCCGGCCATTGACGCCAAAAGCGAAGGCTTTATTCTCGGCGTCGGTGCGAAGATGTTCACCATTGCCGGTCCGGTTATAGTATACGGAAGTGTTGTTTCTGCGATTTGGGGAATTCTTTATTTTTTCATGAACAAATAAAAATTTCAGGCAAGGAGCGCTACAAGACCAATTCCTCCAGGTCAATGGCGGCACTGGAATCGAACTTATTGCGTGCACTAAGCACCTTTTCCTTGCCGCAGACCTTGCAGACAACGTGTACCGAATCGTAGTCGATAAGCACCTTAGCCGCATGGCTGCCGCACTCGCCGCAGGTGATTTTTTTTGCATTGGAAAGACCTTCGAGCGCAAATAAAATCTCGCGGATCACGTTGGTATCCGCCGTAAGCATATCCGACTGCACCGCGGCGGCTTCGTCGTCCTTGGCATCGGCAAGCAGTTCCCTGATGAGAGCTCCCGTGCGATCAAGCTCCTCCTCCACCTTGTCCTCATCGCCGATAAAGCAAATATCCAGTCCCGAATACGAGCAAGACAGCAGGAAAATATCATTGTCAAAAAAGACCTCTTTCGAAACGGTGTACGGATGCGGATGCGGACACACAAGGCACGGCACCAACAGGCGCACCCTGCCGTCCTTGCTTAGCGACAGCTCCAGCGCGGATTTATGGCATTCGATGCATTCAAGCTTAAAGCCGCCTGCCAGCATAAATAGATTGACATTCGCCGAAATGACACAGCCGCAATATGGGCAGCGAAAGGCGATCATGGTTGTATTTTCTGTTTTCATCTGTTTCCCCGCTTTTCAGTTTCTGTAAAGAATGCTTGCAAAATCGGCTTGATTTTTCTTCCGGAATATGGTATGATACCGTTAGAACCCTGAAAGGACAGTGCATTATGGAAGAAAAAATCTACACCATTCCGGTCACCGAGGCCTTTGAAAAAAAAGACGGCTGTCCGTTTTGCCGGCTTCGGCGCGATTTGGAAAACACGGAACGCGATCTTATTATGGGAGCGTCCATGATGGAACCGGATATCCGCATAAAAACCAACGCGCTCGGCTTCTGCCGCAGGCACTATAAAAAAATGTTTGAATTAAACAATCGGTTAAGCCTTGCTTTGATGTTGGAGAGTCATTTGAAGGAGCAGGCCGACAAGGTTGCCGTCAGCAAAAAGACACTCTTCGGCAAGGAGGTCAACGTCAAGAGCATAGACGCGATGAAATCGCTTTCCGAGAGCTGCTACATTTGTGACCGCGTGAACGAAAAATATGGAAAAATGGTACTCACCGCCGTACTGTTATGGCAAAAGCAGACCGAATTTCGCACGCTGACGGCGGAACAGCCCTATTTTTGTCTGCCGCACGCTGCCGAATTCCTCGAAGCGGCACGCTTAAAGCTCGACAAAAAAACGTTTGCCGCGTTCGGCACCGCGCTTGATGCCGTACAGAGCGCGTATATGAGTACGCTCACGGAGGACGTTTCGTGGTTCTGCAAGAAATTCGACTACCGCTACGAAAACGAGCCGTGGAAGGGCGCCAAGGATTCGGTCGAACGAGCCATCCGTTTTCTTTCCGGCGAAGAGCTCTGACAATCTGCAAATCCTGCCGAAGCTGACATCATCGGTCAGCTTCGTTTTTTTATGCGTTTTCCGACCCGTTTTCGGCGTTTTCGGCGTTTTCCGCTGTGTCTGCTTCCGCATCGCTTTCGAGTGTCAGACTGTAGCAAAGAGCCATAAGCGAATCGCCCAGGTGCACGTTTTCGATGATGACATTCGGATAATTTTCAAGGCGAAGCTCGGCGTTGGAGAAATTCCAGAAGCCGCGCACGCCCGATTCGGCAAGGCTTTCAGCCATGCGATAAACCTCGGTTTTCGGAAGTGTCAATATGGCGATATCCACGCCGCTTGTGCGGCAGAATTCATGAATCTCGTCGATGTGGCGGACGGTGAATTTGTCATAAACCGTGCCGACCACCTCCGGGGAGACATCAAAAAGGCCTTTGACGGTCACACCGCGCTTTTCAAACATCGGCGTGTTGATAAGCGCACGACCAAGGTTGCCGACGCCGACGATGATCGCTGAAAAACAGCGGTCAACACCTAAAATTTTGGATATTTCACCGTACAGATATTTAACATTGTAGCCGTATCCCTGTTGCCCGAAGCCGCCGAAGCAGTTGAGATCCTGTCGGATCTGCGACGCGGTCACGTGCATACGCTCCGCAAGCTCGCTCGACGAAATACGCATGATCCCGGCAGCAAGCAGCTCGCGCAAGTAGCGAAAATAGCGCGGCAGGCGCCGGATAACGGCTTTGGATATGTAGCGATCCTGATGTTCTTTCAAAGAAAAACCTCCTTTTTGAGGATAGCGGCAAGCCGTGCGTCCAAAACCGCACCGCTATGCGCTTTGCCGAAAATCAAGTATTTTTTGTTAACAATATCTCAGAAAGCAAAGGTATGATTTCGGCTGTTTACATAATTATCAACATTTTCAACAGGGTTTTCAACAGGCGACCGGCGTTTTTTCACCGCAAAACACGCGTTTCTCACGGGAAATCCCCCTGGTTTTCCACCGATTGTTGAAAACTTCGACGGAAGGGCTTCGGAAAATTATGTCAACGAAGCCGCGGATAAATTTTGTTTTATTGCACAAATTCGACGCATTATTTTTGTGAAACGTGCAGATTTTTTCCGTACTGCAAGCAATCGCCGCAAACGACCTTTAACATTCGTCCGCACCCTGTGCAACATCCGCCGTAGCATAGGCATTTAAGGCAAGGTTACGGAAATTTGACGTTTTTTCAACAAATTCATAATAGCCTTGCGCGGCAATCATCACACCGTTATCGCCGCAAAGCGGCAGCGGCGGCAGATACAGAGCAACGCCGTAGGCCTTGCAGAGTGCGCCGAGGGCTTTGCGGATATGGCTGTTGGCAGAAACGCCGCCGGCAAGCACCAGCTTTTTCGAGGTAAACTCCGGCGCACAAAACAGCTTTTCCACACGGTCTTCAAGCGTTTTGCAAACGGCAGCCGTAAAGGAAGCCGCCATATCCTCCGGTGCATACGGCAGCCCCTTTTGCGAAAGTCCGTGCAGATGATTGATTGCAGCGGTTTTAAGCCCGGAAAAGGAAAAGTCATAGGGCGAATCCTTCACGTGCGCTTCGGGAAACAAAATGGCCTTCGGATTTCCGAGAGAAGCGAGCTTGTCCATTTTTGCTCCGCCCGGATAGGCAAGTCCCATAAGCCGCGCAACCTTGTCAAAGGCTTCGCCGGCTGCATCGTCGCGCGTTGCGCCGATGCAGGTGTAGTCGGTATAGCCCTTCACATCCAAAAGCGACGTATGGCCGCCGCTCATGACAAGCGCGGTAAACGGCGGTTCCAAAAGCGGCGCGTCGATGCCGTTGTAATAGGTGTAATTGGCGGCGACATGGCCGCGGATATGATGCACCGGCACAAGCGGCAGGTCATTGGCATAGGCAAGGCCTTTGGCAAAGCTCACGCCGACAAGCAGTGCGCCGATAAGGCCGGGCCGGTTGGTGACGGCAACCGCGTCGATATCGGTGATTTTTTTGCCGGCTTTTTCGAGTGCTTCACGCACAATGGGCTGGATGGCCTCGGTATGTGCGCGCGAGGCGATCTCCGGCACCACGCCGCCGTACAGCGCGTGTGTTTCGATCTGAGACGCGACGGCATTCGAAAGGATGGTGCGTCCGTCACGCACAACAGCGGCGGCGGTTTCGTCGCAGGACGATTCGATAGCAAGTATATCCATAAGTCGATGTTATCCTTTTGGCGAATCCGTCCGCAGGCGGTCTTCGCACGGTTTATTCTGCGTCATTTTCCGAGTAGCGGTCGTAAAGGACGGCATCCTCGGTCGGATTCCTATAAAAATTCCGCCGCGAACCGACCGCTTCGAACCCATTCTTTTCATACAGGTTTCTTGCCGGAAGGTTGGAAAGGCGCACCTCAAGGCCGGTTTTGGTCACGCCGTTCTGTTTTGCCGACTGTGCCAAGCGGCAAAGCAAGCCGTCGGCAAGGCCCTTTCGGCGAAACTCCGGCAGCACGGCAACGTTGGCAATCTGTATTTCATCGGCGATGCGCGTATAGGTGATATAGCCTGCAAACACGCCGTTCACCAAGGCGGCAAGCACATGGTTATACGGCTGTGACAAAAACTCCTCTATCGCCTTTGTGCTCCACGGTTCGGAAAAGCAAACGGCTTCCGCCCGGGCAAGATCGTCCACATATGGTTTCCCGTCCTCGGTATAGGAGACGGAAAGCGCGGCGGAAACGTCCGGCTCGCTCACAGCTTGTTTACCTCGATGGCATTTAAGATTTTTCCGATACCTTCGGCAATTTTATTAAAGCTGCGCCGATACAGCACAATGTCACCGCCGAACGGATCCGGCACTTCGAGCGGAAAGCGGTAAATCTTATCCGAATGATCCGGGAATGCCGCCACAAGCGCCGTGCTTAACGAATAGGTAAGACCGAACACAAGGTCACATTCGGCAAGCATTTCATCGGTGATCTGTTTGGATGAACCGGAGACGGTGATTCCGTTGTCCTGCAGCACCTCTAAGGTGTTGGCAGCATACGGCAGACCGTCTTGGGTATAAAGACCGGCCGAAAAAGCGACCGCGTCGATCCCGCGCTTTTTGGCGAGATCATTGAAACAAGCCTGCGCCATGGGGCTGCGGCAGGTATTTCCGGAACAAACAAACAATACTTTTTTCATGAGAAGAGACTCCTTTGCAATGGGTTTGCGGCCTAATAGCCGAATTTGCCGCTTAGACTGTCGTCGTTTTCGATCCAGTCGGCGGTATGGTAAACGGTGTATTCTTCCGGCGTTTCGCGCACAATGACGCGCTCGATGCCGGCATTGATCACGACGCGTTTGCACATCATGCAGCAGCATGTGCCGGAAACCAGCTCGCCGGTCTTGGCGTCCATACAGGCAAGATAAAGGTCTGCGCCAAGCATTTGATCGCGCGAAGCGTTGATGACGGCATTCATTTCGGCATGAACCGAGCGGCACATTTCGTACCGTTCGCCGCGCGGGATGTTCATTTCGTCGCGCGTGCAGCGGCAGATATCCGAGCAGTTCTTGCGGCCGCGCGGTGCGCCCACGTAGCCGGTCGAAACGATGGCATCGTTTTTAACGATAATCGCTCCGTATTTTTTCCGCAAGCAGGTCGAGCGTTCCGCCACGGTTTGCGCGATATCCAAATAATAGTTGGTTTTTGAAATGCGTTCCATAGTGACCTCCGTATCTTCCTTTTGCCACAGACACAAAAAGGGAGCATTATAGTTTTATTTTTGTATTATACACCCAAAGTATGCAAAAAATCAAGTGCATTTTTTGAACAGTCTGCGCTTTTGGAACGTTTTGCGCACGAATCCTGTCACTTGCAGGCGGACGGCGTTTTTCCGTACCGTTTTTTGTACAGCCGAAAGAACGAGGAGTATTCGCCGAAGCCGCTCGCCGCACACGCTTCACCGGCGGACGCGCCGCCTAGTAACAGCAAATGCGCCTTTAACAGCCGTTTATCCGTGATGTAGTGATGAACCGAAACGCCCAGCTCCTTTGCAAACACGTGCGACAGCGTGGAACGCGAAACATACAAGGCTCCGGCCACAGCCGCCACATCGATGCTTTCGGTATAGTTTTGTTCGATATACGCAAGCGCCCGGCCCAGCAGCCGCCGGTGTTCGGACGGCGGCGGCACAAGCGTGTTTTTTTCGCCTTTCAGCGTCAACAGCAGGCGTATCAAAACCGTTTCCAAAAACAAACCGCGTTCAAAAGCGGAATACCGCGCGGAAAACTCGTCCGAAAACGCCTTCCGCATTTGAGAAAACAGCTCTTTGACGGGTTCGGAAGGCGACGCAAACACGCGCATCGCCCTTAGACAGCCGTCGCAAAGCGAAGCAAACCGCTCGGTCTCAGGCAGTGCGATACGGCAGCGCGTATAGCTGCTTTCATCGTCAAAAACGAACTTATGAAAGGTTTCTTTGGGAATCAGAATGAGCATTTCCGGCGCAAGCGCGTATTTTTCGCTTTCGGTATACAGCGTTCCTGCGGCGTTTAGGAGAAACAGTATTTCATGATAGGTGTGAAACTCCTTGCCGCTCATGACCGAATTGCCTTTGGCATACCAAAAATGCACCGCACCGCTTGCCGCGTCATAGGAAAATGTATTTTCCATAAACCTCTCTCCTTCGCTTCGATGGAAACTGAAGACAGTATACCGCAATTTTGCACAAATTGCAATATATTTCGTGAAAACAGCAATGGATTTTGCAAAACGTCCGTGTTATACTGTCTGCAAGAAAACCTTTAAGGAGCGTCATTCGATGCGAGAAACGATTCTTTCGGCCATTGCCCGGCAAAAGCTTGTGGTCATTCTGCGCGGTCTGCCGCGCAAGAAGCTCATCGACACGTTAGGCGCACTTGCCGACGGCGGCGTGCAGCTTGTTGAAATCACCTTTGCCGCCGACGGCCGCATTTCCGATACCGATACGGCAAAAAGCATTGCGCTTGCCGCAGAGCAGTTTGACGGCAAACTGCTTGTCGGTGCCGGAACGGTCTTGACCGAAGCGCAAGCCGCACTTGCCCAAAGTGCCGGTGCGGGCTTTCTTCTTTCGCCCAACACCGACCCTGCCGTCATTTCCAAAACACGTGAGCTTGGCATGGTTTCGATCCCCGGCGCGTTCACGCCGACCGAGGCGCAAAACGCCCATGCGGCCGGTGCGGACATTGTCAAGCTGTTTCCGGCTTCGGTTCTCGGCAGCGGCTACATCAAGGCTCTGCGCGCGCCGCTTTCCCAGCTTTCCCTTATGGCAGTCGGCGGCATTGATCTTGACAACATGACCGAATATCTTGCCGCAGGGGCTTGCAGCGTCGGCATTGGGTCAAACATCGTAAGCCGGTCGCGCGTCGAAAAAGGCGATTTTGAAGCGATCCGTGAGCTTGCTGAAAAGTATGCCGCACGCGCGAAAGGAGACACATATGTATCTGCTCATTGACGGCGGCACGACCAACACGCGCGTGATACGCTCGGACGGCAAACACTTTTCGCTTTGCGCGTCGGCACACGTCGGTGCCGGAAACAACGCGCACCTTGCGGCCTTTGTGCGCGAAACGCTTGCCGCGAATGCCTCCGAGGGCGATATCATTCTTGCCTCCGGCATGATCGGCAGCAAGCTCGGACTTTGCGAAATTCCGCATTTGCCGACACCGGCCGGGATATCCGAGTTGCACAACGGCATTCGGAAAGTCTTGCTGCCCGAGATTTCACCGCTTGCCATTCACTTTATTCCGGGCGTGAAAAATGACTCAGACCGCTTTCAGAATGCCGATGTCATGCGCGGTGAGGAAACCGAGCTGTACGGCTTATGCGAACACGCCGAAGCCGACGCGCTGTATGTGCTTCCCGGCACGCACACCAAAGGCATCCGCACCGACGAAACCGGCCGCATTGCGGATTTCTGCACCTATCTAAGCGGCGAGCTGATAAGTGCGCTTCACAAAAGCACCATTCTCGGGAACAGCTTTGCCTTTTCCGATGAAACGGACACGGATTTTCTCTGTCAAGGCTATGCGCTTTGCGAAAGCGTCGGCATTAACCGAACGCTTTTTAAGGGCCGCGTACTCGATACCGCCTTTGGCAGCTCTCCCAAACAGGTTTACAGCTTCCTTTTGGGCGCGGTTTTACACGATGAAATAAAGAATCTTGCCGCAGCCGGAGCAAAAACCTATATCCTCGGCGGCAAAAAAGAGCTTCGTGAGCCGGAAAAATATCTGCTTGAAAAATACTTCCGCATTCATGCAGTCTGTCCGCCGGAGGAAACCTGCACGACGGCTGCCGCAAGAGGTGCCGTGAAGATTTTTGAAAACAACCCTTAAACCATTCATTTCAGGAGGAAAATACAATGGAAAAGCTTTATAACAATATTGCCTACGAACCCGATGCATCGCCATCGGACGCGCAAAATGTTCCATACTTGAAACATCCGCCGGAAATCATTGATATTTCGGTTGGCCGACAGCTGTTTGTCGATGATTTTCTCATCGATTCCACCGACCTTGCGCCGGAATACCATAATCCAAAAAAGTTTGAAGGCAATCCGATCCTGTTTCCCGAAACGCCTTGGGAAACCGACGGCGCACCGGCCGCCTGCCCCAAAAGCGGCGGCGTTTGGTATGACGAAGAGGAAAAGCTCTATAAAATGTGGTACGAGGGCACATGGCTAAAAAACATGTGCTATGCCACTTCGAAGGACGGCATTCATTGGGAACGCCCTGACCTCGGTGTTGTAAAAGGCACCAACAGGATCCTGCCTTATGAGAACTACACCGAGCTTGAATACCATATGCCTAAGGTCGAATATCTGCGTCCAGACTCCACCACGGTTTTTATCGATTATAGCGCGCCCAAGGATGAAAAATACAAGCTGTATCTTCACAATCCCGGCGGTTGTTTTCCGGCCGTCATCGCCGTAAGCGGCGACGGCATTCACTTCCATGATTTTGCACTTGCCGGAGACATGAACACCGGCGACCGCAGTACCATGTTCTACAACCCTTTTCGAAAAAAATGGGTATACAGTGTGCGTGCTTTTTGGTCGGGGCGGTGCCGTTCCTACCGTGAAAGTGACGAGTATCTTGCACTTGCCGCACAAGGCTCGGAATGCGAGCGCCGTTGGATGGCGTGCGACGATCTTGACAAGGTAAATCCCTATATCGGATTTCCGCCGCAGCTCTACAATGTGGACTGCGTCGGTTATGAGAGCATTATGCTCGGTATGTTCCAGATTATGTACGGTCCGGAAAACAACGTGTGTGAGACAGTCGGTGTACCGAAAATCACGGAGCTTATGCCGATGTACAGCCGCGACGGCTTTCACTTCTCCCGTCCCTGCAGAAAGAGCTTCTTAAATGCATCGATACACGAGGGCGCATGGGACCGAGGCTATGTGCAGTCAGTCGGCGGCATATGTATCATTCACGGCGATGAGTTGTGGATATACTACTCTGCTTTTGGCGGCGATACGAACAAAGTCGAAGTTCCGTGGACACAGAACGGGATGTACTGCAACGGTGCAACCGGACTTGCCAAGCTTCGCCGCGACGGCTTTGTTTCGATGAACGGTGACGGCACACTCACCACGCGCTTACTCGAATGCCACGGAAAACGCGCTTTTTACATCAATGCGGAAGGCACTGTTTCGGTCGAGCTTCTGTCGGCAAACGGCACACTCTTGGCAAAATCGGAGGCATTCTGCGGCGACAGCACAGCACACAAAATGAGCTTCGGCGATTTTGACGCTTCAACGCTCAACAACGAACCGTTCCGTCTGCGTTTTCATGTGTCGGGCAAGCTGTATTCCTTCGGGCTGGCAGATGAAAACGGTGATTTTGGCGGCGCTCATGCGGCAGGCCTTGTGAAATAACAGATTGCCCCGTTGTAACATTTTTCTAAAAACATGGCCGGCGGTTTGTATTCCAAACCGCCGGGCTTTTTCTTCTTACGCAGCAAAAAAGCGGAAACACCTTTGTGCTTCCGCTTTTGCTTTGCTGAAAAGTTTTTTACTTTACAAGCTCAATGATGGCCATTTCGGCACCGTCGCCGCGTCTCGGACCGATCTTGAGAACTCTCGTGTAGCCGCCGTTGCGGTCTGCATACGAGGGAGCGATTTCGTTAAAGAGCTTAACGACAACCTCTTCCTTGGTAATAAAAGCAAGTGCCTGTCTCTTTGCGGCAAGCGTATTCTTCTTGCCCAAAGTGATCATTTTATCGGTAAGAGCGCGAACTTCTTTCGCTCTGTATACGGTCGTTTCCAATCTGCCGTTTTCAAGCAGATAAGTAACAAGACCTTTCAACATGGACATTCTGATGTCTGTCGGACGTCCAAGTTTTCTTGTTCCTGGCATGGATTTAGCCTCCTTCGTGAATTGATACTATCCTTACGGCCTGTTGCCGCAAGTGGTTTTCCCGTCATGAGCGGCTTTTAACAAACGCGCGCATGACCTTCCGGTATCAACCGGAATTGGTTTTCAAGGTGACTGTGGCAGCCGTTCGGTTCAGTCTTCATCCTTCTTTAAGGAAAGGCCGAGAGAATGCAGCTTCTGAATAACTTCTTCAAGAGACTTCTTGCCGAGGTTACGAACCTTGATCATCTCGTCCTCCGTCTTATTGACGAGGTCTTCGACTGTATCAATGCCGGCGCGCTTCAAGCAGTTGAACGAGCGCACTGACATGTCAAGCTCCTCAATGGTCATCTCCAACACTTTTTCCTTAATGGTTTCCTGTCTGTCCACCATTATTTCCGCTTTTTTCGCGTCATCTGACAAGTCTATAAACAGACTGAGATGCTCATTGAGAATCTTGGCAGCAAGCGATATGGCTTCCTTTGCGGAGATGGTTCCGTCCGTCAGTACCTCAAGCGTGAGCTTATCGTAGTCGGTCACGTTGCCTACACGGGTGTTTTCCACCGTGTAATTCACTTTGTAAACCGGGGTATAGATGGAATCAACGCAAATAAGACCGATGGGAGGATTTTGCAGAGCAGCCTTGTTTTTCTCACCCGAAACATAGCCGCGGCCATGTCCGAAGGTAAGCTCCATTTTCAAAGCTCCGCCTGCCTCCACATATGCCAAATGATGATCCTTGTTGAGAATTTCAATATCCGCATCGCACTTGATATCGCCGGCCTTGACCTCGCCTTCTTCCGTCGCTTCGAGGATGACGGTTTTGGGAGAATCGGTATGAAGCTTGGCGGTAATGCCTTTGATATTGAGAATGATCTCAGGAACATCTTCTTTAACGTTGGGGATTACCGAGATTTCATGAAGCACGCCGTCTATCTTAACGCTGGTGGCGGCAACGCCCGGAAGCGAGCTTAAAAGCACACGGCGAAGTGAGTTGCCAAGCGTGGTTCCATATCCTCTTTCCAAGGGCTCGATCACGAATTTGCCGTAGGAGCCGTCGGATTTCAATTCGACTGTTGTAATATTCGGTCTTTCTATTTCTATCATTGCCTGAAACCTCCCCTTCTCGTAATAACGTTTCTGTAACTTTTGTTCAAGTTCAAAAGGTTATGCTTTCTTCGAGTACCACTCAACGATAAAGTGTTCCTCAAACGGGAAGTCGATGTCTTCTCTCTTAGGAAGCGTCGTAATCGTAGCGGTCACATTCTGCTTGTCAACGTCAAGCCAAGCCGGGAAGGTACGGTTATCGAGGTTTTCGATGAGAGATTTGATCTTATCGGACTTACGGCTGGTATCCTTAACGGTAACGACGTCGCCGGCACGAAGGATCATGGAAGCGATGTCAGCTTTCTTGCCGTTTACAAGGAAATGACCATGGGTAACGAGCTGTCTTGCATCTCTGCGGCTTTCGCCCATACCCATACGGAAAACGACGTTGTCAAGACGGCGTTCGATGAGCGTGAGAAGATTTTCGCCGGTCATGCCCTCTTTTGCGTCAGCAGTCTTGAAGTAGTTTCTGAACTGTCTTTCGGGGATACCGTAGTATCTCTTGGCCTTCTGCACCTCACGGAGCTGCAAGCCGTATTCGCTTACCTTTTTGCGGGCTGCGCCATGCTGACCCGGCACGCCGGTGCGTCTGTTCATTGCGCACTTTTCGGTAAAGCAACGTTCGCCCTTGGCAAACAGCTTAACGCCTTCTCTGCGGCACTGTCTGCAAGCGGGACCTGTGTATTTTGCCATGAGTTTAATTCCTCCTTAAATAACTTTTGGGAACAGGTAAAAGTTCCGCAGCTTATACGCGTCTTCTCTTAGGAGGACGGCAGCCGTTGTGCGGAATCGGCGTTACATCCTTGATGGATACGATTTCAAGACCTGCGGTCTGAAGCGCACGGATGGCGGATTCACGTCCCTGACCCGGGCCTTTAACGAAAACTTCAACCGTTTTAAGGCCATGTTCCATAGCAGCCTTGGCAGCCGTTTCGGCGGCAGTCTGAGCAGCATACGGCGTGGATTTTCTCGAACCGCGGAAGCCCATTTCACCGGCGGAAGCCCAAGAGAGTGCGTTTCCGTTGGTATCGGTGATGGTGACGATCGTGTTGTTAAAGGACGAACGGATATGTGCGGAGCCTTTTTCAATATTTTTGCGTTCGCGGCGTTTTCTGGTTACCGCTTTTTTCGTTGTAACTTTTGCCATACTTTCGTTAGTCACTCCTTCTTACATGACGGCAGTCATGTTGAATACTGGTTACTTCTTCTTATTGGCGATGGTCTTTGCCGGACCTTTACGGGTTCTTGCGTTGGTTTTGGAACGCTGACCTCTTACCGGAAGACCCTTGCGATGTCTGGAGCCTCTGTAAGAATCGATTTCGATAAGACGCTTGATATTCATTGCGATATCTCTGCGGAGATCGCCTTCAACAGCGTATTCGTGTTCGATTGCTTCACGCAGCTTTGCAACATCATCCTCGGACAGATCCTTGACTCTGGTGTCAGGATTGATGCCGGTCTTTGCAAGTATTTCATTGGAGCGGGTACGTCCGATACCGAAAATATAGGTGAGTCCGATTTCGACTCGTTTTTCTCTCGGAAGATCTACACCTGCTATACGTGCCATGTTATTACACCTCGTTTTCTCGTCGTGTGACGCAAATGGGTTTCTTAGCCCTGTCTTTGCTTATGCTTCGGATTTTCGCAGATCACCATTACGACGCCGCGGCGCTTGATGATCTTGCATTTTTCGCATATCTTTTTTACCGAAGGTTTCACTTTCATCTTAAAATCCTCCTGTTTGCGCGCTTGTCAAGCGTCGGCTTATTTGGCGCGCCATGTGATTCTGCCCTTGGTCAGGTCGTAGCTCGAAACCTCGATCGTCACCTTATCGCCCGGAAGAATCTTAATGAAATTCATTCTCAACTTGCCGGAGATATGTGCCGTTACGACATGATCGTTGGGAAGCTTTACAAGGAACGTAGCGTTCGGAAGAGCCTCCGTAACCACGCCCTCAAATTCAATAACGTCGTCTTTGGACATTTCAATCCCTCCAAAATTACTTGATATCCGTAAGAGCCTCGATCGCGCATCGTATTTCTTCATCCGTTCCGAACGGCGAGCGTCCGAGGGCCGGAAGAAGCTTTTCGAGATGTGCGGCACTTTTGCGCTTCGGATGGGAAAGCGGCCGTGTTTTGCCATCGCTTACGAGGGCATACAGGCTTCCCTTCGCATCCGTTTCTGTGGCAACGACGGCAAAAACTTTGCCGCGCGTCCGTCCGGAGCGGGAACGCACAAGGCACCCGGTTCCGTGACTTTCACAGAAGCTGTTACGGATCTTCAGTTTTCGTTTCCGATCAAAGCTCATAGTTTCGTGAGAATTTCGGGACCGTTTTCGGTGATCAGAATGGAGTTTTCGTAATGGGCGGAAAGAGCTCCGTCATCCGTTACGACCGTCCAGTCGTTGTCGAGCACCGAAACCTCGGCTGTACCGAAATTGACCATCGGTTCAATGGCGAGCGTCATACCCTCGTACAGGCGTGTGCCGCGGCCGGCTTTGCCGTAATTGGGAATTTCGGGATCTTCATGCAGATGGGCACCGACACCGTGACCGACAAAATCCTTGACCACCGAAAAGCCTGCGCTTTCGACGTGCTCTTGGATGGCGTGGGAAATATCGCCCAAACGGTGCGACGGATCGGCATACTTGATGCCCTCAAAAAAGCTCTCACGTGTGATTCGTTCCAAACGCTTGGCGTCCTCGGAAACCTCGCCGCAGAAAAGCGTGCGGGCCGCGTCTCCGTGGTAGCCCTTGTAACAGGCACCGACATCCACCTTGACGATATCGCCTTCGGTGAGCAGCCGTTTGCCGGGAATTCCGTGAATCACTTCATCGTTGACGCTGATGCAGGCACTGGCAGGAAAACCGTTGTAATGCAGGAACGAAGGTATAGCGCAATGCGACGTGATAAAGCGGTGAATCTCGGAATCGATATGAATCAGAGAAACGCCCGGCTTTACCAAAGTCGCCGCAAGTGCTAACGCGCCTGCCGTGATTTTGCCTGCTTCGCGCATCAGCGCGATTTCTTGGTTGTTTTTGATCTTAATCATGCAAAACCAGTCCTTAATGCAGTCTTTCGACTAATCTTCGATACCGAGTGCTTTTGCGGTAAGCGCGGTGGTATCCTTGAGCTCTTTTTGACCGACCACGGTGCGAAGAATGCCTTTTTCTTCATAAAAAGCTTTCAAAGGCTCTGTTTCGCTGTGGTAGACATCAAGTCTGCTTTTGACAACATCGGGATGATCGTCCTTGCGCACAGTAAGCTCCGTGCCGCAGTTATCGCATACACCCTCTGCTTTGGTTGGATTGAATTCGATATGATACGTACTGCCGCACTTCGGGCAGGTTCTTCTGCCGCTCATGCGGTTGACGATATCTTCATCGGACACTTCGATATTGAGAACGACATCGATCTTCACGCCCATTTCGTCGAGAGCTTTCGCCTGCGGAATGGTGCGCGGAAAACCGTCGAGGATAAATCCGTTTTTGCAGTCGTCCTTATCGAGTCTGTCTTTGATGATTCCGATCACGACCTCATCGGGAACGAGCTTTCCGGCGTCGATATAGCTCTTAGCCGAAAGACCCATTTCGGTCCCGTTTTTGATCGCTTCACGGATGATATTACCCGTAGAAATCGTGGGAATATCGAGTTTTTTGCTGACGATTTCAGCCTGTGTGCCTTTGCCGGCACCCGGAGCACCGAAAAATATTATATTCATAATATCTCCTAACCTGTGTGTCAATGGAACTCTCAAACAATCCTTACGGATTATTCAAGAAAGCCTTTGTAATGACGCATGGTCATTTGTGCTTCAATTTCGCGTGTCGTTTCAATAACAACGCTGACCAAGATTAAGAGCGAGGAGCCGCCGAAGGCGAGACCGCTCATTTTCTGGTTGAACATCGAAAGAAGCATCGGCAAGCAAGCAACGATGCCTAAGAAGATGGCACCGATGAGGGTGACTCTGCCGAGAATCTTGGTAATATAATCGGTCGTGGGCTTACCCGGGCGGATACCCATGATAAAGCCGCCGTTCTTTTTCAGGTTGTTGGAAACTTCCACCGGATTGAAGGAAATTGCAAGGTAGAAGTAAGAAAACGCGATGATAAGAACGAAATAGATGATCATATACGGAACACTTGACATCGAGAAATACGAGCTGACGAAGCGTGCAAAGCCCGAATTCGGGATGATGGAAGCAATGGTCATCGGGATAGCTGCGATCGAGCTGGCGAAGATGATCGGCATAACGCCGGACATATTCAGCTTAATCGGCAGGAATGTGCTCTGGCCGCCGTACATCTTTCTGCCGACCTGACGCTTAGCGTACTGCACCGGAAGTCTGCGTTCCGCATTGGTCACGTGAACGACAAAGACAACCATTACAAGCGTGATAACAACAAACAGAGCAAAGATGAGATAGCCGTTTGTCAAAGCGGTCGAGAACATGGACGGGAAGGAAGCGGCGATATTGACAAAAAGGATAATGGAAATACCATTGCCGATTCCGTGGTCATTGATCTTTTCGGCGAGCCACATGATGATGGAAGCGCCGGCGCAATAGCAGGAAATGATAACGAGCTTATGGAACAGGTGATCGTAGCCCGGGATAACCCAATGCGAGGCATACAGGAATGCGCAATAACCGATACTGGTTAAGAGAGCAAGACCGACTGTCGTATAGCGCGTGATCTGGGTGAGCTTTTTACGGCCTTCTTCGCCTTCCTTAGCCATTCTTTCGAGCGGCGGGATAGCGATGGTCAAAAGCTGGATAACGATGGAAGCCGTGATATACGGCGAGATGGAGAGTGCGAATAAAGTTGCCTTAGAAAACGCTTCGCCGGAGATGATGTTGAAGTACTGGAACAATCCCTGCAAGCCACCGCCGTTTACCGCATCCTGTACAAGGTTTGCATAAACAAACGGAACCGGAATGACAGAGCCGATGCGGAACAGAACAAGAATGAACAGCGTAAAGAGCATTTTCTTGCGGAGTTCCGGAATCTTCCAAGCGTTTTTGAATGTCTGCAGCACTTTAAATCACCTCAGCCTTTCCGCCTGCGGCTTCGATCTTCTCCTTTGCGGATACCGAGAAGATGGCAGCTTTAACGGTCAGCTTTTTGGTAATTTCGCCTCTTCCGAGGACTTTCAAACCGTTTAACTCCTTGCGGATAACGCCTTTTTCAAGAAGCGTTTCCATGGAAACGGCGTCGCCGTCGTTAAAGAGCTTATCTAAGGTTTCAAGGTTGATAATTGCGTATTCCTTCTTGAAAAGGCTGTTGGTAAAGCCTCTCTTCGGAAGTCTTCTGTAAAGCGGAATCTGACCGCCTTCAAAGCCCGGTCTTACGCCGCCGCCTGTTCTGGCGTTCTGACCTTTATGACCGCGGCCTGCCGTCTTACCGTTACCGGAACCGACGCCGCGGCCTTTTCTCCAAGCGGATTTGGTCGAGCCGGGAGCGGGTGAAAGTTCATGAAGCTTCATGATTAGCCCTCCTTCACTGTGACAAGGTGACAAATGAGGTTGATTTTGCCTTTGGTAGCCTCATTGTTTTCCTGAACCGATACGTCACCGATCTTGCGTAAACCCAGGGAGTTTGCAGTGGCGATCTGGTTCTTTTTGCGACCGATCAAGCTTTTGGTAAGTGTTACTGTAATCTTAGCCATCACTGTTTCCTCCTTAGCCTACGATTTCTTCGACGGTCTTGCCTCTCATCTTAGCAACAGCTTCAGCCGTTCTGAGATTGCGCAAGCCTTCGAAGGTTGCTTTAACGACATTGATCTTATTGTTGCTGCTGAGGCACTTTGCGCGAATATCCTTGATACCCGCCATATCCACAACGGCACGAACCGTACCGCCTGCGATGATACCGGTACCTTCGGCAGCCGGCTTAAGAAGAACTCTTGCCGCGCCGAATTCGCCGACGATATCATGAGGAATGCTGGTGTTCTTGACTGCAACCTCAATCATATTTTTCTTAGCGTCTTCGATTGCTTTTCTGATAGCTTCCGGCACTTCGGCGGATTTGCCGATGCCATAGCCAACGTGACCGTTGCGGTCGCCTACTACAACTACTGCGGCGAAGCGCATGATGCGTCCGCCCTTGACTGTCTTGGATACGCGTCGTGTTTCGATTACGGTTTCCTGGAGGTCAAGTGTTGCAGGATCCATTTTGAATGCCATATTATCCCTCCTATTTTAGAACTTCAAGCCGGCTTCTCTTGCGGCTTCTGCGAGTTCCTTTACGCGTCCGTGGTAGATATAACCGCCTCTGTCGAAAACAACATCGGTGATACCCTTTTCGGCTGCGCGCTTTGCGACAAGCTCGCCGACCTTTTTAGCCGCGTCCTTATTGCCGCCGTAAACGCCGAAATCCTTTTCAACGCTGGACGCGCTGACGAGGGTGTTTCCGGTGGTGTCGTCAATCACCTGAGCGTAGATGTTGGCGAGCGAACGGTAGACACAAAGACGGGGACGGGAAGCAGTACCGCTAATCTTGGCACGAACTCTGGCGTGTCTCTTTTTACGCTGCAAATTGCTGTCTTTTCTTGATACCATTTAACTGCACTCCCTTCTGATTACTTACCGGCTTTACCGGCCTTGCGGCGGATATGCTCATCGGCGTACTTAATACCCTTGCCGAGGTAGGGTTCCGGCGGACGTTTGCCGCGGATCTCGGAAGCGATCTGGCCGACCTTCTGCTTATCGGGACCGTTTACGATAACGGTGTTGGTATCGGGAACCTCGAAGGTGATGCCATCGATTTCATCGACGACAACCGTGTGAGAATAACCGATATTGAGAACGAGCTGTTTGCCCTGTTTTGCGGCACGGTAACCGACGCCGTTGATTTCGAGCTTTTTGCTGTAACCGTTGGTCACACCTTCGACCATATTGGCGATGATCGAACGGGTAAGACCGTGAAGTGCTCTGTTCTGTTTTTCATCGTCGGGACGCTCAACCGTAAGCACACCGTTTTCAACCGTAATTTTCATATTCGGATTGAACTTCTGCGTGAGAGTACCCTTGGCACCCTTTACGGTAACGCAGTTTTCTGCGTCGATCTTAACGTCAACACCGGCAGGAACAGTAACAGGCATTCTACCTATTCTAGACATGATGTTTCTCCTTCCGTAATGCATTCTATCCTGTAAAAGCGTTCGCCTACAGGAACCATGCGTTTTTCGGGCAATTACCAAACATAAGCGAGAACTTCGCCGCCGACGTTGTTTGCCTTTGCCTTTTTATCCGTCATAATGCCCTTGGAAGTTGAAATGATCGCGATGCCGAGACCTTTCATAACCGTAGGCATATCCTCGCAGCTGGTGTAGATGCGAAGACCGGGTTTGGAAACTCTGCGAAGACCCTGAATAACCTTGGACTTGTTTGCGCCGTACTTAAGAGTGACGCGGATAACGCCCTGTTTTCCGTCTTCGATGATCTGATAACCGTTTATATAGCCTTCCTCGCGTAAGATTTCAGCGATCGCCTTCTTAACGCCGGAAGCGGGGATGTCAACCGTTTCGTGCTTGGACGAATTGGCATTGCGAATACGGGTAAGCATATCCGCAATTACATCTGTAATCTGCATAATTGTGACCTCCTTACTTAATAATAAGCATCTTTCAAGAATTACCAGCTTGCTTTTTTCACGCCGGGAATCTGACCCTTATAAGCAAGCTCTCTGAAACAGATACGGCAGATGCCGTATTTGCGAAGATAAGCATGGGGACGGCCGCAAATTTTACATCTGTTATATTCACGAGTAGAGAACTTCTGGGCTCTCTGCTGCTTTAAGATCATAGCCTTCTTTGCCATTTTTTTTACCTACCCCTCTTACTTTGCGAACGGAGCGCCCATGAGAGCGAGTAACTCTCTTGCATGCTCGTCGTTCGTTGCTGTGGTGACGAATACAATATCCATACCGCGGATCTTTTCGATTTTATCGTACTCGATTTCCGGGAAGATTAACTGTTCCTTGATACCGAGGGAATAGTTGCCTCTGCCGTCAAAGGCGTTGGGATTGATACCCTTAAAGTCGCGCACGCGCGGAAGAGCGAGATTAAAGAAGCGATCCATAAACTCGTACATCTTTTCGCCTCTGAGCGTGACCTTTGCGCCGATCTTCATGCCTTCACGGATCTTGAAGTTTGCAACCGACTTTCTTGCGAAAGTAGGAACAGCCTTCTGACCGGTGATGGTTTCGAGATCAGCCATAATGTTATCGATAACCTTAGCGTTATCCTTGGCATCTCCTGCGCCGATGTTTAAGATGATCTTGTCGATCTTCGGGATCTGCATCGGGCTTTTATATTCGAATTTCTTCATGAGAGCAGGAGCTACTTCGTTCTTATAGAAATCACTGAGTCTTGACATCGTTATCTCCTCCCGTCATTAAAGAATTTCGCCGCATTTAGCGCAAACTCTAACCTTTTTGCCGTCCTCGAGGATCTTGTGGCCGGCTCTTACGCCCTTGCCGCACTTGTCGCAGTAGAGATTGACCTTGGAAGCGTAGAACGCGCCTTCGACCTTGACGATACCGCCTTCTTCTCCCTGCTTTCTGGGACGGACGTGCTTGCTGACAATGTTTACGCCCTCAACGATGACTTTGCCTTCCTTCGGGGAAACTTCAAGCACCTTGCCTTTTTTGCCCTTGTCGTCGCCGGAGCCTACGATGACCGTATCGCCCTTGCGAACAGCGAGCTTTTTCATTTCTGCCATAGTTCAAATCCTCCCTTAAAGTACTTCGGGCGCAAGGGAGAGAATCTTCAGGTATTCTTTTTCACGAAGCTCTCTTGCTACCGGCCCGAAAATACGGGTACCTTTCGGGTTCTTGTCCGCGTTTATAATAACTGCCGCGTTCTCATCAAAGCGGATATAGCTGCCATCGGCTCTGCGAAGGCTCTTTACGGTGCGTACCACCACTGCCTTTACAACATCGCCTTTTTTGACAACGCCGCCGGGTGTTGCCTTTTTAACAGAGCAAACCACAACGTCGCCGATACGGGCGTATCTGCGGCCCGTTCCACCGAGAACACGGATGCACATAAGTTCCTTGGCGCCGGTGTTATCGGCAACCTTCATGAACGATTGCTGTTGAATCATGCTATGTGACCTCCTTGTCTGTATCTGCGATACAACACTTTATTTTGCCTTTTCGATAATTCTTACAAGACGCCATCTCTTATCGCGGGAAAGCGGTCTTGTTTCCATAATTTCCACCTTGTCGCCGATGCCGCACTCGTTGTTTTCGTCGTGCGCCTTGAACTTCACGGTTCTCTTGATGACCTTTTTGTAAAGCGGATGTTTAACGCTGTCCTTGATGGAAACGACAATGGTTTTATCCATTTTATCGCTGGAAACGATACCTACTCTGGTTTTTCTGAGATTTCTTTCCATTTACTAGTTACTCCTTTCCGCTTATGCCTGTTTTTCGGTCAGCACCGTCAAGATTTTGGCGATGGTCTTTTTGGTTTCGACGATCTTCTGAGGATTGTCGAGCTGATGGATTGCGTGCTGAAAACGCAGATTAAAGAGCTCTGCCTTCTGCTCCTTCAAAAGCTCGGTAAGCTGTTCGGAGGTTTTTTCTCTGATTTCCGTGATTTTCATATCGCTTACGCCTCCATTTCATCTTCTTTTTTCACAAACTTACACTTAAGCGGAAGCTTGTGAGCAGCAAGACGCATTGCTTCGCGTGCCTGATCCTCGGCAACACCGTCCATTTCGAACAGAATGCGGCCGGGTTTTACCACAGCTACCCAATACTCGGGAGAACCTTTACCGGAACCCATACGGGTTTCAGCCGGCTTTTCGGTAACAGGCTTATCGGGGAATATCTTGATCCAAACCTGACCGCCACGCTTAATGTAACGCGTCATAGCGATACGGGCGGCTTCGATCTGGTTGCTTGTGATCCAAGCGGGTTCGAGGGCCTGAAGGCCGTAGGAACCGTTCGAAACGGTGTTGCCTCTGGTGGCAACGCCCTTCATGCGGCCTCTCTGAACTCTTCTGTACTTAACTCTCTTCGGCATTAACATGGTTATCTTGCTCCTCCTTCTGCCTTAGAAGGCGCGTTGGGCTTTCTTCTTGCGGTCTTTGCAGCGTTAGCAAGGATTTCGCCCTTATAGATCCAAACCTTGACGCCGATCTTGCCGTAGGTGGTATCGGCTTCCCAGAAGCCGTAATCGATGTCGGCGCGGAGGGTCTGAAGCGGAATAGTACCTTCATGATACTGTTCGGTTCTTGCAATTTCGGCGCCGTTCAAACGGCCGGAGAGCTGAATCTTGATACCCTTGGCACCGAGCTTCATGGTTCTCTGGATGGCCATTTTCATAGCGCGGCGGAATGCGATACGTCTTTCGAGCTGAGCGGCAACGGATTCTGCAACGAGCTGAGCGTTGAGATCGGGCTGCTTAACCTCGACGACATTGACGAGCGACGGCATACCGGTGAATGCCTCGATTTCGCCCTTTAACTTATCAATTTCTGCGCCCTGCTTGCCGATGATCATACCGGGCTTTGCGCAGTGAATGAATACCTTTACTCTTTTGCCGTCGCGTTCGATTTCGATGGTCGGAACGCCGGCGCCCTGAAGTTTCTTTTTCAGCCATGTTCTGAGCTTGTAGTCCGCAACGAGCGTATCACCGAATACTTCGTCTTTAGCGAACCATCTGGAATCCCAGTCTTTTATGACACCTACACGTAAGCCGTGAGGATTAACTTTTTGACCCATACTTCGTAATAAGCCTCCTTCAATGAATTTCACTCATAGAGCCGTGGCTCTGTGAGGTTTTAGGAATTTGAAGTGTTGCGGAAGAAATTATTCTTTTTCTTTTACCGCGATCGTAATATGCGAGCTTCTCTTCAAGATACGGTAAGCTCGGCCTTTGTCACGCGCCTGGATTCTCTTGGCGATTCTTCCGGGCGTAACGAAGCACTGGGAAACGACGAGCTTGGAAGTATCCATGCTGTGGTTGTTTTCAGCGTTAGCTACGGCGGATTTCAAGAGCTTTGCGACAGGCTCGCTTGCGGCTTTTCTTGTATTGGCAAGAATACCGGCGGCGGTTGCTACGTCCTTGTTGCGGATGAGATCCAGAACGATCGAAACCTTGCGCGGAGATATTCTCAAATCGTATAAATACGCTTTAGCTTCCATGAAATGTTTGCCTCCTTTCACAAGTCTCTGCCGTAAAAACGGCGGAATTTGTGTATATGCAAAGATTACTTGTTGGTGTTGGTCGTTTTGGAACCGGAGTGGCCCTTAAACGTTCTGGTGGGAGCGAACTCGCCGAGCTTGTGTCCGACCATGTCTTCCGTAACGTATACCGGCACGTGTTTTCTGCCGTCATGAACGGCAATGGTATGACCCACAAACTGCGGGAAAATCGTGGAAGCTCTCGACCAGGTTTTTAACACTCTCTTCTCGCCCTTTTCGTTCATTTCAGTGATTCTTGCGAAAAGCTTTGCTTCGACGAAAGGTCCTTTTTTAATGCTTCTACTCAACTTTTATGCCTCCTTTACGGTTTACTTGTCGTTTCTTCTCTTAACGATGAACTTGTTGGTGCGCGCCTTCTTGTCGCGGGTCTTGTAACCCATCGTAGGCTTACCCCAAGGAGTAACAGGAGAAGGACGGCCGACCGGCGCTTTACCTTCACCACCGCCGTGAGGATGGTCGCACGGGTTCATAACAGAACCTCTGACGGTCGGGCGGATACCGAGATGTCTGGTCTTACCGGCCTTGCCGAGGTTGATGTTTTCGTGTTCGAGATTGCCGACCTGACCGATGGTAGCCTTGCAGTCAAGACGGATGA
This sequence comes from uncultured Eubacteriales bacterium, assembly GCA_934444645.1. GTDB lineage: Bacteria > Bacillota > Clostridia > Oscillospirales > CAG-382 > UMGS882. The sequence goes on along the minus strand of CAKSCV010000007.1, from coordinate 55,574 downwards.
TGCGGACTTCACCGGAGGGAAGTCTGACCTGAGAAACGCCGTTTTCCTTAGCCATAAGCTGAGCAGCGGTACCGGCGCTGCGGACGAGCTGACCGCCCTTGCCCGGATAAAGCTCAATGTTGTGGATAAAGGTACCGACGGGGATTTCGCTGATCGGAAGCACGTTGCCGGGCTTGATATCAGCCTTTGCGCTGTTGATGACAACGTCGCCGACTTTGAGTCCCACAGGCGCGATGCTGTAGGTCTTTTCACCGGTCTCATACTGCATGAGAGCGATGTAAGCGGTTCTGTTGGGATCGTATTCGATAGCAAGTACGGTTGCCGGAACATCCTCAATCTTCTTGCGGAAGTCCATAACTCTGTACTTGATTCTGTTGCCGCCGCCATGGTGACGGACAGTGATCTTACCTGTATTATTACGTCCGGCATGTTTCTTTAAGACGGTAATAAGGCTCTTTTCGGGTGTTTTCTTGGTGATTTCGTCAAAACCCGGAACCGTCATCTGTCTTCTCGCCGGAGTAGTAGGTTTGAAAGTTTTTACTGCCATAATTACTCCATTTCCCGACGCAGCTGACCTACGCCAGACCGCATCGCAGTTTTCTTAACGAATTTTGTCTTCGATCACAAATTACATCATGCTGTCGAAGAACTCGATGGTCTTTGATTCGGGCTTTAAGGTAACGATCGCCTTTTTCCATTCGGAAGTTTTGCCGAGGTGGTAACCAACGCGCTTGTTTTTGCTCTTGACGCTGATGGTATTGACCTTATCGACATCCACTTTGAAAATTTCCTCGACGGCCTTCTTGATTTCGATCTTGTTGGCATCGGAAGCTACTTCAAAGGTATACTTCTTGTCAGCGAGTCTTGACATGCTTGCTTCGGTGATAATCGGACGGATAATAACGTCATGTGCCGTTTTCATTATGCGTATACCTCCTCGATTACTTTGACGGCATCGCCTGCAACCACGAACATATCGCAGTTGAGAATGTCATAGACATTGAGCGTGCCGGGCGTTGCGGTCTTGACGCCGGGAATGTTAGCGGCGCTCTTGGCAACGACCTTGTCGTTTTCGGCGGTAACGATGAGAGCTTTCTTTTCGGCGCCGACAGCCTTCAAGAGGTTAACGATGGTCTTGGTCTTGTAGGAATCCATAGCGAGATTCTCAATAACGACCATTTCATTGTCAACGACCTTGGAGCTGAGAGCCGACTTCATAGCGAGTCTCTTTACCTTTTTGTTGATGCTTACTTTCCATGCGCGGGGCTTCGGACCGAGTGCGATACCGCCGTGTGTCCACTGCGGCGAACGGGTGGAGCCCTGTCTTGCGCGGCCGGTGCCCTTCTGACGCCACGGCTTGATGCCGCCGCCGGAAACCTCAGCACGGGTCTTGGTGGACTGAGTGCCCTGTCTCTGATTCAAAAGATAGGCTCTGACAACGCTGTGGAGGACGGGTTGATTGACTTCACAGCCGAAAACTTCGGCGGCGAGTTCAAATTCGCCCTTCTTGTTGCCTGCCATATCGAATAATGCAACATTCGGCATTTGTATTCCTCCTTCGCTTACTTAACGGTTGAGCGAATAAACACAATACCGCCCTTAGGACCGGGAACCGCGCCCTTAACCGCGATAAGGTTTTTCTCAACGTCGATTTTTACTACGTTCAGGTTCAGCATGGTGACCTGCTCGTGACCGTACTGACCGGCCATCTTCTTGTTTTTGAAGATGCGGGACGGTGTGGAGTTAGCACCCATGGAACCGGGCTGACGGTGTACAGGACCGGTACCGTGCGTCATTCTGAGTCTGTGGCAGTTCCAGCGTTTGATAACGCCGCTGTAGCCGTGACCCTTGGTGATGCCGGTGATGTCCACGTTTTCGCCTGCCGCAAAGGCATCTGCCTTGATCTCGTCGCCGACATTCATGGTCTCGGCATCGTCAAGACGGAATTCCTTGAGGTGTTTCTTGAGCGTAACGCCGGCTTTAGCGAAGTGACCCTTAGCGGGCTTGTTCAGTTTTCTCTCGGCGATGTCGGAGAAACCGAGCTGTACAGCACTGTAACCGTCGTTTTCGACCGTTTTCTTCTGAACAACCGTGCAGGGACCTGCTTCGATGACGGTTACCGGAATCACATTTCCGTTTTCATCGAAAATCTGCGTCATACCGAGCTTTTTGCCGATTATACCTTTTTTCATATTTATTCCTCCTTAGGTTATTGGTTGGCCGTTTGAATTTCCGTTTGCTCTGCTTTCGCAGAGAGTCGGACGGTCAACATGACCTTGACGGTCTTATATTCACACGGTATAGATGTGAATTATAATACGATTTCGGATTCGACTCCGGCGGGAAGTTCCAGATCAACAAGAGCTTCGATCGCTTTCTGCGACGGCTTTAAGATGTCGATCAGTCTCTTATGGGTGCGGAATTCGAACTGTTCGCGGCTGTCCTTGTACTTGTGGACGGCGCGGAGAATGGTGACGATCTCCTTGTCGGTCGGGAGCGGAATCGGACCGGAAACCTTTGCGCCGTTGCGCTTAGCTGCTTCAACGATCTTTTCTGCCGCCTGATCGATAAGAGTGTGATCGTACGACTTCAATCTGATTCTGATTTTTTCCTTTGCTGCCATTTTTTCTGCCTCCTTTAAAATTTTTCGTCCTGCGCACGTTTACGCTTGATTTAACGCAGGAACCGTTTTAAATGCGGCACAGTGAAATACGAACACGCGTCCGGGTGTTTCTAATGCTTCCCGAATGAAAAACCCGATTCGACCTCAAACCGAGGGGAATTCGGGCAGCTTACCATTCTTACGCCGCAAGCCCATAAAGAGCCACACGGCACATATTGCACGGCCTTTCGGTGAAATTCACCGACGGTTCCGCGACCGATGTTTTAAGAAAGATACGCCTTAGCGCCGGCACTGCTTTCGGCAAAATTTCTCTTGCCACGGCGATAGCAGAAACGCACCTGCTTGAAGGAACGCCCTGAGATCGCAACCATGCGCTTCGGTTCAGTATTCGCTGTCGCCCGTTTATCGGACATACTCCACGGAAATTCCCGGTGTAAACACCGCAACCTCCCGTTTCATCGCACATCAAGCTTGTATATTGTATCATACAAGGACGGGTTTTGCAATAGGTTTGGCGTATTTAGTTGTAACTTTTGTGTGAACTCCGCTCTGCGCCGCAAAATGCATAAAATTTCTATTATATCACAGAAATACCGATTTGGCAATAGATTTTGTACATTGTCCCCTTTACCTTTTGTGTTGATGGTAAAAACTCCGTCGATTTCACCAAAAGCGTGCCAAGATACCTAATTTTCGAGAGGATACCCTAATTTTTAGGGTATCCTCTTTTCTTTTGAAGTTGTCTGGGTTTTGAGCCAATCAGTATTCAAAAGAAAATTGATTTTTAGGAGGGTGTTCCTATGGAAGATATTTTCGACAAGCTACAAGCCATAACAGGCATTTCAAAATATTCCAACTCGGAAGTTATCACGCCACAAAACATAGTAAAAGACAAGTATTGTATAGTATAGAAAACATGGAACTTTTTGAGATTTTTTACGTCTATGTATACAAAGGCATATAACAACGAAGGAGGTAATCCGTATGAAAAAATATATAGCATTATTGTTGGCATTGGTCTGTGTGTTGGGCCTGGTTGGCTGTTCTACAAACAAAGTTGACAAGGCAAAACCTGTTTTTGAAACAGAAAATATTGTTCGTATCACTTTCCACACCCTTCCCAGCGATGGAAAAGGATTTGAAGTGCCGAGCAAATACATGGCAGAGATTACAAGTTGGCTTGGCTCATTTACGATTGACGAAAAAGCCGATGACAAAGTTTTGGCTCCTGGCAGCAATAGCATTTCTGTGGAAATCGAGTATGCAGACGGAACTGTTGTAAAAAATGGTCTGACAACGACAAAAGTTGATGGGGTTACTTACTATATGAAAGCCGAGGATGCCCCTCAATGCTATTTTGAGATATTGGAACAGACGAACTCCAACAATAAGGAAGCTACTCCTAATAAAGCATTCGGTGCATATACTTACGAAGAATTATCCGAAATGCCTGCAAAAGAATTACTTGATTTGTTCATCCAAAATGGTTTGGTTATAAATGACGATTTGAAAAAGGATTATACAGAAGAAAAACTCCAGACCATTTTCAAGGAAAACTTTCATTTGTGGCATACAGGAGTGTCTGCACATAGCTACACAATGTATTGTGATTTAGCCGAGCAGACCAAAGCAATCTATGACAAGATAGTAACGCCAAGTACACCTTCAAATGACCTGCCTGACAACGCGGGACCTGGTGATGTCATAAATAATTCTAATTCTTGAACTAAATAGCACATACTGACCGATAGGAGCAAGGTTGAAATACACCTTGCTCCTTTTCCAATACTTAGAGTTCCGTCGAATCGACGAAGGGTTCGACGGATAGGCTTATATCAACACAAAAGGTAAAAGGGAACGTACATTTTCTTAAAAATGCTCACGTATACCTTTTCACCGCAAATCCGCCGTACAAAACCGGCAAACGCACAAATTCGTATTGACAGATATCCCTCCGGTTGCTATAATATATAAGGTAGAAAAACAAATCCGTCGAACCAGGAGGCACTTATGCAAAAGAATAAACTATATCACATTCTGTCCTACATTCCGCTTCTATTTCTCATCAGCCTGTTCATCCCGGAAAAAGATAATCCCACCGTGCGTTTTCATTGCGGTCAGGGAATGCTGCTCACCATTGTTTCCGCAGCCTGCTCGATTTTCACGCGCGTATTAAATTTCACCCTCGGCTGGATTCCGTATGCCGGTGCGATAGTGCCCTATCTGTTCTCGGTTGTCAGCGGCCTTTTTGTGTTTGTACTCATGATCATCGGCATTGTGAACGCCGCAAACGACAAAACCGAGCCGCTGCCGCTCATCGGCAACTACGCCTTTTATCGTTAACCATAATAATAAGGAAGAGTTTTTATGTGGAACAACCATTTCTGCATCGCGCTCGGCGGAATTTTCGACATTCCCTTTGCCGAAGAGCTGCAAATTGCCAAGGCCGCCGGCTTTGACGGCTTTTTTACGAATTGGAATAAATCCGGCTGTTTAGACGAGCCGCGCACGCTTGCCGACAAGCTTGGGATGCACTATCAATCGGTTCACGCACCGTTTACACGCGCCGCCGAAATGTGGACGCCGGAGTATCAAGGTGCAGCAAACGAGCTGCTCGAATGCATCCGCGACGCCGCCGCGCACGACGTGCCGATTGTGGTCATGCACGCCTTTATCGGCTTTGAGGACCACACGCCGAACGCATATGGGCTTGAAAGCTTCCGGAAGGTCTCCGAAGAAGCCGGGAAGCTCGGCGTTAAGGTGGCACTCGAAAACACCGAGGGAGAAGAATATCTGGCGGCGCTTATGGAATCGCTTGCCGACTTAGACAACGTCGGCTTTTGCCTCGACACCGGCCACGAAATGTGCTATAACCACAGCAAGGATCTGCTCTCGCTGTACGGTGACCGCTTGATCGCCACGCACATCAACGACAACCTCGGCATCCGCGATTTTTCCGGAAAGACCACTTGGATCGACGATCTGCATTTGCTGCCGTTTGACGGGATCGGCGATTGGGAGAACTTTGTCGCGCGCCTTGACGAACATGCGTATGCAGGGCCGCTCACCTTCGAATTAAATGCACACCATGGCAAGCCGAACCGTCACGAAAACGATCTGTATGCCGGACTTTCGCCGCAGATGTTTTTCACGCTTGCCTATATGCGCGCCTGCAAATTGGCAAGACTTCGCGAAGTTTTGGCAATGCGGCGTCAGGGTTAATATCATGCTCACACGCATTTTCGGACTTCACGGAACCGGCAAAACCGAAGCACTGCTTGCACGCTTAGAGGACTGTATCAGGCAGAAAAAGCAGGCTTTTTTGATCGTGCCGGAGCAAAGCGCGGTTTCGGCGGAACGGCTGCTCATCGACCGGCTCGGGAATCCTGCCAATATGTATATCGAGGTCATCAACTTCAAGCGTTTGTGCAACCGCGTTTTCCGCGAAAGCGGCGGTCTTGTCGGAGCGGTTCCCGACAAAGCCGCGTGCGCACTTGCCATGTCACACGTGCTTTCCCAGTCGGCAGATCTGCTAAGTGAATATGCGCCGCTTGCCGACGACACAGATTTTGCTGCAAAGATGCTTGCCACCGTGACGGAAATGCACCGTTCGCGCATACGTCCCGACGATTTGGAGACGCTTTGCAAAACGCTTGCCGGGAACGGCTCTGCGGCTCTTTCGGACAAGCTGCACGACGTGGCACTCGCCTACCGTGCATACGATGCCTATCTTTCCGGAACGCTCGATTTTCCGGGCGATCTCCTCGATAAGCTGTACGAAACATTATGCGGTTTTCGGTTCTTTGAGGGAAAACACGTCTTTTTGGATGCGTTTTACGGCTTTACCGCCCAAGAACTTGCCATTATCGGAAAAATTCTCCCGAGCGCCGAAGAGACCTGCATCACCTTTTTATGCGAAAACGAAAAAACCGCCAACAAATGCTTTCTGCGTGCCAAAAATGCGGCTCTTGCCTGCCGAAGACTGGCTGCGGAAAGCGGCGTGCCGGTGAAAGATATCTTTCTTACCGAAAACAGAAAGCATGCGCCGCATTCGGCTCTTGCGCATATCGCCGCGCACTTTTCGTTAGACGCGTTAGCCGTGCCGCGTCCGGAAGTACCTCTTTCCGGCGTGACGCTCACCGCCTGCGAGGACATCTACGCCGAGGCAGCCTTTGCCGTTCAAACGGTCAGCGACCTGTTGACAAGCGGCGTTTTGCCGCGCGAAATTGTCCTCTGCGCACGGAATCAAGCCGACTATGACGGCATTTTGGACACGGCCTTTGAAAGCGCCGGTATTCCGTATGCATTTGACAAGGCTGTCGATCTTTCCACCACACCGACGGCCGCATTGGTATTTTCCGCGTTTGACATATACTTTTCATGGAGTCTTGAAGCAGTCTCAGCCTACATCAAATCGGGCCTTTCGGGCTTAAGCGATGAGGTTGCCGACAAGCTCGACCTGTACCTGCATACCTGGAACATCCACGGCAAAGCGTATTTTCACGAAGAGTGGCACATGAACCCGGCCGGAATGCGTGCCGATGCCGCCGACACCGCGCTTCTCGCGCTCTTCTCCGACGCACATGACGCTCTGCTGTCCTGCTTAGACACCTTTTCAGCCTCTCTCGATGCAGCCAAAACCGCCTCTGACATGGCACACGCCGTATATGAGCTGACCGTCAACATCGCCCGGCTTTCCGGGAAAGACCGCTTTGACGACCGCGCCGACGGCGAATATCTAGACCTGTTATGCCGCGCACTCGACACCGTCGCGCTCACGCTTGCGGAACAGACTGTCACACCGCACCGGTTTTATGAGCTGCTGCGCGCCGTCATCAAAAACATGTCGATCGGAAAAATTCCGGAGCTGCTCGACCAAGTGCGTTTTTCGCCGGTCACACTCATGCGCACCGACGGCATCCGCTATGTGATTTTACTCGGCGTCAACGACGGCATTTTTCCGGCAAAGCCCGAGTCCTCCGATGTTTTCCGCGACACAGAGCGGAAAAAGCTCCGCTCGCTCGGTGTGGAGCTTGCCGAAACTGCCGACGACAAAGCCTTTGACGAGCTGTTTCTCGCTTATACAGCTCTCTGCTCGGCAAAGGATGGGGCTTTTGTTTTATACCGCACCGGTTCGCTCGAAAAGAAGGAGCTGTATCCGTCTGTTTTGGTCGCACTTCTCGAAAAAATGTTAGGCATTACCGCCGATGTATATCCGAAAGCAGATACAGCTGCGGCATTGGCAGGTGCTGTCAGCGATGAGTCGCTGTTTGAGCAGTTTTTGACCCTGCCGGACGGTGTCGAAAAAGCCACCGTGCGCGCCTATTTTGCGGACAAGCCTGCCTATATGACACGGCTCGCCGCCATCGAAAAAAGCGATGATGCCCGGCGGCCGCTTTCCGACGATATGTTAACAGAGCTGTACGGCGACACCATGACCGGCAGCTATTCCAAGCTTGAACGCTTCCGCCGGTGTCCTTTCTCGTACTTCTGCACCTACACGCTGCGGCTTGCAGCCGCACCGGAAGGACGTGTCGGAAACGCCGAACGCGGAAACATCATTCATGCCGTTTTGGAGGAGCTTGTGCCCGAGATTGCCGCACGGCACAAGGCCGGGAATCCGTTTGACGAAGCCGCATTAAAATCTGCCATCCACGCAAAGCTCGAAGAGCTTCTCGAGCGCATGATGCCCAATGCCGGCAGTGCGTTAAGCGGCCGGTTTGCGTATCTGTTTGCCAAAACGGAGCGCGTATTGGTGCCGTTATGCAAGCTGTTATGCGAGGAACTGACCGTCAGCCGGTTTGAACCGGTTGATTTTGAGCTGTCCATCGGGCCGGACGGCGCGGTAAAGCCGGTCGAACTTCCGCTTACGGGCGGCAAAACGCTGAAGATCGTCGGAAAGATCGACCGCGTGGACTTGTACCGTGACGCACACTCCGGAAAGACCTATTTGCGCATTGTCGATTACAAGACCGGCAGCACAAAATTCGATCTGTCCGATATTCACCGCGGCTTCAATCTGCAAATGCTCTTGTATCTGTACACGCTTTTGCAAAACGGCGAAACCCGCTACGGCAAGGTCTATCCTGCCGGTGTGCTGTACAGCCATGTGGCTGATCCGAAGATACCTGTTGGTGACAAAGTGCTGTCCGACAGCGGCGATGACGAAAGCCTGGATTATAAAGCCGATGTGTCAGGACTGCTTGTCGCCGACGCCGACATCCTGTTTGCCATGGATTCTACCGGAAGCGGTACGTATATCCCGGTCAAGCTCAAAACCGGCGTGCTTGCGGAAAACGCAGCCGGCACCCTGCCCGAGGACGAATTCTTCGCACTGCTTGGCGAAGCCTCCGCCTTTGCCGCCGATATGGCTTGCGGCATTCTCCGCGGCGACAAGCGTGCCCTTCCCGAAGGTGCAAAAGCACACAACCCGTGCGATTATTGCGATTACAAGGAGATCTGTCCGAAAGCGGTTTGAGTGCGCCGGAAGAGTTGTTTGTTCGGACGTCCGAACTGTTAAAAAGGCGGCTGTGACCAAATCACAGCCGCCGCTTTTTTGAAATTTTCTTTATTCCGCCATTGCAAGCGTGATATCTTCACCGGTTAGTATCAGATCCTTTTGCTCGGCCGTAAGAACGCCTTTCACGCCGACACGATAGGAAAAGCCGTTATGCGTAAAGCTTACGCCATCCTTGTCTGCCGCAAAATCCGCAAACTTGCCGAAACGCCACCGCAATACCGCGCCGCCCGAAACGGTGATTTCGGATTCGGACAAACGAATCGTGATTTTTTTACCGTCTGCGGCACGTGCCGTAACCGCAAGTGCGCTGCCGTCCCGTTCGACGCCCTCAAACACAAACGCTCCGTCAAAATCCAAACCGGCATCGTGCGAATCCTTTTCAAAGCTCCAACCGCGTTCATCCGCGACCGGCAGGTTGTCGTACACCGCATCCCATTTTAAGCACGGCTCATCGAGATAGCGTTCGGTATAGCGTTCGTCAAACTTCTGAATATCCCGGAAATACAGCGTTTCGCCTTCAAAAAAGACGTTGGCGCGGTAATTTTTCGAGGTGTACCAGAACGATTTGTAGCCGTTTTGACCGACCGGATCGGTGTCGGCACAAAGTGCCGCCGGCGGCGTAAGCGTATTTGCCTCGGCAAACAGCCTGCCGGCTTCGCTTGTCTTGACGACCCGGATTTTGCCTTGGTCGGCATAGCGTTTGACAAGTGCCAGCTGCAGCGTAAGACCATCCTTCATGCCCTTCCAGCCGAAGCTGTTCTCTTGACCGATCTGCGTATAGGCAAGCCCTAAGTTTTCGTTGTCGAAATAGGTCTTGAAGAACCATTCCATATAGTCCTTGTTTTGGCCGTATTTCCAGAACGGCTCCATGGTCGCACAGCCATAGCATTCAGGATCCTTGGCATACCGTTTTTCATTGTAGCCGCGGATCGGCTCAATGCCGAGAAGCCGGAACACCGGTGCGTTTACCTGATTTTCAGCGTTCTGCGCCGGGCAAAGGATATTGTGTACCGACGGGTAATACGGTTGGTTATACGGACCGCCCCAGAGCGTGTAAGCGTCCACCGCCAACTGCTCGCGGCAGATGCCGAAATAGCGGATAGCATATTTTTCCGTCATGTAGCGAACCGAATCGATATCGAGCAGCCACGAGCCGACCGACTGCGGATATGCACCGAAGATCGCGCGGAATGTCTCCATGAATTCATCGATCATCGCGATTTTTTCGTCATGCGTATACGCCGGAAGGAAACCCGGATTCACATACCAATCCCACGCATAGCCGGGTCTGCCGCGCCATTGGATGCCGACCTTTTCGACAAGCGGCTGCACCACCTCGAACCAAATGCCGAGTTCCATGTGTTGGTCGCGCTCTGCCGAAAACAACTCTTGGAATTTCGGGTCGATGAGTGCATCATACTGCAATAGAAATGTGTTGTCAAAACCATAGGCTTTATTTAAGGCGATCTGATTGACCACCGGTTCCAACAGATCCAAGTTCGGGTTGCGCGGCTCCACACCGCGGACAAAATTCATGATGGTAACAAGATTCATCGTTCTGCCTCATTTCACACCCACACGGGCTATTTTTTCTTATTGTAGCATATTTCCCGCTTTTTTGCAAGCACTCTCATCAAAAAGGATAGAAAGCGTCACTTTTTGCGGTCAAATGAGAATATCCGTCAACCGCAGTTTCCGCTTTTCTGCACAATTCATTTTGCATTCCTGCATATTTTCAAAAATCACCCGTAAAATTCGCCCTGTAATTTCCACATTTTTCACAAAAATTATCGCCGCTTTTTGTGAAAACAAACGATTATCGGCTGTTTTCACAGCTTTTTTTGCAGAACTCTTGACAGACGGTTTTCTTCCTATTATAATAATGTGTGAATTAGTCATTTTTGGAAAATTCAAAAAAACACATTTTCGGAGGAAATCAATATGAAAAAGAGTCTTGCACTCGCTCTTGCCGTTCTCACTGCCGGAAGTATGCTTCTCGGCTCCTGCGGCAAAAAAGAACAGGAAAACAAGGATGGCGATGCGCTCGCATCCAAAATCGTTCTCGCCACCGGCGGCAACACCGGTACCTACTACGGGTACGGCATGGCCATGGGCAGCATTCTGCAGGAAAAGACCGGCATCAAGTTTGACGTTCAGTCCACCGGTGCTTCCAAAGCCAACATTCAGCTGATTCAGACCGGCGAAGCCGACATGGCTGTCGTTCAGAACGACGTTATGTACTACGCCTACACCGGCACCGACCTGTTTAATGGCGCACAAACCAAGGATTTCTCGGCTGTTGCAACGCTTTATCCGGAGCTTTGCCAAATCATCGCTTCCAAGGAAAGCGGCGTCCAGTCGGTTGCTGACCTTGCCGGCAAGCGCGTCTCCGTCGGCGACGCAGGCAGCGGCGTGGAATTCAACGCCAAGCAGATTCTTGCCGCTTACGGCATCGATATCGATAAAGACATCAACAAGCAGAACCTCGGCTTCGGTCCGTCGGCAGACGCTCTGAAGGACGAAAAGATCGACGCCTTCTTCTGCGTTGCCGGTATCCCGACCACCGCTATCACAGACCTCGCCATGAGCCACGAGATCACGGTCGTTCCGGTTGACGACGATAAGTTCGCCGAGCTTTCCAAGCAGTACGGCTTCTACACCCGTCAGGCCATTCCGGCTTCCACCTATAACGGCATGACCGAGGATGTGAACACCGTCGCCGTCATGGCCACCTACATCATTGACAACGACGTTTCGGAAGAAACCGTTTACCAGATCACCAAGGCCATCTTTGAAAACAAGGATGCCATCGCCGCCGCTCATACCAAGGGTGCCGAATTGAATGTCGATACCGCCGTCGTCGGTATCCCGGCAGAGATTCCGCTTCATCCGGGTGCTGAAAAGTACTTCAAAGAAGTCGGCGTCATCAAGTAAACACGTTTTTTCTATGAAAAAGACCACCGTCACAGCCGTAGCTGCCAAAGCGGTTACGGCTGTGGCTCTGTTATGCACCGCGCTTCTTTTCATTTTCGTTCTGCGTCCGCGCCGTTTGGAGCTGTACAACACCGAGACCGGCAAAGTCTATCGCAGCTTTTCCGCGCCGGAAGGCACCGAGTTTGCGGTCACCTTTGTCCATTCGGTCAACCAAAGCCCCGTCACCGACGTCTTTGTCGTCAAAAACGGCAAAATTTATGCCGACCGCACGATTTATGCGGCTTTCGGCGCCGGCGTCGAAAGCACACTGTCACCCGGCGAAACGCTCACCTATGACAGTGACGGAAACATGGTCGTATCCGGTTTCGACACGGTTTTTCCGCAAGTGAAATACATCGTGGGAACCGTATATGATCATGTGCTTGCCGTTCACGGCAAAACCATAAGCCTCACCGCTCTCTGCGGCAGGAACGCACACATCGGCTTTCGCCTCGCTTAAGCCGTTTGTCCCGTATCACAACCAAAGGAGGAACTCCCTTGTCCCAGAAAAAAGAAAAATCTTCGCCCGTCGCCGACGCTCAAATGAGCGCACACATCGCCGACGGCGAAGCCAATACCAAAAGTGCCGACGAGCTGATGGCGGAATTTGACCGTGAATCCAACACGCGTCAATTCACCGGCATTTTCGGTCTGCTCATCAAAATCGCCTTTCTCGCCTTCGCCGGCTTTATCTTTTTCACGCGCTTCTTCACCTTTCCCGAACAGGTGCGTATGTCCATATTCTTAGGCATTATCATCTTCTTGGGCTTTTTGATTTATCCGTTATACAAAAAACAAACCAAAAAAATCAATTTTATCCCGTGGTATGATTTTCTCTTTGCCGTCGTCGGCACAACGCCGTATTTTTATTACGCCATCAACTTCAAAGAGATTACATATCGTGCCGTCGCACTAAACACCCTCGATAAGGTCATGGCCGTCATCGGCATTCTGTGCTTGTTCGAGCTGTGCCGCAGAGCCGTCGGTATTCCGATCCTCTTTGTTGCCGGCGGTTTCATCGCCTATGCCTTTATCTACGGAAAATCCCTGCAATCCGTTCTGTACAACCTGTTTTACACGACCGGCGGCATTTTGGGCACGCCGCTCAACGTCTGCTCGACCTTCATCGTGTTCTTCATCATTTTGGGTTCCTTCCTTGAAAAAACCGGTATCGGCGGCTTTTTCGTCGACCTTGCAAACTCCGTGGCAGGTTATGCCACGGGCGGTCCTGCCAAGGTGGCGGTCATCTCGTCGGCTCTCGAAGGAATGTATTCGGGAAGCTCGGTTGCCAACACCGTCGGCAGCGGCAGCGTCACCATCCCGGTCATGAAGAGCATCGGCTATAAGCCGGAGTTTGCCGCCGCCGTTGAAGCCGCCGCTTCCACGGGCGGTCAGATCATGCCGCCGATCATGGGTGCTGCGGCGTTCCTTATGAGCGAAATCACCGGCATCCCGTATGTCACCATCGCCGTCGCTGCCATTCTGCCGGCTATCCTCTACTTTGCCGGTATTTTCATGATGATCCATTTTGAAGCCAAAAAGCTCGGCCTCAAGGGCTTGCCCAAAGAGAGCATTCCGAACTTTTTCAAGCTGTTCTTCCGCAAGGGCTATCTGTTCCTGCCGATTGTCGTGCTTGTCGTTCTGATGTCCTTTAACCGCACACCGGCACAATCCGCTTGCATGGCCATCCTCACGACCATGGCTCTCATGCTCGTGACGGACGTTGTGAAAATGGTGAAAAAGCTGAGTCACGGCGAAGACACCAAATCGGATATTATCGATACCGTTTTACTTGTCTTGCCGATCATCGCTTTTATCGTCTTTATGTTCGTCCTGAACATTAAAATGGAAAACGCCGCCATTTTGGCAGGTCTTATCTATATCGTCGTTTCCTTCTGCGGCAAACAGACGCGCGAATCCGGCGTGCTTTCGTTGGAAGCCATCGAATCCGGTGTCCGCAATACCATGGGCGTGTCGCTGGCCTGCGGCCTTGCCGGAATCGTGGCAGGTATCGTAACGTTAACCAGTCTCGGTTCGACGCTCATCGGCGTCATCGTTCCGATTGCCAAAAATAATCTGTTTCTTGCCCTGTTCTTAACCATGGTCGCGTGCATCGTGCTCGGCATGGGCGTGCCGACCACGGCGAACTACCTCATCATGGCGACCATCACCGCACCGATCATGATCCAAATGGGTCTTCCGACGCTTGCGGCGCATATGTTTGTGTTCTATTTCGGCATCGTTGCGGATATCACGCCGCCGGTCGCACTTGCCGCTTATGCCGGCAGTGCCATCGCGCATTCCAATCCATTCAAAACAGGCGTTACCGCCACACGGCTTGCCATTACCGCATTCATCATTCCGTACATCTTCGCCTTCAACCCGAAAATGCTGTTTATCGATGCCTCTGCACCTGAAATCATCGTCATTATCATCACCTCTTGCGTCGGTATTTTCGCGCTGTCCGCCGGTTTGGAACGCTATATGTTCCGCAAGCTGCGCATTTATGAGACCATTCCGCTCATTATCGGCGGTCTGCTCATGATTTACCCCGGCGTGATTTCCGATAGTATCGGCATCGTGCTTGTCGCGGCGGTGACAATTCTTCAGATTGTCAGCACGCGCGCCGATAAGAAAAAGCTGAACGCGTAACACAACCACCAACTTATAAAGGAAGCGCACAGGATTTATAAAAATCCTGTGCGCTTTTTGGCTTTCTGTTTTAAGCTCTATAAAAATGTTTGCCGTGATTCTTTTGTATAATCTTAACTTGAGCGGAAAATACTATGTGCGAACGCAAACGAGCGAAGAAAGGAAGGATTCCCTTATGTCAACCCGTTCAAAAAAGCTTGCAGCCCTTGCCGTGTGCCTGTTGTCGCTTAGCCTTGCCGTCGGTGCCGTATTGTTAAGCCCTGCCATGACAAGCCTCGAAAAGCAGATCCGCTTACAGAAGTGCGGCGTGATCGGCACACCGGTTCGTTTTGAAAGCGCGGATTTCGACCAAGTGCTTTGTTCAAAAAGCGAATTTATCCGCATGGATTCCCTGCCGACCCTTGCGGAAGGTACCCTGCTTGTCGGCAGCGCACCGATCAGTGAAAATCAGTTAATCGCACGCGCCGATTACGATAAAATATCCTTTATGCCGACCGACGACACCGTCCGTTTTGCCGCATTCACCTTTTCCAACGCCACTGCCAAGCAAAGTGCCGTTGAAGTCACCTGCGCCGTGAATCTCCTGAATGAGGTGAATCTGGCACCGGCGGTCGGTGCGCAAAGCCTGACCACCGGCAAGGATGTTTCCGCCTTCAAATTTCTCAAAGCCGCCGATCCCGAAAACGACGCCATGCAATTTGAAATTCTCTCATACCCGGCGCACGGTACCGTAAAGATTGCCAAAAATTCCGATGGCTATTTTTCCTATACGCCGCAAAAAGGCTATACCGGCACGGATTCGTTTTCCTATACCGCCACCGACTGCTATGGCAACAAGAGTGTGCCGGCCAAGGTCACCGTCACGGTCACCAAAGCGGCAAGCGATATCGATTATGCCGATATGACCGAGCATTGGGCGCATAATTCCGCTTTGAACATTTCCGCGCAAGGGCTTATGAGCGGCGTTACCGACACGGAAACCGGAAAAACGCTGTTTTTGCCGAATGAACCGGTCAGCCGCGGCGATTTTCTTGCCATGGCACTGATTGCCGCCGGAAAAGAATCAAACATCGAATTTACGGCACAAACTGCCTTTGCCGACGATGCTGCCATCCCTGTCAATATCAAAAGCTATGCTGCGTATGCCAAAGAGCACGGCATTGTCTCCGGCTATACCGACGAGACCGGCCGCACGTGCTTTGCCAGTGCTTCGCCGATCACGCGCTCCGAAGCCGCTGTTATGATTGACCGCATTCTTTCGCTTCCCGAAACGTCCGAAGACGCAAGTGCCATGACAACGTTTGTCGATTGCAGCGCTGTTCCGACGTGGGCCGACCGGTCGCTTTCCAAAGTAACCGGCTGCGGCATTTTCAACGGTACCGGCTTTGGAGAGTTAATGCCCGCACAAACGGTGACACGCGCCGAAACCGCCGAAATCCTCTGCAATATGCAGCGTTATCTTGCCGAAACCGATCGGGTATCCCAAAGCGCCAAAAGCAAAAGCTTATGGAATCTGTTCGGACTGCTCGGTTAGACGAAACAAAAAGGCTTGCGAACATTCGCAGGCCTTTTTCTGTCCCAAACACATTTTCTGATAAAAAACACAAAAAACAAAGCCCTGAAACGAATCTTGTTTCAGGGCTTTGTGGAGCTTCTGAGCCGAGTTGAACGGCCGACCTCATCCTTACCAAGGATGCGCTCTACCTACTGAGCTACAGAAGCATAGGCAGAATATTTTGTTTTGCCCGAAGGCTGGCGATCCGGATGGGGCTCGAACCCACGACCTCCAGCGTGACAGGCTGGCGTTCTAACCAACTGAACTACCGGACCGTACTTGTCCGTTTCGGATGCATGATAACACAACCCAAACGGGTGGTGCCTCCGGTCGGAATTGAACCAACGACACGGGGATTTTCAGTCCCCTGCTCTACCAACTGAGCTACAGAGGCATACATAAAAAAGAATGGAGGCGCCACCCAGACTTGAACTGGGGAATAAAGGTTTTGCAGACCTCTGCCTTACCACTTGGCTATGGCGCCATCTCACGTCTGCGTCTCGGGAAACGCTGTTCTTTTTGTTTGCTGCTCGGTATGCAGCACGTATTGCTATGGCTTTCGCCATTGGAGCGGATTACGGGGCTCGAACCCGCCACCTCGACCTTGGCAAGGTCGCGCTCTACCAAATGAGCTAAATCCGCAGGTAGCCGCACCTTATTTCGATACCGGCTGGTGCCTCCGGTCGGAATTGAACCAACGACACGGGGATTTTCAGTCCCCTGCTCTACCAACTGAGCTACAGAGGCGTAAACAGAAACACATGCCGCTGTTCAAATAAAGTGGCGATCCGGATGGGGCTCGAACCCACGACCTCCAGCGTGACAGGCTGGCGTTCTAACCAACTGAACTACCGGACCGTAATGGTGGAGGGTACAGGGCTCGAACCTGTGACCCTCTGCTTGTAAGGCAGATGCTCTCCCAGCTGAGCTAACCCTCCGGGAATAAAACGCGCTTGGGACAATACGGTCAAATCTGTTTGCGCACCGTGAATTTTTCACGCACACATTTTTGTGTTTTGCTGCGGCACATTGCCGCTGGAGCGGATTACGGGGCTCGAACCCGCCACCTCGACCTTGGCAAGGTCGCGCTCTACCAAATGAGCTAAATCCGCGGATGATTTGATAAGCTTTCCGAGCATTTCCGGAAAACTGGCAGGGGAAGAAGGATTCGAACCCTCGGCACGCGGTTTTGGAGACCGCTGCTCTACCAGCTGAGCTATTCCCCTGTGTTGTGCGTACCGTTTTGGCTGTCACCTTTGCTTCGGGAACACTCCCTTTGCAACACTGCTTGAGTAGTATACCATAGAGAACGCAATTTGTCAAGGACTTTTTTCACTTTTTTCGAAAAATTCCACCTGTTTTTTTCGACAAAGGAACTTTTTTGCGTTTCGCCGCGTTTTTTGCCCGATTCGGCTCACCTTTGCGGCAGCCGCTTTATTTGCGCGCACAAATCACGCTGGCAAAGGTTCCCGAAAAGCCGCCGCTTGCACGATGCGAAAAGAACAGCTTTTCGCCGGTCGTTTCATCCGTTTTGCAGCAGGTGCAGAAGCCGCTCACCTCTATATTGCCCGCAGGAACGCCGCTGTATTCCAAAAGTGCGCGATTGATCCCGGCAAGATCGGCATGACGCTTTCCGCCCATCGAGCAGGAGGGAAAAACCGGCACATAGCGGTCAATGTCGCTCACTGCATCTTTCGAGCGAAGCAGACGCGCAAACGCCGCATATACCTCCTCGCCGACCTCATAGTGACACCTGCCGATACAAGGTCCGATCGCCGCTAAAATATGTTCCATACAGCCGTGAGCAAGCGTCTTTGCCGCCTTTGTCACAATATCCGCCGCACTGCCGCGCCAACCGGCATGAACCGCACAAACTGCGCCGGTCGCACGGTTGGCAAGCAAGATCGGCACACAGTCAGCCGTTTTGACGCACACCGCGTCGATCTCTTCGCAGTCGGGCTCCAAAAGCACGCCGTCGCAGCCGTCAAGCACCGGAAAAGCTTCCAAAACGCCTTTGCCGCCATCCGTGCGCTGC
The DNA here is from genome assembly GCA_934444645.1 of uncultured Eubacteriales bacterium. GTDB lineage: Bacteria > Bacillota > Clostridia > Oscillospirales > CAG-382 > UMGS882. Next base: position 37,216 of record CAKSCV010000007.1, on the reverse strand, counting down.
ACGGTATACACAATGTCGGAATGCACCTGCTTGGCCGCACACGCTTTTTCCGGCGCCAGCCCCAAAACATCTGCGATCCGCCGATAGTTTTCCTCGACATTCCGCGCTGAATCGGTAAATCCGCTCCGGTCCTTGCGCGCCGTGCTGACGTTGAGCGACGCAAAATCGCCCGAACTCACGCCGCCCATGCGCGTGCAGAACATATGCCGAAAGCCGGCCTCCGAAAGAAGCGGGCTGGTAAAATAGCAAATTCCCTTGCATTCGTGTCTTTGGAACATGGCAAATCTCTCCTTTAGCTTATTATAGAAAAAAGCGTGCATTCTGTCAAGGGCTTTCAAAAGCAGCCGGACAAACGCGACGATAATTTACAAATTATATTTGATTATATGTCAATTTCCCTTATTTTTTATGTTATATTAAAGTATAAATGTTTTCGGAGGTAATTTTTTATGTGGACAAGAAAAGGCCTGAAACAAAAAGCCAAAATCGCCGTTAAACGCAGCTATTGGAAAACCGTTTTGGCCGCGTTTCTTTTTTCCCTGCTTGCCGGAGGCGGAAGCGGAGGCGTCAACATCCGGATACAGCTTCCCGTGTCCATGCAAACGCCGGAACAAACGCGGGCGATTGTTTACTCCCTTGCAGAGGTTCCCGGCACGGTTTGGGCATTCTTCGGCCTGTTCGCTTTCATCCTTTTTGCCGTCAGCATCTGTATCAAGCTGTTGCTTATCAATCCTTTGACGCTCGGCATTTATAAATACGCTTCGGACGCTTTGAACAACAGCGGAAATCTTTCCAACCTCGGAAAAGGCTTTGAGAAAAGCTACAAGAGAAACGTGTATGTGATGTTTTTAATGGATTTCTGCACGTTTCTTTGGTCGCTTCTCCTCATTATTCCCGGCATTGTCAAAAGCTATGAATACCGCATGATCCCATATCTTTTGGCAGATCATCCCGAAATGAGCAAGGACGAAGCCTTTGCGGCAAGCAAAGCCATGATGGACGGCAACAAGTGGGAGGCTTTCGTGCTTGATCTCAGCTTCATTCTGTGGAATCTCCTAAACATCTTTACGATCGGACTTCTCGGGCTATTCTGGGTTGCCCCTTATACTATGTTAACCGGCGCGGCACTTTACGACGCGCTTCGAACCGATAAACCCGAAGCCGCCGCAGAAACACCGACCGAAGCTCAACCGATCGCTATCGAACCGGCGGCTGCCGAACCGATCAATCCCGATTCCGCCGCCGATACCGGCTCAAACCCGTCCGACATGCAATAACACTTCAAATTCTCCTGCTTGACAGGCACAAAAATCCGTCTGCTTTCATACAGACGGATTTTTATATCATATCTGTGCTTTGACAAATTCCCGTGCGTCCCGGTCAGCACTTACAATCTTTTCCGGTGTAAGAACGCCGTCGCCGGCACCGAAATGCTCACACGCCGCATCAATCAGCGTGAAAATGTCGGTATACTTTATCTTTCGTGCCAAAAACAGGTCAACACAAGTCTCGTTGGCCGCATTGTAAACGCATGGGCTGATACCGCCGCGCCGCACGGCACGCCGTGCCATGTCCACCGACGGGAAGGTCTCGTTGTCCACATTCGCAAACGTCAGCGTTCCGACCTTGGCAAGGTCGAGCGGCGGTGTAAGTCCCGGCAGCTTTTCGGGATAAGTCAGCGCATACTGAATACATAGCCGCATATCCGGCACGGCAAGCTGGGCAAGCATGGAATGATCGATGAATTCGACAAGCGAATGAATAATGCTCTGACGGTTGATGAGAATATCCACCTTGTCCTCGGGCATATCAAACAGGCGGATGGCTTCGATCATTTCGAGTCCCTTGTTGACCAGTGTTGAGCTGTAAACCGTAATGCCCTTGCCCATGCTCCAGTTCGGGTGCTTCAGTGCCTGTTCGGGTGTCACGGCCTCCAGTTTTTCACGCGTATAGCCGAAAAACGGGCCGCCCGAGCCGGTGATGATAAGGCGGTTCACCGTCTTTTTGTCGTTGCCGTGCAGGGCTTCATGAATGGCGCAGTGTTCGCTGTCCACCGGCAGGATATGTACGCCTTTTTCACGTGCAAGCGGCATGACAAGCTCACCTGCCGCCACAAGCGTTTCCTTGTTGGCAATGGCAATGTTCTTGCCGCTTTCAATGGCTTCAAGCGTCGGCAGCATGCCGGAAAAGCCGATAATGGCGTTGAGAAGCGTATCCGAGCCGGGACGCGCGGCAAGCTCTGCCGCCGCCGTTTCTCCGACAAGTATCCCGACCGAAAGATCGCGCGTGCGGTCTTTCAAATCCTTGGCAGCTTTCTCATCCGCCACACCGCAAACGCGTGCACCCGTTTTGCGCAGCTGCTCCTCTAACAGTTTCACATTGGAATGCGCCGACAGCGCCTCCACCGTAAGTCCCAAATGCAGTGCCACATCGATGGCCTGTGTGCCGATCGAACCGGTCGAGCCGAGTAACGTTAATTTCATGATGGTTTCCTTTCCGGCACTCAAGAATGCGCGTCGTACCACGTCGAACCGAAGCCTGCCGACACTTCAAGCGGCACGGCAAGGCTTGCGGCGTGTTCCATTTCTTCGACAAGCAGACGTTCGACCTTCTCGCGTTCGGTTTTCGGCGCTTCCACAATCAGCTCGTCATGCACCTGCAACACAAGCCGTGCCGCCGGGCTTTCCTCCTGTAACCGTTTTGCCACATGGATCATGGCGATTTTGATGATATCGGCTGCCGTGCCTTGGATCGGTGCATTCATGGCAACGCGTTCGCCGAAGTTCTGCATATTTTTGTTTTTTGCCGTCAGCTCCGGAATATACCGGCGGCGTGCATATAACGTTTCGGAATAGCCCTTCTCGCGTGCCGAAGCAACGGCATTATCGAGATATTCCTTGATTTTCGGGTATCTTGCAAAATACGACCGGATATAATCGCCGGCCTCCTTGCGCGAAACGTGGATATCACCTGCAAGAGAGAAATCGGAAATGCCGTAAATAATGCCGAAATTGACCGCCTTCGCCTTTTTGCGCAGGTCGGAGGTCACTTCGTCCTCCGGAACGCCGAACACTTGGGAGGCGGTGGACGTGTGAATGTCCTTGCCCTCTCGGTAGGTCTCGATCATGTTTTCGTCGCCGCTCATAGCCGCCATAAGCCGCAGTTCGATCTGGGAATAGTCGGCGTCAATGAGAACGTAATCGTCGCTTTGCGGCACAAAGAAGCGGCGCAGTTCGCGTCCTTCCTCCGTGCGGATGGGAATGTTCTGCAAATTCGGCTCGGCACTCGAAAGACGGCCGGTGAGCGTAAAGGCTTGCTTGAAATTGGTATGGATGCGGCCGTTTTCGTCGGCAACGTCGAGAAGCGCGTCGGTGTAGGTGCTCTTTAATTTAGCGACTTGGCGGTATTCGAGAATTTCATCGATGATCGGATGATACGGACGTAAATGTTCGAGCGTTTCGGCGTCGGTCGAATAGCCGCTCTTGGTCTTGCGTCCTGCCGGAAGACCAAGCGTTTCGAAAAGCACGACCGCAAGCTGCTTGGTGGAATTGATGTTGAATTCGCCGCCGGCATAGCTGTAAATGCTCTCTTTTCGGGCATCAAGCCGCGCGTCAAGCGACGCGGAAAACGCGGCAAGTCCCTCGCGGTCAAGCTTGAAGCCAACATGCTCCATTTGCGCAAGCACGTGCGATAACGGCATCTCAATGTCATATAACAACGCCGTTTGGCCGTTTCTTTCAATCACCGGCAGTAAGTCGGCATACGCCTTGCGAAGTCCCATGACCGAAAGCACGGCTTTCTGCTCCGGATCGTTCGGATCAACGCCCAAAACACCGGCATACGCGGCAAGCGTATCCGCCCCGATGACGCTCGACGGATCCGCCACATACGACGCAAGAAGCACGTCGAACACGCAGTTTTTCACCTCTACATCCCACGCGGAAGCGGCAAGACACCAGTCCTTGAGATTGTGAAGCACCACGCGGCGCGACGGGTTTTCCAAAAGCTCCGCAAGCACCGCCTTGTCGGGCGTGCCGCGAAGCACAAATACCTCATCGCTTGCCGCCGTTCCGAAAAACAGCTTTTGTGCGTCCTTGTCCCAATACACGAAAAGCGGCTCGTCCGACTCCGGAAGTGCTTCGGCAGCCGTTGCCGCAAGGCTCTCAACCGGTGTGTCGAACAAGGAGAGATTGTCTGCGGCCTTTTGCGCCTTTCCGGCAAGCTCTTCGAGCTTTAGGCGGTTTATAATGCTGTTTAATTCCAGATCGCGGCAAACCGGCAAAAGTCCTGCCGCGTCCATGCCCTTGTATACAAGATCGGAAAGCGTAAGGCCAAGCGGAACGGTCTTGCATATCTCCGCCAAAAAACGGCTTTCATATGCTGAATCCTTTCCGTTTTCAAGCTTGGTTTTGACTGCACCCTTGATTTCGGGATTTCCTTCATCTAATGCCGCATAAACGCCGTCGAGCGAGCCGAAACGGGCAATGAGCGACACCGCCGTCTTTTCGCCGATGCCGGGAACGCCGGGAATGTTGTCAGATGTGTCGCCCATTAAGGCTTTCACATCAATCAAATCGTGCGGTGCAAGACCGCCGTAAAGTTCGGCAACCTTTTCTTTACCGTAGATTACGGTTTCCTTGGTGGAAACGTATAAAACCGACGTGGTGTCGGTGATAAGCTGATAAGAATCGCGGTCGCCGGTCATCAAATACGCGTGCGTGTGCTCATCCGACAGCATGGAAAGCGTGCCTAAAATATCGTCGGCTTCATAGCCCTCGAGCGACAGCTCGTGAAAGCCCATAAGGCGCGCGATGTTTTTGGCAGGCTCCAACTGCTCGGCAAGCTCTTCGGGCATCCCTTTGCGCGTTGCCTTGTAATAGTCGCACGCTTTGTGCCGGAAGGTCGGCGCTTTCAGATCAAAAGCAATGGCGGCATAATCCGGCGCAAGGTCGGTGAGCTGCTTATACAGCATGTTGATAAAGCCGAAAATGGCGTTTGTGTTTCGCCCGTCGCGCGTGGTGAGCGGCCGCACGCCGTAAAAGGCGCGGTTCAAGATACTGTTTCCGTCAACAACTAAAAGTTTTTTCATGATCGTTCCTTTTCGAAATCGAATTTTGCGGGAATATGTCCCGATTACAACTCAAGCCGCATATAAACAAGCTCTTGGTAGCCGCTGAACCGGGAGCAAAAGCCGCGCGGATTCCGCCCGTATTCCACAAAGCCGACTTTACGGTACAAGGCAAGCGCGCTTTTATTTTCCGCCACAACATCAAGTTCAAGCTGCGTGTAACCTGCCTCTTTGGCGCATTTTATACAAGCCTCCGTCAAAGCTCTGCCAAGCCCTAAGCCCCAATATTCCTTGGCAATGCTGATGCCGAATTCGGCGCGGTGTTTCACCTTGTACCGGCAGCCGACCGCGTCGATTCCGGCTGTTCCGGCTACTTTGCCATCCACAAAAGCGACGATTTCCACTTCGCCTGCACTTTTTTCCTTCTCCTCCAAAAAGGTCGCTTCCTGCTCCGTTGTAAAACCTTTTTCACCCGGATAGGAAAGCAAAAAATCGGTTTCTGCGTGCGTCCTGTTGAAGTTTTCGAGAGCCGCAGCCCCGTCCGCCGCTGTGCCGTTCCGAAGCAGTGCTTCTTTTCCGTTTTTTAAGATAATTTTTTGGCTGTATTTCATCGGGCTTTTCTCCTGTTTCTCACAAAAACCGCTTGCGGCCATTCTCTGCGCAAGCACTTACCGTCTGTTTTTTCGCGTCAGCCATGCACCTGCCGCCGCACCTGTCAAAAGAAACGGCAGCACACGCACAAACACATATTCCGCCGCATGGAACGCCGCGCCAAAAACAGCGGTTTCCGGGTCGGCATAATCCCAATTCAAATAGGGGCTTTTCCAAAGGACAAGTAAAGCAAAAAGAAGCGCCGTACCGACGCCGAAAAGCACAAAAAACAGATGAAGCGTTTTTCGGCGCATTTCTTTCTGCCTTGCAAGCAGTAAATTGATGCTTTCCAGCTTTTCGGCAATCGCCTTGATGTCGTCAACTTGCGGCAGAGCCGCCGTTTCGCCGAGCAGAACGCCCACCGGCGTTTCCAATACCTCCGACAAAGCCACAAGCAGTTCGGCATCCGGCACGGATAAGCCCGTCTCCCATTTGGAAACCGTCTGCCGCACCACATGTAGCTTTGCGGAAAGCTCTTCTTGGGAAAGGGCTTTGGCTTTTCGAAAAATTCGTATGTTTTCACTTAACATCGGGAATAACCTCTTTTCTTTGTTATTGCCCTTAGTATACGGAAAAAGGCTCGTTGCCGCAAGCAACGGATATTAACCTAAGCAGTTTTGAGCCTTAGCATCCTTTCTATTTATCCGCCAATCTTTTTAACACGTCCGCCGCTTCGCCCGGCGCAAACGTATCAGTCGCCGCCGCTTCCAAGCCTTCATGCCCGCCGCGTCTGGCAAACGTGACTTTCGCCTTGGCAAACATGCTGAGATCGTTTTCGCCGTCGCCGAGCGCGGCTGTATCGAATTTGGACAAATACAACCGCATTTGCAGATCGGACACGGCAAGCCCTTTGTCGGCAAAGCGCGACGCATATTCGAGCCACCCGTCCGCATGATAGCAGATACGCAGGTCAAACGGCTGCGGCAGGAGCGGTTCGGGGCGGTTAAAACCGCCGTAAACGCCGATCTTGTAGACCGGCTCCTTGATTTCGTAAATGCCGGAGATCGGATGCGCCTCATCCACACCGTTTTCTTTGATCAATTCCAAAAATTCCGGCGTCGCACCAGTCACATAGGAAAACGTGTCCGAAAAATATAACACCGGACAGCCGGAATAGGCCGGATTGCGGTCGAATTTCAGCAGGTTTTCGATGGATAACGGCTTGTGATACAGCGTTTTTCCGCCATAAACGCAAATCGCGCCGTCGTCGCAGATATAATATAACGCATCGGCAAACGGCAGGTGTTCGGTCACGCGCCGCATACTGTAATACGAGCGGCCCGAAGCAAGAGCCACCTGTTTCCCGGCAGAAACAAGCGCACCAAGCGCGTCAGCCGTTTCCTCAGACAGCACCGACGCTCCCTTTTCGAGAAGCGTTCCGTCGATATCGCATACCACAAGCTTTATCATAATTCTTTCCTTACATACATATTTTATCGCACTTTGCGTCGAGCCTGCCGGGAAAGGGCAGGCTCGAACAGAATCGAAACATATTTATTGTGCGGCAACCCGGAAAATCAGCTGCAAAAACTGCGCATCCTCCACCAGTGCCAACAGAAACGGCGCTAATAACAGCACACTGTCAAACCGGTCAAGCACGCCGCCGTGTCCCGGGAACAGCTTGCCGTAATCCTTCACACCGTATGTGCGCTTGATGACCGACGCCAAAAGATCGCCCACCTGCGACAGGATCGACATGACAACACCGACCGCCGCAAGGCCGAGATAATTCGGCTCAAGCGGAAACATCCGCGAAACGGCAAACCCGTAAATCAAAAACGCAAGCACACAAAAGGCGATGCCGCCGAGCGAGCCTTCAACCGTCTTTTTGGGGCTGATCTTCGGGCAAAGCTTATGCCTGCCGAAAAACACGCCGGTAAAATAGGCGAACGTATCGGTGATCCACGCGGCAATAAAGACCAGCAAATAGATGTACTGCCCCACCATGCGGCCGGTATCCATGCCGGTCTCGGTGGTCACATAGCGAAGCCGGATGAGGCACACAAAGCAGATCGTGATATACACGATCATGGTGTACGCCGTGCAGGTGCGTTCGGTATTGACCTTTTCATGCGCAAACACAAGCATAAACAGCATGATAAACAGGTAGCCCATCGTGGCAGCCATGAGAACGCCGTACCGGTATTCCATGGCAAGAATCGGGCAAAGCACCGCATACAGCATACTCGGCACACTTAATGTCAGCTCTTTCCAAACACCGACGCACCGAAGCATTTCCGACGCGCCGATAATGCTCAAAAGCAAAATCACCGCCGGATACACCCATGTGTGCGAGAAGAACAGCACCACCATAACAAGTGCCGCAAAAATCGCTCCTGTAATAATCCGCTGTTTCAATTCGTCACATCCTTGTTGTCGTACCGCTTACGGATACGTGATACCGGAATTTGCAAAACAGGTACGCCGCGCCAAGCAGCCGCGCACTTTATTTCTTCTCCGCCAAATTTTCGCGCGGCGCAGCCTGTGCGCCATAGCCGCCATAGCGGCGGCTGGTCTTTGAAAATCTGCGGAAAATCTCATACAATTCCTCTTTCGAGAAATCCGGCCATAACGTCGGCGTGAAATACAGCTCCGCATACGACGCCTGCCACAGCAAAAAGTTCGAAAGCCGTGTGTCGCCGCCCGTGCGGATAATGATGTCTGGGTCGCCCGTCGGCGCGGTGTAAAGCTCCGACGCGATGTCCTCCTCCGTCACCTGCGTAAAGCCGCGTTCAATCAAGCGGTTGAATGCATGGCACAGCTCTGCACGTCCGCCGTAGTTTAAGCAGAGATTCAAATTATATTTATTCGGCGCGGTCTTTTCCTCCGCGATCCGAATCTTTTCCTGAATATAATCCGGAAACGCTGTGTTATCGCCAAGCACGCGAAGCCGGATATTCTTCTTATACTTGATCTCGATCAAATCGTCAAGATACGTGTCAAGAAGCGCAATAATGCCGTCGATTTCCTCTTTCGAACGCTTCCAGTTCTCGGTCGAAAAGGCATACGCCGTGATTGTCTCCACACCGGCTTGGTGACAGACCTCGGTAATCTCTTCAAACTTTGTTGCACCGGCTTTGTGACCTGCCGTGCGCGGAAGAGCGCGCTTTGCAGCCCAACGGCCGTTGCCGTCGAGCACAAACGCCACGTGCTTCGGCACGCGTTCGGGAATTTCGGGTTCTTTTTTCTTGAAAAACGAGAACATCAGACCGTCATGATCTCTTTCTTTTTGGTTTCGGCAACCTTATCGATATTGGCCACATATTTGTCGGTCAGTTCCTGCACCTGCTTTTCGGAAGCCTTTTGCTCATCCTCGGTCATGGCGCCGTTCTTTTTCATTTCCTTAGCCTTTTCATTGGCATCGCGGCGGACATTTCTCACGGCAACCTTGCACTCTTCGGCAAATTTTTCCGCTTTTTTGGCAAGCTCCTTGCGGCGTTCCTCGGTCGGCTGCGGGAAAGCAAGACGGATGACCTTACCGTCGTTCTGCGGATTGATACCGAGGTCGGAAGCAAGGATGGCTTTTTCGATGTTCTTTAAGCAGGAAGCGTCCCACGGCGAGATAACAAGTGTGCGCGGGTCGGGCATTTTGATTTCGGCGACCTGATTGATCGGCATATTGCTGCCGAAGTATTCGACCTGCACGCGATCGAGAACCGACGCGCTGGCGCGGCCGGCACTGATGGTGGCATATTCGCTTTCAAGTCCGGCGACAGACTTTTTCATCTTTTCTTCAAATTCTTTCAGTTCGAGTTTCATAATAGTATTTCCTTTCCAAATAAAATCATAATTCAGTTGCGGACGATCGTACCGATTTTTTCGCCACAGACGGCTTTATAAATGTTTTCCGGGTCGTTCAGACCGAAGATGATGATGGGAAGCTTGTTGTCGCGGCCGAACGAAGACGCGGTGCTGTCGATAACGCCGAGGTCATGGTGGATGATATCATCATACGTCATTTCATCGATTTTCTTGGCATTCGGGTCTTTTTTGGGGTCTGCCGTGTAGACACCGTCAATATTCTTGGCAAACAGCACAACATCCGCGCCGATTTCAGCCGCTCTTAAAACCGCTGCCGTGTCGGTGGAAAAATAGGGGTTGCCCGTGCCACAGCCGATGATAACGGCTCTGCCCTTTTCAAGATGGGAGACGGCGCGGTTGCGGATATAAGGTTCGGCGATCTGATTCATTTGCAGTGCCGTCATGACACGCGTCGGAACACCGTGTTCTTCAAGCACCGTCTGCACGGCAAGCGAATTGATGACGGTAGCGAGCATTCCCATATGGTCGGCACGCGTGCGGTCGATCATTTTTCCGGCGCCGCGCCAGATGTTGCCGCCGCCGATGACAAGTCCGAACGAAACGCCCTCATCGGTGCAGCGTTTGATTTGTTCGGCGACCTTAGCGGTAAAGTCAAAATCGATGATTCCCTTGTCGGAGGCATTTTTAAGTGCTTCGCCCGACAATTTTAATAAGACGCGTTTGTATTTAGGCATTGGAGTTCCAGTCCTTTCGGGATATGATAGCAAAAGATTACGGTTTTGCAGCAAGAAAAGGCATTCATATCCATAGTTTAAGCTATTATAGCAAAACTCATAACAAATTGCAAGAGTTTATTTGTAAATTGCACAAAAATAAGCCGACAAAAAAGCCGTTTCTTTTTTGTCGGCGCAAGCTGCTTTTTGGGTCATCAAAAAGCAGAAAAAAGTTTCCGGCCGGAAATGCCGGAAACTGCCGCTGGGAGCGGCGAAATGCACACGGGGTGTGCCGTCCCTGCAGGGACACCGCCGCAAGTCGGAAAGAAAAGCCGCCAAGGGCGGCGAAAGGATTTAATTGGATTGCGCGAGGTTGTTATCTTTGTGCGCTGATTCGAGGTTTGCAGAACCTCGAAGCTTCCTTAAAAAGGTTTTAATTGTTGCGGTGCGAAGCTGCGGCTACGGTGTGCTGATTCGAGGTTTGCGAACCTCGGAGCTTCCTTGAAAGGTTTTAATTGTTGCGGTGCGAAGATGTCACTGCGGTGTGCTGATTCGAGGTTTGGAAAACCTCGATGCTCCCTGCAAAGGGGACGTTTTTACATTCTTTTTGCGTCGTGCAAAAAGAATCAAAAAGCACGCCAGAGGTTTGCGAACCTCTGGACTCCGGGGACGATTCAAAGCTCTGCCGGAAGTGATTTTGCAAAAATTCCCGACGGCTCGTGCCGAAACCGGTTTTGTCTGCAAAACGGCAGCGAAAAGGCTTTGAATCGGTGCGAAAGGGTTACCGTAGTGCAGACGCAAGACCGTTGTTTTCCGAAAAAGAAAAGGTGTACTGCAAGCTCACAGTAGGTTGTCGCGGATGAAATTTGCAGTTGCACGTTAGTTTTGTTGCAGTGGGAAATTGGTGTCGTTGTGCGCTGAAAAAAAGTTTTTTCTTTATCGGGTTGCTTTGCATGAGCTGAAAATCTGCCTTTTTCGCATACCAAAATCTTTCCATTTACAGAAAGCTTACAAACCGCCCTCAAAAACCTCTCGTTTTCGCAACCAAAACACCGCTCGTTCGAACGACTTTTTACTGTTCTCAAAAGCCGCCTTTTTACGTGCAAAAAGCCTTTTATTCGCACAAACCTTTCCATGTTTCTATCCAAAACACCCCTTTTCCACCCTCCGCTTCCCATTCCAACCACCCTTAACCTACTGTCTGCAAAGAATACAGCTATTCTTTTGATCTCCGCTCTAATTTTGTGCTGTAAAGCCGGAGCGTCGCACCGATTCAAATCATTGCCGGCGATACCCGGCAAAGTTGCAGCTTTTCGCAAAACCGGTTACCTGATGAACGCCGATCATTTTCGCAGCAATCACGTATCGACCGGCGATTTGAATCGAGGTCGCAGGACGGAGTCCCGCGTGCTTTTTGGTTACTTTTTGCACGATGCAAAAAGTAACAACCCGTATCCCTTTGCAAGGAGCTCCGAGGTTCTGCAAACCTCGAATCAGCGCGCCGCAGCCGCAGCTTTGCACCGCAACAATTAAAACCTTTCGAAAGCCTCGAGGTTACGCAAACCTTGAATCAGCGCACACAGACAACAAATTCGCACTAACCCAATTAAATCCTTTTGCCCCCTTACGGCAGAGTCCCTGCCGGGGCGGCACACTCCGTGTGCTTCTTCGCCGCCTTTCGGCGGCATTTTTCTGTTGCCGCTTCGCGGCTTCTTCCGGCGGCAAAGCCGCCTCCGGAACTTCCCGTTTGCACGGGAAGTCTTGCCCCTGCCGGGGCATATAACACGCTTCGCGTGAATATGCTTGCTCCGCAAGCAGAAATGCCGGCAAAAGCAAAGCTTTTGCCGGCATTTCTCACAAATTCCTGATATCTTTTTTGTATACATGCACAAGACATAACGCCGACAGCGTCACCGACGCAATTTCCGCAATCGGGAACGCAAGCCACACCGTTTCCACCGAATGCGTCGTAGCCGCAAGAATAAATGCGACCGGCAGCAGAACGCCAAGCTGACGCATGGCCGAAACGCCAAGACTGAGAAACCCGTGTCCGAGTGCCTGGAAGACCGATAAAATCACAATACAGAACCCGGCAAGCACAAAGCTGTAGCTGATGCGGCGCAGCGCCGGCACACCGACCTCGATAATGCCGACCATATCATCGTTTCCGGTATCGAAAATACGTAACAGCGTTTCCGGCATAAATTGGAACAGCAAAAAGCCGATAAACATCAAAATACAGGCATACACAACGCTGAGCTGGATGGTTTTGGTCAGCCGGTCACGCTTTTTTGCGCCGAAATTATAGGCAATAATCGGTACCATGCCGTTATTTAGTCCAAATACCGGCATGAACACAAAGCTCTGCAGCTTGAAATACACGCCGAACACTGCCTGTGCCGTATCTGCCACCGCGCCGCAAAGACGCACGATCTGATTGATGCCCACCGTCATGACCGAACCGATCGAGCCCATGATGATCGACGGAATGCCGACTGCATAAATGTTTTTGATGATCGCGCCATCCGGGCGGAACGAACGCATATTTAAGCGCACCTCGTGGTTGAACTTGTGATTGAGGATAATTCCGGCGATAAACGCGATGATCTGACCGATGACCGTTGCAAGTGCCGCACCGGCAACGCCCATTTTCGGAAAACCAAGTAAGCCGTAAATCATGATCGGGTCGAGAATGATATTGAGGACCGCACCGATTAGCTGCGTGACCATGGTTAACATGGTCTTGCCGACCGACTGCAAAATCCGTTCAAATGTAATCTGACCGAACACGCCGAACGACAAAATGCAGCAAATCGAAAGATACTGTGCGCCATATTCCGTCACCGTCTCCGACGCGCCGAACAACGAAAAATACGAGCGGGAGAAGAAAATGCCGACTATGAGAAACAGTATATAGTTGATACCTGCCAAAAACAGGCCGTTTTCAGCCGTTTTTCCGGCTCTTTCAAATTCTTTTTCGCCAAGGCTGCGCGAAAGCAGTGCGTTAATACCGACGCCCGTACCGACGGCGACGGCAATCATGAGGTTCTGTACCGAAAAAGCAAGCGACAAAGCGGTGAGCGCATCTTTGCCGAGCCGGGACACGAACATGGTGTCCACTACGTTGTATAAAGCCTGTACAAGCATGGAAATCATCATCGGTGCTGCCATGGAAACAAGCAGGCGGTTAACGGGCATAACGCCCATTTTGTTTTCGGTTCTCGGTTGTGTCAAACAGATCCATTCCTTTCTTTTCTGACGTTCTTTTTCATTTCTTCATCTTCTGCAACCATTATATTATAACGGATTTATCTTCATATTGCAATACTCATAAAGAAAGATTTGACAAAATCTCGGTTCTATGGTAAAATATACTGTATTTCATAGATAAGGTTGGATACAATGAACAATAGTTGCCGTGATAAAGCTTTATCGATTTTGAAAAATACCGACGCAAGCTTTGTATATGTAACCGAAAACACCGTTCTGACCTCCGAATTCAGAGGCATCCGCCGGCTGCTTACGCTTGTAAACGAGCAAACGGTGTTGGCCGAGGGCTTTGTCGCCGACCGGATCGTCGGCAAAGCGGCGGCTCTTCTCATGGTTTTGCAGGGCGCCAAAAACGTTTATGCGGAAACCATCGACAAACCGGCTCTTGCCGTTTTCCGCACACACGGCGTAAACGTTTTGTTCCGAAAGGCGGTTCCGATCATTATCAACCGTTCGGGCGACGGAATCTGTCCGATGGAAAACGCCGTGCTTGCCATCGATGACCCGAAAGAGGCTTTCACGGTTCTTTCCGAAACGGTCAAAAAGCTGACGAACGCACCGAAGGCTTCGTTTTCAACGCATAACGCATAACAGTCCGCTAAGGAGTAAGATACATGGCAAAAGAACAAAAAAATTACGGAAATGACAGCATTACCTCCCTAAAAGGCCCAGACAGGGTTCGTCTGCGTCCGGCCGTTATTTTCGGTTCGGACGGTCTTGACGGCTGCGGCCACACGTTTCTCGAAATTCTCGCCAACGCCCTCGACGAAGCGCGCGAAGGCTACGGCAGCCGCATCAATGTCGAGGTCCGCAAGGATCATTCGATCAAGGTCGAGGACTTCGGACGCGGCGTTCCGCTCGGCTGGAATGAGCGCGAGGGACGATACAACTGGGATTTGGTATACTGTGAATTATATGCCGGCGGCAAATACGACAACGACGACGGCGAAGCCTACGAATATTCCCTCGGCACGAACGGGCTTGGTGCGTGCGCCACACAGTTTGCTTCGGAATACATGACGGTCACCAGCTATACAAAGGAAAACAAGTCCTCCATCCGTTTTGAAAAGGGTTATCCGGCCACCGACCTCATTGTCGAAGAGCCGGTACGCCGCCGCACGGGCACAGTGGTCGAATGGAAGCCGGATCTTGCGGTCTTTACCGATATCAACGTCCCGTTTGTCTTTTTTGATGAAACCGTCAAAAAGCAGGCGGTGGTCAATGAAGGCGTGACCATCACGCTGGATTTCGAAAACGAGGACGGCACACACGAAAAGCGCGAATATTTATACAAACGCGGCATCGTCGATTACATGAATGAGATCATCAGTGCCGACGGCGGCTATAATCCGTCCGAAGAAGCCGAAGAAGCAGAGGAACAAGCGGCAGAAACCGACGAAAACGACGAAGCCGACGAAGCGGATGAAGCCGACGAAGCTTCGACCGACGACCAAGCCGAGGAAAACGCCGCACGCACGTATGCACTCACCGTTCCGGCCTATTTCAAGACCGAATGCCGCGGCAAAGACCGCGGAGACATGAACGAATATAAGTTGAAAATCGAAATGGTTTTCTGTTTTTCCAACATACTAAGCCGTGTGGAATATTACCACAATTCCAGCTTTCTTGAGCATGGCGGCTCACCGGATAAAGCGACACGTTCGGCCTTTGTCAAGGCGTTTGATATCTATTTGCGAAACAACAACAAATATGCCAAAAACGAGAGTAAGGTCACCTATGGCGATATCGAGGACTGCCTTGTTTTCATCGTCAATTCCCACTCCACGCGCACCAGCTACGAAAATCAGACCAAAAAAGCTATCACCAACACGTTTATCGCGGAGGCTATGACCGACTTTTTCTTACACTCGCTTGAGGTTTTCTTCGCAGAAAATCCCAAGCAAGCCGAAAAAGCCGCCGCCCAGGTGCTTATCAACAAGCGAAGCCGCGAAAACGCCGAAAGCGCCCGTGTCAACATCAAAAAGAAGCTCGAAAAGAACATTGATATTGCCAACCGTGTGGAAAAATTCGTGAACTGCCGCTCAAAGGATGCCGCCAAACGCGAATTGTACATTGTGGAGGGCGACAGCGCACTCGGTTCAGTCAAGCTTGCGCGCAATCCGGATTATCAGGCGGTCATGCCGGTGCGCGGCAAGACGCTCAACTGCCTAAAGAGCAGCTATGACAAAATTTTCAAGAGCGATATCATTGTGGATCTTCTGAAGGTCATCGGCTGCGGCGTGGAGCTTGGCACCTCGAAAGGCAAGGACAAGAATCTGTCGCAGTTTGACATCGGTTCGCTCAAATGGAGCAAGATCATCATCTGTACCGATGCCGACGAGGACGGCTATCAGATCCGCACGCTGATTTTGACCATGTTTTACCGGCTGCTGCCGACGCTTATCCGCGAGGGACGCGTGTATATAGCGGAATCGCCGTTATATGAAATCGAATCGAAAAAGCTCGGCACGCAGTTTGCCTACAACGAAAAAGAAAAACTCGACATCTTAAAAAAGCTTGGCGACGCGCCGTACAAGATCATGCGTTCCAAGGGTCTTGGTGAAAACGAACCGGACATGATGAACCAAACGACCATGAATCCGGCTTCGCGCCGTTTGATCCGCATCGGGCCGGAGGACGAAAAGGCAACGTATATCATGTTCAACACGCTGCTTGGCGACGACATTATTGCCCGAAAAGCTTACATTGCGGCGCACGGTGCGGAATATATTGATCTTGCCGATGTCTGAAAATGCCGCCGCAGGACGGCGAACTCCCGGCAGGGAGGGCTTTTTTGTCCTGCTTTTTGTGCCTTACAAATAAGGATGGAAAAGTTCCGGAGAGGTTTTAATTGGTTTGTACGAAGCTGCGGCTGCGGTGTGCTGATTCGAGGTTTGCAGAACCTCGAAGCTCTCTTACAAAGTTTTTAATTGTTGTGGTGCGAAGATATCACTGCGGTGGGCTGATTTGAGGTTTACAAAACCTCGGAGCTCCCTTAAAAAGGTTTTAATTGTTGCGGTGCGAAGCTGCCATTGCGGTGAGCTGAATCGAGGTTTGCAGAACCTCGAAGCTTCCTGCGAGAAAATACGAGTTGTCACTTTTTGCATCGTGCAAAAAGTAACCAAAAAGCACGCGGGACTCCGTCCTGCGACCTCGATTCAAATCGCCGGTCGATACATGATTGTAGTTAAAGTGACCGGCATTCATCAGGTAACCGGTTTTGCGAAAACCGTAAGTTTTCCGGGTATCGCCGGCAATGATTTGAATCGGTGCGAAAGGGTTACCGTAGTGCAAACGCAAGACCGTTATTTTTCGAAAAAGAGATGGTGTACTGCAAGCTCATAGTAGGCTGTCGCGGATAAAATTTGTGACTGCTCGTTAGCTTTGGTGCGGTGGGAAGTTGGAATTTTGCAGTGCTAAAATGAGTTTTTTCTTTATCGGGTAGCTTTGTATGAGCTGAAAAAAACAGCCCTTTTCCGCAAAACAAAAGGTTTCCATTTACAGAAAGCTTTACGCTTTGCTCTCAAAAGCCGCTCTTTTTCGCAACCAAAACACCGCTCATTCGAACAACTTTTTACTGTCCTCAAAAGCCGCCTTTTTCACGTACAAAAAGCCGTTTATTCGCACAAACTTTTCTTTATTACCATCCAAAACACCCCTTTTCCACCCTCCGCTGCCCATTCCAACCACCCTTAACCTACTGTCTGCAAAAAATTCCCATTTTCACAAACCAAAAGCTTTTCTTTTGCACAAACCTTTCCTTAATTGCCACCCAAAGCAACTCTTTTCCACCCTCCATCTCCCATTCGCACCACCCTTAACCTACTGTTTGCAAAGAATACAGCTGTTCTTTTGCTGTTCGCTCTAATTTTGTGCTGTAAAGCCGGAACGTCGCACCGATTCAAATCATTGCCGGCGATACCCGGCGAAGTTGCAGCTTTTCGCAAAACCGGTTACCTGATGATGGCTGGTTATTTTAGCGGAAATTACGTATCGACCGGCGATTTGAATCGTCCCCGGAGTCCAGAGGTTCGCAAACCTCTGGTGTACTTTTGGTTCTTTTCGTACACGCGAAAAGAATAAACCCGTTCCCTTTCCGGGAAGCTCCGAGGTTCTGCAAACCTCGAATCAGCCCACCGCAGCTGCAGCTTCGCACCGCAACAATTAAAACCTTTTTAAGAAAGCTTCGAGGTTCTGCAAACCTCGAAACAGCACACACAGACAACAAACTCATGCAATCCAATTGAATCCTTTCGCCGCCGCAGACGGCATATCCCTTGTTGCTATCGCAACAAATCTTTGCGCTTCGCGCCATCTTCCGGCGGCCATGCCGCCTTTGAAACTTTCCTTTCGGAAAGTTTGTCCCTGCCGGGACGGCACACTCCGTGTGCTTTTTCGCCGCCTTTCGGTGCTTTTCGCAAACCGAAAAGCACCCTATCAAAAATATCTCACGAGGTAACCGTTATGCACACCTGTGCGGCTCTTTCCAGCGGTGCCGGCAAAGCCGGCGTCGCCGTTATCCGCCTTTCCGGCGATGATGCCGTAACAATCGCTTCCGCCGTCTTTCGTCCGAAAAACGGCAAAGCACTTCAAGACTGTCCGGCGCGATCTGCCGTATTCGGCACGGCCTTTGCCGCCGACGGCAGGAAAATCGACACCGGTCTTGCCACCGTGTTCCGTGCGCCGCATTCCTATACCGGCGAAAACACCGTCGAGATCAGCTGTCACGGCAGTCCGGTCGGCACAAGTCTCATTCTCGGTGCACTGTTTGCCGCCGGCGCTAAGCCTGCACTTCCCGGCGAATTTACCAAGCGCGCCTTTATAAACGGAAAGCTTGACCTCACCCAAGCCGAGGCGGTCGGTGATCTGCTCGACGCTGAAAGTGCTGATGAATTACGCTTGTTTTCCGCCCAGCTTGAAGGCGGACTCGGAAAAAAGATCCGCGCTGCCGCGGATAAGATCACCGCTCTTCTTGCCGCAGTCTATGCCTTTATCGACTATCCCGACGAGGACATGAGCGATGTGACAGACGACGAAATGGCAGAGCAGATCGAACAGCTTTCGGAAGAACTGCGTGCGCTCTGTGCCACATATGCTGCCGGACGCGCGGTCACGCAGGGCATTTATACCGTCATCACCGGTGCGCCCAACACCGGAAAATCCACGTTTTTCAATCTGCTTGCCGGAAATGACCGCGCCATCGTGACCGACATTGCCGGAACCACGCGCGATGTCATCACCGAAAATGTCGTATGCGCCGGCATCAAGCTAAGGCTTGCCGACACGGCAGGCATTCGCGAAACCGCCGACACCGTCGAAAAAATCGGCGTGGAGCGGTCGGAGCAAGCTCTCGAAGAAGGCGAGCTTATTTTTGCCGTGTTTGACGGCTCACGCGATGATATCACCGCCGAAGAAAACGCCTTTATCGCGCAGATTGCGGCGTTGGCCGAAAAAAAGACGGTTATCGCCCTGATCAACAAAACCGATATCGCCTCGGGCGAACAGATAAACCGGTGGGAAACCGCCTTAAAGGACGCCGGGATTACACATATTCTGCCCATTTCCGCCCAAAACGGCGGCTTAAACGAATTGGAAAATCACCTGCATACGCTGTTCCCTCTCGCAAGCGACGCGTTGGAGCACGGCTTGGTTTTGACCAACGCCCGCCAGTATGCCGCCGTGCAAAAAGCGGTCTCGTGCCTGGAAAACGCCAAGAACGCCCTGTGGGCACTGACGCGCGACATGGCAGGTCTTGACCTGGAAGAAGCACTCGGTGCATTGAACGAAGCTGACGGCCGACAGGTGTCCGAGCAGGTGGTAAGCACCATATTTTCGCATTTCTGCGTGGGAAAATAGCCTATGAAGCAGAAACAAACGCTTATTTTCACGTTCTTATCGGGCGTGTTGTGTGCCGATCTTTTGCTGCGAGCCGTTTTTTTGCTTGATGCGTGGAACCGCGGCCGTCTCGGCGGCGTTCTCGGCTTTTTTGTGAAAAAAAGCGGCGCGTGGCTCACGGTTTCCGTGCTTTTGTGCGCAGCCGCACTCGGCATCGGCTTTTTCGGAAAGCTTTGCGGAAAAGCCGGAGGCACGTTTCTTTTCCTTGCGCTTGCCTGCGGAATCACCGAATGGAGTCTGTTTCATCTGCGCATTCTGCCCGGAAAAACCGGTGTTTATGCGTTTTTTATCAGCGTGCCGCTGTTCTTTCTCTGTGAGCTTATCGGCGCGGTGTTCTGCACCAAAGCTGCATGGAATGCCTTACGCCAAAAAGAATCCACCAAACCATAAAGCAGTTTTGAAATTGTTATAATAGGAGATACATTCATGATTGTACAACTTGAAGAAGCCAAACAAACCTTAGGAACGCTTGCCGCCGACGTGAAGGAGCTGCGCGACGCGCTTGACTACGACAAGCTTTGCGCCAAAGCCGACGAGCTTGAAAAAGTCACCTGCGAACCGGAATTCTGGGGCCGCGAGGACGCTCAGACCGTAATGGCTGACTTGAATGGCGCCAAAGCCAAAATCAGCGATTACAAGGAGCTTGCCGACGGCGTGAGCGCCCTCGGCGATCTCGTGGATATGGCCATTTCGGAGGACGATGAAAGCTTTACCGAGGAGATTTTATCCGAGCTTTCCGCACTTCAAAAGAGCTATGACCGCCAACGCATCGAAACTCTTCTTTCGGGCGAATTCGATAAAAACAACTGCATTCTTTCGATCCATCCGGGCGCAGGCGGCACGGAAGCGCAAGACTGGGCGGAAATGCTCTACCGTATGTATTGCCGCTATGCCGAAAAGCACGGCTTTAAGGTGAAGCTGCTTGACTACCTCGATGGCGACGAAGCAGGGCTAAAGAGCGCGACCATCCTCATTTCGGGCAACTATGCCTACGGATATCTCAAAAGCGAAGGCGGCGTACACCGTTTGGTGCGCGTGTCGCCCTTTGATGCCTCGGGCAGACGGCACACGTCGTTTGCTTCGGTCGAGGTCATGCCGGAATTGGAGGACGACAGCGGCATTGAGATCCGCGACGAGGATCTTGAAATCGAAACGCACCGTGCCAGCGGTGCCGGCGGTCAGCACATCAACAAGACCGATTCAGCCGTGCGTATCATTCACAAGCCGACCGGCATTGTTGTGGGCTGTCAGACCGAGCGCAGTCAGCTGCAAAACAAAGAAACCTGCATGAAAATGCTCAAGGCAAAGTTACTTGAGATCAAAGAGCGCGAAAAGCTCGACAAGATCGACGATATCAAGGGCGAAAAGCTCAACATTGAATGGGGTTCGCAGATCCGCTCTTACGTGTTCATGCCGTACACACTTGTCAAGGATGCACGCACCGGCTATGAAGACGGAAACATTTCGTCGGTCATGGACGGCAATATCGATGAGTTCATCAATGCATACCTGAAAGCCAAAGGCAACTTTTTGAAATAAATAACCACCGAAAGGGAGGAACATACGATGGCAGGCTTCAGCATTGCTCTTGTCTTAGGCGTTTTCTATTTAACCTTCTTGGCGATCCTTATCGGCATTTTCATCTGCATGGTGCTCACCTATATTTTTGACAGTCTTGCGTTTTTCGGCATGGCAAAAAAGAAGGGGCTTCGCCACGCCTTTACGGCCTGGATCCCGTTCTTCCATAAGGTTCTGTTCGGCAAAGTCACGGGAAAGAACACGCTCGGCATTCTTTCGGCGGTATGCAACTTCCTCGCCTTTGCCTGCCTGTTCTGCCGCTTTGAAAACCGGTATCTCACGTATATTCGCTTCGCACTCTTCGTGGCAAGTCTTGTCGCAGGCTTTGTATTTGACCTTCTCATGGCGGCGGTCGTTTATAAAAGCGCGTCAAAAAAATACAGCGATGTTTTCACCATTGCAAGTGCCTTAACGCTTGGCCTTGCCCGGCCGATCATCCTGTTTGCCCTGCGCGAAAAGGTGACATTTGAAAACGCTTCCACGGCCGGTTTTTCCGAGCCGACACCGCAGATTTCCGAAACAAACGCATAGCAAAACGCCCGAAGTTTTTCAATCGCTTCGGGCGTTTCTTTATCGTAATCTCCGTTCGTTCCGGTATTTTCCGGGCGGCACGGCATAGTGACTCTTGAACTGTCGGATAAAAAACGAGGTCGAACGATAACCGCATTCGGCGGCTATCTGTTCCACCGTAAGTCCGGTGTTGACAAGCAACAGTGCCGCCTGCGCAAGCCGTTCTTCAATCAGATATTCAATCGGACTTTTAGCGTAAACCTTCTTAAAACGCTTCGCAAAATAGGACGATTCGGAATGCACCAAAGCCGAAAGCGTATCAAGCGTGATGGCCTCCTTTAGGTTTTGCCGCATATAGGCGGCGGCACGCAAAACGTCCGGATCGGCCGGCTGTGTCCGAACATACTTTTCATGGCAGCAGTCAGCGTTCATCAAAAAAAGCAGTTCGCTTGCCAAAAGCTTCGCCGACGCTGAAGCTCGCTCCGGCTCTTTACACAGTGCTTCAAACAGATCCGATATCTCCTTGCGGTGCAGCGGCGTAAAGACCTCCGGCAACCCGTCAACAAGCGGGTTTTCTCTGCAAACCTCGATTTCGAGCGACTTTTGCCGGAGATAGTTTTCCGGCGGCGTTTTTCCGGAAAAATCCACGGTCAGCTGGTAGCAGTCGTAATCGCCGACGCCCGAACAGACCTGCCCCGGCCGCCTTACGCACAGACTGCCTGCCGAAACCGGATACACACGGCCGTCAAAGGTCACCGTGCGCGCACCGTCTTTGTAAAAATCAAACTCATGGTTGCGCACAATGCGCTTGACCGCACCGCCCGGATCCGGCGCAACAAACCGGCGGCACTCCAAAATGCAAAACTCCATTTTCTTCCCTCCGCTATGAGTATAGACGAAGCGAGAGCAAATGTCAAGATAAAACCGGAATCGTGCAATTTTTAGCACAAATAATGCCTTTTATGCAGAGACTTTGTGTGATATAATGAAATAAAAATCACACTTGAAGGAGCTTGCCGCATGACCGATATCCGCATAAGCCGTAATCCCTATGCCGCCTTTTTCGGCGGACTTGGCTTTCATAACAACGACGCAACCATGTATCACGTCATGGACAAAGAGCATTTCAACCAAATCATCTGCAAAAATTACCGTGAGATATCGCCCGGCTTTATGCGTACCTTTGGTGGCTTTTCGGATTGGACGAAAGAAGCCATGGACGAATTTGCCGAATATTATACGCAAATGCAGAAGTGGACGGATACGCCCCTGTATCTCACGCCCGCCGCCGGGAAGCTGCATTTTTCGGATGACGAAATGAGAAACTATGCTGAAGACGTTGCCGACCGGTTAGCCTATCTCTATTTTGAAAAAGATGTCCGGCACCTGCGCTACTACTGTTTTTCCAACGAAATGTCGCGCGTCATGTGGGGCGTGCTGATGGACGACCTTGAGACCTTCAAAAAATACCACACCTATTTATACGACGCCTTCCAAAGGCGCGGTCTTCCGATCGGACTTCTTGCCACCGACGCGTCGGAATACGAAAACTGGTCAACCGTCGATTGGGCCATCGAAAACATGGCGGATATTTCGGAGGATTATTGCGTTCACATCTATGAGCGCGCGCACGATATCCGCGACCTGTCGTTTTACGGTTTTTTTAAGGAGCAGTGCGAAAAAATAGTCGGCAAAGCCATCCGGAATTTCGGCAAACGCGTCATTTTAGGCGAGGTCGGCATTCAGAAAAACGCCGGTCAGCTAAGCTTTAACGAAGGTGCGGTCATCGATACCAACCGATATTTTGAGAATCCGGAGGAATGCGCTTTTTCTGCGTTAATGCTCTGCGAAATGGCGTTTGCCGCCATCAATGCCGGCATTTTCGCACTGTGCTATTGGTCTTTTTGCGACCACCCTGCCCCGTTTTCCTGTGCCTATTCGAACAAGCACGGCAGCTATGCCGAGAAATGGTCGGAAGCCGAACGCTTTTTCAGCTGTACGACCGACACCAAATACAACAAATTCGGCTTCACCAAATGGGACGATTTCGCCAAGGACTACGGCGCACGCGCCCATTACTACGGCGTTGCACCCATGATAAAGCTCTTCAAGCGGAATTCGTATGTGCTTGACGTCACGTCATGCGACGCGCTTCTTCGCACCTGCGGTCTCTTGAACCGCGACGGTTCCCTTTCGGTCGGCATTGTCAACCGCCGGAAGGAGCCGGTCACCGTAAGATTGGAAAGCACACTTTTTGGCGCAAAGCCGATACGCGTGTATGAATATGACCCCAAAAACGTGCCGTTCAACCGCTTCTGTGATCTGCCGGATTTTGCCGCAGTTGTAGAGTCGAACGCGGCCGTTTATGAATTAAAACCCGAAAGCGTGACCTTTTTCACCACCGATTATCTCGAAAAGACGCACACGGTAAGTGCCGCCGGACTAGCCGTTTCGGCGCATACGCTCACCTGGGAACCGGTATCCGACCCGAATCACTGCTATTACCGCATATTTGCAGACAAAAAGGCGGATTTTGTTCCGTCGCGCGAAAATCAGATCGCCTCCACCGTCGCCTGCCGTCTGCCGCTTGAAGCCGAAAAGGAAGGCTTGTACTGCAAGGTATTGTCGGTGGACAAGAGCGGAAATATATAGAAAAGAGGATAGTTTATGAAAGTACTTCTTATCGGCGATTCGATTCGTCTGTTCTACGAGGAAGCCTTAAAAAAAGAGTTGGGCGACGCCTATCAGGTCTATTCGCCGGCGGAAAACTGCCGGTTTGCCGCCTATGCGGCAAACAGCCTTCGGTTTTGGTTTGACGATTTTCCAAAGCCCGATATCATCCATTTCAACGCCGGTCTGTGGGACACCGGCATCTTATTCGGCGAAAACGAAAGCTTCACGCCGCTTGACCATTATGTGTTCTACATGAAGCGCATTTTGAAGACCTTGCAGGCTACCGGCGCAAAAATCATTTTCGCTACCACCACGCCGACCGACGAAAACAAGCGTTTCGAAAGCAATCCGCGCTTTGCCTCCCAACAAAACGAGATCATCAAAGCCTATAACCAAGCCGTTTTGGAAGCGTTTTCCGGCGAAGATATTGTTATAGACGATTTATATGCCGTCATAAACGCCAACAAAGAGGGCTTTATCAGCGGCGATTACATTCATCCGAGCAAGGCTGGCGTGAACGCGCTTGCCAAAGCCGCCGCCAAGTGCATACGGCGCGTCGGAAAGGAGCTTCGCCCGAATTCGGATGACAGCGCGATTCCCGAAAAAGCACCGGTTTCAGCCGTTAATCAAAAGACCCTGCAATAACGTTTCGGGTTCTGTTTTTCCTGCCGTGACATGCAAAATGCGGCAGGAATTTTTTGTGTCGAAAAAACTTTTTTTAATTTGCATTTACCCCTTGACAAATACGTTTTATTTTGGTAAGGTAATGGCGAACAAAAACGGGAAGACCGTGTCACAAAAAACACGCTCCACGGAGGAACTCGCCATGAAAAAACAGCGGGACAGCAGCGAAAAAAGCTTCAAAGGCGCACCGGCTCCGGCCGAAGCCAAGGAAAACGCACGCAAAAGCCAAGGAAAAGACGAGGTCTTTACCGACAAAGAAGTCAAAGCTCTCGAAAAGGAGCTTATTGACACCTATATCCGGTCGGGTGACAAACCGTTTAAGATCCTTTTTAAGATGTACAAAAAGTACACGCCGGAAATTCTCATTTCGTTGTTTTTCTACTTCATCAAGACCCTGCCGGTCATCGCGCTGCCGATTGTCACGGCAAAGATCATCAACCTTGTTACGCACCCAACGCCGGATTTTTCGCACCGGCTCATCGTGTACATCATCGTCATGACGACGCTGTTTTTCCTCAATATTCCGACGCACATGCTGCATATCAAATATCACAGCATTGTTTCGCGCAAGGTGGAAGCCGGCCTTCGCGGTGCCATGGTGCGTAAGCTCCAACAGCTGTCTATCACCTTCCACAAGGAAATGCAGTCCGGCCGCATCCAATCCAAGCTCATGCGCGACGTGGAAACCATTCATGAACTGTCTACCCACCTGTTTACCACCATTCCCGGCATTATCATCAACATGATCACCGCGCTTTGTGTGGTGCTTGCCTCCAACCTCACGGTGTTTGCATTCTTCCTTTTGTGCATTCCCTGCGCCGTGGCAACCGTCCGGGCGTTCCGCAGACCCATCGGTTCCTCCAACCGCTCGTTCCGCAAAAACATGGAAAACACCTCGGCAAACCTAATGGACATGGTCGAAATGACGCCCATCACGCGTGCCCATGCATTGGAAAACAAAGAGGTCAACAAAATGACCTCCATTCTCAACACGCTTGCCAACACCGGCTTCAAGCTCGATATGGTGACGGCGTTGTTCGGCTCGATCTCCTGGGTCATGTTCCAGTTATTCCAGTTTTTGTGCCTGTTATTCTCGGCGTTCATGGTGTATAACGGCAAGATCTTAGTCGGCGATATTTCATTATATCAACAATATTTCACCATGCTTACCGGGCAGGTCTCGTCCATCATCGGGCTGCTGCCGATTTTGACCAAGGGCTTCGAATCGATTTCCTCGGTCGGCGAGATCCTTTCCTCCATGGATATCGAGGACAACAACGGCAAAATCAAGCTGACCGACTTAAAGGGCGATTACGAATTCAAGGACGTATACTTCTCGTATGAGGACGACCAACCGCTGCTACGCGGTATGAACCTCAAGGTCAACGCCGGTGAAACAGTTGCCTTTGTCGGCGAATCCGGTTCGGGAAAAACAACGCTGCTCAATCTCATCATCGGCTTTAATCTGCCGAAATCCGGCACGCTTACGGTGGATGGGCACGATATCACGGATATCGATCTGCACGCCTACCGCCGGCATATCTCCATCGTGCCGCAGAACAGCGTGTTATTTACCGGCACGATCCGGGAAAACATCACGTATGGCTTAAAAAACATTACCGATGAAAAGCTGTATGCGGCATTGGAAGCGGCACGCCTTACCGAGTTCATCCATTCCCTGCCGCAGGGCGTGGACACGCCGCTTGAGGAACACGGAGCCAACCTTTCGGGCGGCCAACGCCAGCGGCTTTCAATTGCACGCGCCATCATCCGCAATCCCGAGGTCATCATTCTCGACGAAGCCACCAGCGCACTTGACAGCGTTTCGGAACGCCAGATCCAGGACGCCATCAACAACCTCAGTGCCGGACACACCACCTTTATCGTGGCGCACCGGCTGTCTACGATAAAAAATGCCGACAAGATCGCCGTCATCAAAGAGGGAAAATGCGTCGAAATGGGCACATTTGACGAGCTGATGGAAAAGAAAGGCGAATTTTACAAGTTGAGAACCTTACAGGCCGTATAGGAGGAACCATGTACCGGGAGCTGTTAACGCCGTATTTGAAGGAATATACCTATGCCGTGCTGCAGGAGCCGTGTTCGGAGGAAACCATACGGGAAACCGAAAAAGCCGTCGGCCTGCCGTTTCCGGAGGAATTGAAAACGCTGCTTCGCGAAACCAACGGCGACCGATGGCTTCTGCTGTCAGCCGATGAAATTGCGGAAAACGCGCGTCTGAACCGACAATGCTTCGAAAACGCCGATGACGACGAAAAAGCACTTTGGGAGCCGCTAAAGCACCTTTTACTCTTTGCCGCCAACGGCTGCGGCGATTATTACGGGTATCTTTTCGCCGACGATGGTTCGGTGAAGGACGGCATTTATCTGTGGGAGCATGAGGATTTCCGGTATAAAAAGGTTGCGGAAAGCATTGCCGAGCTGATTCGGAAGTATTATAACAATGAGGTGTAAATAACCGCCGCAGGATGAGTTCATCCTGCGACGGTTTTATGCACAAAAAAGATAAGGCAACGCTTTTTCCGCGTTGCCTTTTGGCTTTTCTATATACCCGCTTTTGTGTCCGGTCTTTATTTCTCCGCTGCGACGTCTTCCGCGCCCGTATCGGTTGCTTCCGTATGAGCCGCGCCGCCGCCATAAGTAGAAACTTTGATGTTGTTCAAGCGGAGCGTATTGTAGAGTGCCGAGCCTTCGGGAACCTCCACCGTTGCGCCCGAGCGATAGAATGCAAGCGCATCGATTTCCTCGGTCGCGTCCGAAAGACGGACGGTCTGTGCCGCAGAATCGGTAAAGGCGTAGTAGGCAATCTTCTTGACTTCATCACCGTAAGAAACGTTTGCGCCGCCGTTGTATTTGAGCAGAATGCCGTCGCCGACGATGACCGACGTGCCCTGGAGGTTCTTATACCATTCCGTCTGCTTGAAATATTCGCCGAAAGCAAACTGACCGATGGTGGTCACCGTATCCGGAATGTTTAAGCTGACTAATGCGTCGCAGCCATAGAATGTACGCGGGCCGATCTCGGTAAGTCCCTCCGGCAGCTTCACTTCTTCAAGAGCCGTGCAGCCTTGGAAGCACGCTTCGCCGATGGTGGTCACCGTATTCGGAATGGTGATTTTTTTGACGGTCTCATTGTTCATAAAGACGCCGGCATCAATGCCGATGAGCGTATATTCCACCGGAACCTCGACGGTTTCTTCGACTTCCTTTTCGACGGTCGTCACATTGCCGTCTTTATCGGTCACTTCTTCGGTAACGGTCTTCTTTTGCTTTTCCTTCTTCATGCGGATGACCGTTTCCTCGAGGTTAACCTCTTCAAAATCGCCGTTATAGGCGATGAGCGTTGCACCGTCCGAGGACCAATCGTATTCGTATACAACGACTTCTTCGTCCTCATCCTTCGGCAAAACGATTCCGGCAAGATCGGAATTTTGTTCGCCGCCGGTCGGGTTATCGGTGTTTTCTTCCTCGGGCTTTGAGCAGGAGGACAGCGCTAAGCACACGCACACACCAAGGCAAAGAATGCCGAATGTAAGCTTTTTCATAAGGGTTTTCTCCTTTGAGCAAATTCTCGCATAATATCGTATGGATAAGTATAGCACACTTACCGCGCAATTTCAACAGCAATTTCAAAGATTGTTACTGTTGCACAGTTGACACGCCGTTTTTTTGTGTAAAACAGCAATACCGTGTTTCTCAAACATTAAAGCGGAACAGAACCACGTCGCCGTCCTGCATGACATATTCCTTGCCTTCGGAACGCATAAGGCCTTTTTCTTTGGCAACCGCCGTCGAGCCGCATGCAACCAGATCGTCAAACGAAATGACCTCGGCACGGATAAAGCCGCGTTCGAAATCGGTGTGGATTTTTCCTGCCGCCTGCGGTGCTTTGGTGCCGCGCGTGATGGTCCAAGCGCGCACTTCTTCGGGACCTGCCGTCAAGAAGCTGATAAGGCCGAGAAGGTCATAGCACGCCGAAACAAGATTGTCAAGACCGCTCTGCTCAATACCGAGCTCAGCCAAAAACGCTTTTTTTTCTTCGCCCTCTAACTCGCTGATCTCAGCCTCCAAACCGGCACAGATATGGATAATGCCCGATTTTTCCTCATCGGCAATGGCTTTGAGCGCCATATAATATTGGTTGCCGGAAAGGTCGCTGCCGACCGAATCTTCGTTGACATTGGCAACGTAAATGACCGGCTTTGCGGAAAGAAGCGGCACATCGCGCAGGATTTCGCGTTCCTCGGGCGTATAATCGAGGGTGTTTGCCTTTTTGCCGTCGTTGAGAACCGCAAGCACCTTTTCCAAAAGGTCGATCTCCTTTTGCACGGATTTATCGCCCTTTAAGATTTTTTTGGCACGTTCGATGCGGCGTTCCACGATTTCGATATCCGAATAGATCAGCTCCAAATTGATGGTAGCCACGTCGTCTGCCGGATTGACAACGCCGTTGACATGGATGATATCATCGTCATCAAAGCAGCGAACCACGTGTACGACCGCATCCACCTCACGGATATGGGACAGAAACTTGTTGCCGAGTCCCTCGCCCTTGGACGCGCCCTTGACAAGACCGGCGATATCGACAAATTCGATGACGGCCGGTGTGTATTTTTTCGGATGGTACATTTCGGCAAGCACGTCAAGACGCTTGTCCGGAACGGGTGCGATGCCGACGTTCGGGTCAATGGTACAGAACGGATAGTTGGCTGATTCCGCACCGGCATTGGTGATTGCATTGAATAACGTGCTCTTTCCGACATTCGGAAGACCGACGATACCTAATTTCATATAGACTCATTCTCCTTCGATTTTCCTTGATTTATAAGGAGCTTCAGCGTTCGGTATCGCGGCTGTTACACCATTTTTACACCATTTCCGCTCCGCCGCCGGCATAACCCGACAGCCTTTTGCAGCACCTTCGGGCTGTATCCCGCTTTCAAGGATTCGTGCTGTCAATCGCAAAGGACGCACGAACACGGATAAATTATAGCACAGAACGCTTTTTTTCTCAAGCCGCTGCACAAAAAAACTCTCCGTTTATTTGTAAATTTTTTGGAATCTCTGCTATCGCCGGTTTCCGCGAACGTACAGCTTGAATCGTCACGCAGGATTTGCCGAAAACAGATTGCTTTCTAATATGCTATGCGTTTTCTCCGGCTGTATCCGTCCGGTCCGTGATCCCTGCCAGGGTCAGAAACTTTTTATCCGACTGAATGCTCTGCGTCAAGAACCGGCCGTCCCGGAACAACGCATAGGTCGTGACCGGCGCAGGCACATTCTGTGCGGCTTCTTTGTCGGTAATGTGAATGACCTTGAGCGAAATGCCGTGCTTTTTGGCGGTCTCTTCCACCCTCGGCACCCAATAGTACGTAAACGGACATTGGTCTGTATAATAAAGAACAAAGCCGCTCTGCCTGACCGCCGGATGTACGGCGCATTCCTTAAATTTCGGCGGTGCTGCCTCCGGTATAAGGGGCAGGTACATCAGGTTGATGCCGCAGTCGGAAACATCCGCTGTCCGGAAGCCTTTATAAGCCAAAAACTTCGGATCGGCAAGAAATTCCCGTTTTCGTCCCTCGGCACACAGAATGCAAACGCCTTTCTTGCCTTGTGCTTTGGCATCGCGGATACATTCCTTTAGCAAATCGTTCGAATACCCGTGCCCCTTCATGGAGCCGGAGACCCATAAGCAGTTGATGTACAGCCAACCGTCTGCCTTTAAGGGAATCCATGCATTTTCTGCCGGGATATATTCGATAAAGCATTTGCCGCGTTCTTGGCTGCGGTAAAAAACCAGTCCCTCGTCAAAGCGCTTTTTTAGCCATTCCTTTTTCGTAAGACTCTGCTTACCGCTCATCGCGCAGCAAATATGTTCCTTGTCAATATTCTCTTTGGTAATACGAAGATAATTCATACGGCTTTCCTCTTCTTTGTTTTTTGATCTGTGCCTTCCGGACCGCCCTGTGAAAAGCAAACGCGCGCCAGGCTTGCTCGCAGGACGCGTCAGTGTCCTTGATATATGCGGAAAAACTGCCGGATATGCCGCTCCATAAGCGTCATCACCTCAGCCTCACGCTCCGGAGCCCGGTCGCAGAGCCCGATCCAGGCAGAAATCGGCAGGCAAAACTGTGCTGCCATGATTTCGGCATCGCCGCGCATTAACATTCCCTGCTCCATAAGAAACCGTATCAGTCCGGTACAATAGTGCATGACGTCCGTGTAGTTCTGCTTGGTTTGCAGTGCAGCTAACTGCGGATTCCGAAACTGCTCGATGGTCAGCATTTTACGCGCACGGCAGATCTGCGGATCATGGAGAATATAATACACATGGTTCTGAAGCATCTGTATGACGGCATCCGGCGTCATCGCCTGTTTATCCCTTGTATAGGCAGGGTCGTCCCAGGCTGCCTTTGCAAAAACAGAATGCTTTTGATAGTTCTCCAAAACCTGTTCCTGCAATGCCTCCAACAGTTCCTGCTTGCTGCCGAAGTGACTGTATACAGAGGCCTTGCGAATGCCGACGGCATCGGCAATCTGGGAAACGGACGCTGCTTCAAAACCCTGCACCGAAAACAGCTCCAATGCCGTATCCAAAATGGCTTGCTTCGTATTGTTTTTTTCCATGCGGCAATCTCCCTGCACTTGTGATATCAAAAGCATTGTAGCTTCCGAACGGTAGTTTGTCAAGTGTTTCTTAAGGATTGCCGAAAAAAATGCCCGACAGGCACTCCGCAAGCGCCTGTCGGGTTTCTTTTCACACAAGCTTACATAAACGAAACGCTTACTTGCCCGTTGTGTTTCCGGCACCGGGACGAGCCGTGTCATCCATCGCATCGCCGACTGCATCCGCCGCATCCCGCGCCGCATCCGCCACGCCGCGTGCGGCTTCATCGACGGCACCGCCGACCGCGCCGCCCGTGCCGCTGCCGTAATCGGTAGCAGTGCCGTTGCCGGCCGTGCTTGTGCCGGAGCCGGTGCTGCCGGTCATGCCGCGCGCGCCCGTGCCGATGGTATTATCGTTTGTGCCGGTGGTCGGATTTTTGTTTCCGCCGCAGGAGGCAAGAAGCAAAGCTGCCGCAAAACACAAGAGAATTATAACTGTCATTTTTATCTTTTTCATGCATGGATTTCCTTTCTTTTCATGCATTTCAAAGAAGCTTCCGTGCGGCTGCGTTCTTTGAAACGCCGTTTTTAGTGTGAACGGCAGCAACGCACAAATACCTGTCAAAATACAGAAAAAGCTTTTAACATTTTCTTAATTCGGCAAAATACGGTTGACCCGGCTGTCATTTTCCTTTATAATGAAAATATGAAATCCGTTTCAAATTTTCATGAAAGGGTTTGTACCATGAAAACAAGAGAAAAATTAGTCGCTTTCTTCAAAAATTCCGCTTATTCCGTGCGCCGGTTTCCCTGTACAAGCGCGTGCGTGCTTCTCACGTCCGTCATCAGCTTTATTATGATTTTCGGAGAAACAAATAATGTTACGAAATACAGTCTGTTTTCGGCAGGCCTCGGCGCATTTTTGTTTCTTGCGTGTGAGCTGTGGCACGAAAAGAGCGCCATCTCGGATGGCAGCCGCGCACGATATCTTGCCGCCTATATCGCAACCAGCCTTTTGATCGCAGTGTCGTTCGGGTTGTTATTTATCGCCAAAATTCAGGTCTATGTGACCGTCGGCATGTGCGGACTTGCCGCTGCAGCTGTGCTTTTCGCCGTGCGGTTACTCATAAAAGACGATGAAAACCTGCGCGCGGCAGCCGCTTTGGTGCACGCGGCTTTCACGGCTTGCGGCACGGGTCTTGTCGTATGGCTCGGCTCATCCGGCTGTTATACCGCTTTCTGCGAATTGGTGCTCGGCAGCTATTACGGCTCAAACATACCGCTTGCGCTGCTTGTCATTGCGTTTGATTTAAGCGTGTTTGTCTTCTTATCCGGCATTCCGGTTTTTGGCGAACCGGCTTCCGAAGAACGCACACCGAGCAAAGCCTACAAAGTCGTGTTTGCCTATGCGGAATTGCCGATTTTTCTGCTGTTACTCGGCATTTTGTATCTGTATCTCATCAAAATCGCCTGTTCGCTCCATCTGCCGGACGGCGGCGTCAATTCCTATACCGTCATGGCCGATATGCTGTACCTATTTAACCTGTTTGCCGTCAGCGTGTTTGCGCCTTCACAGCCGCTTGCGCGGTTTTTCCGCCGCTTCGGCGGACTATTGATGCTTCCGGTACTGCTTATGCAGGGTATCGCCGTCGGTGTGCGCATCTATTACTACGGTTTGACGCTGTCGCGTATGGTGCTGCTTCTTTTCATGGCCATCACGCTGGCCATAGCGGTCGGCTCGTTCGTGCGGAAAATCGGCATTTCGCACGCACTCGGTTTTTCCGCCGTTTTGGTAATCGTTCTTACGGTAACGCCGCTCAACGTCGTGAATCTGCCGTTATGGCAGCAAAGCGCGGCACTCAAGCAGGTTCTGCGCGAAAACGGTATGTTCGAAAACGGAAAAATCGTCCAAAAGGACGATTTACCCGAACAAGCCAAACAGAAAATCACCGAAGCGTATGATTATCTGAACAGTTATTCCGATAATCTTCCTTCTTATCTGACAAGTGTCGGTGTGAAAGCCAATTTCGGATTCGACCGGCCGGATGCGCAATACGACTTCGTTTGGTGTAATTATAAAGGTGTAATGCTGGACGACGGCATGGACATTGCGGAGTATGCCTTTATCAAGCACATATACCTGCGGATCGAAGACAACTCGGGCAAGAATCTCCGCTTCACCGCTTCCGACGGAACGGAATACAGCATTCCCTATCAAGCGTTTAACACGTATTCCGGGACGTTATTTGACACCTACGGCGAAAGATATTACGACGATCTTACTCTGCCGCCGTATCCGATCGCCGAAAACATCGATTTTGTGCCGTTTCGCATCAACTTTGATTATGACGGTTCTTCCAATAAGCTGCGGAATCTTTCCGTCGAAGGATACCTTCTCTGCCGATAGCCGGAAACATCTGCCAAAAATGCATAGTTTTCGCGGTTCGTCTTTGCAATTTGGCATTTTGCTGTAAAACGGCCTGTCGATTTTGTGGAAAATGCACCTTTACAGAAAGCCGTTTTTATGGTAAAATAGTGCTATCTGAAAAAGGAGGCACATTATGCTCAAAAAAGTACTTACCGCATTGCTCGTGGCCGGTTTGGTTCTTTCTTTCGCCGCGTGCGACAAAAAAGAAACGCCTTCCGGTTCCGGCTCCGACACACCCAAAGCTCCCACCGAGCAGACTGGTACCGGCGACACCGGTACATCTTCCGATTCCGAAAATATCGATTATGACGCGGTGCTGTCCAAAGAAACCTACGACGGCTACAATTACCGCATTCTCGTGCGCAAAGGAAACTTGAACTCCCAGTATTTCGAGGAAGGCCAAGAGGATATCGTCGACGACGCTATCTACCGCCGCAACAAGAACGTCGAAGAAAAGTACGGCATCACCATTTCCGCTTCCGAATCCTCTCACTCCAACTACGACACCGACGCATTAAACTCGATCCTCGCCGGCGACGACGCTTACGACGTTATTTTTGCACACTCCCGTGCTGCCTTTGCCTATGCCGTGCAGGGCGCCGGTTACAACATTCATGACATTTCCACCATTCATATGGATATGCCGTGGTGGTCGAAGAACATCAACGACAACTGCACCGTCAACGGAAAGCTGTACGTTCTCGACGGCGACATTTCGCTGTCCGGTCTGTCGAGTGCCATGTGTTTGCTGTTCAACAAACGTATCTTTGACGAAAAGGGCTTTGATTATCCCTACGAAACGGTAAAAGACGGCGATTGGACATTCGATGAATTCGCTTACTACGCCAAAAAGGGCAGTGCCGACCTCAACGGTGACGGCGTAATGAAGCCTGAAGACGATCAGTTCGGCTTTACCACCGGCGAATGGGCAGCACCGATCAATGTGCTGTATGCCGGCGGTCAAAAGATTTACGACAAAAACGACGAAGGCGCGTTGGAGTTAACGTTATATTCCAACAAAACGGTGGAGATCTTCGACGAGTTCTTCAGCTTGATGAACAACGAAGCCTGCTTCTTGCAGTTCACCGAAGGCAATATCAATTACACCGGCCCGGGCATTTTTGAATCGGGACGTGCGATGATGACCTCCGGCGGTCTCGGCTCGGCACAGGGACTTCGCAACATGGACGACGATTTCGGTATCATTCCGTATCCGAAGTTTGACGAAAACGACGACTACTCCACCGCCATCAACGGCGCGGCTCCGCTCATTGTCATTCCGATAAGCGTTTCGGATGTCAACCGCACCGGTGCCATCACCGAAGCGCTCGCCGCCTACGGTCACAGAGACGTTATCCCGGCATTCTACGAAAAGTCGCTCAAATCCAAGTATGCGCGCGATGAAGAATCCGAAGAAATGATGGATCTCATCAAGGACAGCATCATTTATGATATCGGCTACGTTGCCGGCGGTCCTTTGCAGTCGGTCGGCCGCGACCTTTCCAAAACCACCACGCGCGATTTCTCGTCGTTCTATGCGGCACGCGAATCCTCCGCAAGAAAAGCGGTGGAAGAGTTCAATGCCGATTACGGCGGACTTTAATCTGAAAATTGAAGCATCTGTTCAAGAGCTGCCGCAGCCGCGGCGGCTCTTTTTTTGCTGCTTGACAGCAAAAAAGGCGGCATAGCCGCCGGGAATGCTGCTCGGACGTGCAAAAAGTTGCCGGTGGCAAGTTTTTGTGCGTCGGAGACCGCCGAAAAGATGCCGCTGGGGGCGGCGGAAGGATTTAATTGGATTGCATGAGTTTGTTGTTTGTGTATGCTGTTTCGAGGTTTGCAAAACCTCGAAGCTTCCTTTATAAGAGGTTTTAATTGTTGCGGTGCGAAGCTGCGGCTGCAGTGCGTTGATTCGAGGTTTGCAAAACCTCGAAGCTTCCTGCGAGGGAGAACGGGTTGTCACTTTTTGCATCGTGCAAAAAGTAACCAAAAAGCACGCGGGACTCCGTCCTGCGACCTCGATTCAAATCGCCGGTCGATACGTGATTTTTTCTGAAATGACTGGCATTCATCAGGTAACCGGCTATGCTGAAAACTGCAAGTTTCCGGGTATCGCCGGCAATGATTTGAATCGGTGCGAGGTTCGGGCTTTACAGCACAAAATTAGAGCGAAGAGCAAAAGAACAGCTGTATTCTTTGCAAACAGTAGGTTAAGGGTGGTGCGAATGGGCAGCGGAGGGTGGAAAAGGATTGCTTTGGGTGGGAATAAGGAAAGGTTTGTGCATAAAGAAAGGCTTTTGGTTTGTGAAAATGGGAATTTTTTGCCGACAGCGAAGAAAGGCACATGCAAAAGAGGTTTTTGTGCGTAAAAAACGGCTTTGAGTGAAGTTCGTAAAGTTTTCTGTAAATGGAAAACTTTTGGTTTGCGGAAAAGGGCTGTTTTTTTCAGCTCATACAAAGCTATCCGATAAAGAAAAGCTTTTTAAGCACACCAAAACTCCAACTTTCCACCGCACCAAAGCTAACGCGCAGCTACAAATTTCATCTGCAAAAACCTACTGTAAGCTTGCAGTAAAACAATCCTTTTTCGAAAAACATCAGTCTTGCGTCTGCACTACGGTAACCCTTTCGCACCGATTCAAAGCCTTTTCGCCGCCGTTTTGTGAGCAAAACCGGTTTCGGCACGTGCCGTCGGAGGTTTCTGCCAAATAAATTCCGGCAGAGCTTTGAATCGTCCCCGGAGTCCAGAGGTTCGCAAACCTCAATCTCCTTGAAACATGGTCGCCTTGCTCACGTCCGTTCGCAATTCTCCCTGTTTCGGCGGTCTCCGACGCACAAAAACTTGCCACCGGCAACTTTTTGCACGTCCGAGCATGCTTTTTGATTCTTTTTGCACGACGCAAAAAGAACGTAAAAACGTCCCCTTTGCAGGGAGCTTCGAGGTTCTGCAAACCTCGAATCAGCATACCGCAGCCGCAGCTTCGCACCGCAACAATTAAAACCTTTTTAAGGAAGCTCCGAGGTTCTCCAAACCTCGAATCAGCATACAAAACTACAAATTCGTGCAATCCAATTAAATCCTTTTGCCGCTCCGCGGCTTCTTCCGGCGGCTATGCCGCCTTTTTTGTTGCCTGCGGCAACCGGTCGCCGCCCTTGGCGGCGATTCTTTCCATCTTATGGAAAATTTTTGCCCCATTCGGGGCAGCACGTCCCACGTGCAAATTGGTAATATTTCACAAATACTTTTTAAATATTTGTGAAATTCGACTATTTACAGATATGCCTCCTTTGTGGTAAAATAATATTATCCGAAAAAAGAAAAAGGATGTGTTTCATATTTATGTTTAAGAAAATTCTTGC